>NZ_CP119075.1:709596-1361693 GCF_029023725.1 Synoicihabitans lomoniglobus
GGGATCGGGCGGAGTCTCTGGCGTATCATCTGCGCAATCACAGTTTCTCGGGCATCTATGTCTTTCAAACGGTGCGGGTGAACAGTGATACCGGAGCGTATTATATTGATCCCACGGAAGACATGGGGCCCCAATTTGAACTGGAAACGGTTTGGCAGCAAAAGACGGAGACGCTGATGTTTGTGCGATTCAGCCGCATCATTTCGGTCGATCTCGACGGAGAAACGGTGCGCGAAGTGCGTGACGCGGTGCCGACTACCACGGGACACCTGAATACACCGGAGCAGATTGAGGAGATTCGGACGCTCTACTTGGAGAACTGGATCAAACAATTGCCGTGAAATTCATTGAGCCAAAGGGGGCGAGTCATTCGAACTTTATGCTGTTCGGCGTGGCGTGGCGTTCGGCCGCAGGCCGCAAACTGGTGGTGCGCTTGGTGGCATTTACGGCGACAGCGGTCGCGGCGATCGTAGGGGGATTTCTATATTTTACTCCGGTTAAAGCAGGGGAATTGGTGCGGCAATACGGTTACTTCGGTATCGCCGGCACATTGATTTGGTTTCTGGTGTTGGTGCGCCGGGATCTGCCCGCCGCCAGATCATGGGTGCGGGTAATGACAGTATCGGAGTTCAAACACCTTTGCTGGATGGTGGGCGGCTTGAGTGTCCTCGCATGGGTCGCATTTCCGCTGAGCTATAAGGTGATGTTCGATGAGTTGGTGCTGCAGGCCACCTCGTGGAACCTGCATCGCATGCGGGAGGTGGGCACGATTGTGCGGGGTTATGATGTGGAAGGAGTGTTTCTTCCGCTCTTTGTCTACGTGGACAAGCGGCCCTACTTTTTTGCGTTTCTGGTGTCGTTGGTGCACGACGTTTTGGGATTCCGGGAATCCAACGGATTCTTGTTCAACGCGGTGTTGTTCCCGATGGTTTTAGTGTTGTTCTACGCCATCGTGCGGCGATTGGCTCCGGCTCGGGTGGCGCTCGCGGGATTGGCTTGTTTTGGCGCCACTCCGTTGCTGGCTCAAAATGCGAACGGGTCGGGAATGGACTTGCTGAACTTGGGCATGATTCTGCTCACGATCCTGCTGGCGGCCCGATATTTGCAGCGGCCGGATGACCATCGGCTCTCCGTGTTGCTGATTGCTTGCGTGCTGTTGGCGCAGACGCGATACGAGTCATTGCTGTTTGTGGTCACGACGGGACTAGTCGTGATCGAAGGCTGGCGCCGGGCGGGGCGCGTATTGTTGCCTGTCACGGCCATCCTGACACCTTTATTGCTCATTCCGAGTGGGTTGCACAATAGCTATCTCTCCGGGACGCCTGCGCTGTGGGAATTGAAAGAGAACATGGATTCTCGTTTCAACTTCGTGCACGTCATGACGAATTTGCAGCATGCATGGTCTTATTTTTTCAATTTGGGCTTCGGGTCACTCGGGTCTATCTGGCTCTCGCTTTGTGGACTGCCGGCCCTGCTGGTGGGGTTGTTTTTAGCCGGTAAGCATTGGCGTAGCTGGCGCTACACTGATTCCACGATTGTTTCCGTCATGTTGGCGGGAATCGCCATTTTGGCTAATCTTGGACTATTGATGGCGTATTTTTGGGGCCAGCTGGATGACCCGATTGTATCGCGCCTGATCATGCCGTTTACGGTGTTGATGGGAGTGGCCATCGTAGTCGCACTCAGAACCATCGAATCGCGAGGTTGGCCCCTTGCCCGTTGGGTCTTGGGCGGTGCGCTGTTGTATCATCTTTCTTGGGGCTTGCCGGCCGCAAACCATCATCGACGCATCAATCAACTGGCCAACGAAATGGAGTGGGAGGTGCGTGCCATATCGCGCATGTCGCCACGTTCACGTCTCATCCTGACCGACAAATCCTCGCTCAATTGGATGATTCGCGGAATTCCGTCGATCATTTTGGAAAACGCGGATTCACGGGCCGAACAGATCCAGTTTCATCTCGATCATGGCACATTCGAAGAGGTTTTGGTCACGCAGCGGATTCGCCCGATCAGCATTGACGGTGGGTTCGAAGTGGATCCGCGGGATCGCATTTCCGCACGTTTTGTTTTGGAACCGGTGATCGAGCGAATGCACGGAGCTCGCTTGGTGCGGATTAGTCGTGTTGTCGAAATTAAAGCCGAACCGGAACAGGATCAATCAATGGGGACTTCATCCGAGGACGGGACCGACTCATCCGTATAGCGGGCTGCGATGGCGGCGTTGACTGCAGCCAAAGGAGAATTCACGGCCAGGTTGATGTCCGCGTCGGACAGCTCATAAACCAAAATTGAATATCCAACATAGTCGTCGGGTGCACGGTTCTGGAGATAGTGGCACAGTCGACCGAATTGCAGGGCCTCGTAGTTCCACAAGCGGGTGGTTACTTCCGCAGAGGTGAGCGGATTGCCCTGCATGTCTGTGATGGGGGCGCCAGCCGGGCGTTGGGAGAAGTGCTGCACCCAAGTGCGCAGTTTTGCGTAAGTGGCTTCAAAGCTCAGAGTCCATGCACCGCGCGTCGGCGTATAAACCTGTTGATACATGGTGGCGCTGATACAGTAGATGCCGCCCTGGACCTTGGCGGGGACGACCCGGGCACGTCGGTCAAAGTATGAGTCGCCGAACCTTACCGCGTCGATGCCCTCCTGCTCCGGGTCGCCGTAGCCAAAATAAGATAAGAATACGGGCTGTTCCGTGCGATGTGCTGTCAGCCAATCACGCAGGCTGGGAAGGTCCTGCCCCCAATCGAGCGAGCTATCGACAAAGATTTTGTGGGCGTTTTCGGGGCCGCCACCCAGCGCGTTGAAATAAGCCAGATAGTAAGGTCTCGTGGTGAGGGATACGGCCACGTGTGAACCGAGCAAAACTACCACCATGGCCAGCATCCACCCGCGATGTTTTATCAAGCGCAATGCCGCGGCTCCGGCGAAAATGAACATAACGGGGTAGAGCGGCAGCATGTGCCGGTGACCGATGCTCAAGCTCGAGGTCAAGATGGTGGAACCGTAAATTCCGAACAACGCGAGCAACGGCACAAGTCGATACCAACGTCCGCGGCGGCTGCGCAGCTGGCTGCAGGCCAGCGTGCCAAGGAAGATCAGCAGCAGCGCGGGCCCAGTGGTCTTGAGAAGAAACGCCGTGGGAAAAAACGTCCACCATCCGGTGTTGCGAAACTCGCCGGCGAAGAACGCCAGGCGAGACCGGGAATAACGATCGACATTCAACAGACCGTGAAGAAACGCCTCCGGGAACAGTTCGTGGCTTCGACAAAATTGGGCGATGGCCTGGAGGGGGCCGGGTTTGAAATTGACCGGTTGAGCCGATGCATTGCGTCCATCCGCCAGCAGCCGGGGGGTGGGCGTATCCGCCAGCGTCACCATCTCCCAAGTATGCATGTAGTATTGGTGGTCGGGATTGCTCGTCGGTCGATATCGGAAGCCGTAGCAAGCCCAGATGCACGACCACGCGATCAAAACCGCCACCACGCTGACGCCGCCCAGCACGACGACCCGGCGGCCGCCTCGGACCCAATGGGTGGAGCCACGCCAGACCGCGACCAATGGCGCACGCCGCAGCAGGCGCGCCACGATCATGATGATTGCCATGGGGGCGAACAAGACGGCGGAAAATTTGGAAACCGCCAGTAGTCCGGCGGCGAGTCCCGCCACGACGATTCGCGTGAGCGTCACCCGGTGACAAACCCGCCACCACGCCAGTGTGGCCAGACCGAAGCTTAATGCGGCGGCGGTATCTGACGTCGCGAGCCCACCGTGAGCGAGCAAGGTCGGACTGAACGCCGCCAAGGTGACCGAAACCAATCCACCCGCGGGGCCGAAAAGATCGCGACTCCAACAAAAGATAGTGAAGCACAAAGCCCCGGAGAGCAGGGCGATCATGCCACGGGCCGCGGCCAGAATACGGGCGGAATCGTTGCCCAGTTCGTAGAAAAAGTCTTCGCCGAGATGCCAGACTTGACCCACCTCCCACGCGGGATGATCGGGGGGGAACGGTTGGAGGTCCATGATGAGCAACGGCAGGGCGGCCCAGCGTTGCGGAAAGTTGCCGTTCTCGGGTTGGAACCGCATGTCTCCAGCTGTCCAATACGCATAACCGGCCGTGACGTGTGCGATCTCGTCGAAGGTGGTGCTAAACTGACGCGAAACGCTCGCGGCCATCAGCACGTGCAGCCCGCACAATACCACGGCGATCCAGGTGGCCCGGGCGCGGCCGATGATTTCACGATGGGGGCGGATCATTCGGAAGACTTCTCCAACACCACGACCATGCGCGAGGCGAAGCATCGCGGTGCCAGTCGCAGCACCCGATCAACGGCTCGGTTGAGTGGACGCAACCACCCGCGGTTCAAGTTGGGCCCGCGAAAGCCCCCGGTCATAATCCACGGGAACGCCGGCAGGTAGATCACCTTGACGAGCTCCCAACCGGCTAGTGGGAACTGGTCGCGCTGGGCCCCGAACACGCGCCACGCGTTGCCTTGCGCCGCATAGTAGTCGATCGCATCGGGAGCGAAATCGGCCGGAGCACTCCACGTGATCGCATCCCGCAATGCCAGCGGTTCGTGATGAAAAAGGCCCAGCGCGATCCGGCCGAGCAATCCGGCCGATGGTTCCATCATCACGACGCGTCCACCGGGTTGGAGGACGCGGTGCAGTTCGCTCAAAACCGTGCCGGGATAACGCAGATGATGAAACACGTCGAAGAGCACAATCCCGGCGAGCGAGCGGTCGGCGTAGGACAGAGCATAGACGTTTTCCTGTCGGTCGAGCCACGGGTTGGGGAACAAATCGCTGGTCACGGCGGCGGGCAGCACGGATTTCAAGTTTCCGATGCCCGACCCGCACTCCAGAACCGGGCCGTGCTCCGGCGGGGGCAGTTCGGCGGCGATCAGTCGGTAAAACCCGGCGTATTCGGCCTGGAGCTCCGGTTTACGTTTCCAGTGCTGCAGATTCTCATGGATCTCGGCGTTGTGTTGATCGATGGCGGGGATTGCCGGGGAATCCGAATCGAGTGGCATGACACGACGTTTCGGTGGGGTCGGGGGCTTGGCGAGTCTGCAAGTTGCCGAATCGGCAAAAATCGGGTTTTGCTTCCCTTCGCCTAGGCAAGCCCTTCCCTTGACCGGTCTTAATGGCAGATCACGTCCTTCGAACATGAATTCCGATGAGTATGAAAAAATGGCCCGAGTGGAAACGCGCCATTGGTTCTATGTCGGCAAGCGCCAGATCGCTCGCTGGGCCATTGAACGGTTTGAGGGCGACATTGCGGATGGTGCATTGCTCGATTGCGGAGCAGGCACCGGCATCTTTGCGCAGGAGTTGAGCGCGAGTCGTCGCGTCAAGGTGATGGACGATCACGACGAGTCATTGACCGTGCTGCGACAGCGCTTTCCCGACAATGCCGTGGTCGAAGGCTCGTGCACGGCTATCCCGCTATCCGACGCGTCGGAAACATGCGTCACGTTGCTCGATGTGCTCGAACACGTGGAGGATGATCGGGCGGCGGTGAAGGAGTTCCACCGGGTGCTCAAGCCGGGAGGATTACTGGTGATAACCGTGCCCGCCATGATGCAGCTGTGGAGCGACTGGGATCAGGCGTTGCATCATTTCAGACGTTATAGTCGGTCGGGATTGGCAGCGCTCTTCCACGATGCGCAGTGGGAACAATGCTATCTCAAGTATGTGAATACGGCGGCGTTTCCCGCCGTGTGGTGGATGCGGCGGGGCCGTCGCTCCGAGGATGCCGTCCGGCAGGAGGATCGCCTCCCGCCGAACTGGTTGAACCATGTGTTACGCTGGCTGTTTGTGTGGCCCGCCGTGCGCCGTTGGTGTCCAGCTCCGTTTGGCGTGGGGCTGATCATCGTGCTGCGCAAACGCTGAACTTCAGGGACGCTTGATAAAGCGGGCTTCGCCGATGACCGCGCCGTTTTTGTCGATGAATTTCAGCCACAGTTTTGAGAGGTCGGCGCTGGGCAAACGCTCCCGGGGAAGCAGATGCCAGCGGGTCAGTCCGTGAGTGGTCAGGGGCCATCGACTGTCCGCGGGATCATAGTCGGAGCGTGTTACCCCGTTGGGATGAATGGGGATGATTTGGGCGCGCGTATTGTCGGCCGACCAATCCCAGGCCGGATTTTCGGTGGAGGTTGTTCCATGCAAAAGCGCCACTTGGATCCTCACAACGCTGCTGCCTGCGGGAAGTGCGGTGTCGATCCGCACGAGAATCGGTTCGGCGGAATTTTCGCTCTTCTCGGGTTGCTGGAAAATCTCCGCGCCATCCAGCACCACCCGTCCGGGTAAATAGCGCGCGCGGAACGACAGAGGGCCCAGGCTGAAGACGGGTTGAAAGGTGTCCTCAGCAAAGTTGAGTAACGGGCTTTCCTGAACGAACTCGGGTCGTAGTTTGGCCGCGACCAGATCGTGTTGTTCAATCATTGTCGTCACGGGTCCATGTTCGAGCTGGGAGATAATGGTGTTTTGCTGCTCGTTATCCAGCAGCGTGAACCAGTGGGTAACGTTGGTTTCGTTCGGCGTGGGAAGACCCGTCCAAAGGTTAAAACTGTAGCTGCCGGGCAGTGAAAACAGCTGCTCGCCGTGCAACGCGGCATTGCGCGTCATGATGCGGATGGCGCTGCCCAAATCGGCTGGCATCCGCATATGCTTCGCCCCCGGCAGAGCCAATGGTTCCGATTGTTTGAAATAATTCCAACCCAACTGCAGCGGGCAAAAGGCAAGTGCCGCGACTCCCACGATGCTGACTCCGGTTGCAATCGTTTTGACGCGCGGCGGGATCAGATACTCCCCGGCGTCGTGCAATGCGACCACCGCAAGTGGAATCCATAGAAACGTGCCCCAGCCGATCTGGCTGCCGGCCACGGGAAAGGCGTGAAGAAACTGCCAGACGAGCATTAATGCGAGCAACGTGGTCGCAGCCATGCGTTCGGGGGGCTTTGATCGCAAGGGCACGACGAGCCACCCCACGGTTGCAGCGAGTGAAGTCATCACGAATCCGACGGTCGATGGCGGGGAACTGCACGCGTGATAGATGAACAATCCGGCCAAACCGAGGCGCCCCATCGCGATCGATTTCAACCAGGATGCACTCAAGGTGTTGGGTTGATACCGGAACAAAACCCACGTCAGAAGTCCCCATGAGAACAGCGTCAGTGGCACGGTCCCGGTTCGCCAGCGAAAGCCATGATGGTAGGCATCCGCGTGGCCCAATGGTCCCAGTATTATGCCACGAATCAACCCGGACATACTGGACCCGGAAAACATGGTCATCGTGACGGTCGCCACCATGAATAATAGCGCGACGCCGATCGCGGTAAAAACCATGGGCGGCGTTACCCACGATTGCCGATAGTGATGGGTCAACCGTCCGGTTGCGACGATTGCAGCCGAGCCAGCCATGGCGTAAACTCCTGCCCACGGTTGATCCAGGTGGCCGCCCATCAAAACGATTGGGATGAGGCCGCCACCGACGATGAGCAACTGCGGCAACCAGCGCCGGGATGATTGACCGGACCAGGTGCTGTTAAGGCCCAACCACATGCAGCCGGCTGCACCGAGAAACACCCCGACATTTATCTTAATCATTGCGCAAACCGCTGCCGCCACAGCCAGGGTGATGGCAACGATGCTCATTCGTCTTTGCTGCACGGCAGTGATGCTGATGGCGGCCGTCAGGGCGATTACCGGAGTGAGGGTGTTTCCCGGATGCATCGGCTCGAACGTCATCTGCCACAGCAGGCCGAAGGTGCCGGCGAATGAAGCCATGGCCGCCAGCTGAGATCGGGTCAGGCGATGGGTGATCCACCCACTGGCGGCGGCGGTCGTCAGCCATGCCCCGATGGTGTAAAAACGTCCGAGATCATGGGTCCACGAAAAATCCCCCAGCCGGGCGATGCCGCCAAACACGAGATAAAACAACGGGCCGTATTGACTGTAGACGCGGTCGTAGAGCGCGCCGTGGCGCGCGAAGTTATTCAGCGACAGGAGCACGTAGCCCTCGTCGTCATAAAGCATGAAGATCGAAAAAATCTGCAGATAGGCGGCGATCGCGGCGGTCGCGAACAGCACCGACCAGGCCAGCGTCGTCAGGTGGCGAGACAACGACGCCCTACTCACGATGATGGTGGTGCTTTACCAAATACAGCGGGCGCTGCTTCACCTCATCGTAAATTCGGCCGAGGTATTCGCCGAGCACGCCGATGCCGATCAATTGCACGCCGCCGAGGAAGAGCACGAGAGTGACCAAGGTGGTGAAACCGGTTTGGGCGTGTTCGATCCCGATCAAGCGGCGCACGGCGTAAAACGCCCCCAGGCTGAATCCAATCACGGCGATGAATAAACCCAGGTAGGAAACCAGACGCAACGGGAGTCGCGAAAAACTGAATACGCCGTCCAAGGCATAGCGCACCAGACTGCGCAGGGTTTGTTTGGGCTGACCGGCCGCTCGGTTCTGACGATCGTAGGTCACCTCGGCGACATCCTCGCTCACCCACGCGCGGAGTCCGGGGAAAAATCGGTTGCGTTCCGGCAGGCGATTGAACGCCTGCACGGTCTTGCGACTCATCAGTCCGAAGGTTCCAGTGTTTTGTTCGCTACGGGAGGAGTCGGCGAAGCCGGCGAAAGTGGCGTGGAACAGGTCCATGCCGAGACGTTTCAACCCGGTTTCTTGGCGGGATTTTCGCACTGCGAGCACTACACCCGCGCCTTCGCGCCAACGCTCGATGAGGGCGGGGATGAGTTCCGGCGGATCTTGGAGATCGGCATCCAGCGTGATGGTGGCATCCGCCTGATCGGCGACGGACAACCCGGCGGCCAAGGCGGCCTGGAAGCCAAAGTTGCGGGTCAGCACGACGGATTCGAAACGCGCATCACGCTTGGTTTGAGCCACCATCAACGTGTTGCTGCCATCGCGACTGCCGTCGTCGACGAGAATGGCCCGCCAGATATTTTCGGGGTGGGCGTCGAACAGGGTGGTCAAGCGCTGAAACACTTCGGGCAGCACGGCCTCTTCATTGAAGACCGGCATGACAACGGCGATCGTGGGGGCGGCGGGTTCCATGGGTGTGACGACGGGGGCGGGAGACAAAAGTGTTAAAACGCATGTCGCGGTGGGACGGCGAGCACAAGACCAGAGGGACGCCGGGCCGCGCTTGACGCGCGCGCGCGCCGTTGACCATCGTCGCGGCATGGAATCTCCCGCCGGCGTGTCCAAGCCGAACAAAGGACTAGTGATCAAGCTCGCCGCGTTAATCGTGATCGCGGGGGTGGCGGGTGTAGCCGTGCTGCGCGGGCTCGATGTCAGAGCCTTGATTGATCAAGCGTTGGAGTTGGTGCGGGGGGCCGGACCGGTGGCGTTTTTCGCCGGCATGGCGGTGCTGCCGGCATTTGGGTTCCCGCTTTCGCCTTTCACCCTGTCGGCGGGGTCCGTGTTTGCGCCGACGATGGGCTGGCCGCTGGTGTTGGCCGCGACGTGGTTGGCGCTGAGCATCAATGTCACCCTGACCTACGTGGCGGCGCGGTGGGTGGCGCGTCCGTGGTTGGAGAAACTCGTTTTGCGGTTCGGTTACCGTTGGCCTCAGGTGAAACCCGACGGGTATTGGGACATCACCATCTTGGTGCGGGTGACGCCGGGCCCGCCGTTTTTTGTGCAGAGTGCGTTGCTGGGATTGGCTCAGGTGCCGCTGCGAATTTATCTGATCGGATCCATCCTCATCGCCGGGCTGTATGGCACCGCTTTTGTGATTTTTGGCGAAGCGCTGCTGTCGGGTAAGGGTCGCATGGTGATGATGGGCGCGGGAGCGATCGCCGCGCTGGCCGTGGGCACTCAGTTGTTGCGTCGGCATTATGCGCGGAAAAAAGCGACGCCGGAGCTGACCCAGGAGTAGGCATGGCGGATTGGACCGACAACATGGAGCGAGCCTCCAGCGTGCGACCCGAGACGCCGCAGGCCGAGAGTGTCACGGCATTCACCCGCCGGGTGAAAACGCTGCTCGAATCGACGATCGGAGGCAGTTGGGTGCGGGGGGAAATTTCCAACCTGCGGCGGCAGGCGAGCGGCCATGTTTATTTTTCGCTCAAGGACGGCGGCGCACAGTTGTCGTGCGTGTTGTTTCGCGGTGATGCGATGCGCCAAAAGGTGGAGCTACGGGATGGCCAGCAAGTCATCGTGGGTGGCCAGATCAGCGTCTATGAGGCGCGGGGGCAGTATCAGCTGATCGTGCGCACTGTGGTGGAGGATGGGGTGGGGCGCCTGCAACGGGAGTTTGAAGCCTTGAAAAAGCGGCTGGCGGACGAAGGTCTGTTTGAGCGTGAACGTAAGCGTAGTTTGCCCCGTTTGCCGGAAGTGGTGGGTTTCGTCACTTCGCCGACGGGGGCAGCGGTGCAGGATTTCGCGAGGATCATGTTGCGCCGAGGATGGCGCGGTCGGCTGGTGGTATTGCCGGCGAAGGTGCAGGGGGAGGGCGCGGCGATCGAGATCGCGAACATGGTGAGAACGGCGAACGAACTGGGCGGATTTGATGTGTTGGTCGTGGGGCGCGGCGGAGGCAGCCTCGAGGACCTGTGGGCGTTCAACGAAGAAAAGGTAGTGCGCGCCATTGCCGATTCCACCGTGCCGGTGATCTCGGCGGTGGGGCATGAAATCGATTTCACGCTGAGCGATTTCGTAGCGGATGTGCGCGCGGAAACTCCGAGTGGCGCGGCCGAACTTTTGTCGAGTTCCCACGGGGAAATGAAAGAACGGGTCACGACTGCGGGCGCAGCATTGCGGGAGGCGTTGGGTGACGGGGTGGTTTTGGCCCGGGACCGACTCGCGGGGGTGCGCAGTCGACTGCGTTTACTGACTCCTCGCGGGCAGATCGAGCAGGGGTGGTTGCGGCGGGACGATCTGGCCAATCGGCTGGGCGCGGCTTTGCAGCGTGCCCTGGTGTTGAAGCAAACGGCGTGGCGTGAAAAGCGGCAGGCATTGGCCTCGCATTCGCCGCAGCGGCGGGTCGAATTCGAGTCGCATCGACTGTTGGCGTTGTGGAAGCGATTGCAGGCGGCGAGTCCGGAATCGGTGTTGAAGCGCGGATTTGTCATCATGCGCGACGACCAGGGGCGACCGGTTTTGCGCAAGGCGTCGCTGCAGCCCAACGCGAGATACGAGGCGGAATTTGCCGACGGAAAAGTCGAGCTGCGGACGCAGTCCTGAGTTGGCGGGCGCCCGGCGGTTTCCCCGGAGCGGCCCGATGGGCCTCGTGTTTTGGCCGCTGCAGGCGCGCCGTAACTTCAGCCGTTTTTGAGCAGGCGGTGGATTTCGGCGGTGAGTTCGCTGAGGGGCGCGGTCTTGCTCAAGTAGGCGGATATCTTGTGCGACAGGCTTTGGTCGACGGTCTTGCTGTCGAACAAGATGCCGGTGAGCAGGACGACCGGCACGTCGGGGATGATTTTACTGAGTTGATCAACCAGTTGGAGCCCGTCGGATTCCTCGAGTTGGAGGTCCGTGATCACGAGATCGGGGGGATCGTTGCGAGCGACTTTGAGAGCTGCGCTGGGGGTGGCTACACCGGTGACACGGTAGCCGTGAATCTCCAGTAATTCGCCCAACATCTCGCGGATGATTTCTTCGTCATCAACGGAAAGGATGTGCTTGGTCGGAGTGGTCATAGAAAGGGGGAGGATAAAAAATCGAAGAGGATGAAAAGGACGGGCTACACGAACTCGGTGACGCGAATAATCACGACGCCGCCGACGACTTTGTCGTTGTCGCGCAGAGGATGGACACTGAGCACCGCCGACAGGGGCTGGGCAGATTTGGTGAGAATTTCGGCGGCGCAGTTTGCGAAGTCGTGACCGCTTTGCATGGCGTCGTGCACGGCATCGCGACGCGGCATGTCATCGGTGGTGGCGAGGGTGACGAAGTCGCTCAAGGGTTGATCCGCGAGTTCCGAAATTTCGAAGCCCATGCGGCGCGTGACCGCAGGGTTGATGCGGGAAATGTTGCTCGCCTTGGTGACGACGATCACGAGGTCGGAAATCGCGTCGATGATGAGGTGATTGTAGCGCAGTTGATGCGTGAGCGCCTGATTGGTCCAACGGCCTTCCAGATTTTTGATCTTAAGTTGTTGGTTGGATTCCTGCAGGGCCTGCGTGCGCTCCTGCACCCGCGTTTCCAATTCCTGATTCGAGGTTTCCAGGATTTGGGCGGCGCGGCGACGGGCCTGAATGTCGTCGCGGATGAACCAAAATGTGCCGAGCAGGATCAGCAGGTTAAGGGCGGATCCGATGTAGAGCGTGGCTCGGGTGGCTTCTTCATCCCGAAACGCCTGCTGATCCCGATGGTGCAGGAGGTCGGTATTGTGCAGTCGGATTTGTTGAGCCAGTTGAGTGATGGCGATGAGGTCGGAGGTGTCGGAGTCTTTGGTGAGCAGCTCCTGAACAAGCGGGTCGTCTTTCGCGCGGTGGGCGGCGATGAGGGCCCGCGCGGCGGCGGCCCGATTGAGCAGATGGGCCTCGAGCTCAGCCACCCGCGTGGAATCTTCCGGCGAGATTGCCGTCAACGCTTTGAGGACTTCGATTTGTTCGGCGAGTTCGGCGAAGGCGTCCCGATATTTCGTCTGGTAGCTGTTTTCATCGGAGTGAAGGTAGGTGAGGACGGCAGCTTCGCCTTGCTTCAGGGAGGCATCGACGGCGTCGACGGCCGAAATCACCGCATGGGTGTGATTGACCCAATCGGCGGATAAGCGGCTTTGCTGCAAGTTGCGGATGGAAGTGCCCACCACCACGGCCAGAATGGCGGCGACGATCACAAAGGCCGAGATGATGATACGGAACGGTTTGTCCATGAGGGAAAAGGGGTGACCAGAGGTTCAGGGAGTCGAAAGACTAGTCGACGCGCAAAGATTTCTGCGGCGAGTTGGCTCGTCCAATCGGCGGATCGTCTTCGGGGGGGGCATTGCGGGCAACTGTCGCGAGGATTGTTTTGCGATCAGATTCGTAGGAATAGCTGAACTCGGAGGCGGTGGTCCAGTTGGCGTCGAGTGAATCCGCCACCTTTTCCGCGATGGCTCGCAGGGTGGGGCGGGACTTCGTCAGACGGAAAAACACCGAGCGGTTGTTGTAGTCGAGGTAGGCATTGTCCTCGGTGACGTAGCACACCGCGTGGGCAATCCGGCCGGCGAGGCGGACGTGGATGAGGCGGGTTTCATAGCCTCGGAGGGGCAGTATGTAGTCGGCGAGAACGGCGTAGTCGTCGCAGTCGCCGACTTTGTCGCGCAGGAAGACTTCGGCGGGTTGCACCTCTCGATAGTAGCGGTAGTCGAAGTCGGCGAATTTGGCCGCAAATTTCTTGGGGGTGAGTTTGGGCAGGTGTTCCAGTTCCGGCAAAGTCACGCCCGAGGCGGAGCTGAGGCCGAAGATGCAAGGCAGCATACCGATCAAAAGCCCGCGGAGCCGCCAATCCGGACGTGATCGCTGCGGGCGGGGTTCCGCCGCGACGGGCCAGTGTGTCGCCGTTGATGCTTCCCGATGGGTCATACGAGTTCGTTGACGAAAGCATCGATGATCAAAGCGAGCATGGAGAGCAGTGCGAACCGACCTTACTGGGGAGCGGCTGTCGCGGGGGTGACGTCGGTGGCAATCAACCCGTGGATGGCGGACAGCATTTCAGCGCCCTCGAAAGGTTTGGGGACAAACACATCGGGCCGTTCCCCGGGGGGGCGTTGGCTCAGGTTGGCGCTCGAGGGGTGACCGCTGCTGGCGATGATTTTGATTTCGGGGCGCACTTTGCGGAGCACGGAAATCAGCACATCGCCGCTCATGTGAGGCATGTGAATGTCGGTGATGACGAGTCGAAGATCGTGACCACCCAGATTGATGAGCTTGAGGGCTTCGACACCGTCGGACGCGATGGAGACCTGGTAGTTGTGTCGCCTCAGCGTGCGACTGAGCATGTCACGCACGAGCGGTTCGTCGTCCACGATCAGAACCTGCTGGCCACTGCCACGATAGAGACTGGTCGACGCGCGCAGGGAGGGGGCGCGCATTTCTTCCTGAATCGCCGGTAACATGATCTCAAAAGTGGTGCCCAAGCCGACTTGGCTGGTGAGTTCAATCGCACCGTGATGGGCGGTGACGATCCCGCGCACGGTGTTCAATCCCAGGCCGGTGCCGGTTTCCTTGGATTTGGTGGTGAAGAAGGGATTCCAGATTTCCGACAAAACCTCCGGGTCGATGCCGGTGCCGGTATCGGAAACCGTGATGACCACCCAGTGCCGTGGACCGCGGTCGACGATTTCCTTGGATTTGATTTCCGAGATGTCCCGCTGGGCTACGCTGATGCTGAGCGTTCCGCCCTGCGGCATGGCGTCTCGCGCGTTCACGCAGAGGTTGAGCAAGACCTGATGGATCTGGGTCGCGTTGCCCTGCACAGCGGGGATTTTCGAGGCAATCATGTCCTCGCAAGTGATGTTTTTGGGGAACGTTTCCTGAATGATCGAAACGACGTCGCGCACCACGTGTTTGATCTGCAAGGGGCTGCGCTCGTTGTCCTCGCCGCGAGCGAAGGACAGCACTTGTTTGACCAAGGCGGCGCCGCGATTGGCGGACGACTCCAGCACGTTGAGCAGCCGCTCGTGACGGGTGCCTTTGAGGGTGGGTTGCAGAAGGGGGCCGGCCATCATGATCGGCGACAGCACATTGTTGAGATCGTGAGCGACGCCAGCGGCGAGAAGACCGAGATTCTCGAGGCGTTGGGTTTGACGCAGTTGGGCTTCAAGTGATTTGCGGTCGGTGATGTTGAATGCGACTCCGACCACGGATTTCTGTCCTTCGGGGGAAATGGAGACGTTTTCTCGCACTTCAATCCAGCGGATGCCGCTGGAGGTTTCCGCCAGCTCGACTTCGACCGTGGTTTCCATCGTATCGGAATCGTAGGGGGCATCCAGTTTGGACAGGCTCTTGCGATTTTCCGGGGTGGACAGCACGTGGTCCACCCAAGTGCTGCCCATCAATTGGCCGACGGGTTTGCCGAGAAAAAGTTGGGCCTGCGAATTGGCGAAATTGAAACATCCCTCTTCGTCGCGGGTGTAGAGCATGAGGCGGCTGTGGAGCGCGATGGCTTTGAGCTTGGTTTCACTTTCGCGCAGGGCGGTTTCGGTGGCGAGGGCCTCGGTTTGGATGAGGCGTTGCTGCATGGCCCGCTTGATGGCGACGGGCAGTCGGAGCAGTCGGTCTTTGAGAATGTAGTCGTCGGCCCCGAGTTTCAGGCACTCGACCGCGATCGCTTCTTCTTCGGTCCCGGTGACCACGATGGTCGAGCTGTTGGGACAGCGTTCGGTGGCAATCTGCACGGCCTCGAGTTCGGTGAACTCAGGCAGATTGTAGTCGGTGAGAATGATGTCCCAGCACCGCAAGTCCAACTGGGCCAGGAACTGGTCGCGGTTATACGCCGTGGTGATTTCGATCTCGAGATCAGTGCTTTCCAAGACATTCCGGATCAGATCCGCATCGGTCGTATTGTCCTCGAGATACAGGACTCGGCAAACGGGATGGAGGATTGGCTGATTCATGGGTGACTGGGACTGGCTTCGACGATCATCGATGCCTGGATCGCGCCGACGAGTCGGTGGATCGTTGCGCCAATTGGCCCCCGGCGATCTGCAGCGGTGGCAAATGCGGCTGAGGGGATCGACTCAACGATGTGACCGATCATAGCTCGGCGGTGGTCATGGTCCACGTCGTTTTGTAGATCGTTTAAGCTCATCGGCCGCATCGGAAATTTTTGGAGGGAAAGGGGATCACTGCGGGAGTGTGTTCAGCATCGCGAACCCAACCGCAGAGGGAAATGGGGTGGTCAAGGTATGCCGACAGTGCGGTCGACGGACGGTTCGATTGACGTGGGTTCGGGCATACGTCGATGCATTGGGTGTTTGCGCGCTACGCTTCCGGATCGATTGATCATAGCTCTAAAAGGTTGCTGACATTTGTGCCATGCCACCCTGATCGGACAACCCGGGGGCCACTTTAGCACAAATGTAGGGCGGAGATACTTTCCGCACGTGCGAAAAATATGCAACCCGATGAACCACAGAATTTTAAGCCTTCTGAACGTCGAGATGCTCACTGGCGGCGGTCGCCGGATCCAGGAGCCGACCGATTTCCCGCAGCAAGCGGTCGCTTTTGAAGGGCTTGGCGAGGACGATATCGGGTTGGTCTTCCGGCGGGGCCAAGGGGAGCTGGTCGCTGTCAGGGTGGCCACTGATGGCGATGGTCTTGAGCTGCGGATGCAGTTTTCGCACGACGGAGATCAACACGTCACCGCTCATGTGCGGCATGTGTATGTCGGTGATTAAGAGGCGCACCCGGTTACCTTGTGTGTTGATGTAGCTCAACGCCTCCACTCCGTCCGCCGCCACCGCGAGTTCGAAGTCATATTTACCCAAGGTTACACTGAGCATGTCGCGAACCAAGGGCTCGTCGTCGACGATGAGAATATGTTCACCCTTGCCTCGATAGTGATCGACCGGGCCCTTGGCCTCGCCGGCGAGCACGGGTTCCCTCATCGCAGGGAGGAATATTTCAAAAGTCGTCCCTTTTCCCACCTCGCTATTGATTTCAATGTAACCCGCATGGGCGGCCACAATGCCGCGGACGGTGGCGAGGCCGAGGCCCGTGCCTTTTTGCTTTTCCTTGGTGGAGAAAAATGGAGTCCATATTTTCTCCATAATATGCGGCGGGATGCCTTCTCCCGTGTCCGTGACGGTGATCACCACCCACTGTTTGCGTCCGCTGATGATGATGTTGTTGGCTTGGGCGTTTGTGATTTCCCGGGACTCTACGGCGATGCTCAGATGGCCGCCCTTGGGCATGGCGTCGCGCGCATTCACGCAAAGATTGAGCAGGACCTGATGAAACTGGGTGGCGTTGCCGTGAATCGCAGGGATATCGACCCCGATGGACTCGTGGCACTCGATGTTCTTCGGAAAGGTCTCTTGCACGATCGAAACAATGTCCCGAATGAGGTGTTTGACCTGCAGCGCATTCCGTTGGTTCTCGTCGCCACGGGCAAAGGAAAGGACCTGTTTGACCAAAGCGGCACCGCGTGTGGCGGATTTTTCCAGCACGTCGATGAGGCGCTCGTGGTGCGTGCCGTTTAACTGCGGACGCAACAGCGGGCCCGCCATCATCACCGGGGCGAGCACGTTGTTGAGGTCATGGGCGATGCCGGCCGCCAACAGTCCCAGGTTCTCGAGCCGCTGGGTTTGAAGCATCTGCGTCTCCATGGTCTTGCGGTCGGTGATATCCATACCCACGCCAAGCACCGAAGTTTGGTTGTCTTCGTCGCTGAACAAGCTCTCGCGAAGCGCAATCCAGCGAGGGGGAGCGTCGGGCTCTTCACCTGCGAACCGCAGCTCCACCACGCATTGCGAATCCAGCGAGTCCGGGTTGGCTTGCAGTTTGCAGATGCTGCGTTCGTTTTCCGGCAGGGGCTCCGCAAAGTTCGCCCATTTTTGTCCCAGTAAAGAATCGGTCGTCGTATGCAGAAAATGCGCGACCTGCGGGCTCACGTAGGTGAATCGTCCGGTCTGGTCGCGAGTATAGAGGAGCATCTCGCTCTGGTGGACGATGGCGTTCAGACGGCGTTCGCTTTGGCGTAGATCGGCCTCGGTTTTTCGCGCGAGGGCTTCTTTCTGACTCCCGTCGATCGCCCGCCGCACGGCGCCGGGTAGACGAAGAAGCCGATCCTTCAAGACGTAGTCCACGGCCCCCAGTTTCAAGCAGGCGACGGCCTCTTCTTCGCGGACGGTTCCCGTGATGACGATGGCGGGCACGTGCGGGCAATATTCCTTCGCAGCGCGCAAAGCCGACAGTCCGTCGAATTCGGGCAGATTGTAGTCACTCAGAATGAGATCCCATGGACCATGCTGCAGCTTTTCGACAAACGCTTCACGATGGTCAACCGCTGTGATTTCGCATGCTAATTCGTTGTCCTCCAGCATATCCCGGACAAATGCCACATCGCGAGGATTGTCCTCCACGTAGAGCAGGCGGATGGGCCGGGGCGGTAGGGGGGCGGTTGCTTCCATGAGCTAGGATGAGTTTCGCGGACGTTCGTTGAGCACCGCCCAAAAGCGACCGACCGTTTTCACGGCTTCGACGAACTCGTTAAATTGGACCGGCTTCACCACATAGGCATTCACCCCGAGTTCGTAACTTGTGACCATGTCCCGCTCTTCGCGCGACGAGGTCATCATGACGAAAGGAATGATCGAAAGCTCCGGGTTGGCGCGCACCGTTCGCAGGACTTCGAGCCCGTCGACCTTGGGCATTTTGAGGTCCAATAACACGACCGCGGGGTTCCCCGGGGGGCGGTTGGCGAAGTCGCCGCGGGCAAAGAGAAAGTCGAGCGCTTCCTCCCCATCGCGCACCCACAGAATGTCATTGGATATGTGATTTTCTTCCAGCGCATCCATGGCCAGTTCGGCGTCTCGCTGGCTGTCTTCGACGAGCAGAATTTGAGGTAAGGAAGTCATGATGATGAAGGGGGATGGGACGTGGCCAGAGCAGGGGAGCGGGAGGCGCCGGTCTTGGTGCGGAGGGGGCGCGGGCTCGGGAAGTTTACAAAGAATTGCGCCCCGCGATCTTTTTCCGCCTGCGCCCGAATACTCCCGCCGTGCTTGGTCAAAATGCGGCGCACCAACGCGAGTCCGACGCCGGTGCCCTCAAACTCATCGCTGCGATGCAGGCGTTGAAAAACGCCAAACAGTTTGGGCAGATACTTCATGTCGAAGCCGACGCCGTTGTCGGCGATTTCAATCGTGATGACGCCGGGCTTCTCTTGACGGCGGGTAATCTCGATGCGCGCGGGATCGCGTGGACCGGTGTATTTTACGGCGTTGGAAATCAGGTTGGTGAAAACCTGGGTCAACATCGCCCGGTCGCCCTCCACCGTGGGCAACGAGCCGACGCTCCACTCGATCTTGCGTTCCGGGGGCGTGGTTCGCAGGACTCGTTCGATGCAGTCTTTGACGATGCCGTCGAGATCGATGCGATCGAGTGAGAGTTGGGCGCGTCCCAAGCGGGAAAAAGCCAGCAGGTCGTCGATCAAACGCCCCATTTCGGCGGCGGCATCGGAGATCACGAGCAGATGGCGCTGGGCTTTCGCCGTCAGGGAGTCTCCGGCGTTCTTTTGGAGCATTTGAGCGTAGCCCTGAATGTGTCGCAGCGGAGCTCTCAGATCGTGGGAAACCGAGTAGCAGAATGACTCCAATTCCTGATTTGCCTCAACCAGCGTTTCGTTTTTTGCGGCCAGTTGCACTTCCGCCGACCGACGTTGGTCGAGGTGATAACGGACGTAGAGATAGATTCCCCACGTGCCCATCAACATCATCAGCGTGATGACCGTTTGGGCCACGGCGGCGATCCGGTCATTGGCGGTTTGGGAGTCCCGGTATTTGTTCAGCAGGTCGGTCGCATCCTGCTTCATGTCCTCACACAGCTTTGAAATGAGATCCTGTGATTTGCGCACTTCGATGCGATTCGCCACGAGCGCTCGCGCCGTAGCCAGGTCGGTGGTTTCGACGGTGGACACAAGTTCTTCCCGATAGGCGATGTCTTGGGCGATGAGTTCCCGGAGCCGGACGAGTTTCGCGGTGTGGGAGTCGTTCGAAAGCAGGGTCTCAAGCTCGGCCAAAGCGTTGGGCAGCTCGGTTCGGGCGACATCGTAAGGTTGCAATAACGCCATCTCACCGGCGAGCAGGTAGCCCCGGGTGCCGATCTGCAGTCCGCGGGCGAGCGTCTCGACGTGTTCGATCTGGTCGCGGACGTTAAAGGTGAAGTCGATCTCAGTCTTTATTCGCTGGGCCGTGCGCGCACTTCGATAGGCCAGTCCGACCACCCCCAACGCGAGGAGTCCGATGAGGCTGAATATCCCGATGAGTTGGCGATTGGTGGGTGACCACAGAAACGTCCAATGCTGTGGGTGGTAGCGATCAATCCGGGTGCGCACGGGGCTCATTTTAGTAGGCCGGGAAGGTGGACCTTTTCAGGTAGAGTGCGCCGTAGGAAGTAGCATTCATGAAATTTCATAAAGGGAATGCCTCATGAAGCTCGTAAAAATAGTTATTAGAAACGATCCGCGTGACGGATTTTTTACAAGCATGTAATGCTACGAATACTTCTTAATTACATGAATATCGGAGGGTTGTGGTATAAAGATCCCAAGTGAATAATAGATATTATTACCTATCTTATTTCAATTGCCTTGCACAAAGTGAGCCAATGTCACGAAGGGCGCGGGCGATTGATTCGTCCCAGGGGATACCACAGTTGAGGCGCAAGCAGTTATGATAGCGCTCGCGGACGGAGAACAATCGTCCCGGCGCAATATTGATGTGGGCGCGCAAGGCATCGCCATGAATTTTCATGGTGTCGATTGCAGGATCCAACTCCAGCCAGAGCACGAAACCGCCCTGAGGGCGACTTAACCGGGTGCCCAGCGGAAACGATTGCACGATGGCGGTGGAGAAACGCTGGACCTGATCACGATAGGCCCGACGGATACCGCGCAGGTGATGATCGTAGCCGCCGTTGCGCAGAAAGTCGGCGACGGTTTTTTGCAGAACGATCGGCGTGGCCATCGTGTTGGTGAACTTAAGCCGTTGCACCCGCTCGCGATAGCGACCCGGTGCGCACCAACCGACCCGAAGTGACGGCGCGAGCGTTTTACTGAACGAACTGCACAACAGCACGCGGCCCTCCGTATCCCACGCTTTGAGGGGTTTGGGGCGACGCTCTCCCCAGTGCAAATCGCCGTAGATGTCGTCTTCGATTGCCGGCAGATCGAACTCGCCGAGCAAATGATAGAGCGCGGCCTTGCGCGCGTCGGACATGCACGACCCGAGCGGATTGTGAAAGGTTGGCGTCACGATCAACGCCGCCACGGAACAGGTCTCCAAGGCATTGCGGAGCGAATCGAGACACAGGCCTTCCCGGGGATCGGTCGGAATTTCGAGCACCTTCAAGCCCAGCGCCTGCATGGTTTGGAGGATGCCGAAATACGACGGAGTTTCGATCGCCACGGTGTCGCCCGGTTTCGCCACCGCGCGCAACGCGAGATTGAGCGCCTCGGTGCAGCCGATCGTGATGACCAACTCGTCGTGGTCGAGCGGTGCTCCCGCCTGCAGGTAACGGCGGGCGATCTCGCGACTCAGCGGCAGGTGCGTGCCATTCATGCTGTATTGGCCCAGCAAGGTGGGGTCGTCGCGTCCGGCGGCTCCCAGCAGGCGCGCGAGTTTTTTGGTGGGAAACAAACTGTGGTGGGGGCACGCCGCGCCGAGTGGCAGGTAATCGGGATAGCCCGAGTAACTCACGATCTCCGCCGCGAGGTCGCTCACCCCGACCGCCGACGGCTGCGCCATGGGACGTGCCATGCGGGGTTCCGGGGCGACCGGATTCAGTCGGGCGCGCACGTAGTAGCCGGACTGCGGGCGGGCTTCGATCAGTCCCCGGTCCTCCAGCACGGTGTAAGCTTGGATGACGGTGGAGATGCTGACCTCGCGTTGCAGGGCCATGCGTCGCACCGATGGGACGCGGTGACCGGGGCGGAGCGTGCCACCTTCGATCAGTTGTTGCACCGATTCGGCCAGTTGGTGGTAAAGCGGAACCGAAGGGGAATTGGCGATTACGGCAGACATGACGTAGATTCTAACGGACAATCATTCGTCCGCATCAGTCGCAATGCGTCGCGACAACGACCAATACAGTTCGCTCACATCACGCTTCCGGGCGATACAATTGTATTTTTTACAATCACCTGCACAGGACGCTTGCGCATAACTACTTACTACTAGTAATAGCTACCACGTCATCAATGAGTAAGGTCGACACGCCAGTATCCGATTGCCCCAACGTCATCCTCATCGAGGACGAAACGGTTTTCCGCCAATTGCTTAAACGTGCGTTGGAAAAGCGGAAGGGGTGGAAGAACGTAGCCGACTATTCCGATGGGCTGCTCGGCTTGCAGGCCTGTCTCGAAAATCCGCCGGATCTGCTGTTGGTCGACTTGAATTTGCCCGGCAAACACGGACTCGAGATCGTGCGTGAGCTTCGCCAGCAGGCTCCCGATGTGCGGGTGTTGGTTTTGACGGGACATGCGGAACCCAAGCTGCCCTCGCAACTGATGGGATTGGGCGTGGGTGGCTATGTGGACAAGACCGCGCCGCTCGCCTACGTGATTCAAGCCATCGATACCGTGATGGCGGGCGGGATGTATTTTGCGTCCAATGTGCAGGCGGAGAGCGGTCCGGTCAGCGGGAGTTCGCTGCCTTCGGCCAGCAATGCGTCACCGTCCGTGCTTTCGGCCCGAGAGTTGGAAGTCGCTCAGTTGGTCGCCGCCGGTCGCTCTTCCAAAGAGATCGCCTCCGATCTCGATCTGAGCACGCGCACGGTCGAGAAACACCGGGCGAACATTATGGAGAAACTGGGCGTGCGCGAAGTGGCGAGCCTGGTGCGCTGGGTGTTGCAAAACGGTCTGGGTTGATGCCGCTCCCGCATCTGGCGGGGACATCAGATCGAAATTTCACCTCGCAGATAAGTTGTGGCGTCACCCGCGATCCCGACGCGATCTTCGCGATGCTGACACCACAACTCGCCGCCTCGATCCGAGAGTTGGCGGGCGTGAAGCGAAGCGCGTTGTAAACGTCGAGCCCAATAGGGAATCAGGGTGCAATGCGCTGAACCGGTGACGGGGTCTTCCGGCACGCCGAAACCCGGTGCGAAAAAGCGCGAAACGAAATCACAGTCGTTCCCGGGCGCCGTCACGATGACCGATGCGCAACCACTGGCCGCCAATGCGCCCCAATCCGGCGTTACGGCCGTCACTGCTTCGACATCGTCCAAGACCACGAATAGGTCCCGGGCGCGCCCCACCTCAGCAGCGCGGGCGATACCCAGCGCCGCGAGCGTCGACGTGACTTCGGTGGGATCGACGGCCGTAGGCGGCCGGGACGGGAAATTCAATTCGAGTCGATCGGACGCGAGTCGATTTACGGTCAAGGGCCCGCTTTGCGAATGGAACGTCACATGTTCCCCGGCGATGCCCAGTTCATGCCACAGCACATGAGCGGCCGCGAGCGTGGCGTGCCCACAGAGATCGATCTCCACCGCGGGGGTAAACCAGCGCAGATGATAATCCCCGTGCGATTGCGGCACAAAGAAAGCGGTTTCGGCCAAGCCGTTTTGCCATGCGATCTTTTGCAGCAACGCGTCTTCGGGCCACGTCCGCAGCGGACACACGCCGGCTGGATTGCCGCCAAAAACACGGGCGGAAAATGCATCGATCCAGAAGAAGGGGCAATTAAACGACATGCCGGATTGGCGATGTGTCAGCTACGTCGGCGCAAGCTTAAGCCCAAGTGTGTCGCCCGCGCGAACGCATGACTAACCGGCCAATTGGGCGATGCCTGCGCGATTCAACCGGCAAGTGGTCCACTCCGACATCATCGTCGCCCCCAGACTCTGGTAAAAATCGATGGCCGATTGATTCCAGTCCAATACGCACCATTCCAATCGCCCGCAGTCGCGATCGCGGGCGACGGTGGCGAGAGCCCGCAGCATGGCTTTGCCGTGGCCCTGGCCGCGATGGTGGGGTGAAACGAAGAGGTCTTCCAGATAGATGCCGGGGCGTCCGAGAAATGTGGAGAAATTGTAAAAATACAGGGCGAAGCCGACCGGTTTATTTGATTCAAAAGCAAGCAGGCAGTGGGCGATCGGATCGCCGCTTGCCGGGAAGAGGTGGGCCCGGATCTGATCGACGTTGGTGACAACTTCGTCGGTCATCCGCTCGTATTCAGCCAGTTGCCGAATGAAATCGAAGATGATCGAGGCATCGGTCGGCACGGCGGTGCGAATGGTGCTAATCATGGTGGGACCCTGAAATTAGATCGCTAACAGTCAAACAGCCAATCGTTTGCAATCGATTTTGTTTCTGGACACTAGAACTGACCACCCTTGTTTGAGGAGACTACCTCGGATGTTTCTGGCCAGACACCCACGCCCAGCCGTTCTGCGCGGCGCTTTCACAGGAGTTTTCCTGTTTATCGCCTCCATTTGTGGCGGGGAGGATTTGTCGTCGCCAACCCTCGCACCGGTCGAACTGGTGGTCTCCGGTGAACTGGGCTTTCGCCATGCGGGCTACTACGCGGCGCTCACGCGGGGATTTTTCCGCCAGGAAGGTCTGGCCGTGTCGCTGCGACATGCCGATCCCGAGGAATCCCTGGTGGACACCGTTCTGATCAAACCGGGGGTCTACGTGGTGGGGGGCGACGAGTTGTTTGTCGCCCGGCTGAAGGAATATCCCGTCGTATTGCTCGCGGCGATACACCAGGAAACCTTCCAGGTGCTGCAGCTCGACAGTATGCGGCGACAAATTCACGACCAGATCGACTTCACCGGCCAGAAAGTGGCCCTGCGTGTTGCCCCCCAATCGGCGCCTCTGCGGCTCATGTTGAATCGCATGGGCGGAGGACCGGAGCACGCGGAGTGGGTGGCATGGGAGTCACGTTCCGAGCATCAGTCTGAGCTGGCGGCCCACCAAACCATGGCCTGGGCCAATACGGGACCGGTGTTGCGACCGGCCGATCAAGGTGTGGTGGCGTTCTACGGCGACAGTCTG
Source organism: Synoicihabitans lomoniglobus (assembly GCF_029023725.1). Classification (GTDB taxonomy): domain Bacteria; phylum Verrucomicrobiota; class Verrucomicrobiia; order Opitutales; family Opitutaceae; genus Actomonas; species Actomonas lomonigloba. The sequence goes on from NZ_CP119075.1 coordinate 734,276, forward strand.
TTCGCGAGCGAGGCCGAGCTGGCCTATCATCCCGCGCATGTGACTGCGATGCGCCGCGCGATTTTGCGCGGTTGGGAGGCGGCCTTGGAGGATTCGGCGGCTGCCATCGACATGCTGGCTGCTCAAGCCACCGCCATGGGAACGAACCCGGATGTGCGACAGCTACGACGCGAGGCCGAGGTGGTGCGCACCTTGATCAAACCCACGGCAGTGGAGCTGGGGCAGGTGGACGAACGCCGTGTGACGGAGATCGCAGCCGCGTTGTTGGAACTGGGTCTGGTCGATGCGGTCGGCGATTTGCGCAATTTTATCTATCGCACGCCCCACGCCGGCCTGCCGCGTTGGGTGTTTGGCATCGGTGCGGCGTTTGTGGTGGCGACGTTGATTTCGCTGGCCGTGACCGGATTCAACTTCCGCCTGCAGCGCAAAGTCCAGGAGGGCACGGAGCAGTTGCACGAATCGCAGGAACGCTACCGGGAGATGTTTGCCCATGCGCCCGTCGCCATCGTGGAGGAGGACTACTCGGCAGTCGTGGCGTGGATCGAGGCGCGTCGGCAGGAAGGCATTCCCGACCCGGGCGTGTGGCTCGACGAAAATCCCGACGAAGTGTCGCGACAATTTGCCAACGTAAAGGCCATGCGGGCCAATCAAGCCGCCCTTGATATGGTGGGAGTCAGTGATGTGGCGTCGTATGCCCGTTGTCTGGCTCCGCAGCAAAATGCCAGTTTACGGCGAGCGTTTCGCGAAGAGATTCTGGCGCTGTGGCGCGGGGAACTTGATCTGCGGGTGGAGATGAAATTCATGCGCGTCGACGGCACCATGGGCGATGGTTGGCTGCAGTGGACCGTTCCCATGGTAAGCGGTCGGCCGGACTTTGGTCGGGTGTTGGTGGTGGTGACCGAAGTGACCGCACTGCGCACCGCGCAACAGCGCTTGGACGAGAGCGAGAGCCGCTTCAAGACGCTGTTTGAGAGCGCGATCGAAGGGGTTTATGAATCGACGCCTGAAGCGGGCCTGGTATCGGTCAACCCGGCGTTTGCACGGATGCTGGGGTGTGATTCGCCCGAAGCGCTTCTGGCGTGGCACCAAGAAATCGGAGTCGGGCGCATGTATGTGGATGAAGGGCGTCGCCATGCCTTTCTGGTGGCGCTCGAAGGTCGCGATGCGGTTTACGATTTCGAGTCCGAAATCGAAGCAGCGGACGGCAGTCGCAGATGGATTTCTGAAAACGTGCGCGCGGTGCGCGACCGGGCGGGCAAGCTGATTCGATTGCAGGGATTTGTTTCCGATATCAGTGAGCGCAGGCGGTTCGAGAGTGAATTGGGGGCGGAGCGCGAGCGACTCGCGGTGACCTTGCGGGCCATGACCGAGGCCGTGATCACGACCGATGAACGCGGCGTGGTGACATTCGTCAACGAAGCCGCGGAGTCATTGACCGGATGGGTGGAAGGCGCCGCGATCGGGCGTCGTCTGAGCGAAGTGTGTGTGCTGCGGCAGGAGCGGACCCAGGCCAATGTTCCCGTGCCGTTCGATGCCGCCATGCGGGGCGCGACCGTGGTGGATCTGCCGCGATCGACCACGCTGGAGCATCGATCAGGTTCGCCCAAGTTGATCGAAGGACGCTGTGCTCCGATCAATGATCCGCAGAGTAAGCCCGTGGGAGTGGTCTTCGTGCTGCGCGACGTGACGGAACGTTCGCGGCATGAGTCCGAGATGTTGCGCACCACGAAGCTGGAGTCGTTGGGCGTGCTCGCCGGCGGCATCGCCCATGATTTTAACAACCTGCTCACGGTCGTCCTGGGCAACCTGCACCTGGCCCGGCATCACGGGGAGGAAAATGCTGAGACCAGCCGTTGGTTGCGCGACAGCGAATTGGCGGCCGAGAAGGCTCAGGGGCTGACGCAACAACTGCTGACCTTTGCCAAGGGCGGTAATCCCGTGCGGGCCGCGGTGCGGTTGGCTGAGGTTGTGAAGGAAGCGGCGGCGTTTGCGCTGCACGGATCCAAGGTGCGTCAGGACATCGATTTTTCGACGGACCTCTGGGCCGCGGATGTGGATCGCAGCCAAGTCGGGCAAGTGGTGCAAAACCTCGTGCTCAACGCGGTGCAAGCCATGCCGGACGGGGGAGTGGTGAAGCTCCGGTTGCGCAATGAAAAGCACCGCGGTGATCCGGTGCGTTCGATCTCGGCGGGCAACTACCTGTTCCTGGAGATCGAGGATACCGGACACGGGATTTCCTCGGAGCAGATCGGGCGTATTTTCGATCCTTACTTCACGACGAAGCAGACCGGGAGCGGCCTGGGTTTGGCGACGGTCTATTCGATCATTCGCAAACACGCCGGACATATTGAGGTGAGTTCGGAGGTCGGAGAAGGCACGCGTTTCCGTATTCTTCTGCCGGCCTTGCCGGATGCCACCACGCCGAGCACGGCAAAATCCAAACCCTCCACCGCTCCGCTGCGCGGGCGTATCCTGTTTATGGATGACGAGGCCAACATCCGGCGGATGGCGGCAACCTTGCTCGAACATCTGGGACTCGAAGCCGAGACCGTGGTGGACGGCGAGTCGGTCGTGAAGCGATTTGTGGAAGCCAAGGCGGAGGGCAAGCCCTTCGATGTCGTCCTGATGGATCTCACCGTGCCGGGCGGCATGGGCGGCAAGGAAACGATGGAAAAGTTACGCGCGCTTGATCCCGGCGTGCGCGCCATTGTTTCGAGCGGTTACTCGATCGATCCCGTGCTCTCCAATTACGGCGATCACGGATTTTGCGCCCGGGTCACCAAACCCTACCGGGCCGCAGATCTGGCGCGCGTTTTACGGGAGGTGCTGACGACCAACATGGAGGCGTCGTAGCCGCCGGTGTGGGCGGGCATGAAAAAGCCCGCCGTGTCCGGCGGGCCCTTCCTGACGCGACTGATCGCGGAAATTTGTCACCATTTATTTGATACGCACCTCGCGGCCGGTGGCGGCGGATTTGTAGATCGCATCGAGGATTTTTTGCACCGCGAGTGACTCGGCGGGTTTCACGTAGGGCTCGGCCTTGCCCAGCAATGTGTCGATGAAGTGCACCATGCGATTCTCGTTCGCGAGCGGAGTGGTCGCGGCGATCTCCTCGGTGATGTAGCCCTGCTTGCCGGGGCGGATGAGACGCAATGGGTTGAGCATCACGCCGGCATCGGTGCCAAACACCTGGGAAGTGAAGAAATCATGTTGGGGCAGATGCGCCGCCCACGACGCTTCGAGCAGCACGGTGCGGCCACTTTTGAGTTTGATGAGGGCGACGGAGAGGTCGTCGACATCGAACTTGGCTTTCTTGTCGATCTCGCCCTTGCCCCAGTTGCCTTCGCCGCGGCCCCGCGGTCCGAGTTGGCTGTAAGTCTGACCGCTCACCGCCGCGGCGTCGAACTCGCCCATGAGAAAGAGGGCGCGATCGAGCGCGTGCACGCCGATGTCGTAGGTGCAGCCGCCGCCGGCAAATTGTTTCTGGGTAAACCATGAACCGATGCGGGGAATGCCGCTGCGGCGGGTCCACGCGGTTTTCGCATGGTAGACGTCGCCGAGTTTGCCGTCGGTGATGAGTTTGCGCGCCGTCTGCACCTCGGGTGAGAAGCGCATGTTTTGCCCGACCATGAGTTTGAGGCGGCGCTTCTTCGCCTCGGTGATGAGCTTGGCGGCGTCGCGGGCGTTGGTCGCCATGGGCTTGTCGACCATGAGATGCTTCCCGGCTTTGAGAGCTTCGAGCCCCACCGAGGCGTGCAGGAAGTTGGGTAGGGCGATCGAGACGACGTCGATATCATCGCGCTTGAGCAGTTCCTGGTAGTCGGTGACCAGCGTGGGAATGCCGTAGGTGTCGACTGCTTCCTGACCGCGCTCCGGGGAGACTTCGGCGAGGGCGACGACATGGGCCGCCGGGTGGGTTTGAAAGCTGCGGATATGATCAATGCCGATCGCACCGGCACCGATGACGGCGATGTTGAAAGAGGATTTTTTCTTGGGCATCTGGAAAGGAGAGGATGGAGGGGAAAGGAAAAGGGAGACGTGGCGTTACGCTTTGCCCCACGTCCGCATTTGTTCGAGCGAAAGGCGGACTGATTCCAGCGGATCGTGGTTATATTTTTCCACTTCGATGACATACCATTCGGCGGCATCGACACTCTCCGCGGCGGCAAACACCGCCGGAAAATCCACGGGGCCGGAACCGATCTCTTTTTCGTCCTTGATGTGCAGCAAGGTGATGCGGCGGCCTTGTTCGCGGATGAATTCGGCAGGATCCTTGCCGCCGACGTGCACCCAGTAGACGTCGGCTTGGCAGCCCAGATTTTCGGGGGCGGCGGCGTCGAGCATCCAATCGAACACGCGGCGGCCCTCGACCAGGGCGATCTCGCCATCGTGGTTGTGGTAGTGGAACTGGAAGCCGAGTCCGCGCAGGCGGGCGCCGATTTCGTTGAGGTCGCGGCCGATCCGGCGGCAAGCGTCGGCCGTGCGGAAGTGGGCCTTGGGCCAGAACGGACAAATGATGTTTTTGGTGCCGCACAAGAGCGCCTCGTCGACCACGCGGTTGAACTCGCCTCGCAGGAGATGGATGCCGACGTGCATGCCGGAAACTTCGAGGCCGGCGTCACGAATGGCGGCGGAACCGGCGGCGGCATCGAGGTTGCCGAATCCGGCGGTTTCGACGCCGGCGTAGCCCATCTGGGCGACGGCGGAAACGGTGGCGGCGAAGTCTTCCTTGGTTTTGTCGCGCAGAGAGTAGAGTTGGAGGGATAAGCGGGGAGCGGGCATAAGAACTCAGAGCAAGCAAACGGGACCCGGTGGGGTCAATGCCACGTCGGAGGCGCGCGAATGGCGCGGAGCTTTACGTGGACCCCAATCTACAACCCCAGTTCGGGTTGGTTGGAGTTGGGATCGAGGCGCGCTTGGTGGCTGAAAAATTGGTCACCCAGCGAATCGTGCAGCGCCGCGAGGCAGTCGATGCTGCGCATGATCACGGACTCCAGGCTGGGCGCGCCGGGCAAATCGGGAATGTCGGGATCAAAGTGCTGGCCGAGTTTGATCGACTTGAGCTCCTGGGTGGTGGCGTCGATCAACTGCAGGGCCGGATCCGCGGCGGCGTCACCCGAAGTCTCGGCGATCGCGGCCAGGCTGGTGGCAATCTGTTGGAGGTTGTAGAGAATGCAGCGGGGCGCACGCGTCTGTTGCAGGAACAAGCGCGCGACGAACAACGGTTGGCTGCGGGTGCGGAAGATCCTTCGGTAGGCGTCCTGCGATCCCAACATGCGCAGGAGGGCGGAAAGTTCGGGGTTGTCGCGGTAGTGGAGGAGATCGTCCGCGTCCTCGTTGTTGTTGGCGTAGTCCACGGCGGCGGGGAGCATGTGACTGAGGGCGCGGGCGGTAACCGTGGCTCGCTCAATCTGTTGGCCGATTTGCAGAAAGTGCCACCCGGCGTCCTGGAGCATGGTGCGGGACGCGGTGCCGACGCAGGCGTTGATCTCGCCGAGCACCGCACGGATGGCGCTGGCGGCGGCCCGGCTGCGGGCCAGGCGGGACTGGCGACTGCGACCGGCCGGCGACTGGCGGGCGAGCTGCAGGAGGGTGTCTTCCAACTGGGTAAGAATCCGACCGGCCTCAGGGCTCACGAATTCGCGCAACTCGCGGGCGTTGGCCGCGGCGGAACGCGTCGCGCTAAGCAAGGAGCTCGCATGCGAAGCGCCGAGGGCCATGCGCCAGATGAGGTCGCTGGTGAGCGTGTTACGAGGGTCGGTGCGAGCCGTGATCTTTTGGTCGGCATGGCCGGTGGCTTCGAGCAAGCCGCGCCACAACGGAAGCCAGCGACGTCGGTCGGACGCGGGTATTTCCTCCAGAACCACATCGTCGAGAATACTCAACATGCGAGCCGTCGACTCCGCGCGTTCCAGATAGCGCCCGAGCCAAAAGAGCGCTTCGGCGGCGCGCGAACTCGGCACGGTGGACTCGGCTCCGGCCGCGACATTGGTTTCGAAATCGGCCAAGGCTCCGGCGGTGTGGACGTCGCCGGCCAGCACGATGACATCGGCGCATTGTCCGACTCGATCGACCGGGTAGGGCGGGGGACCGAAATTGACGATGCCGCCCGGCAGGACGGAGACATTGTCGCCTTGGGTGAGGGCGAATGCGCTCAGGCGAAACGGAGTGTGGCGGGCGCCCGAGGCGCGGAAAGAGAGCGATTTGAGCCGGGCTTGAGCAACGTAGGCGTGGGGATTCTCCAGCACTTCGCGCGGTAGCTTGCCTCGACTGATGGCGATGGATTCCTCGTGCGGCTGGTCGATCCGAGCCGAATGTGCCGGCCGCAGATCCAATTCGCCCGCGCGATCGAGAATGGAATCCAGCTGGTCGTTGTCGGTGCAGACGTAGGTGGGAATGGACGGCAGCAACAAAGGTTCGCCGTAATAAAAGCGGGAAAGCTGCGGCAGATAGGCATTGAGCGCGCGGTTTTCGGCCACGCCCGCGCCAATGGCATTGGCCACGACGACGTTGCCGGCCCGAATGCACTGCATGAGTCCGGGAATGCCGGCCGATTCGCGATCGGTCGAGAAGACCACCGGGTCGATGTGAGCGTCGTTGAGGCGTCGATAGATCACGTCGACGCGTTCCAGACCCGCGATGGTTTTGAAATAGACGCAATTGTCGAGGACGAGCAGATCTTCGCCGTGGGCCAGACGCAGGCCCATCTTGCGGGCAAGAAACGAGTGTTCCGAGTAAAACGGGTAGCGGGGGCCGGCGGAGAGAAACACCATGGACGGCTGTCGCATCCCGGCCGGGGCCAGCGCGTGCAACGCCTGCACCAATTGCAGCGGGAAATTAATGACCGACTTGTAGTCGGGCAGCGCCCGGTAGTAGTCGCTCGCCTCCTGGGTGAGGAAGCGACGGTTTTGCACGGCGTAGCTCAAACCGACAGGGGCGTTGGTGTGCGTTTCAGTGAAATGCCAACCGGCCGCTGTCTTCACCAGATCGAAGCGAATCAACGTGGCGAGATCGTGGCGGTCGGGCGTGAGACCAAACGAAGGGCGGCGAAAATAGGGATCGGCCAACGTGACCTCCGGCGGCACCACACCGGAATTCATCGCTTCCTGCCGGTGATAAATGTCGGCCAGGAACGTATTGATCAATACGGCCCGTTGGCGCAGGGCGGCTTGCAGGGTGCTCCATTCCTCGGGGGGGATGATGAGGGGCGTGGGCTCCAATTCCCAGAAACGGTCATCCGTCGAGCCATTGGCCGGGGGCGAAAGATCGGTGAGCCCGGCGTCCTGCACCGACAACTTCAGCCGATTGCGCAAGGGGCGCAATTGGGCGGGAGGCAGAGCTGGAATCGAGCGAGGACGAGCAGTCACGAAGAGGAAGACCAGCAGTAGTGGTGAGACGACCCGAGCGAATCAAGTGCGACGTTGCGGTCACGGGCGGGCAAGGGAGGGCGTAATCTCCGAGGTTGCCAATACGGGCGAAACCGGAACGCTGGTCCGCTTCCAGATATGTTTAAAAAGATTATTGCGGCGTTCAGTCGGTCAAAGTCCACGTCGTCCCCGGGTTCGACTCCTCCGTCCGGCTCCCCTCAGCAGCCCTCCAATTCCCGCGGTTCCCGACCGAAAAAATCCGATTCAGCAGGTGCCTCGCCCAAGTCCGAGCCGGGCGAGCGTCGCGGTGGCGGACGCCGTCGGGGCGGCCGCGGCAACGCCCCTGAGGGAGAATCCAAGCGCGGCGGAGAATCGCGCAGCCAAGGCGAAGGCCGGGGACGTGGTCGCGGTGAAGGCCGGGGCGAAGGTCGCGGCCGGACCGGTCCCCGCAGTGGTGGTCGCGGCGGGCGTGGCGGCCGGAGCGGCGGTCGGGAAGAGCGTCGGGAACGTCCTCAACGCGATGATTTTGAACATCCCCATGCGGCTTCGATCAAGCCGAGCACCCCGGTGGATATCCCGCCGCAAGACACGGAATTCACCAAGATCGGCTTGAACGACGCGTTGGCGTATTCCGTGGCCGAAAAGGGTTACGATTCGCCGACCCCGATTCAGGCGCAGTCGATTCCGTTGATTCTGGCGGGGCGTGATGTGATTGGCTCGGCCCAGACGGGCACGGGTAAGACGGCTGCGTTTGCGTTGCCGATTCTGCAAAAACTCGGTTCGCATGGAAAGATGCGCTGCCTCGTGCTCGAACCGACGCGCGAACTCGCGTTGCAGGTGGAAGAGGCTTTCCAAGAATATTCGAAGTTCACCGACCTCACGACGACCATCGTTTACGGTGGAGTGGGCTACGGTAAGCAGCGCGATGATTTGCGCCGCGGGGTTGATATTTGCGCGGCGACCCCGGGTCGGCTGCTGGACCTCTTGGAGGATGGTTCCACCCATCTGAATGATGTGGAGATTCTCGTGCTCGATGAAGTCGATCGCATGCTCGACATGGGCTTCCTGCCCGACGTGCGTCGGATCGTGCAAAAATGTGCATCCAATCGGCAGACCTTGTTTTTCACCGCGACCCTGCCGCCGGAAATTGCGTCGCTCGCGGATTGGGCGTTGAAGGATCCCGTGCAGGTCAAGATCGGCATCCAGCGCAAGCCGGCTGAAACCGTTTCCCACGCCTTTTATCCCGTGGTGGCTTCCCAGAAATTCGACCTGCTGATCGAGCTGCTGCGCCGCACGGACTTTAAGAGTGTGATTATATTCACGCGGACCCGGATGGGGGCCGATCGCATTGCGCGGAAGCTCAAATCCGAGAACCACACCGTCGGTGTGATGCACTCTGATCGCAGTCAGCGCGAGCGGGTGGAGGCTCTGCAAGGGTTCAAATCCGGCAAGTTCGAAGTGCTCGTCGCCACCGATATCGCGGCACGCGGTCTCGATATCGCGGGCGTGTCCCATGTCATCAACTACGACGTGCCGGAGAACGCCGAGGACTACGTCCACCGGATCGGTCGGACCGGTCGGGCACAGTCGACCGGCGATGCCTTCACGCTCGTGACCGAGGATGATGTGCGTAACGCTCGTTCGATCGAACGCTTCATCGGCGCGGAAGTGGAGCGGAAGCAGATCGACGATTTCGACTACATCTACTCCGCATTGTTCGATGCCAAGGTGTTGGCGGATGCGGCTCCGGTGAAGCCCAAGTCGCGGTTGATGCGCGGCATGCGCCGCTGAGGAGGCGAGCTATTCTCCCGGCATTCGTCCGTTACGTTTGCGTGCTGAAACCGCGCTGGTGGCGATTGCCGTTGCCAGGTGGGTGACGGCAGCGTGAGGTCCGCCGTTCCTATGCAAATTGAATTTCCCGACCGTGCGTTTGGCGGTTATATTTTCGACCTTGATGGCACTTTGATTCACTCCATGCCGGTGCACTACCGGGCGTGGGACCAAGCCATGCGGGAAGCCGGCATCGGCGGGACGCTGGATGAGGATCTGTTTTATTCGTTGGGCGGCGTGCCGACGGTGTTGGTCGCTGAACGCATGGCGGCGCACTATGGGATCACCGTGGATGCGGTGGCGATCGAGCACCGCAAGGAGGCGCTGTATTTGGAAATCCTGCACGAAGTCGAGTTGATCGAACCGGTGGTGGCGTTTGCGCGGGAGATGGCGAAGACCCATCCGGTCGCGATTGCCACGGGCGGTTTGCCGATGATCGCGTTGCCTGCGCTCGATGCGGCTGGATTGCGGGACTTGTTTCGCATTGTGGTCACACCGGATGATGTGGCCCCAGGGCGCGGTAAGCCGGAGCCCGATATGTTTCTGGAAGCCGCTCGTCGGATGGGCGTCGCGCCGGAAAATTGTCTGGTGTTCGAGGATGCCGATCCGGGGATTGCGGCGGCGCAGGCGGCGGGAATGGCCGTGGTGCGGGTGCCGAGCCGAACCTGATCTGCGGTGCCGGTTTAATTCGACGCAGGGAAGCGTCGCAGGTGAATCTCGGAGCCGACATGCAGGTTGGCGGTCTCGGCGGCATTGCCCCAATTGCGGGACAACCACGTGAAGCCGTCGGCGTTGGGAAAAACAACCCATTCGCCGCGCTCGACGCTGTCGAAATCGCGACCATGGCGAACGCGGAAGGTTTGGTCGCCGACGATGAGTTCGGCCCAGAGGCCCTCGGTCCAGCCGATCGCAGCCATATCCGCCGGTTGGAGGTTGAGGAAAACGTTACCATAGATGGCGGACACCTCGGTCACCTTCGCGGTCAGGCCGCGTGCATCGGCATCGATCGCGACTTGAGACAATCCCGGATTCGGGCGCTGGGTTGCGTCGAAGAATTTGTCCAGAACGGGGTGGGGAAGCCCCGGGCGACCGCGGTCGAGCCAAGAGTTCATGGCGCGAATGGCGAAGAGACGTTCGGCTTGGTTGACATTCACGTGGCCGTCGCGATCGATGCGAAACAGGACGGGCGAAACGAGATGCACGCCCTCGCGGGCTGACGTCTCATTCAGATAATTGCGTGGGCCATCGAATTCACTGCGGTTGGCGACAAAAAGAAGCGGGAGTTGGGGCGCGAGGTTAAGCCCGTGAGCGTCGCCGTGTTCGCGCAGTTCCAAGGCAGCTCCAATCGCGATCAGACCGTCGTAGTCGTCGCCGCCACGCTCGGCGAGGTGCGTGGCGATGGTTCCGCCCATGGAGTCTCCCATTAAGATAACCCGATTGGTGGGGCCGTAAGTGGCGTTGATGTGCGCGAGCAGTTGGTCGAGGTCGGTGATCGCGTCGGCGACGATGATACCGTTGCGGCGGTAGCTGGTCTTGGCGACCATCCACCCTTCATCAATCAGGGTTTGGTAGGCCGATTGGTGGGGAAATAGATCGGCGACCAACGGCGCGGATTCGGGCCGATAGCCGTGCGCGATGAGCACAAGCTGCTGGTTCCAAGGTCGATGGGAGGGAGTCGCGATGGTGTAGTGAGCACCATCGATGGTGCCGGTGGTGAGGTCGGCTTCTGCGCGCGAGGGCAGGTAGGCGATCAGGGTTCCGGCGAAGCATGAGAGGAGCAGGCGGGCGCGGCGCATGAGGGAACTGGTTATTTCGCTTTTGCGGCGATGTCGATTCGTGTTGGTTGGCGACGTGAAGCTTACCGATCTCGTAAATCCCAGTGTGTTGACTCAACCCGTCTATGAGCCGGGACGCCCGATTGAAGATGTGGCGCGAGAGCTCGGACTGGATCCGGCCGGGATCATTAAGTTGGCGTCGAACGAGAATCCGTTGGGCACATCGCCGCGGGCGCTGGCCGCGATGCAGCGGGCCTTGGGTCAATCCAACATGTATCCGGATGGTGGATGTATCGCCTTGCGGGAACGGTTGGCGCAGCGCCATAAGGTGGAGGCAGGCCAGATCGTGGTGGGCAACGGATCCAATGAGCTTATCGAACTCCTGGGCCATGTCTTTCTCCGGCCGGGCGATGAGGTGGTGATGGGAACCCCGGCGTTCATCGTCTACAAACTGGTGACCTTGCTGTTCGGCGCGACGCCGGTGGAGGTGCCGCTGACGAATCACGTGCATGACCTCGCGGCGATGTCGGCGGCGATCACGGAGCGCACGAAGTTGGTGTTTTTGCCGTGTCCGAACAATCCCACGGGGACGAACAACGATGGCGCTGAAGTCAAAGCGTGGGTGGCTACCATGCCGCCTCATGTGGTGGTGGTCGTGGACGAAGCTTATGCGGAATACTTGGAGGAATCTCCGGATTGGACCGGTGAGTGGTCGGCTGGTCGCAAGCTTGTGATCCTGCGGACGTTTTCAAAAATCTTCGGCATGGCGGCCCAACGCGTGGGTTACGCCTGTGCCGGGACCGAATTAGCGGGGCTGCTGCAACGTGTCCGGCAACCCTTCAATGTGAATGCGATCGGTCAGGCGGGAGCATTGGCGGCGGTCGATGATGAAGATTGGGTCACCGCGTGTCAGCGCGCCAATCGAGCCGGATTCCGGCAGGTGGAGGACGGACTGAAGCGACTCGGCGTTGTTTATGTGCCGAGTGTGGGGAATTTTTTGTTGGCGAACGTGAGAGACGGCCGGGCGGTTTTTGACCGGATGCAGCGGGCAGGCGTCGTGGTGCGGCCGGTCGGTGTTTACGGTTTACCGGAGTGGGTGAGAATCACAATCGGAACGGCTGAGCAGAATGATCGGATGTTGGCGGCGTTGGAGGCCAGTTTGGCGACGTAGCAACCGGTCAAAGACGACCGGTTTCAGCGCTGATCGGTCGCACGCCCAGGGAGAGGATTACCGGTAAGCACCAAGGAAATGTCGTCGAGCAACGCGTTGCGTGAAGGGAGGTAGATAAATTGGTCGCGCCCCAGACGTTGGTAGGCGGAGCTCAAAAGCTTGAGCGACGGCCGCCGCATTTCGAGCAGGCGGCGTAGGTTTGAGGGAAGGTTCGGGGATTGGGTCGCTTCCAATTCGAATTCGATGAGTCGGGCCAAAGCGGGTTGATTGAGCCGGTCCGTGCGCACGGCGTGTTCCAGCACGCGTCGGGCATCGGCCACGGCTCCCACGTCGATCAATCGATTGGCGACCGCGACCAGGTTCTCCGCTCGCACCGATGGCAGGTTCAGGAAGCTGTCGAGATAGAGCGAAGACGATTCGCGGTCTCCGAGGGCAAAAAATGCGATGGCTTGGAGGCCATTGAATATCGGGGCCATGCTTTTTTCCCAGTCCGGGTGCTGTTCGAGAAGCTCCCGGGCGAGGGCGATGGAGCGGTCGTGATTGCCCGCGACGGTGTGGGCTTCCACCAGCATCAATGCGGGGCCCTGGGAGGGCAGGGCGCTTGCGATGCATTGATCGTAGACCTTTTCGGCGATTTTGGGCCGTCCGGCATTGGCGGCGAAATCTCCCAGCATGAGAAGTGCGTTGGCGTCGTCATGGAAATCGGAGAGTAGGCTGAGGGCTTCTTCCGAGACGGCCTGATCGTCATCCATGCGATCGTAGGCGTAGAGCAGGTCGATACGTGGCTGCGGCTGTTCCGGAAAGCTGATTCGACGCAACAAACTGGCATGGCGTGCTTGGTCGGCCTGATCGGTCTCAAGCAACCATTTTATATGAGTGCGATAGATGTTGGCATTTTGCGGATTCTCTCGTGCGAGCTGAGCAATCAGAGCCACCGCCAAGTCCTGAAAACCGCGATCCCATTCAATTTTAGCACTCAGAAAACGGCCTTCCGTCGATAATTGCAGGCCGTTTGCCCGAATGGTATCCTCGGCTTGATCGAAATGGCCTCGATAAAAATAGGCCGTCGCCAAAACGGTGCCCAAGTAAGTGCTGATACGAGGGTCGGAAGCCGGAGAATCGGAGAGGAGGTGGTTGACCAAATCGACGACGCGCTGGTCCTCTTGACGGAGAAACAGGAATGAAAAGGTCTGGTTAAGATACTCGAGGTCGGCTGAGTGGTATTTGAGTCCGTCCACGAGGGTGTTGCGCGCCAATTCGGGTCGATCGGCGGCCTGAAACATGTGAACGAGTAAATTCCTCCCTCCCATATTGCGGGGGGCGCGACTCACGCCCGCGCGAATTTGATGGAATGCTCGGGGAAAGTTGCCGTCTTCCAGGGACTTATGCGCCTGTTCAATGTAGGAATTTCCGCGCGCCTCTCGGTAATCGCTCCAACGAGGAGGGTAAAGACGGTCCCACAGTGAGATCCCATCGAGCTTCAAACGATACCTGTCGTTGAGGTAGAGTGATACCCCCGCTCCGAGGTAGGCGGATATACTGAGCACAAATACCCACGCTAAACATTGTTTGGCGAAGAATTTTATCCTCCAACCGGAGGAGGAGCGAAACGCGTAAAAAGGTAGAAGCCGTTGGTATCCAACGAGAACCTTCTTGGTTGTCCCGGTTTCCGGTTGTTTGGCATCCGCGTTAACGCTTGGCATTAGTGGCATGAAACGTGCAGTAAAAATGCATGCTGGAGATTCCGGATGCGGTCGAGCGCCTTTTGATTCACAAGTATTTTGCAATTACGGCTTGAAAGTTGACGTCAGACATTTTTCTAATCTCTCCCGACTTACCTACTGCCAGTTAATTTTTTCATCCTCAGCTCTAAACCCGACGATACGAAGAATTTGCTTCCCTGATTAAGAACTTTCCTTTGATCTCCGGGACTCCAATTAACCACGACCTATGAATAAGATTAAACTCATCACCGCAGCCTTTGGCGCGATCATCGCCGGATCTTCCGTGCATGCAGCACCGTTCATGGCGGTTGGGAGCAGCGCGGAATTGTTTGTTACCGCAAAAGCGACCTTGGAATTTAATGACAATTTGACGTTGGGCAGCGATTACGTCGCCCCGGGGGCTACCCAACCCGCCAATCCGGTTCGTGATGACACCGTCGTGCGTTTCGCTCCGGGTCTTTCGTTTGAGTTTGGTAAGAATGCTCTCGTCAGCGGTAAGTTTGCCTACGTCGAGACCATTACTCGCCATTCTGACAATGATGATTTGGATTCTGAGCTGTCTGATGTGTCGTTCAACATCCAGCACAAGGATGAAAAGTCGACCACAAGCGCGAAAGCATCCTATCGCCAGATGAACCAAAACACGGTAGATTTGCGGTCGCCGACGCTCTCTGGTCGCGAAGTTTTTAACGCTGGTGTCAACCATGAGATGGAAGTGACCGCTAAAACCTCCCTTGGATTTGGTTTCAATCACACCAACACTTCTTACAAGAAAGCTACGTTTATCGACCAGTTGTCGACGTCGATCCCAGTCAGTGCGTTCTACGAGCTTACTCCCAAGGTGGACCTGAGCTTCAACGCTCAATATCGTGAGGTCGACACTGATCGCGCCGCATCGAATTCGGATGACTGGACTTACACGGTTGGCGCGCGCGGAGATTTCACCCCAAAACTCAGTGGTTCGTTCAAAGTGGGTGTGGTGGATCGTAGCATTCAAGCCGGTGGTGGGCGCACCTCGTTGGCTCTCTCCTCAAACTTCTCTTACGCCTATTCGCCCAAGACCAGTTTCACATTCTCGGCTGGCAACGACTTCAACACGACCGGAACGGGTAACGCTCAAGAAAATTTGGACTTCGCTGTTGGCGTGAGCTCCAAAGTCTCACCTGATTTGACCATCTCATCCCGTGTCTCTGTTCGTGAACTAGATAACTTCACGAAACCTTCCGATACGTTCTACGCCGGATCTCTGAGTGCCGAATACGTTGTGAACGCCTACTGGCAGCTGCGTGGTGCCTTCAACTACCAGGAGAATCAAGGAGGCACGGCGGGCAGCGATTTTGACAATAAGGTCTTCAGTTTCTCGGCTCTGCTGCGTTACTGATTTGCGGAATCTAGAAATCTCCAATTGAAAATCGGGAAGAAGACCGTGACGGTCTTCTTCCTTTTTTTTATGCGCGCCTTTCGATTCCTTCTCTTTGTTCTGTTGTGCGGAACGAATTTTCTGTCGGCCCAAGATGGAAATTCGACGCCGATGGACTCATCCTCCATTTCACGCTCCGATGACTACGTGTTGCAGCCATTGGATTTGCTCGAGCTGAAGGTCTTTCAAGAACCGACGATGGACCGTCAGGTGCGAATGTCGCGCGAGTCGGTTGTATCCCTACCCTTAATCGGGCGAGTCGTTTTGGACGGCCTGACGATCCGGGCGGCCGAAGGATTGATTCGAGACCTCTACGATCGGGACTATCTGGTTAATCCCCAGATCAATCTCGTGGTCATCGAGTATGCGCGCCGCACGGTAAATGTGCTCGGGTCTGTAGCCAGTCCTGGGGAAATAGAATTCCCCCGGGAAGAAGGCCTGAACTTGATGGATGCCATCTCGCGAGCGGGAGGTTTTACCCGTTTGGCTGATCGCCGAAAAATCAAGCTCACGCGAAAGCTGAAGTCCGGTAAGATCGAAAATCACATTATTAACGGTGATGATCTCATCGCGGGCGACAGCGCTAATCAATGGCGTTTGGAAACGGACGACTTGATCTACGTCCCGGAGCGTTTGCTCTGATTGATTCTGTAACTACGCTGATGAATCCTGCTGAAAAAGAATCCGGCCCATCATCGGGCTCACAATCGGAATACGGCTATGGCGGCTATGGCGGCTATGGCGACTCTGAAGGCGCGGCGCATCGGAGCTTCAATGACTACCTGCTCATTCTGCGGGAAAGAATTTGGTATATCATTGTCGTTTTCCTTGTCGTGTTTTCGTCGGCGTTGGTCTATACGACCAATGCGACTCGCATCTACCAATCCACGGCGACGGTGCAGTTGCTGCGGGATGACCCAACGGTTTTGCAAACACAGGCCGTGGTCGATAATCAGATTCGAGGTGCCGAAGACTTGAACACTCAAGTTAAGCTGCTGGAAAGTGCGAATCTGATCAACACGGTGGCAGAGCGTTTGACCGGCGATGACCTCCGCCAGTTTTTGGCTCCTTATCAGAATGGAGGTGAAAATGACCCCGTTTCACCACATGGCATTTTAGCGGGGAATAGGTCGATTGTTCCTCAGCGACTCAGCCTAGTTATAGCAATCCAGTATCGCCATCCAGATCGATTTATCGCCGCGAAAGTCGCGAATTATTTTGTGGATGAATTTATCAACTACAACAACCGCCAACGTCGCGATGAGTCGTTTAAAGCGGTCGACGATCTTAAGGTGCGCGCCGAATCACAGCGTCAGAAGGTAGACGAACTAGCACGTGAACTACAGGACTACCGAGAGAAGAATAACATGGTTTCCTTGGATCAGCGACGAGACATCGTGACCGACCGACTGAAAGCGCTGGGAATGAACCTTACTCAAGTTTCGACGGCGTTGAAGGAAATTGAAGTTCGATGGAATCAGCTCAAGCAACGGAATGGCGATTTGGTTGCGATTTCGGACCTTCCTTTCGTCGCAGCTGATCCCCACATTGGCTCACTGAAACAGCAAATTTCTGCGGAGAAAATTGCGATTGCCGAGTTACAGGAGCGCTACCGCGAAAAACATCCGCGCATGGTTGAGGCACGGCGCAAGCTTGAACAGACCGAACGCGAACTGTCGGGCGCCATTAGGGGAGTGATGAATCAGATTTCCGCACAATACGAAGCCGCCCGTGAGAGCCTGACAGAGGCGAGGAATGCACTGAGCACCCAGGAGAGTGAATCGTTGGCCTTGAGCCGTGCAGCCGTTGCGTATGATGCAAAAGAGCGAGAATACATCATTAACAAGGAACTCCACGATCATATCGTGTCCCGTATGCGGGAAACATCTTTGGGGACGTCCATGGACAACCAAAATGCGCGAAAGATTGATTTAGCGCAGCCTTCAGGCGAGGGCGGGTATATTTCACCGAACGTCATGATGAACTTGGGGTTGGGTTTAGTCGGCGGCGTGGGTCTTGGTTTGGCCTTCGCCTTCTTTGTCGCGTTCATCGATGATCGGGTTAAAAGCTCGTTCGATATCGAATCCGTTATTGGTCTGCCACTGATCGGAATTATTCCGCAGATCAAAAAGATGGATCCGGTCGAGAAGGCCCAAGTAGTCGCGAACAACACGGACCGTCAGGTGGCTGAAGCATTTTTGACGCTGCACTCGGCTCTTCGCCTGAAGGAAGAGTCCAAAAATGCGAAATGTATTCTGACTACCAGCACGATTCCGGGTGAAGGAAAATCCTTCACGACGACCAACTTGGCGCTCACTTTTGCGGCGCACGGTGAAAAGGTGGTCGTGGTGGACTGCGATCTGCGTAAACCGAACATTCACAAAACCCTGCAGCTAGAGAACGTGAAAGGCGTGATCGACGTCATTGGCGGGACCTCCTCGTTAGACGAAGTTGTGATCAAGGACGTATTTCCGAATATGGACGTGATTACGACCGGCGGTCGGGCAAAAAATCCCACGCATGTGCTAAATAGCCGCAGTTTCGAGCAATTGATAGCCGATCTGCGCAAGCGCTACGATCGCGTGTTCATCGACACGCCTCCTTTGGCCGCAGTGAGTGATGCGATGATCATTCTGCCGCTAGTGGATGGCTCGCTATTCACGATTTTCTTCAACAAAGTGCGTCGCAAAGCCGCGCAATTCGCCGCGAAGAAGCTCCTTGAAAGCAATGTTCCTGTGTTGGGTTCTGTGCTAAACGGCTTGAATTTGGCCGTGTCCGGTTACTACTACGCCCAGTATTACGATAAGTCCTACAAGGACTACTACGTCGTAGTGTCGAAAAACGAAGAGGGAGAAGAGCGTTAATTTTTGCCGGGCCGACGGCGGTCCGACCCCGGGGACGGGGAGCGGCTAGCTCGCTTCCGTTGACCCTGCCGGAGTCTGCCCAGCTCTTAGTTTACGAGACACGAAAAAGCCGGAACCGTTTAGGGTTCCGGCTTCGAAATTTTAGCGGGAATCTCGCTTATTGCGCGAAGAGCAAGTTGCGCGCACGCTTGACCGTCTTGGTGATACGACGCTGCTCTTTAGCGGAGAGGTGCGTGTATTTACGCGGCAAAATTTTACCGGTGTCGGTCGTGTATTGCTTCAGCTCCTGCGGTGTGGTGAACGGAATCTCCGCCGGCGTGATGCTTTGTTGGGTTTCTTCGGAAGTGCTCATAACGGAAAAAGAGGCGGACTAAAGCTGTTTTCACCTCGCGCTGTCAATCGGCTTTTTGGAGCCGAGTCTGGGGAGGTGTCGCTTAAGGCCCCGTCAGTGAGAATGAGAATTACCCGGACCAGTCGGCACCGAGCGGTGCCTTCGGTTCCCGGTGCTTAAATGCGCTGGTTCGTTGTCACAGGGAATAGATGCGGTAACCTGCGCGTCATATCTGCCATGAAACGACTGATTGCTGTTTTCCTGTGCGCCGCCGGAATTTCTGTTTCGCAAGGGGCCGAGCCACAAAAGGCCACACTGGGCGCGGGGTGTTTCTGGTGCGTGGAAGCGATTTATGAGCAACTCCCGGGGGTTTTGAACGTGGTTTCCGGCTATGCCGGCGGTCCGGAGGTAAATCCCACCTACAAACAAGTCAGTTACGGGCAAACCGGACACGCTGAGGTGGTGCAGATCACGTTCGACCCCGACCAAACGAGCTATCGTGACTTGATCGATTACTTTTGGAAAACTCATGACGTCACCGATCCTCGTGGTGTTTGGCCCGACTTTGGCCCTCAATACCGCAGCATCATTCTCGCCCACAACGACGAACAGCTTGAGATTGCCAAGGCCTCGCGTGGCGCCGCACGGGCCCGGTTCGATAAACGAATCGTGACCGAGATCGTGATGCTCGACACGTTTTACCCCGCCGAGGACTACCATCAGGATTTTGTGAGACTGAATCCGAACCATTCCTACGTCCGAAGTATCGCTTATAAAAAGCTCGATAAACTGGGACTTAAATACCCGTGAATCGAATCCGTATCTGCATCGGACTCGGGTTGCTGTTGGCGAGTGGCTTCGTTGTTCGTTCAGAACCGGTTCCGGAGCCAAGCGTTTTCCATCTCGGAGAAGGGCAGTCCAGTCCATCCGCGACCGTCGAGGATGTGGCGTGGCTCGAAGGGCGTCGGGTCGGCGCGGGATTTGGTGGAGAAATTGAGGAGATGTGGAGCTCCCCGTCGGGCGGCGGTATGGCTGGACTCGTGCGTCTCGAGCACAACGGGGTGGTCACGCTGTATGAGACCTGCGTGATTTTGGAAGTCGAGGGCACGCTGGAGTTGCGGCTCAAGCACCTCGGTCCGGATCTTGGGATCTGGGACGACGGCAACGATTCCCTCACGTTTCGGTTGGTCAAAGTGGAACCCAACGCGGTCCACTTCGAAGGGTTGTCCTACGTGCGGTCAGCCGATGGCAGTGTGGCCACTCACCTGCAGGTCAAGCGCCGCGATAGTTCGCACCGGATCGATGTCATGGTGCTCAAGCCGGTTCCGCTGGTTGAAGGCGGGAGTCGTTGATCGGGCGATTAACGATCTCGATCGGGCGAAACGGACTGACTTCGGAGTGTTCAACGATTGCCGAGACCCACGACGCAAAAGATCGCGCTGAAGCACGAGGCTGAGCTCAATGAGCGCATGTCATCGCCCCTGGATTTATCTGCCGTCTCACGCCGCGCCTTTCTTCGCACCGCTTCCTTTACGGCGGCCGCACTCAGTCTCCCTCGCGGACTCCTGGCAGTCACAGGCTCCGACCGCAAACTCGGGGTCGTGCTGGTGGGGCTGGGCAACTACGCAACTCACCAGCTCGGACCGGCGCTCCGCGAAACGCAGCATTGTCGACTTGTAGGCGTGGTCACCGGCGATGCCGCCAAAGGGGCTCAGTGGGCGCGAGACTATGGTTTCCCCGCATCGTCGATCTACGATTACGACACGATGGATCGCATGGCCGATAATCCGGACATAGATATCGTTTACGCGGTCACGCCCAACGCCCTGCATGCGGAACACTGCATCAAAGCCGCGCAGGCGGGAAAACACGTGGTGAGCGAGAAACCGTTCACCGTCTCCGTCGCCGAAGCGGACCAAGTGATCGCAGCGTGTCAAAAACAGGACGTGAAACTGTCTTTGGGGTATCGGCTCCACTTCGATCCGTATCACGCGGAGCTGCGGCGCTTGGCGGCATCGGAGGAGTTTGGCCCCTTTGCCCGGATGGATGGCAACTTCAGCTTTGTGATGCGTAATCCGCAGTGGCGGGCCGAACACGGGCTGGCCGGGGGCGGTCCGCTCATGGACCTGGGCGTTTACATCATCCAAGCCGCTCTCATGGCCGCAGGTGAGCAACCGCCGGTGGCCGTTACCGCGAAATCGCTCCATAAGTCGCGGCCGGAGTTTTTCAAGGACGTCGAGGAAACGCTCGAATGGACTATGGAGTTTCCACGCGGCGAACGGTGCCGCGGCTACACGAGTTACAATGACAACGGCAACCAGTTCCGCGCCGAAGCCGCGAAGGGATGGTATCAAGTCGGCCCCGCGTTTGGTTACCGCGGTTTGAAAGCGTCGACGAGTGCGCGTGGCGAGCTGAGCTTTCCCCCGTTCAATCAGCAGGCCGCGCAGATGGATGACTTCGCGCTATGCGTGAAAGAAAATCGCGAATCGAAAGTGAACGGTGAGATGGGGCGCCGTGACATGTGCATCATTGAGGCAATTTATCGAGCGATGGCCAGCGGTCGCCGTGAGCTGGTGCGTTATGCCTGATGAAGATGTGTGATTAGTGGACTTCGCTCAGGGTGTAGCCTTTGGCCTTCAGCCCGGCGATGAGACCGTCAGCCCCTCCCAGATGCAGCGCGCCCACCAGCAGTAGTTCAACTTCGGGGCTTTTGATCATTTCGTCGATTCGGGGCAGCCACGCCGCATTGCGATTGGCGAGCATCATGGCGTAGGTGTCCGGGAACTCCGTCTTCATCGGTCCGATGAGCTCCCGATTCATTAATGCCAGATCTCCCTCGCGCCACGCTTTGATCAAAACGCGCGTGGTTTTGCGCAGTTCATCCATATCGTCGAGGGTGTAGAGCAGCAGCTCATCCTCCTGCCCTTTGCCGAGCTCCAGAAGGAACCGGAGTTGTTCTTCAGGCGTTTCCAAGAAGCCCAGTTTTTTCCCGTCAGCTATCGCCCGGTCGTGGTAACGTTGGTCGACCCCGGGTTCATTCACCCCGATGCGACCGTATTCGAGCATGGCCAAGGTGATGTTGAGCAGACCGACCTTGAACGTTTTGAAACTCTCGTAAGGCAGTCCCCGAAATTCCAAATACTTCTTCAGGGCGTTGATGGTGTCGGGTTGCAGCACGTCATCCAACGTCTTCCCGTCGTGGTAGGTCAGGTAGTGCAGCATGGCCCGTTGGAATTTTTCCGATTCGAGGACTGCCAGGTCGGTTTCGAAGTAAACCGCATCGGCTGCGGCGTAGGCCTGATCGTAGACATCGGGCAACGGGAGATCACGTTTGCGCAGCAAGTGCATCGTGCCGCCGAGATAAACGGTATGGGGTCCCTGCGTGGCTTTCCAAACTGGAGAGTCAGCGACAAGCGTCGTGACTAGGGTGCAGCACAAGACGGAAAGTATAATGGATTTCATCGGCTGACGATCGCGGAAGCGATCAAGCGATACCCCAACGGGGCGGAGTGGAGAGTGCACGCCAAACCGGTGGGGACTTTGGTCTGCTCAACAGTCACGCTCACCGTCCGCCGCGCGCTGCAGCGTTCTCCTTGATCGAAGACGGGGCGGCGAACACCGTCACCGGTATGGGAAAAGTCCTCGTCCTTTATTTTACCGCCAGCGGTAACACCGCCAAAATGGCCACGGAAGTTGCCGCCGGTGCGGCGCGCATTCCGCAAACCGAGGTGCGCACGGTCAATGTCGCCGATGCCACGTTGGAGGATGTAAAATGGTGTGATGGCATCGCGTTGGGGGCGCCGACCAACATGGGCACGGTGCCGTGGGAGATGAAAAAATTCTGGGACGTGACGGTGCAGCCCGCGTGGGCGGAGATTGACGGCAAACTGGGCTGCGCCTTCGCGACGCAGGGCGGTTGGAGTGGGGGTGCCGAGCTGACCTGCCAGACGCTCAACACCATACTCATGAACTACGGGTTCCTGGTGTTTGGCGTGACCGACTACGTGGCGCAGGGCTTCACCCTCCATTACGGTGCCACCGTGGCGGGCGAACCGCGTTCGGAGTCCGAAATCGAAGCCTGTCGCCGCCTCGGGCAACGGTTGGCCGAGTGGGTCGCCGTATTCATCGACGGTCGCCCGGAAGAGCACCCGCTCAAATCGAGTCGCCCGCGCTTTCCCTGGCCGCGGTGAACGGCGTGCTTATCGTGGACCGCATATCCGGCAGTTAAACGCTTGTTCGATGGGAGCGGGTTCGTAGTTTCGCGCCATGCCCCAAACCCCTGAAGCCCCATCCAAGGATGGGCGTCTGTCATTTTCGGAGAACGTTGGCTTCGGCCTTGGCGACATGGCGTCGAACTTCTTTTTCCAGACGTTCGGAATCTTTCTCCTCTACTATTACACGGATGTGTTCGGCATCGCCCCGGCGGCGGCCTCGACCATGTTCTTTGTCACGCGCTTGGTCGATGCGTTCACCGACCCGGCCATGGGGGCCATCGCCGACCGCACCAACACGCGTTGGGGAAAATACCGTCCCTACCTGTTGTGGATGGCATTGCCGTATGGTATCTGCGGATACCTTATTTTCGCCAACCCGGATTTCGATGATGCGGGCAAGCTCGTCTACGCCTACATCACGTATTCGCTGATGATGTTGGCCTATACGGCGATCAATGTGCCGTATTGTTCGCTCATGGGCGTGCTCAGCCCGTCATCCAACGCCCGGCGGGTCGCATCAAATTTTCGGTTTGTCGGTGCGTTCGGCGGGGGATTTTTGATATCCCTCTTTGTGCGGCCGTTGGTGGAAAAACTGGGAGCCGGTAACGAAATTCAAGGGTTCCAATACACCATGGCTCTGTTTGCGGTGCTTTCGGTGGCGCTGTTCCTGGTCACCTTCGCCACCACGCGGGAGCGCGTGCAGCCGCCGCCGGGGCAAAAACACAACTTGGGTGAGGAGTTGAGTGAGCTCATTCAAAACAAGCCCTGGGTCATCCTGTTTTACGGGGCGGTGTGTTCGACAACGTTTTACGTTATGCGCGATTCCGTGACCTTCCACTACTTTAAATATGTCGTGGGGATATCCGACGAGAAGGTCTTCTGGGTATTTGACCAAGCCTCCCTGTTTCTGGCTTCGGGCAAGCTCTGCAACGTGGCCGGAATTTTGTGCGTCGGATTCTTCCTCCGCAATTTCGATAAAAAACCCCTGGCGGTGATGATGTGCGTGGGCACGGCGCTGAGTATTTTTTCCTTCTACTTCATACCGGCGGACAGTTTTGCACTGATGGTCGTCGTGAACGCGGCGGGCACGTTCATGTTTGGCCCCACGGCCGCCATAATCTGGTCCATGTATGGGGATGTTGCAGCCTACGGTGAATACAAGTTCGGCCGTCGTTCAACGGGACTCATTCACTCGGCCTCGCTCTTTTCCCTCAAGACGGGCAGCATGATCGCCGGTTCTCTGGCGGGCGGGTTGATGGCATACTTCGGCTTCGTCGCCAATGAGACCCAGACCGAGCGATCCATCTTCGGAATCACGCTGATGTTCTCCGTCATCCCGGCGATTTTTGCTCTGGGCAAAGCGTTGGCCATCTGGGTCTACCCGCTCGACGCCAAAAAGATGGCGGAAATCGAAACCGCCCTCGCCGAGCGCCGCACTGCGACCGAATGATCGATGGTCATCCCGTCGCCTGATCGGTCGTCGCTGCCGATTCTGCAATCATCGTTTCAGTGCGACGCTGCCCCCCAGCGATCGCACCATGCGTTGATGCATGCGGCGACGATGATGACCTGTAACCCCAGCAACGGGCCCTGGTGGCGCGCGCTGTGATTGATCAATACGTAGGGTAGCAACAATCCGACGATTCCCAGAGTCGCCCATCCGGCAATTGGTGGGAGCTTCCCGCGGCCGGCAAGCAACAGGCCGAACCAGGCCAAGGTGGGCAGTCCGGCGAATGCAAAGCCCAACGCGAGGGCGAGCGCACTGTAGTGGGCTTCCATGTGCTTGAGATGACGTGCCGACCAGTCGCTCCAAACGCCTTCGAAATCGTCAAGGTGCAGCGCATTCAAGGTCGCCCACGCCTCGGTGGGGGGCAGGTCGATCCTGTGCCAATAGGAAAACCGCGAACCGTCGACCGGTTGCAACATACCCGTGGCGGCGATGCGACGCTGGTCCATGGCGGTGAAAGTCAATGCCGTGATTTCACTGCCACTGCTGGAATCCAGATAAACGAACGCGTTCATCGCCCGACGCATCACCTTCCGTCGAAAAGCGCCGGGATCGGCCTCCAACGCCGCTATGGTCGGCTCGCGGAAGCTATCCACGTAGGCGACTTCGCCGAGGGTGGCGTAGCGGTTGAATTGCGCGGTGTTGAAGAAGGGCATCTCTCGCAGCACTTCTTCCGTTCGGGGGAGCCCATTGGCCGAAGCGACGTTGGCCAGGTGCATCTCAAACCAGAAGTTCGACTTCAACGGGATGACGCGGTCCAAGGCCATGGTATTGCGCACCGTCCATGCCCCGATTGTCAGCACGGTGAGCAGGGCTGCCATGACCGGGCGCAGCGCGATCGCCCAAGACCGTCGCTCCCGCAGATCGAAGAAAAACATGCCCAGTAAGGTTAGCGCCAATGCCACGGCGAATCCGGCATGGGCCAGCGGTCCGACGATTGCGAGGGCCGCAAGCGTTAGGCCCGCTTTGCGATCGGGGTTCCTGCGGTGGGCCAAAGCCGCCCAAACCAAAGTTACGGGCAGCAGCACTTGCAGCCAATTTTCGCTCGCAAGTTGAAAGGGACCATTGGGCATCAGGACGACGGCGCTCAGATACAAACAACTCACCAAACGACGCATACGCCGAGCCGCGGGATCAATGCACGCGACCAACACGGCGTGCACCGCAGCGTGGCCGATGACGGTTAGTCCCAGCAGCACCGCCGCGGCGAGTGGTGTCTTGATCCCGGCCACCGCGAAGATGGCGGCTGCGATCCAGACAAACACCGGTGGCACCCAGGCTGTCGGGCCGGTCTGTCCATTGAACGGATCACTGAATCCCCGACCTTCCAGCAGCGCGGCCGCGATATGGTGGGACTCGATCCAGTTGAACTGCCCTCCGGTCAGCCGGGGAAAGTTGAATCCCATGGCGGCGACTGCACACACGACGAGACCGAGCAGCGGATAGTTTTGGAGCAAACGGGAGACGAGGAGAGGCAATCGCATCGTTGCGCAGAGATCGTGGGCACTTCGGCGGCGGTGGCGAGATTTGGTAAACGAATCAGTCGTAAGATATTGGGCATTGCACGATTCGTTCGCATTGGTGTGCTTCCGGACGATGACGGGCCCGAAACAAACCTTAGTCGTGGTCGGAGCCGGCCCGGCGGGACTCACCACGGCCTGTGCAGCGCAGGAAAGTGGGGCGTGGACAGTGACGGTGTTGGAGAAGGATCCGGTCTACGTGGGAGGCATTTCCCGCACTGTCCGCTATCAGGGATGGCGTTTCGATATCGGGGGACACCGTTTTTTCAGCAAAAGCGAAGAGATCAATCGCTGGTGGAAAAAGCGACTGCCTGGCGAGTTCATTCAAGTGCGCCGTTTGTCGCGGATTCTGTATCGCCGGAAATTCTACGATTACCCGCTGCGGCCCATGAATGCGTTGGGCAATCTGGGCGTGTGGACCAGCGGTCTGTGCGGATTGAGTTATGCTTGGGCTCGCCTGCGTCCCGTGCGGTCGGAGGTTTCGTTCGAAGACTGGGTGGTCAATCGCTTCGGCCGACGCTTGTTTGAGATCTTTTTTCGCACCTATACCGAGAAAGTTTGGGGCATTCCCACCCATCAGATCAGTGCGGATTGGGCGGCGCAGCGAATCAAGGGACTGTCGCTCTCCCGCGCGCTCATCGATGCCTTTCGGCCGCGGGGTAAAAACCGTGGGGAAGTGGTCAAAACGTTGATCGACACGTTCGCTTATCCACGGTTCGGCCCCGGGCAGATGTGGGAAAAAGCGGCCGACGACGTGCGGGCGGCGCAAGGACGCGTGCTGCTCGATCGCGGGGTGACCCGCATCGACCATCGCAACGGTCGTGTTATCGCGGTCGAGTGCACTGCCCCAGCCGGGGCGGTGGAGCGCTATGAGGGCGACGCGTTTGTCCTCTCCATGCCGTTGCGTGAATCAGTCATGGCGCTTGATCCTCCCGCCCCGGCCGCAATTCGCGAAGCCGCCCGACAGTTGTCATATCGGGATTTTCTCACGGTTGCTCTCATCGTGGACGGGGAAAATCCGTTCCCGGACAACTGGATTTACATTCATGATCCCGACGTGCTCCTGGGGCGGATCCAAAACTATCGCAACTGGAGCGAGGCCATGGTGGCCGAAGACAATGCCACGTGCCTGGGGCTCGAATATTTCTGTTTCGAAGGGGATGGGCTGTGGACGATGTCCGATGCCGAACTCGTTGAATTGGGAAAAGCAGAGCTCGCGCAACTCAACCTCATCGAGCCGGGTCGGGTGCGCGAAGGTGTGGTCGTGCGCATGGAGAAGGCGTATCCGGTCTATGACGCCGAGTATCGCTCACGGGTGGATACGATCCGCGAGTTCCTCGGCACTTTAACCAATCTGCAGGTGGTCGGGCGCAACGGCATGCACCGTTACAACAACCAGGACCACTCCATGATGACCGGTCTGCTGGCGGCCAAAAATTTGACCGCCCGCGACTTCGACCTGTGGCGCGTCAACACCGATGCGGAATACCATGAGGAAGTTCGCCGCGGGCAAGAGGCCACCGACCCCGAGTCCGGCGGGCGGATGGTTCCCCGCACGATCGACCGCTCGGTTGATCGGGATCGTTGAGCGGTCGGCTTCAAGCGCCGCAGCACTTCTTGTATTTCTTGCCGGAGCCGCAGGGGCAGGGATCGTTGCGGCCGACTTTGGGGGCCGCCACCACCGGGGCGGGGCCTTCGCGGAGTGGGCGAATGAACAGCCACTGCCCGTCGACTTGTTTGAACTCGGATTTTTCGTGCATCACGCCGGCTTGGCCGCGCTCCTCATAGTGAGCGGAAAAATCGACCAAGGACACGCCGGGGCGAACGTTGGGCGTGTGGCTGTGAACCTCGAGTTTGGTCCAGGTGATGTCGTTGCCATACTCCTCCTCGACGAGTGGGGTGCCCGCCGTTTCGGCGTAGGTGTCGTGCAAATACTGGTAGGCGTGGACGACGTGCCCGGTGTAGCGCGACCGCATGAGTTGCTCGGCGGTTTCGGCGGTTTTGACGCCTTTGATGATCGGGTCGCAGCAATCGCCATAGGGCGCGCCGCTGCCGCAAGGGCAGGGATCGGAAGAGGTGAGGGGAGTGGGTTCGGACACGGTGCTAGGTTCTTAGAATGGTGAGTGATGCCAGGATCGCATGCCGGAGACGTTTGTCGTTCCCGCACGCCAGGGAGAGGTTATAGATGCGGTCATGCTGATCAGCACCGCCGAACTCAATGACCTTTTACAGCAACCCGACGTGGTCATCTTCGACTGTCGGCACGATTTGACCGATCCGGAGAGTGGATTGAAACGGTTCACCGAGAGTCATATCGCGGGGGCGCAGTTCGCTGGCGTGGATACGGATCTCTCGGGGGCCAAGAATGGCACCAACGGCCGTCATCCGTTGCCGCCGCCGTCGGCGTTCGCCGCGTTTCTCGAACGCGGTGGTGTGTCCGCCTCCACGCGAGTCTTCGCCTATGACGATGTCGGGGGCCAATACGCGGCTCGCCTTTGGTGGATGGCGCGTTGGATTGGCTTTGACGGCGTGAGGGTGCTGGATGGCGGTTGGCCGAAATGGCTCGCGGAGCATCGGCCCGTCACGGCTGAGACAACTACGCCGGTGGCTGGTCAACTTTCGATCAACGTGGATGAATCGATGGTGCTAACGACGGACGACGTGGTGGCTAATTTGGCCGAAGGCGCACAACTCGTGATCGATGCCCGTGCCCCCGCCCGCTACCGGGGAGAGGTGGAGCCGCTGGATCCGGTGGCAGGGCACATCCCTGGCGCGGCCAATCGTTTTTTCCAAGACAACCTCCAAACTGATACGTCGTTTCGTCCCGCGTCGGAGCTGGCCGAGGCCTTCAGCCGAATCCTGGGCGACCGCAAACCGGCGACGGTGATCCATCAATGCGGCTCGGGGATCACCGCGTGTGCCAACTTACTTGCGATGGAGCACGCTGGCCTTACGGGCTCCAAGCTCTATGCCGGATCTTGGAGCGAATGGGTGGCCGATCCGAGTCGTCCAGTGGCGACGGGATCAAGGTAGGGCGGTTCTGCGGCGCAACCGCCGCGTCTCTTGAGACGGTCACGGGATTCCGCGCCGCCGTGACCGGCGAGCCCGCCCTATCGGTGGACTGAGATAGCTTGTTGGCCCGGCTGCAGCTCCTGCATGTGTCCCTGCCATTCGAATACGCCGCCTAGTCCCTCGGGCAGTGTCACGGTTCCGATCAATCCGTCGGCACCTTCGCGTCGCAGATCGACGCTGATTTCGCCCAGAGGATGAGGCACAGCACCCCGGGCAAATGGCAGATCGCCCAGATGCGGGGCGATGCGCACGCGCTTGAACCCAGGTCCGGCCGGACCAATTCCCAATACCGTAGTCAGAAAGCCCATCATGGGATGGGCGCCCCACGCATGGGAGTCGGAGCGTGTGTCGGGCGTGGGTTTTTCCGGCACGGTGGTGAGGCCGAGTTCCAACACGCCGCGCCACGGATCGAGCCAGTTGAGGTAGTCGTCGCCCAGCCCGGCAGCGATCATGGCCTGGTGAGTGTAAAAATTGAAATAGAACGTGGCTGGCGTGAGATCAGGTTCGTCCCGTATCTTGCGCGCGAGATCGGTCAAGCGGCCGATTTTTCCTCCGGCGGTCAGAATCAGATAGGTATTGGCATGCTGGCTGTAGGTGAGGCGTTCCGAGGTGTCGGCGAGCAAACCGCGTTCATCATTCCAACAGGTTGCGATCACGTATTCCCGGATCTTTTCCGCGCGCGTGGCATAGAGCGAAGCGTCGTCATGGTAGCCGAACGCCGTCATGAGCTCCGCCGCCTGTTGCAGGGTATAAACGTGTTGGAGATCGAGAATCGCTGACGCGCCTCGCTCGTCACGCGGAGGCACGCCTCCGAGACCGGTCAGCGGGTCGCGACCCCACGCGGAAATCCAATCGACATAGTTCCACCACTGTCGACCGGTGTAGCTGCCGGTGGCCGGGTCGCTGTGTTCCACGAAGTAGCGCAGGACTTCACGCACGCCCGCCAGACGCGCCCGCACGAAGTCCGCGTCGTCCCGGAGTTGCCAGTAGTCGTGGACCATGCTGATCCAGACGAGGGAGTAGGGCGGGATGATTTGATGACGCGAATCGGGCCAGCGCGAGGAGGTGAGCCCGTTGGGATTGCGGCTTTCATCAAACGCTTCGATGGTCTTTCGCATCAAGCGGTCATCGCCGCTGACGTAGAGCGAAACCAAGGCTTCAATGCGGGAGTCGCCCACGTAGCTGAGCTGCTCGTAGTAAGGACTGTCGGTGAAAATCTCGTGCGTGCCGGTGCGAAGGGTGCGCCACGCGATTTCCCAGATACCGGCGAGGGAGTCGTCGGCGCTGTCAAATCGAGCGTGCTCGATAAATGGATACGCGGAGAACTCCGCCTTCAAATCGACGATCGTAAGTGGTTGATCGCCTGTCGCGATATCAGCTTGCAGGTAACGCCACGTGCGCCAGCGCAGCGGTCGGAAGGTGCGGGGGCCGGTTCCATCGGGTCGAAAGGTGTCGGTGAAGCCCCGAAGGTATTTCCCCTCGATCTCATCGCGGTGACCTTTGACCTTGGTGGCCGGGCTGTCGGGGCCCTCGAATAACGATTCGGCGTAGGTAAGGGTCACGACGCCACCTTTCCCCCCGCTCACGATCAACTCAGGAAAACCGGTGGTGAGTTCCGCTTGGTCCAGGAGGACCGTCGCGTGGCTGTGAGCGGGGATGGTGAACGGAGCATCGCCCTGAACGAATTCGGCCGATACCTCCACGCCGGTGGCGCGACGGACGGTTTGCAACCGTATCGGCGTTGATTCCATCAGGGGAATTTGGCGCGGCACGAGCAGCCATTTGCCATCGGTGCTGATCCCGCGCGGAGTCCCGCGTCGCAGGCTTGAAGCCGCTTTCCATGAGCGGTCGTCGAAACCAGGCATTTCCCAACCCCAAGGATAGCGGGCTCCGTCAACATCGTCGCCGGGACCGACCACAATATAAGTATACAGCTTCGCACCGAATCCGGTGATGGGGGAATACGCAGGGTTGGTGAAGGCCCGCCAGTCACCGTCGGTATTCGCCACGGCGGAAGTCTCGTCATCGCCTTGCAGAATAAAGGCGGTTTGGTCGGTCGTTTGCGCGACCGGTCCGTGTTCCGCGAAGTTCCACACCTGGGTGGCGAGCACGTTGCGGCCGAGCTTCAGCCAAGGCGCAAGATCGAGCGTATCGAACCGCCAGTGCCGCAAGTCACCTCGCGCCGGGCCAATGTTAACCGGGGTGCCGTTGACGAACAACCGGTAGCGGTTGTCGGCCGAAACGTGCACCACGAAACCTTCGGGCACGGACGTCAGATCGAACGTCCGGCGAAAATGGTGCACGCCATAGGCGCGAGCGGGTTGGTCAGGAGGCGAAATCCAATGGGCGTCCCAAGCTGAGGTTAGCCAGCGGGCGGAGGGAGTAGGCTGGCCGATCGAGGGGGAGGGGCAGATGGCACAGAACGTCAGCAGCGTTGCGACCATGCACACGGGCAGTGCCGAACGGAATCGAGAACAGGGCATCGGGGCACGTTGATCGTGGGTTCGGTGGGATTCAATCCCGCTCGTGGCCCCTTTGGGGGACGATACTGCGCATGTTTGGATGCATGAACACACTCACCTCTTCTCCTTCGCAGCCCGAAACTGCTCCCAGCTACCCCCATGGTGCCCCCCTGTTTTCCGGGGAGGACCATTTGTTCCACTCTCTGATGGAAGCCGATGTAATCGTGCGTCAGCACCTGTTGGCCGCCATGTGCTCGGGGGATTTGGCCCTGCAGGAACGTCTGCAACAACGACTCGATGCGGTTGGTGAAATTGGCTGATCAATGTTCCGCGTCCGGCGCGAGCCGAGCCGATGTCGTGGTCACCATGGCGGCGAATGCAGACGCGAGATCGATCCCGTATTCATCCGCCAGCACGAGAACGCTCCACAGGCAATCGGCAAGCTCATGCCCGAGTCGGGCGTCGATACCATCCGGTGGGGCGTTCCGGAGATTTTCCTTTGCCATGACGAGTTTCATCAAGTCGCCCACATCTCCGACGAAACCCTGCATGAGCTGATCGCGGGTCCACACCGGGCGCTTTTGCCGCCGGGCGGAGGAATCGAAGCATTCACGAAGAGAGCGCGCTTGGAGTGTAAGTTGGGGCAGATTCATGATGCTCGAGCCTAACCCCTGAGAGTTTGGATGTCGCGAAGCCGACATCCTGACTCCTGATGAACAAGCCCGGCGAATTACGTGGCACGCCCGATGCTCAATTGGAAAAAGTATTTCCGCGATGGTCCAACAACAGTTTACGAAAGCCTGCTCCTGATGCGAAAAACACGACTTACGCAACTTCGGGAAGAAATCTTCGGGAAAATCGCCCATGGTCCTTCCCTCAGCAAAGCACACGACCGTCAGCAGAGTCGAGTTCGCACGAGGAGAAAGGGCTTACGAGCCACCGACCGGCAACCGCCCGCACTACAACGCCGCGTAGCGGCTTCGTTCATCCCCGCGTCTTAATTCACGCGACGAGATTGTGGCCGCGACATTGTCACGAAGTCTGTTTTAGTCGGCCGAAATGATACATGTGACGATCCGAAAATTACTGGGCTGGGGAATGGTGGGATTGGTATGGGCGGGAGCGCTGATGGCCGCGCCCAAGTCCGTGAAGGTCGTCGTGGTGACGATGTTCGAAAACGGGGCCGACGTCGGCGATTCCGCCGGAGAGATGCAGCTTTGGGTGGAGCGGGGCGACTTTGATGAGAAGGTTCAATTTCCACTCGGACACCGCGATGGCTATTGGCGCGAGGATGGCGTGCTCCTCATCTGCACCGGGGGTGGGGTGACGAATGCGACGGCCACCATCATGGCGCTGGGGCAGGACCCCCGTTATGATTTGTCGGCCGCCTACTGGGTGGTGGCGGGCATCGCCGGAGCCGATCCGCAGGACTGTTCGCTCGGCTCGGCGGCGTGGGCGCGCTGGGTGGTCGATGGGGACCTCGCTTATGAAATCGATGGCCGCGAGATCCCCACCGACTGGCCTTATGGTTTCGTCGCCCTCGGTGCCCATGAACCCAATACGCTGGAAGACGGTTGGACGGTTGAGACGATTGCCTACGAACTCAACCCGCAGCTCGTCGAATGGGCGTATCAGCTTACCAAGCACATGCTCCTGCCGGATCACCCGGAACTGATCGCTTTTCGGGCGCAGTTTGCTGAGAAATATCCGGCGGCGGCGAAACCGCCCTTTGTGCTCATTGGCGATTCACTGGGATCGAGCACCTACTGGCACGGCGCACTGCTCAATGCGTGGGCCAACGACTGGATGAAACTGCACACGGACGGCGCGGCGAACTTCGTCATGAGTAACATGGAAGACAACGGCACGCTCACGGCCCTGCATCGGCTCGGTAATGCAGATCTGGTGGACCCTTCGCGCGTGCTCGTGCTGCGCACCGCCAGCAACTTCTCCATGCCGCCACCGGGACGAGATGCCGGCTGGAGCACGACCGCACCGTATCCCGCCCAAGGTGAACCCGCCAAGGAATCGGCCTACCTCGTGGCGAATACCGTGGTCGAGGCCTTGCTCCACCAATGAGGAGACTGCTTGCGCGCGCGCACTGACCTCACGGATCTGGCGGGGCGCGATCGCGGTAATGGTAGCGCGTGTATTCGATGCTGCGCCCGGCGGGCGTGCGCACGACCAGCACCGTGTCTTCGGCGCTGATTACGAAATTCGTGTAGTCCTCCCCAGTCACGCTGGTCAGCGCTTTGATGTAGGTATTGGGTCCCACCAATTGATCGTAGGAGACCGTCGTAACGTCGTGCTCCAACATGTATTGAGCCGCCGCCGCATCGAGTTGGCGCAGGTTGTTGATGATGGCTTTTTCCTGCGATACGCGGCGAACGTTTTGAAAAGCGGGTATCGCCATGGCGGCCATCAGTCCGATGGAAAAAAAGAATATCATGACGTAGCCGATGATCAGCCCGCCCAGCGCCAGACCTTCACCCTTTTGACGTCCCGCGGATCTCTTGATTTTTGAACGGGCCACATGGCCGCAGATGACGGCGGGAACGGCGGGGAGGAAAAGCAGCACACTCGTCAGACCCAGCACCAAACTGGTGATGGCCAGTCCGGAAGTTTGGGCGGGAACCTCCCGGGGCAGCGGTGGCGCGCCATTGCCGTGGTTTGCGGCGGCAAAAGCCGAACCCACTTCCCGCCACTCCGGCCAGTCCGACCGCCAACACATATCGGTGGGTTTTAGTTCACCACGATTGAGTTTGGCCTGCAGTTCAGCTTCGGAAATCGGTCCGCTTTGCACGCGGTTGATCGCGATGTGATAGTCCATGACGTTCTCTTTTATGGGGGGAAGGGAAGCTGCGTTCCGATCAATTTAACCGGCGGTGAAATTTGAGATGTATGTAAGAAGGAGCGGTCGGGTCGCATCGCAATTCAGGGAAGATCTTCGATTCTTGTGGTGGTCATCCTCATCAAGTCACGGCGACCGCGACTAGCATGCTTCCTTCGACCTCCCTCGGTCCGGCATTTGATTCGCAACGCGAGACAGCACCTCTGTCGGGCAGCGGGAAGCACGGAAGTGATGTCGTGGGTCGAGAAGGATGACAGGACAGTGGTGATGGACCGGATGGTGTAGGCGATGGTGTTCAATTCACGTTTTCTGAAACGAGATGAGCGGGAGACTAGCGACGAGATCGTGGCATGGGGTAGTCACGGAGACGACGGGATGAACGTTTCCGACCTAGCTTGCGGAGAAAAAAGTATAGCGGCGCTCCAATGAGAGAGACGAAAATGATCACTATGACCCATACGAGTTTTTGGGCCGAATCGCGCTCGTTCATCAAACAGTCGATGAGCATCCAGAGCCAAAAAACGAATCCTCCCAACACCAGGAAAAGGAAGAAAAGACCTAAAAATTCGCCGCCCCCCAGACCCATTACAGCAAAATCACCACTGGTTACGGGAATCGTAGATCTCATCTGACCATGTAACGGACTTTATGTCCGATTTCTTTCAAAAATCCGGCCAAGTCGTTCACGCCCTCTGACCGCTTGTCTCGGAAATGTCGCACACGGAGAATTGATTCACATGTCGGGGGAATATTTAGTCTTCCGCGCTGGCCATCACCTCAAATCAAGGAATCCGAAAGTATGAGTGTTTCTAACGATCTTCCGATCTACCGCCAAGCGGTGGGGACGGAATTCTACTCGATGGTGTATCTCGCCCTGTGTGGTTACGCCGCCTATCAAGACATGTCCAACGACGACAAACAAGTGACCGCGGTGGTCGCGGAGGCGGTGGGGGGGCTTCCCATGCTCCCCCTTCCCGCCGGCGTCACCGAGGCACCGGCGCAATGGCGCTGGATGGTTCCGTGGGGTCCGTTCATCACCGACCTCAACGCCAACCTTCTCTTCGTCGCGTCCTATCAAATCAGCGAC
Source organism: Synoicihabitans lomoniglobus (assembly GCF_029023725.1). Lineage (GTDB taxonomy): Bacteria > Verrucomicrobiota > Verrucomicrobiia > Opitutales > Opitutaceae > Actomonas > Actomonas lomonigloba. The sequence goes on from NZ_CP119075.1 coordinate 769,471, forward strand.
GATGGCAACACGTGGACCACGGTGTTCAACGCTGCCGTCGTTCGCGGCACGGACATTTCCACCGGCGACCTGGCTCTCCTCACGCAGTTGAAGGAAGATTTGGACGACTTTCATCTGCGCAGCTGGGCGGATATTCGAGATCACGATAAATTCGAATCTCGTCTTGATGACCTTTCTCAACCCGGGGTTTCCCACGGCACGGCGCTGGGATTGCGCAAGCTCCTGTCGATGCCGGACAACCGGCTCGACAATGTGAATCCGCCCGACGGACTGAAACCGTTTTTAGCGATGGAGGTGGCCAATGGTGACTTGGCAGGTGTGCCACTCGTGGTCACGGGTCATAGTCTCGGCGCGTGTCAGTCAATTGTGCTCGCCACATACCTCGCGCAGACGGTTTCAGGTCTCGGTCCCGTCTATCTGCATCCCTTTGCTCCACCGACTCCGGGCAACGACAAGATGGGCGACCAAGTCGTGGACGCGGTCGAAGCGGGCTATCTCTGGTGGAACCCGTTAGACATCGTGCCCAACGCCTACTGGAACATCGACAACCCCGTGAATTCCGACACGGCCGCGCCGTTTGGGATCAAGCAGCATTGGGGCAGCTATGGTGGTCCAAAGTGCCCCGATGAACTGCAGGCATTCATCGACGAGCGCAAAAACGACATCGCCGGGTTGAACTATACCCAGCCGCCCATCACAGACTGCCGGCTGAATGGGGCGACGTTGAGGTATGCCACCAATTCGAAGGTCACTTATGTGGAGGAACTGATGTTTCAGCATTTCCCGCCCATCTACGCTCATTTGATGAAGCTCGATTACGGCAGCCAAATAGCACCCTACGCCGTCAACTTCGGTTGAACGGCGGAGCGTTTGCTCACCTACGACGACAAGCGCGAGCCCACTCGGCTTGCACTTGTGCGTCCGGACGATCTGCCAGTGCTAAAACTGGTAGCTGGCGAAGAGGCCGGCGAAGAATTGGTTGGGGCTGCCGCGTCGGGTGATGAGAGGCGAGTCGGCGGCGTCGCCGATGAGGCGCTCGTAGGAAAGGAGTCCGAGCAGATACCAGCGTTGGTTGAGCGGGCGGGCGATGTTCGCCCCCCAACCGAGCGTGGAGACGCCGGCGCTGGCGCGGTAGGTCGGCAATCCCGAACCGGCGGAATCGGCGGCCGATACACCGAAAAAGGTGTTTTGGTAGGTTCCATCGCCCCAAGTGAGACGAGGGCCGGTCGAGACGAGAAAGGGTGGAACTCTTTCCGCGCGGGATCCGCCGATCGGCAATTTGTAGTCCAATGAGAGTTTTCCCGTGAGTCCTTCGTGGCCGCCGAGCGCTTGGAGGAGATCGAGGCGCGTCGACCAAGCGCCAGTTTCATAGGTGACGAATGCCCCGGCGGCGATGGTCGTGTCGATGTCGGCAAAGCCACGCAAGGCGTCGGAATCACTGCCCCCGAGCGCGAAGGGCGAGCTACCGTCGTTGTCCCGACCGAAATCCATCGCGAGCAGGGGACCGGCGGTCCAGCCGTCTTGCCTGAACAGGCGGTAGCCCATGCCGCCTTCGACGGAGGCGAAGAAGGTGTCGCCGTAAGTGACGCGAATGCTGGGCAGGGCGAGCACTTGATAGTCGTCCGATCCCTGCCAGGCCGGGGCCACGGCGATTCCGCCGCCCGTGGCGATGGTCCAACCCGTGTTTTCAGGTCGTTGCGGAGGCTGGGCCACAAGACTTGCGGCGAGTGTCGCAGCCATAAACAGGGCCGTCCATCGTGAGGGGGAGAGAGCGGGCGAGGGCATATTGAGCTTAGACGTTGGGGGCGGTAGTTTGGATCTAACGCTGCGCATCTTTCACAAAAAAGCGCGGTATTCCGAGGGAAACCGCGCTTAGATGGGGGCGCGAGCGAGCTCGCGGCCTACGGAGGCGGGTTGTCCCGCCGTGGCTTAGAAGCCCTTGAAGTGTTTGGGTTCGTCCGGGTCTTGGTAGCGCGTCGTGTAAGTCTTGTTGCTGGCGGCGAGTTTGAGGAACACGTCGACGGGGACGATTTCAACCGGACCTTCGAGGTTTTGCGTGACCTCGACGAGGCTGTTCACGTCGTTGGATTCACGCACGTGCACGAGCAGGAAGTAGGGACGCTTGGCGTTGAGGGCGATGAGCTCGTTGAGGTCGGCCGTGACTTCGTCGCGAGGGCGTTTGGGATCGATGTAGTAGTCGTAGGACAACATCGGGCGCGTGTCGCGCAGGTCGCGAGTGCGGGCGGGGCCGTAGCCGTTGATGAAGCCGAGCACGTTGGGGAAGGCTTCGTAGTAGCGGTCGACCGTTTCCTTGGTGAGATCGGTGTTGCCCACGTTGCCGTCGGCGGCGGAGTTGTCCATGATCTCCATGACGTGCTCATCCAAGACCTCCATCATCTCGCGGGCTTCGGCCATGAGAGGTCCGAAGCGGTCGGCGGGGATGTGGTTGGGATACATGTAACCGGGGCCGGAGAGACCACCGATGAAGTAGTCGTTGGGCGTGGCTGACTCGTGGAAATACTCCAGCGCGGCGGGCGAGAACTTCGTCCAGTTCATCGTGACCTGCCAACCGAACGGCAGCTTGCCACGACCGGGTTTGGTCCACACGCCGATGCCGATGGAATCAGACTGCACGAACGCTAGATAAACCTTCTTTTCCGCGACGAGTTTGGCGTCGAGGGCGACGTGGTGGTTGTTGGTAAACTTAAACCCGGGGGTGAATTCGAACTGCGAGTTGAAGCTCAGGTTGGGCAGATTGTGCAGGCCTTCCATCTTGAGGCCGTAGGATGAGAGCAGAGTGGTGTGCTGCTCTTCCGTGTCCTTGCCGTAGGGGTGCCAGCCGAAGACGATCGAGCCCGGGGCGAGTTCGGAGAAGATACGTTTGACCAGCGCAACTTCCTCGGGGTGGCGCTCGGGGTTGGCCGAGAGATCGTGAAAGAACATTTTCCGACGAATGCCCCAGTCGGCCATGGCCGGTTGCATCACACGACCGCGATGGCCGCCCATGAGCATGACGGCGTCGTGGACGCATCGATCCCAGTAGCGATCATAGGCGTCCTGGTAGATCTCGGCGTCGGACTGACCGGTGTAACGACCGCGCAGATCGTCGATGGGCTTGAGACCATGGCGTTCCGCTAGGGGTATCAGGGCTTCGGAGACGACGATTCCGTCTTCGAGTCCGGCGATGGTGAAGGCGACGTTGAGCGAGGCTCCGACGGATTTGTCCCACACGACGTAGCCTTTGGCCGCCGATTTGAACTGCGCGAGCGCAGCGTTGGCGTCCAGCAAGGTGGTGAAATCAACGTGATGTTTGCGTTGGTAGAACTCGAACAACGGCGCGGTGATTTCCCATTGGAAATCGGGCGGATGGACGATGTAGAGCTGCGGGGTGTCGCGATTGGCGAGACCCTGCAGGCTGACCAACATGGCCTTTTCGGGCAGACCGCTGTCGGTGCGCCAATCGAGGTCAAAATACATGACCGAGGCGTCGCGACCGGCCGGTTCGTCGGCGGCGCGCAGGGTGGTGGTGGCAGCGAGAGCGAGAAGAGTAAGGATGCGAAGGAACTTCATTTGGCGGCCTCCTCGGAGGTGACTTTGTCGAACACGTAAACGAGTGGTCGATTGCGGGTGGAGTGCAGTTCGATGAGCGTAAGCTTGTCGCCCATCTCGCTGACGCGCAGCTCGCGGTAGATGCGCATGGGCACATTGCCCTGAGAAACCTCGACTAGGGTGTTCGCTTCGATACGGAGCGTGCGGCCGTTATCGATCCACGACGTGGTGGCTTGGGTCACGCCGTGTTTGGCGGGATAAACGGCCATGTGGCGCTGCTCGACCCGGAAGTAATCGTCGAGCGTGACGGTCTTGGCGGTATCGAGGTGATTGGTCGCTTCGTGTTTGGTCGAGCGCCACTGCATGGCGTGGGTGACATCGACCTGCGAACCGTCGACGGCGATGACGAGATCCATCTTTTGCCAACCGTCGAGGGCGGTGCTTTGGGCCGGATCCATGCGCCAGCGGCCGTTGAAGTTGGGATTGGCGGTAAGCAGGTTCGCGCTGAGCAGCGCCAACCCGATACCCAGAACGATTCGGAATGGGTGAACTTTCATGAAGGCAGGTGGCAGTATTTCATGGTTAGGGGCAGCTGTCCAATCGTTAAGCGTTGATATCAGGCTATTTGAGTAAATTAAAACAATGAAATTTCATTTCGCGTGACGCCAAGAATGGCAGCAATTATCGAGAACTTGGTGACTCCGAGGTGGTTAGGACGGAGGCAAACGCGGTAGCATGGCCGTGTTTGAGATTTGAAGGTGCGGTCGAATTTTGCGATATCCGGGTGGCAGCACATAGCCATCACGCGGGGGTTGCCGATGAGACATGAAAAAGCGCGCCCCGGTTGAGGGGCGCGCTGGTTTTACAGAGGGAGCGCGAGCGAGCTCGCGGCCTAAGGGGTCAGTGACGTCGTCGGGCCTAGACTTGCTCGAGGAGCTTGTAGAGACGTTGGACCATTTTCGTTGGGTCCTCGAGGAGGCCCGCGGCGAGCATGGCGTTGTCGAAGAGTTGCTCGGCGATGAGGCCGGCTTTTTCGCCTTCGGTATCTTTGGCGCCGCTGAGCTTTTTGATGACGGCGTGGCGTGGGTTGAGCTCGAGGTTGACCTTGAGCGGAGGGGCTTCCTCGCCTTCGCCGTCTTTTTTCATGGCCTTCATCATGGCGCGCATTTGCGGGCTCATGAAGCTGTCGGCGTTGAGCACGGCGGCGGGAGATTCGACGAGGCGGTCGGAGGTCTTCACCTCGGAGACGCGGTCGCCGAGGGTTTCCTTCAACCACTTGGAGAGGGCGGCCATCTCGTCTTTGGAGAGGGCTTCACCTTCGGTCTCTTTTTCGTCGAGCTTCACGTCGGCGGAATCGGCGGCAGTGAACTTCTTGCCGTCGAATTCCGTGAGGTGACGCATGACGTAGTCGTCGACGTTCTCGTAGCAGAAGATGACCTCAAGGTTGCGCGATTCGAAACCTTCGAGATACGGGCCGCGTTCGATCGCCTCGCGGCTGGAACCGATGAGGTAGTAGATCTCTTTTTGCTCTTCACCCATGCGCGAGACGTAGTCGGCGAGGGAGGTGCGTTTGCCCTTCTCGGTGCGGGAGGACTCGAAGCGGAGGAGCTTGGAGAGACCTTCCTTGTGGGTGAAGTCGGTGGCGGCGCCCTCCTTGAGGAAGATGCCGAACTCGTCGTAGAACTTGTCGAAGTCGTCGGGACGGTTCTTGGCTTCGTCGCCGAGGAACTTGAGGAAGCGCTTGGTGATGACCTTGCCGAGTTTCTCGATGAGAGCGCGGTCCTGCATGGTCTCGCGCGAAATGTTGAGGGGCAGGTCTTCGCTATCGACGACGCCTTTGAGGAAGCGGGCCCACTCGGGGAGGAGATCCTTGGGGGCCGGGTCGATGAGGACTTTGCGGCAGTAGAGCGAGACGGCGGCCTCGGCGCGGGTCATGCCAAATTTTTCCGGGTTGGACTGCGGCACGAAGAGGATCGAGTTGATCGACAGCGGGGCGTCGGCGGAGAAGTGCAGCTTGAGGCGGGGCTCGTCGTAGGCGTGGGCCTGGAATTTGTAGAACTCGGTGTATTCCTCGTCGGTGATTTCGTTTTTGGAGCGGAGCCAGAGCGCGGAAACCTTGTTGGTGCGCTCGCCGTTGAGATTGATCGGGAAGGTCACGAACGCGCTGTAGCGCTCGAGAATGGTCTTCACCTTGGTGTCCTTGGCGAACTCCTTGCAGTCGTCCTCGTCCTTGAGCTCGATGACGATCTTGGTGCCGCGGGAGAGGTCGGCGGCTTCCTCGACGGTGTAGGAGCCGGAGCCATCGCTGGTCCACACGTGGCCCTGCTCGTCTGCTTTCCAGGAGCGGGAGTAGACCTTGACGGACTTGGCGACCATGAAGGCGGAGTAGAAGCCGACGCCGAACTGACCGATGAGGTTGTCGTTTTTGGCGCCGCCATCCTTGATCGCCTGGAGGAAGGCTTTGGAGCCGGAGTGGGCGATGGTGCCGAGAAATTTGACCAACTCATCGCGGGTCATGCCGATGCCGTAGTCCTGGATGGTCAGGGTATTGGCCTTTTCGTCGGTCGTGAGGTTGATCTCGAGGGCTTTATCAGCGTCGAAGATCTCGGACTCGGTGATCTGCGTGTGGCGCAGTTTCTCCAGCGCGTCGGAGGCATTGGAGACCAATTCGCGGACGAAGATCTCTTTTTCGGTGTAGAGGGAGTGAACGACGATATCGAGCAGTTGCTTGATCTCGGCTTGGAACTCGTGGGTTTCTGACATTGCGGAATGCGGAGTTTGGATTGCTGACTTTGGAATGATTGGTGGCAGCGCGGGGACTGCCGAAATGGGAGGAGAGGACTTTTAGGCTCTTTGCAAAAAAATCAAGAGCCCGGCGCACACGAGGCGGCCGGGCTCGGGAAAAGCTGAGAAATTTGGCTCAGTTTAGCGGGTTTCGGACTCTTCCTCGTCGAGGGGTTCGACGTGGCCGAGCTCGTGTTCTTGTTTGGCACCGGGGCCACGCAGGACGCGAGTGACGCAGTAAACGAAAAGGACGGTTACAAAACCGACCGAGAGAAACATGTTAATCCAACCACCAGTAGTCATAGCGAGGCGAGGGGACGGGGGTTAGTCATTGAGCGGAACAGGAGGATTTTTGGTCCAGCGTTTACCCGCGATGTTAACGAAGACCAGGGCGAAGCCGGTTACGATAATGATGAAGCCGACGGAAAGGCGGGCGACGTTGTTGGGCTCATCGCCGATCAGGTCCTTGGTATAGCCGGTGGGCTCGAAAATCGGGTCGGTGAGGGAATAATTCCAGCCGAACACGTTCTGGAGCAGGAACATCACGAAGATGGTGATCAGATACATCGGGGTGATGTATTTGATGATCGGCTTGAAGATATTGGGAATGCGCATCTCGGCGCCTTCGTGGGCGATTTCCCAGCCTCGCGGAATACCCAGACCCCAGCCGAAGATGATCACGAGGATCGTGGCCTGGACGAAGAGCATCACGGTGCCCACCCAGAAATCGAGCGTGTCGAGCGCCTTCAGATCCTTGGAGAAATACCAGATGAACAAGGTGCCAAACGCGGTCATGAGGCCGAGCAGGGCCACCGATGCTTTGCGTTCGATACCGAGGCCTTCTTCCAGGAAGGCGATGCCGGGTTGGAGCATGGACAGCGAACTGGTCACGGCCGCGATGAACAGCAGCACGAAGAAGATGGAGGCGAACAGATGTCCGGCGGGCATCAGCGCGAAGACTTGCGGCAGGACGTTGAAACCCAGTCCGAAGGTGCCTTGGCCCACGATACCGGCGGTGCCGAGAAACATGAAGGCGGCAGGCACGGTGATGAGACCGCCCAGACCGACTTCACAAAACTCATTGGCCGAAGTCGCGGTGAGCCCGGACAGGACGACGTCGTCCTTGCCGCGCAGGTAGGAGGCGTAGGTGATGATGACGCCGAAACCGACGGACAGGGAAAAGAAAATCTGCCCGGCGGCGGCGAGCCAGAGCTGCGGGTTTTTCAATCCGGCTGCGACATCACCGGGGTTCCACATGTAGGCGAGGCCATTGACCACATTTTGGTCGGGCTTCATCGGGTCCGGCGTGCCGAGGGTCATGACGCGGGCCAGGATGATGATCGCGATGAAGATCAACGCGGGCATGGCGTATTTGCAGACCATCTCGATGCCCTTGGAGATACCGCGGTAGATGAAGAAAAAATTCAGCACGTAGACGATCAGCACGAAAATGCCGACGTCGCGCAGGCCAAAGCGCAGGGCCACGCCATCCGAGGACGCGCCCGTGAATTTCCCGAAGAATGCCCCGTAATCCTTACCCTCCATGCTGAGATTGCCGACGAGCGCGTTGACGGCGTAGCCCAGCGCCCAGGCCTCGATATACACGTAATACATGTAGATGATCACCGGCACCACGAAGCCGATCACGCCGAGATACTTGGCCCACGGCTTTTTCATCAACGCATGGAAAATCCCCGACGTGGAGTGGTAACCCTGCCGACCGCCGTAGCGACCCAGGGTCCACTCCGTCCAGCAGATCGGGATACCGATCAGTAGGAGCGAGATGAAGTAGGCGATCATGAACGCGCCTCCGCCATATTGGGCGGCGAGGCCCGGAAAACGCAGGAAGTTGCCGAGACCGACAGCACTACCGGCGACCGCTAGAATTACGCCGAGTCGGGAAGACCAAGCCTCTTTGGGGGCAGACATGAGCTAAACCGCCTAAGGTCGGGCCGTTTTTGTGCAATGGTCTTTTTGCGTTCGGGAGGCGGGGAGGGACATTCTGCGGCGATATCGATGAAAAGATTCCATGAATGAAAAAACCACGGAGTGGTGGGCCCGCGAGGAAGGCGCAGTCTGGTGCTGGTGGGGAACATTGCGCGTTTGCCCTCGTCAATGGAGTGATCTCACCGAGAATCATGATGCGTATGTGGATGAAGAGGATATCGCCGGGCCTGACCGGATCGATTTTGGTGGCGCTGATCTTCCTTGGGGGATGTCGCACCGCCGATTCAAAGGCGTCGTCGGTCGAAAGGGAGTCCGCTTCCGTCGGCACCGCGATCGACGCGGAAGCCCAAGCCGAGGTGCAGGCGGCCCGCGCCCAAGCGGCGGAAGCCAACCGCCAACTGGAACTGGATCGACAGACGCTCCAATTCGCGGCGTGGCAGCACGTCAAGGCGATCACCGAGATGTGGCGACAGTTGCCACCCGAATACTTTCCGGGCATCGCGCGACTGGTCGAGCAGGTCGATGATCTGCGCACCCAGATTGAGCAGGAAGACTCCATCATGGTCGGGCAAATCGACCCGGTGGCCCTCACGTCCAAAAACCCCGCTTTCTGGCGGGCGATGATGGAGACCGAACCGCACGACCCGGTGGTCAACTTGTTCGAACAAATGCTGTGGGCTTCCCGCGGTTATTTCGACCGCGCCAACTGGTTGCTCGGTTTGCAGGATTTCGGACCCACGCTGCCGGTTTCGGTGCATCGCCTCGCCTATGGCATGGGCGACGAGATGCGTCGGCTGCGCGCCCGGCAGATGGCGCGCAAAGACACCTTGCTCAACAATGCCACGCCGGAGGAGCGGGTGCAGGTGGTGACGGCGGCGCGGTCGTTTCAGCCGGGCGATCCCGATTGGGCCTTCACCAACATTTTGATGCGCCTGCAACTTGCGGGCGTGAATCCCGACCGCCTCGACGAAAGTCCCGTGCTGGCGGAGCAACTGTTGCGACAGCTGGAGCCGGAGTGGCTGCTGGTCGCTCAGCACAATCCCTTGAACGCCGCCCGCCTGCATCCGCAGGCGGAGGTCCGGGCGGCGGCGCACGTCGTCGACACCCATTTTGAACAGCTCGCCGAAAGCCGTGGCGCCTACGGGGTGCGGGATTTGTCCCGACTGGCAGAGACCCTGGCTGATGCGGGGCTCTTTTCCGAGGCATTGGAGACCAGTCGCCGCGCCACCGCCATGCGCGGTTTCAGCGCGCCCGACGACCAGCAAAATTGGTGGCAATGGCTGCCGCATTTAATTGGGGCAGACGCCGTCGCCGCGTTGCGCACGGCCGCCGGCAACGGCGAGTTTCGCCCCGTGGCATTCTTCGATGTGCCGGAGGACCCGGAAGGCGTGAGCCTGATGCCCCTGCATCCGATCATCGCGGATCGCAACCTGCGCCGCCTGCAGGAGATCGAGCGACGGCTTTTGCGCGCAGGCGACAACGAAGCCGAGCGGACCGGCGCGCTCATCGCGCGGGCGGAAACCCTGGGTCATCTCGGCCGCTGGGACCAGGCCGAAGCCGCTCTCGATGATATCCCGGAAAACTTGGCCGATGCCGCCGCGCCCATGCACGTGTGGCTGGCGCTCTGGAGTGGTCGGCTCGAAGGACTCGACGCCAAGGTTGCCGCGCTTGATCCCGCCATGATCGCCAATGCTCCGGCGCTCCCCGCGCTCGCCGAAGCCGCGCTGGGACGTTGGGGGGACGGCGTGGACCTGTTTCTGCGGGCGGTCGATTCGGAGGCCAACGACAACGAATATCGCACCTATTACACCCTTATGGCGTCGGCCTTCGCCCGCCTGGCGGGAGAGGAAAAACGGGCCGACGAATTACTCGACCAGGCGCGCGGATTGGGGGAAAGCTTGGCCTGGGTGAGCGTGCTGGTGAACGGCATGGCGGGCGAAAGCACGCCTATGCCGGTGGGGGAAAACATCACCGAGATCACCGAAGCCGGCCGCATCTGCGAACAACGTTTTTACCGCGCCTTTCAGCGCGACATTTCACCGCTGCGACAACGCTCGCTGCTCGAAGGCTGTGTGGCCACCGGGGTCGTGGACTTCGTCGAATACACCGCGTCGCTGCTGCGGCTGCGCCAGCTCGATCCGGAACGGTGGGACCCCACCAAAGTGCCGCCGCCTCCGCCCCCGAGTGAAGCCGCCGAAGACGAAGACGACGATTGGACGCGCGGGGCGAGTCCGAGCTGGTCCATTCCATCCTAGTGTCATGAAGTTGTTTGCCATGTTAAACCCCGACCAAAAACGAAACCGGACCCTGGTGCCGGCAATCTGGATACTGCTGGCCATCTGCAGTGGTTGGGGACTGGTGGGCTGCGCGACCCTGCCGTCGAAGCAGGACGACCTCGTGGCCGCCACCGCGGGCGAAGTGCAGACCCAGGCGTGGGAAAACGTGCAAAAGCTCACCAGTGAGTTGGGGCAACTCGATGCGCGGAAACACCCGGGAGTAGGCGCGCTGGTGGCCGACTTGCGGCGCTTGGCCAACCAAGTCACGGCGGGCACCGGCGACAACTACGATGCGATCGACGCCGCCAAACTCATCAAGGAGAACCCCAACTATTGGCGGGCGAGTCTCGAACTCGCCGCGGATGATTCGACCCTCGCGGTGCTCGAAGTGATGGTGCACGCCGCCGCCGGTGACATGGAGGCGGCATCCGATCTGCTCGAACTCGTGCGCGCCGGACCGCTCATGGAAATCACCCTCGATGAAGCCGTCGCGCTCCAGCGTCGGGCCATCGCGGCGTGGGGACTCAACGCGCCCGGACTGACCATTGCCATGAGTCGCGGATTGCCACCGGAAGAACAGTGGCGCCCGATCAAACAGGCGGAGGCGGAGTATCCGGATTCACCCACGGCGGCCTTGGCAGTGTTGCGCATGCGATGCGATTTGGCCGGCATCGAGCTCACCGCCGAAGGGGAGGACCAACGCATGCGGGATAAGATTCTGGCCGCGGAACCGCGTGCGATGGCGGTATTGGAGGAACACCAACCTCTGTGGGCGGCCATTGTAAAAGCCTCCGGCGAAGCCGGTGACGCCGCCCGCCGTATCGCCGAAATGATTACGCCGGACAACACCGGAATACTCAACTTCAGCGAGGACGATCTGGCCAAGCTCGTGGCCGATTTCGATCGCATCGGCTTGCCGGACTGGGCGCTGCGCGCCTTACGCCTGCAGATGGGTCAACGCGGCGAAACCAATGCCGCGGACATGGAGGCGTTGCGCCAACTGCTGCCGTCACTCATCGGGGAAGATGCGGCGACGCAATTGGTGAACGACTGGGAGGCCGGACGCATTGCCCAAACGGTGCTGCACCCGGCGGTGCCCGAACCCACCGGCACTGCTTCGCGTCCCATTGATCCCGTCGTCGGCGGACATTTCGAGCGGCTGCGGCGCGAGATGACCGCGCTGCTGGTGACGGGCGCGCCGACCGATTCGGAAGAGGAAGGTGCCCAAATCGCACTCGCCCGCAACCAACGCACCTTGGGCAACTTTGAAGCGGCGGAAACCGCCCTGGCGGCATTCGCGGCACGGTCAAACGACAAGATTGCCCTCGCGCAAGAGACGCTCGCCCTGGCCGTGGCCCGCGGCGACGAAACCGAAATCGCCATGGCGCGGGAGGCATTGCGTCGCGTGGATCGCAAGTTCAAGCGGTCCTGGTTCGAGGCCGCCAACGCCTTTGTCCGGGCGGGGCAATATCGCGAAGCCGCGGACACGTTTGCGACGGGCTGGAAGAACGACATGGCTGATCCCAAGGTTCGGGCGTTCTCCGCGTTGCACGCGTTTGGAGCCGCCACACTCGCGGGCGAAACCCGCACTGAAATGATCACCGACGCCCGGCTATTGGTCGAAGAAGACGCCTGGATTGCCCGACTGATTGGGGCTCAATTGGGCGAAGTCAGCCGCGAGCAGCTGTTGGCGGAAGCGGCCGAAGGTCGCGACTACATCGCGACCGGGCAGCACTGTGAGGCGTATTTCGCGCTCGCCTTCGCTCCCGGCCAAACGCCCTCCGGCCGCCAGGCGGACCTGGAGTCCTGCGTGCGCACGGGCATGGTCGGCTATATCGAATACGAATTCGCCCTCGCGTGGTTGCGCCGCAACGCCGGTTGGCGGTGAGCGGGAGCAGGTGGGAGTTAAGCAGCCCGCAGGTGGCGGTTTCATTGCATGTAGGAGCGTGCTGGCACGCGATGAACGCGGTGCCATGGCGCTGGGAGGCAGGTGGCATCGCGCGCAAGCGCGCTCCTACCTCGACCCCCGCATGGGACCTTGGGCCGGCGGGTCGACCGTGGTTTTGTCGTTTGGTCCACTTCTGACTTCTTACTTCCCACTTCTTGCTTAAGGTCGGCCGCAACCGTATGACGAATTCTTCGCGTTCTCTCCGTGCGCCCACGCTGGGCGAGGCCCTGGTGCCGGTGATTTGCCTGATCGTGTTTCTGGCCGGTTCGGTGCTCAATCTGAACGATCTGCCACGGCTCGCCGTGATCACACCGGTGCTGGAGACACTGGCCCGGGTGCCCTATTTCGGCACGGTATTACAGACGTGGATACCGGTGCAGATTCCGTTGCTGGCCGCCACGGTGGTGGCCGCAATCATGGCCCGACGTCTGGGACTGCGTTGGCCTGCGATTCATCAGAGTTTTCTGCAAGGCATCATGCTGTCGCTTGGCGCCGTGTTGATCCTGCTGGTGGTGGGCGTGCTGATTGGCGTGTGGATCGCGAGTGGCGTGGTGCCGCTGCTGATTGTCTCGGGACTGAAGCTTTTAACCCCCGGGGCGTTTCTGTTCGCGACGTGTTTGATTTGCGGGATTGTATCGCTGGTAACGGGCAGTTCGTGGACGACGGCGGGCACGGTGGGGGTGGCGTTGATCGGGGTGGGGCAAGGCTTGGGAATCCCGTTGCCGATGGTCGCGGGCGCGATCATTTCCGGGGCGTATTTTGGCGATAAAATGTCGCCGTTGTCCGATACGACCAACCTCGCGCCCGGCGTGGCGGGAGCAGAGTTGTTCGAACATGTGCGTCATATGGCGTATACCACCGGCCCCAGTTTTGTGATCGCGCTGATTTTGTATTGGCTGCTGGGGTTGCGCTATGGCGACGGCACGGTGGATGCGGGATCGATCACGGAAATTACGAACGGGGTTACCGGAGCGTTTGATCTGTCGCGGTGGCTTTTGGTCCCACCGTTGTTGGTCCTGGGGCTGGTGATTGCCCGCGTGCCGGCGCTGCCCGCGTTGGTGCTCGGTGCGGTGGTGGCGGGAATCGGCGCCACGCTTTTTCAAGGGGCGACGCTCGCCGAAGTGTTGACGATTTCCTACGACGGCTACGCATCGGAAACCGGTATCGCGGCGGTGGACGATCTGCTGACTCGCGGCGGCATGAGCAGTATGTATGGCACGATTGGAATCATCCTCTGCGCGATGTGTTTTGGGGGGGTCATGGAGCGCTCCGGCATGCTCGGTCGATTGGCGGGGGCGATTCTGAGTTTGGCGAAAACACGCGGCGGCTTGGTCGGGGCCACCCTGTCGACCAGCTTTGGCATCAACGTGCTGGCGGCCGATCAATACCTCGCGATCGTGGTGCCCGGGCGCATGTATCGAGAAGCTTATGACAAGATGGGGCTGCATCCCAAAAACCTGTCCCGGTGCTTGGAAGATGGCGGCACGATCACCTCGCCGCTGATCCCGTGGAATTCGTGCGGAGCCTACATGTTCGCGACGCTGGGAGTGTTTCCTTTGGCTTATCTGCCGTTCGCGTTTCTGAACCTGATCAATCCGTGCATATCGCTGCTTTATGGTATCACGGGTTGGACGATGACCCCGGCGGATAAGGCGTTATCCGATGCTGAAGGGACGGCGGAAAGTCCGGTCGTATGACGCTCATCGATCGCTACGTTTTACGGGAGTGGTTGGGGTCGCTCGGACTGGTGTTGGGCGCGACCATGGGGCTGTTGTTGATGCAGTCGATGTATGACGATTTGGGGGACCTGCTCGATGCCGGCGCGGGGGGCATTGATATCATTTTTTACTACCTCGTGCGGTTGCCGAGTTTCCTGTCGCTGGTGCTGACGCTGTCGCTGCTGTTGTCGTTGCTCTACACGCTAGGGCGTCTGCATCGGAATCTGGAAATCACGGCGATGCGGGCGGCGGGTCTGGGGTTTGGGCGCATCACGCGGGTGATCTGGGTCGCGGGTGTGATGTTGTGCGGCGTGACGTGGTATCTGAACGGCACGGTGATCCCGTGGTCGGTGGAAACCTCGCGCTCGATCTTGCAGGACCTGCGGGTGCGGGGGCAGGGCGTGGTGGAACGCGTGGACCAGGTGGAGGCGGTGAACTCGGTGGCTTTTGACAATCGGCGGGAGAATCGGGTGTGGTTCATGAATCGCTACAGCCGCTATACGAATCGAGGTTACGGTGTCGTGGTCACGGAACTGGACGCGGAGCGCCGGGAAAAAACCCGCATGCAGGCGCGGGAAGCGTGGTTTGATACCACCCGCGGTGGGTGGGTGTTTCTCAATGGTCGGGAGACGTGGATCAATCCCGATACGGGGGAGGTGCAACGCACGTTGGCGTTCGACGAAAAGGTCGTAACGCATTATCGGGAAGACCCTGCGCTGATGCTCGTTTTTGACCAAAAACCGGACGATTTGTCGTTTTTTGAATTGGAACGCGTGATTGCTTTTCACCGCACCGAGGACAGTCCCAAACTTAAACAATACGCGGTCCGTTACTTCGGCTTGTTGGCGGAAACGCTGGGGCCGTTGATCATCATTTCCCTGGCCATTCCTTTTGCGGTTTCCGGTGTGCGCGTGAACCCAGCGGTGGGTGTATCCAAGTCGATCGGACTTTTCGTGATCTATTTTGTGCTGTTCAAAATCAGCACGGCGATGGGATCGCGCGGCATGCTGGAGCCGATGTGGGCGGCACTCGCGCCGAACCTCATCATGCTGTTGCTCGGGCTCGGACTGATGGCGCGAGCGCGCTGAAGTGGGGCTGGTTCACCGCGCCGTCTGAAGCGCTGCCTCGAGCTTGCGGCCGAGCGTTTCGTAGGTGCGTCGGGTCGCTTCGTCGGGGGCAAACGAAAGTCCGTGATTGATGACGCCGACGGCACGGTCGAGATGGCCTTGGGCAGCGAGCACGATCGCGGTGCGCGCGATCACGGCCGGTTGCTCGGGGAAATAGCGCACTCCGGTCAGGAGGTGATTGAGGTCGATGGCGCTGGGGGGCGATTCGCACTCCATCCACACGAGGCCGAACAGCGCATACGCTTCGGGCAACGGCGGGTCGCGTTCCAAGGTCGCACGCAACAGATAGAGAATGGGACCAATTTGTTCGAGGGTCAGGTGAGCGTCGGAGGGCAGTCGGCTGCGCAGCTCGTCGTAGCGGAGCTGCGCCAGCACTTGCAGGGCGCGCGGGCGATCCACGCCTTGGCCGATGGCGGATTCCAACTGACTGCGGGCCGTTTCCATGTTGCCCAGGTCGTATTCCAGTAGTCCCGAGATGGCATCGAGTTCGCGCGTGTCGGAGAGTTTGCGTCGAGCGGGCTCGAGTGTGGCCATCACTTGTCCGTGGTAGGAATCGAACAGGGCGGGATGCTGCCGACGCACGTAGTCAACCTCCAGGCGTTCCCACTCGGATCGCATGCGGGCGACTTCCAACGGCGTGGCGCGTCGTTGCCGGTAGTCGGGCGGCGCTTCCAATCCCTCGATGGGCAGGACCACAGGCTGAGTCAGAGCCTCCGTCAGAAAGTCACTGACGCGGTCGCGCGCCTCGGCGTAGTCGAAACCGAAGGAGCGGGTGAAGCTGCGTTCGGTGCGGCCGGCGACTTCGCAACGGTCGATGTAGGCCCAGAGAGCGTCGCGATGCGCGCTGTCATCGGCAAACATGGCCCACCGCACCATCAGCGCGGCTTGTTCGCGCCACGCACGGAGTGGAGCGCCCGAGAGATCCGTGGGGTTGAGCTCGAAAAAGCGCGGGAAGGGAATGATCTCGCGGGGATAGTCGGACTCGAGCCGCAGTGCTTCGATGTCGGCCGGCGAGCGCCAATGATTTGATTCGATGGAGATGGACTGCGTGCTGATGGCACTGCGGGCGTAAAGCTCGACAAATCCGTGCACGAACCACGCGGGCAGTGTAGGTGCCCGATTGCCCAGGAGGAAGCCGATGCGGTCGGTGGTGAACACGAGATTGAGGCGGTCGCGCTCGGCGGCGATTGCGATGTCCACTTGGCTGAAACTATCGGTTTTGAACACCTGACCGAAGTCGTATTCGGGGCGGCTCTGGAGGTGGTGGGTGGCGAAGACCACCGTGCGATCCCGGTCAACCAGACGCAGGTTGGGAATGGAGCGGACGTAGCGGCCGGATGCAGCGGCTTGCTCGCGTTGGGCTTTGAAAAAATCGCGCAGGGCATTGTCGCTCAGCTGCGTGCCTTCCTCGTCCTCCACGAGAATGAGGATTTGAGGCAATTCGCTTTTCCACAGGTATTTTTCGGGGATCAAACGCGCCAAAATCTGTTTCTGGCGGTGGTAGTTGCGGGCGAATTCAGGGGCCGCAAGATCGGAGCCGGTGGAGAGGATTTCCAAGTCGGTGTCTTCGAGGTAATACCACACCTTGGTGCGAGTGCCTTGCTCCACGATAAATGGGGGGAGCATGACGGCATCGCCCTCGGGCGCGGCGGAAGGGGACGGGCGGGGATCGAAGCGATCTATTTGACCCGGCCCAGCCTGTGGCGGGCTGCCGGGAAACTGAGCCCCGGCGGAGCAGGCGAGCAAGGAAAGGATGAGGGAGAGCCGCCGTCCGCGACCGCGCATGAAGATCTTCATCGCGTGTCCTCCTTCACTTCCACGGCGGTGCCGACCTGGACGTCGAAGTTGTAGAGATTCTCATTAAAGAACCGCGCCACTTGCAGCCACACTTCGGGCTGTTGATCGATAGGTCGACTCCACGCGTGAGCGGAAATTTCCCAGTAGTCGGGTGGATTGCGGGCGGCATCCAACGCTCGTCGCAGGGCGGTGGCGTCGGCGGTGGGCGCGTGGGGGTTGTGGATCTCCTGACCGATGAACACTTCGGCTTTCAAGTCGTCGATATGGTTGAGCACCGAAAGCGACTCCCGGTGATCGATAAGGGGCTCGAAATACCACCGGGCAAAGACGGAACGCGGATGCACGGGGGTGACTTCAATCGCGTCTTGCATGACCAACATGGCGTCCAAGCGGGCCTTGTTGGCCCAATATACGTCCTCCCACATGGCCCCTTCGCTTTCCGCGTTGGAGGCGGCGTCGCGATCAAAGGACTGCAAGCGAGTTGAGGCCCGGCCTTCGGGGGTAAACAAATTGACCTCGGTGTCGTCTTCCTCCTCGACGGTTCCGTCCGGCAGATTGCGCGGATCGGACTCCTCCGCCGATTTTGCAAACGAGCTCAGAGTAGAGTTGGCTTGGTCGAGGTAGTTGACCGCGTTTTCCACCAGTTCGAGATTGCGGTTGCGACCTTCGGGGAGTTCGCGAGGCGGTGGAGCTTCAAGCAGGCGGTCGATGTTGTTGAATCCATTGAGTGACACGACGCAGCGGATGCGATCGGGCAGCAGTTGAGCGGTGCGCAGGGCGAGCCAACCACCATAACCGACACCAATCGTGGCCACGCGTTTGCGGTCAAAGGGGTGGCTTTGAGCCAGTTCATCCAACGCGGCGGCCACATCGCTGGCCGTGGCTTGATCGGGGGCTTCGCGCGCCCCCAACAGGAGTTCACGGCCCAATCCGGCGGTGCCGCGATAGTTGAGCTGCAAGACGGCGCAGCCGAACTCGGCCAACATTTGCACGGGACCGGAGAAGCCTTGGGGAGCGGTCTGCCAGGGACCATCTGCGAACATCACCAGGAGCGGCGGTTTTTTGAGCAACGGCGTCCGCGGGGAGGTGAGCTGGCCGGTGATACGTCGGCCATCCGGGGCCTGCGTGGCGAACGCGATGGTGGGGTGCAGGGTGCCGGGCTCCAGCCGCGGGGCTTGGCGCAGCTGCTCGATCCAGCGCTGGTCCGCACGATCGTAAATGAAGTAGCGACCGGGATCGCTGCGGGATTCCACGTGAACGAGGTAACGCGTCCGTGCATCGTCCCAGTTCAGAATGGTGGCATGTCGACCGCGAAACTGGGTGTTGATCTCGTTCTGCACGGAGGCGAGGGCATCGTCGAGCCACTGCACGCCCGATTCAAAATCCTGCGTGCGCACCCCGACGACGGCGTGGGTGGCGCGGTCCAACACCAACGGCGAGGGGGGAAGTCGTGGCCGGAAATCGGTGTAATAAACGGCGGCGTTTTCGGCGCGCACGAACCGCTCGGTGCGGCCGATGGCCCGCGGGGAGATTTCCGCGGCGGGATCGACCAGATCGAGCGCGTTGCTCGTTATCGCAAAGTCGGTGCGCTGCCCGGTGGTCAGATCCAGGGCGTAGACGCCGAAGGTATCTGATGCGGCGTTGGACGTGTAGTAGAGCAGGTTGGGATCGGCGGCAAAACCGAGGGGAATGCTGCGGCGCGACCAGAGTTGATCCGGCGGAGCTTCAAACGTGGCGGCGATTTCCGGCGCGATCACGTCTTCGAGATCACGCCAGCGTTGCGGACGGCCCTCGGCATCGAGCACGCGGATTTGCCATTGGAAGGGCAGGGTGGTGCGGTCCTCCTGCAGGCGAATGCGTCCGGTGCGGTCGGAGATGGTGCGCATCGCGGGGGTGGTGATGCGCACTTCGTCGAGGTATTTCCATTCGCCGGAAGCGAGATCGAGCCGAGCCGTCACGAGAAACGCGTTGCGAATACTGTCACCGGCGACGCCTTCGATGATCACGTGATCGGGAAGTTGGGAGTCGAGATTGAGCAGTCTCGCGGGGCGATCCATTTCGTAGGTTTGGTAGGGATCTTCCTCGCGTCTCCGCGTGATCAAGGCCCGTCCGCCGATCCTGACCTTGAAACTCCGAGGGGTGATGAGCGATCGCACGCGGTCCTGGCCCAGCTCCACGGCGCCGATCACCCAGTCTTCGGTGGCGATGACCAGTCGCTCGGGTGAAGTCCATTCGAGGGCGATGATTTCGGCCGTCGCCATGTCCCCGAGTTGCACGTCGTGGACCTCGCTGGGGTGGTCGATCGAACGGATGTCGATTCGCGTATACGGACCGTCGGTCACGGTGTAGGCGAGGTGGCGGCCGTCGCGGGACAGGGTGGCCAACTTCGTGCGCATGGGGGCGAGTTTGATGGCCAGCGCCTCCGCGTTGGCCACGGGGCGGCCTTCGAACCGCAAATGAGGCAGGAGGGCGGTGAGGTCGTGGGAGGTGATCAGAGGGCGCTGGGCCACAGCCGGGCCAAGGGCGATGACTAAAAAGAGAAGACAAAGCCGGGATCGCAACATGGGGTCGAAAGGTCCGCGGGTTGGAAGTTGGGGTAAGGGAAACGCGGACCTCAGCAGTGGGACCGGTTTGGCGGGTCTGAGTTCCGTGCGGCCGCACTCAGGGCGGCGGAAGGAAATTCGCCAGCTGGGCGCGCAACTCGTCATAAGTGGCGGCCGACTGCGCATCCCGGCAACGGGTGCGCGCATAGTCGACAATCTGGAGCGCCGAGCGGACATTGCCCCGGTTGGCTTGGAGCAGGGCCATGCGGCCGATCACGGCGGGATGCTGGGGAAAGAGGCGGGCCCCCGTGGCGAGGTCGGCGATGTGGCGGCGCGTGAGATCCACATCGGACTTCAGCCACAGCGTGGCCATTTGGGCGTAGATTTCAGGGAGGGCGGGCGAACTGTCGCGGGCCATTTCGAGGGGGAATGTCACGGCGCCGATTTTGGCGGCGTCGATCGGCTGGTCGGCGGGCGTGGCGGCGACGAGTTCGAGGTATCGCAGCTGTGCCAGCACCTGGAGCACCCGGGGGCGTTGGATGCCGCCCGCGACCGCCGCTTCCAGATCCGCCCGGGCGGTTGCGATGTTGTCGGCCTCGTATTCAAGTAATCCCGACAGCGCCCGGACCTCCAGGGAATCATCGGCGTCTCGCGCGCGGGCAACCGTGGCCCGCGCCCGACCGAGATAGTTGTCGACCAACGCGGGCGCGTGCTGCCGCACGTAATTGGTCTCGAGGCGCTCCCACTCGCCTTGGATGAGGTAAGCGACGCCGGGCAGGGCGCGCTTGATTTCAGCGGGCGGGGCGTCGTCGAATTCGGTCGGCGCGACGGCGAACGATTCAACCACCGCCGCGGACAAATATGCGCTGAGTCGATCCCGCGCGTCCGAAAATCCGAAACCGAAATGCTGCCGGAAAACCGGGTCGGTCGGTTCGGCCAGCTCCAGATCATCGACGAAGTTCCACAGCGCGGTGCGATACGCGCCATCATCGGCGAACAGGGCCCAGCGGACGAACAGTGTGGCCTGCTCTTGCCAGCGTTGGCGGGTGTCCGGATCGAGGGGAGGGGGGGCCTCGAAAAACGCTCGCAGCACCATCAAGTCGCGCGGGCGATCGGGGTCGAGACGCAGGGCGTCGGCCTCGGCGGGGGAACGCCAGGTTGCGTTGGTCAGCGTGAAGCTGTCGTTGTCGAATCGGCAACTGTCATAGACACCGGTGAGACCGACAATCAACCATGCGGGCAGAGCGGGACTGCGCAGACTCAGCAACTGGGTGAGGCGGTTGGTCGTGAAATAAAATCCGGCCTCGGCCGCATGGGACCGCCAGCGGGGGTTGTAGTTGCGATCGAAATACGCAGTCGCCCCGAAAGCGCTGGACGGTGTTTCCTCGGCCTCGTCCTGGAACGCGAAAACCACGCTCGAATCGTGACCGGAAAGGCGAAGGTTGGGCAGAAAACGCTGCTTGTCGTTCGCGCGGTCGGTGGAAGCACCTTGCTTTTGCTGCAATTGATCGAGGATGGCGCTCATCGCCTGGTCGGTTTCGCGCCGCTTGTTTTTGAGACCGACGATGATATGGCGGGTGGGCAGGTAGGGTTCCCACAGGTAGCGATCGGGCACGATCTCGCGCACGAGCTGCAATTGCCGGAAATATTGGTGCACGAAACTACGCGCAAAAGCCCGGTCGTGGGTGGTGATCAACTCCAGCTTGCCCGCGCGGGCGTAGGTCCAGCGAATCGGACGGGTCGCGGGTTCGACGAACACCGGCGGGAGCGTGACCACCTCGTCGGGTGCCGCGGAGGCGGGGTTTTGAGCGTCACCCAGCGCGACGAGGCCAAACAACAGCAGGGCGCTTCCCGTGCCCCGGGAACACAGCTTTTTCAGCGTCATGGGACTTCGCGGGTGGGGCCGATTTGGACGTCAAAATCGAGCAGGTTTTCGTTGAGAAACTCCGCGACGCGCAGCCATACCTCGGGACGTTCCGAGATGGGCCGGCTCCAGGGCGCGGACGGCAGCTCCCAGTATTCGACCGGACGATTCAGCCGGGCGAGACGGTCCCGGAGCTTGGCGGCGGCCGCGATTGTGTGATCCTCACGATCCGGTGACACGCACAACAAAACCGGGGCGCGCAAATCGTCGAGGTGGGCCAACACGTCGTAGGCAGGATTGTTCTCGGCGGCCTCGCCGAAATACCACTGCGCGAAGCGGGTCCGGAGGGATACCGGCGTGGGCTCGTCATGGTCACGCATGCGCTGGGCGATCTGCAGCCGTTGCGGACGATTGTCTGCGGCGGCGAAGGGGTCGGCGTCGGCGCCAAACCCTCGCTCGGCGAGTTGGGCTGCGGGGGCGTTTTGATCGGTGGCAGAACCGCCGGTGGCGAGTTCGACCGTGCGATCAAAGTCGGCCTTCATGGCGTCGTGCATGGCGAACATGTCGCGGGCGAGTTCCAGGCCCCGACTGTCGCTTTCGATGCGTTCGCGGGGCGGCGGCGAACGGAAGAGATGCGCCAGATCGTTGAAGCCGTCGAGAGAGGCCACGCAGCGGAAGCGATCCGGTTGCAGCTCGGCCACGCGCAGGGCGAGCCAACCGCCGAATCCCTCGCCTACGAGTGCGATTTGTCTTGGGGCGTAGCCTTGTGAGTCGCGCAACCAATCCAGGGCGCGTTGAAGATCGGCGGCGGCGGCTTCGTCGGGCGAGATGCGTCCGCCGTTGAGCAGGTCCCGTCCTCGGCCCGCGCTGCTGCGGTAGTCGATTTCGAGGACCCGACACCCGAGCTCGGCCAGCAAATGCGCGGGGGCGAAACGGGCGTCGGGCGCGAGTTGCCACGGCCCGTCGCGGAAGTAGCAGATGAGGGGCGGATGCTTACTCCGTGGTGTGTGGGGGATGGTCAAACGCACGGGGAGGAGGGGCTCGACTTCATCGCTGATCGCAGTCGTTTCAACCCGATGGGATTGGTCGGCCGGGATATCGGAGTTGCGACGCAGGAACTCCACCCAACGGGCTTCCTCGCGGTGGTAGACGATGTATCGGCCGTCGTCGGCCGTCGTCGATACGTTGAGCAGAAACCGCGTGCGATCATCGTCCCAATCGATGACCTGCACACTGCGATGGGGAAAATCGTTTTGAAGCTGACTTTGGAGGGTTTGAAAGAACGAATCGGTCCAATAAGTATCGATGGTGGAGTGGGGGAGACGTGCGCCGACGAGATCGCCGGTGGCGCGGTCATAGATCAAAGGATCAACTGGCGGAACGGCGTTGAAATCCGTGTAGTAAACGGCGGGATTGTTACGTCGTTGCGCACGTTCGTGGCGACCGAGCGGTCGGGGTGCGATATCGGTGACGGGAGCCGCGAGGTCGACCCTGGCAACCTCCACGTCAAAATCGCCCGATTCGCCGGTCGTGAGATTGATGCTGCGAAGGGCGAAAGTGTCGCGAGCGAGGTTTGAACTGTAAAACAACACCGACGGATCGGCGCCAAATCCGAGCGGGACGCTGCGATCGTTCCACAAGTGGGCGGTATCGGCATTGAATGAATGGGCGAGGTCCTCGGGGAGCGCATGGCGGAGGAGTTTCCAGCCCGGACGGTGACCTTGGCCGGGCGGATCGCGCAGGCTCCAAGTGAGCGGCAGCTGGGTGCGGTCGACTTGGAGGCGGTAGTAGCCCAGTCGATCGGCGAACACGCGGGTGGCGGGTGCAGTGATGCGCACCTCGTCGACGATCGTCCATTGGCCGGAGACGAGGTCGACGCGGGCGGTGCTGGCCACGGCGTTGCGCAAGTTGGTGCCGGCGACGCCTTCCACGATGATTTGGTTGGGCACCTGCCAGTCGACGTGCAGCAGTCGCGGCGGTCGCGGCATGCGGTCGAGATTGAGCGGGTTCTCGCGGTCGCGCTCGTTGAGATCGCCGGCGACCATGGTCTCAAATCGTGATGCATCCAGAACGACTTCGACCACGTCCCGGCCCAGGGTGGCGGTGGCGATGGCCCAGTCTTCAGTGGCCAATACCAGGCGATCCGGGGCGGTCCAGGCGAGGGCGACGATGCGAGCTCCGCGGGTGTCGCCCAGATAGATGCTTTGTTTCGGGTAGGGCGGGTTGACGGCCACTACGTCGATGCGGGTCTGGTCGCCTTCGGTGAGGGTGTAGGCCAGGTAGTAGCCGCTGCGCGAAAGGGTGGCCAAGTGGGCGCGGGGCGGCGCCAGTTGGGCCATGAACCGACTCTGCTGCGCCAGTTGCGGTTGGGCGGGCGAGATGAGGGCGAAACCGCTGCCGAGAAAGGTCAGCGCAAGAAGACGAATCGACCGGAGGAACGGGCGGGGCATCGAGTGGGGCAGGGGTGGGGAGAGGCGAAAGGGGCCGAACGGGTCAACCGGTGGAGACGAACCAGTCGGAGATGCGTCGCCAGACCGCGTTGGACGGCCACAGCAGAATGACCCACACGATGATGGCGTTGATGTAACTGAGAAACACCGCCGCACTCGCCATATCCTTCACGCGTTTGGCGAGCGGGTGGATTTCGGGTCGCAGATAATCAATGGTCCACTCGATGGCCGAGTTGAGCAGTTCGACGATCATGATCAGGATCAACGCGGCGATCATGACCGCGGTTGAAACGGCGTTGACCGGCAGAATGATCGCGAAAGGCACGAGCAAAATGACGAACAGCAGGTCCTCGCGGAACGACGGCTCGTGTTTCAGGGCCGCAAAGAAACCCTCGACGGCGAAGCGAATCGACGCGACGAAGTTGCGCACATCGCGGGTTTTATTTTCCGCATTACCGCCGGCGGAAATAGTCGTCCCCGACGGCATTGCGGCCGGGGGAGGTGAAGCAGACGGAGATTTGTCGTCAGGCGCGCTCACAATTGCGCGGGATCGTTACCCGATCCGCGCGCGGGCGAAAGGACGAAGTGAGCGGGAACTTAATCAGGCCGCCGCAAACGACAACCGACGGGCGGGGCGACGCACGCCAATTACGTTGCAGCAGAATTCCACCAACTCATCGCGATAGCCGCAGAACTCCAACACGCGGGACAGGAAGCGGCGCTTCGTGGGCGTATCGATGTTCATGATGGCCCAGAAGTGAGTGCCGGGAATCTGGCGCGCCTGATTGTGCCGGCATTGGGCGACGATGTCCTCGCGGGTGAGGCTGAGGTAGCGGCGACCCCGGTTGAGGGATTCGATGTATTCCTCGAATTCTTCCGGATGCTCTTTCGCGACCCAGCCGAGAATCGCGAGGTATTTGTCGGCATCGGTGAATTTGCTGCGAAAGCTCGCGCTGAGCAGGTAAGTGGTCAGCGGATCATCCTGCGAGGCGTGCGAAACAGGGAGGTGGAGCATACCCGCCAAGACGTCGTTGGGCGTTTGGTTGAAGTCGGTGGTGAGCCGCTTGAGGGCGGAGTATACGTCATCAGAAACTTCGATGTGCTTCATGGCTCCACAGGTTGGACCGGTCCGGCCCTCAGGCGATGCGGCTGCGATAAAACGGCGGATCTTTGCGACGAATGGAATTTGAGCTGCGACGAAATATTTTCCGTCGCAGCCCCCATCGGCCCTTAACCGGTTGGCGGAGCGGGGGGATTGAGGTCAAACTGGGAGAAATCGTTCACGATGTCCGGGTAGCGTTTGTCCTGTTTGTAGATCTGCAGAATACGGGCGTGCTGGGCGTCATCCGTCGGAAAGATGCGCGGTTTCTCGCCCTTGAGAAAGAGCCCGGTGTAGGAGCGACGGCGGTCAACAATGCGACGAATCACGAGCATGACGATGACATGCTAAATCCCAAATGTCGGAAATCCCAAATCCCAACGGCAGATTTCCGCTTCGGATGCCGAAGCTTCGACGACAATGGGTAGGGATTTGCAGAGTTGAGTATTGGGGTTTCCGACGCCAACGGCGTCGGCGTTAGCGCCAGTCGTAGTTGAAGCTGATGGAGATGCGTTCCTCGGTCACCTGATTGGCGGGGACCTCATGGCGCAGCCAGCTTTCGAAGAGGATCACATTACCGGCTTCGGCGGGGTAGGTGACGAAGATTTCGTTTTCGGGGCGGACCTTTGCCCGACGGGGAGGTGCGGCCATGAAGCGGTCCAGACGCGGGTCCTCGAACTTGATCCCGGGACACCCGCCCGGAGTCTGCACGTAATAGGTGCCGCTGATGAACGAGAGGGGGTGCAGGTGCAGGCCGTGAGTCGTGCCCGGGGGCATCATGTTGACCCAGCAATCGGTCATGTGCACATCGGCCCCCCGGAGATCAAAATCGAGCGCCTTTGCGTAGGCTTTGACGTGTTTGGTGAGCTTCCGCTCCAGCGCCTCGAATGTGCTGGAGAAGCGGTGGAGCTGGTTCATGGAAGCGTAGCTCGTATACCCACCGGGGTAGTTCTGCTCGGACCACTTGCGGCCGTCGGTGTCGAACGCGCGCAACTGGTCGCACTCGGTCGCCAGTTCATCGTTGAATTTGGCAAGACCGGTTTTCTGCAAAGGCTCGCAGTGGATGTAGGTGGGAAAGTGGAGACGCACGGGCATGAACGCAGTGAAAGGACAATTCGGACGGGTGCAGAGCGAAAAATTGAGTCATGGGTTGTCTTTGGCATCGGAGGTGCACCCTTGTCCGCCATGCTGAAACGACGTTATTTTTGGTCCCTGCTCATCCTCACGGCCGCCGTAGTGTTACCCGGGAGGTCCGAAGAAATGCCCGCCGATGATGGCGTATGGGACCTTACAGAGCTTTACGCCTCGCCCGAAGCCTGGCGCGAAGCCCTTGAGGAAACCAAGGCCGCCATCCCGCATCTGGCGGCTTATCGCGGTCGTTTGGGGGAAGGCGGCGCGGTGCTGCAAACCTTCATGGATGAAGGCACCGCCGTGTTGAAGGAAGCCTACCGGCTGTTGGTCTATGCCACGCTGTCGGGCGATATCAACGTGGCCGACTCCACCGGTTCAGAACGCCGGTCGCAGGCGCAGCAACTCCTGACGGATCTGAGTGCGGCGACCAGTTTTCAAAGTCCGGAACTGCTGTCGCTGGGGGACGATCGAGTGTATTCATACCTTCACGACACTCCCGGCTTGGCGGACTACCGTTACCAAATCGAGGAGGTGTTGCGCGGTCGTCCCCACACGCTCAGCGAGGAGGCGGAGGAGATTCTGGCCAACGCGAGCAGCGCGACCAGTGGTCCGCGTGACGTGCATTCCATTCTCAGCAACAGCGACATCCCGTGGCCGACGATCGTGCTGAAGGACGGCACCGCCGCCACCATCGACCAAGCGGGTTATCGCAAATTGCGAGCACTGCCCGATCGTGATGATCGCAAGGCGGTCTTCGACGCCTTTTGGTCCACCTACAAAACGTTCGAGGCGACGTTTGGCGCGAACTACTCCAGCAAAGTCAAAGCGGATGTGTTTTACGCCAAGTCCCGCAAATACGACAGCTCGCTCGCGCGTGCGCTCGACGGCGCGAACATCCCGACCGAGGTGTATCACACCTTGCTCGCCGAGGTGGACGCATCTTTGCCGACGCTGCATCGCTATTTCCGGTTGCGCGGTCGCATGCTTGGAGTCGACCAACCGCGTTACTACGACATTTATCCCGACCTGGTGTCGCTCGATAAACCGTTTCCGCTGGCGGAAGGTAAGCGCATCGTCGAGGCGGCGGTCGTGCCTCTCGGAGAAGATTACGTGGGCAAGCTCACTCACGGCATCAACTCCGCCTGGATGCATGCGTATCCCTCCAAGGGAAAACGGTCGGGCGCATACATGTTCGGCGCGGCGTATGATGTGCACCCCTACGTGCTGATGAACTACCAGGACGACTACGACTCGGTCTCGACCCTCGCCCACGAATGGGGTCACGCCCTGCACTCGTTGCTCGCCCAGGAGAGCCAGCCATTTGTCAATGCGGGCTACGCGACCTTCACCGCCGAGATCGCGTCGGTCGTCAACGAAGTGCTCCTGCTCGATCACATGCTGGAACTCGCGGAGTCCGATGACGAAAAAATCTTCTATCTCGGCAGTGCGCTCGAAGGCATGCGCGGCACGTATTTCCGCCAGGCGATGTTTGCCGAGTTCGAGTTGCGCACGCACGAGCTCGTGGAAGACGGCGGCGCGATTTCCGGGGGCAAGATGACCGAAATCTACGGAGAGATTCTCGAACGCTATCACGGTCACGACGAAGGTGTGCTGCTCATCGACGACGCCTATGCGCTCGAGTGGGCTTACATCCCGCACTTCTACCGCAACTTCTACGTGTTCCAATACGCGACCTCGATGGCGGCGGCCAACCTCTTCGCCGACATGGTGCTGACGGGCGAAAAGGAGAAAGTGGATACCTACCTGAATCTCCTCCGCGCGGGCGGCAGCGACCATCCTTACGAACTGGTGAAAAGCGCGGGCGTCGATTTGGCGAGTCCGGCTCCTTACCGTTCCACCGCGGCGCGCATGGACGCCATCATGGACCAGATGGAGGAAATCCTCGCGAAACAGGGGCGATAGCGGCGGTCCTCATCTTTCCTCTTTCTCGTTACGCTTTATCTTTATTTTCGTTCTTGATGCCGCTTTCGAGCGGGGAGAACGAAAAAGATAACGAACAACGAGAACAAATCGGAGCCATCAATGGACGCCGCCCATGAGGCGGCGCACCCACGGCACCAGCGCGAACAATACGGCGGTGGCGACACCGACCCAGATGGCTTGCGTGAGGAAAAAGTCGGTCAGACTGGCGGGATCGTTTTCGTCGAAAGAGCCGGCAAGCAAACCGGCGAGTTTGTTGCCCAGGGCCGCCGCGAGGAACCAAATGCCCATGACGAGGCCGGTGAGTCGCGCCGGTGCGAGTTTGGTCATGGTGCTTAAACCGACGGGACTCAGACACATTTCGCCCGTGGTCTGCAGGAAGAACAATCCCAACAGCCAGATCGGACTGACGAGCCCATTGGCGGTGAGCTTGGCGGCGGGAATCATCCAGACGAAGGACAACGCCACGAACAGCAGACCGAGCGCGAACTTGGTCGGACTCGACGGTGATTTGGTCCCGAGCCTGATCCACAGCCACGCAAAACACGGTGCGAGGATCACGACGAAGATCGCGTTGACCGACTGCCACCAGGCCGACGGATACTCCCAGCCGAAAATGCTGTTGTCGGTCAGTCGGTCGGCAAACAACTGCACCGAAGAACCCGCTTGTTCGAACAATGCCCAAAAAACCTGCGCGGCGAAGAACAACACGAGGATCGCGGCGATCCGTCGACTCTCGACGCTGGGGCGGAAGGCGAAGAATAGAATCGCCAGGATTTGCAGCGCGAAGAGTCCGATCACGATGCCTTTGTAGCGGTCGGCCAATACCATGACACCGATCAACACGGCTGAAGCGATGGCTACCAATCCGAGTTTACCCCAGGGCCGCGAACCGTCGGCGGTCGGTTCCGGGGCGTGGCCCACGTGAGCGAGGGTGTGGCGGCGGCGCACATACGTGATTAATCCCAGTGTCATGCCCACGCCGGCGGCACCGAAAGCGAAATGCCAGCAGCTGCGCGGATCGATGCCCACGCTGCTGAGCAACTCGCGAAACGACTCGGCTTGGGCGAGGTAACCGCAGGCGATGGCGGAAAGGAACGATCCGAGATTGATGCCCATGTAGAAGATGGAAAAACCCGCGTCGCGGCGGGCATCTTCGGGCGAGTAGAGGCTGCCCACCATCGTGGAAATGTTGGGTTTGAGCAAACCCGTGCCGATGGCCACGAGCCCGAGGCCGAGAAAGAACGTCGCCTGCGTGGGCATGGCCATGGCGTAGTGACCGCTGGCGATGATGACGCCGCCCCACAGCACCGCGCGGCGCGAGCCGACGAAGTTGTCGGCGAGGAACCCGCCGAGAATGCCCAGCAAATACACACTCATGGTGTAGGTGCCGTAGATGGCGGCGGCGCGTTCGGTCGTGAGCCCGAGGCCGCCGTCGGCGATCGCGAGGGTCATGAACAGCACGAGCAAAGCCCGCATGCCGTAGTAGGAGAACCGCTCCCACATTTCGGTGAAAAACAAGGTCGACAGACCACGCGGGTGGCCGCCGATGCCGCCGCGATCGGAGGTGGAATCGATCGGAGCGGAAGGAGATGTAACTTGACTCATACGGTGACTGATTGACCGCGAGGCAAGCGAAGGCGCCGCCGATTGCGACGCCGAAATGGCCGACGGGTTATTCGAGGGCGGCGCGCGCGGCGGCCAGCAGGTCCTCGGCATCGACGCGCGTGCGGTAGTCGGGATTGGCGTAAGAGAAGGCAATCGCGCCCTCGCGATCGAAGATGAAGGCCGCCGGCACGGGCAACCAATGTTGGCCCTCGCTTTCCGGCACGGGGGCGAGGTCGATGCCGTGCTCCAGATAGCGCTTTTGCAGGTTGGTCGGCATGGCATAGGCGAGCCCCAGCCCCATCGACGCGTGCATGGCACGGTCCGAATAAAGCAGGCGATGCGGAGTATCGGTCGGCGCCTCCATCAGCAGTTTCTTGAGCGTCTCCGGCCGTTCGGGACTAATGGCGACGACTCGATAACCGAGCTCAAGCAGGGCAGGTTCCAACTCGGCGATCTCTCCCAGATGTGCCGAACAAAACGGACACCAACCACCGCGATACACGATGAGCACGGTCGGTTGCTCGCGGACCAATGCGAGCAAATCCACGGCAGTGCCTTCGGGGGTTTGCACGGGAACGGCCGGAGCCATCGTTCCGGGTTGCGCGGGCGCAGTGTTTTCGGGGCCCACCGGCAGGCTGGCGGCGGGCAGGGTGACGACGGAGCCGAGGAGGATGACGCAGACGAAAAAAAGACGCATGGCCTTGAGAAGGTCCATGCGTCGAAGTTATTCCCCTTGAAATCGGGGGCGGTAAAATCAGTGCGAGGTCTCGACGGTCGCACCCAGGGGCTGGTCGATATCGGCCAACATGGCGGTGAACCATGGGGTGGCGGGATCGAACGGCTTGCCGCCTTTGATGCGCGGAAACTCGATCGCCCGCAGCACGTTGTCTTGATCCTCGTCGTGACCGATGACGCCGCCTTCGCGACGCAGGGAGCAGTCGACGGCGACATCCACGCAGGCCTTGATGAGATCAAGGTCGGCCTGATTGGCCGGGGCGGCGCGGGCGTAGTAGCCGCTTTTTTGGACGAGGACTTTTTCGGCTCCGATCATTTGCGCAAATTGTTCGCCGAACCATTTGCCAGGATTAACGGCGTCGAGTTTGACGTGACCGAACGCGTCGCGCGGGACCTCTTCGCCGCGGGCCTGCATTTCGGCGACGATACTGTCGAGACCGGCGCCCTCACTGATGAAGATGTTCACGTTGTCGTGGGTGTCCATGACGGCGCGCAGGCGCGTGGCCTCGGCTTCGAGGTCCAGGGCCATTTCGGGGATGAAAATGCCGTGCACATCAAGATTCTGGCGGGTAAGACCCAGGCCCGGCACGAAGGCTTCGAGATCGAGCAACTTGCGGTAGGCTTCGGCAGTGGCGGCGGTGAGCCAGCCGCAATTGCGTCCCATGACTTCGTGGATGATGAGCATGCGCGGGTTGGCGTTGTGCTCGGCCACGACGTTGCGGAAGAAGCGGGCGCCGTGCTCTGCGGCGGTGTAAGCCCCCAGCGATTGGCGGATGGGAAAGACATCGTTGTCGATGGTCTTGGGGAGGCCGATGACGGTGAGCGGGTAGTCGTGCTTGGCCAGGTAGGCGGCGAGATCGGCGGCGGCGGTATTGGTGTCGTCGCCTCCGATGGTGTGGAGCACGTCAACGCCGTCCTTGATGAGTTGGTCGGCCGCGATTTTTTGCGGATCCTGACCCTCGGCGACGAGCCCGCGTTTCACACAATCCTTCACGTTGGTGAGTTTGACGCGGCTGTTGCCGATGGGGCTGCCGCCGTGGCGATGGAGGATTCCGGCGCTGGCGCGCTCGGTGGGGCCGACAACGTAGCTGTCGCCCAGGAGCAGGCCTTTGTAACCACCGCGGTAGGCGATGATTTCGATATCGGAGGCGATTTCCGTGTAGCGTTCGATCAGGCCGCCGACGGCGGAGCTGAGACAAGGGGCGAGCCCACCGGCGGTGAGTAGAGCGACTTTTTTGGGTTTGGCTGGTGCGGTCATAGCGGCGATAGGCCGCTACTCCAAGTCACCCGCTGGCGTCCGTCAAACCGGCAACCATTTCTCGAGGCATTCCGCGAGTGCCGAGCGTTTCAGTGGTTTCTCCAGCACGGCGGTAAACCCGCTGGCCAAATAATCCTCTTTCTCATTCTGCATCACCCCGGCGGTGAGTGCGATGATGGGCGTGTGGGCGTTGGCGGGAAGGGCGCGCAGTTGTTTGGTGGCGGCGCGGCCGTCGAGCACGGGCATTTGAATGTCCATGAAGATGAGATCCCAAGTCTCAGCGGTGGCTCGGGCGACGGCTTCTTTGCCATCGCGCACAGCGGTCACTTCGTAACCGAGCAAGGCCATCATCTTGCGAATGACGATGTGGTTCACGGCATCATCGTCGGCGACGAGGATGCGCACCCCGCGGGGCGATCGCACGGTGGAATCGGCGGGGGCGGATAAGGCTTCCTCGTGTTCGCCGACAACGGGAAGGTCTATTTCAAAGGAAAAATTCGATCCCTTGCCCGGCGTGCTTTCGACCGTGATATTCCCGCCCATATGTCTGACGAGTCGTTGCGAAATGGCCAATCCCAGTCCGGAGCCGCCGTAGCGTCGCGTGGTGGACGTGTCGGCCTGACTGAAGTTCTTGAACAACCGGTGGAGGGAGTCGGCGGGTATGCCGATGCCGGTGTCGGACACGGCGAACGCCAAACGAGCGGTCGGCGCGGATCCTTTGGCTCTGGGCTGACCGCGCACGGTGACATCGATGGAGCCGCGTTCCGTGAACTTGATGGCATTGCCCACGAGGTTGACCAACACCTGCCGCAACCGCAGGGGATCCCCGTCGACGCGAGTCGGCACGTGGTCATCGAGTGAGGAGTGGATATCGATGTGTTTGGCGGTGGCTTGGGCGGAGAGCAGGGCGATGACCTCGGCGACCAGCTGGTGCGGATCAAATTCCACGTTTTCGAATTCCAACTCGCCGGCCTCGATGCGGGAAAGGTCGAGAATGTCGTTGAGGAGGCGCAGGAGTGAATCGGCGGAATTGGCGGCAATTTCGATTTGCTGCGCCTGGGTGGGGGTGGGGGAGCTGTGCCGCAGGATGTCGAGCATGCCGATCACACCGTTCATGGGCGTGCGGATTTCGTGACTCATGATGGCGAGAAAATCGCTTTTGGCCCGATTGGCGGCTTCCGCCCGGTCTTTGGCGACACTCAAGGTTTCGACGAGAGCTTCCTTCTCAAAATTAAGGCCGTGCAGCTTGACCAAATCCTGTCGGTGCGACGTTGCGATCCGTGTCAGAAACATTGCGTAGACAACCACACACAGGGCCAGGGTCAGGCTGCCCGATTCCTGCCACATGAAAAACTGAACCAAAATGGGGCCGAGGGACGTGGCGGCGTAGATGGGGTAGGCCAACTTGACCGAGGACAAGGAGCGGGCGGCTCCGGAGTTGAGGCCACCCACGGCCAGGACCGCGAGGATTTTTGGGAGTATCGCGTCCATCCCCATGAAATACCACCCGCCAAGGCCCCACAATAAACTGGTGACGCCGACCTCCCAAATGAAGCGTCGTCGCCAGCGCGGGAGGGCTTCGTCCGGCGGAGTCTGTTTAAAAAAGCTCCGGTAGCCGAAAGTGCGCACCGTGGTGACCAACAGCAGGGCCCCGAGCCAGACCCAAGGAAACGAATCCGTGAAATAACTCCACGTGCCAAAGATCAGCAGCACGGCGAGGGCGAAGTTGGAGAAAAGACCGAATCCGGCGGAGCGGTAAAGCAACCGGGTCAACTCCGCCTCGACCAACGCGGAAATGTCTCTGGGTGGCAGGATTGCCTCCTTTGCTGATGGGGATTCCGATGCCATGTCCGTGTATCAGAACAGAGGCTACGAAGGTAAGCGCAAGGGGATTTAGACGGCGGGGGGGAGGCCGCTGGCACCCAATCTGCTGAATAGGCTATTATGCATCGTTCTCATTCCAATTTATTGGTTGGTCGCCCGGAAAAGGGGCTGCCGATCGTCAACCAAGAGGTGTCATCATATGCGGATTGAATCCCCCCGTGAATTCGAGCGTCTGGGTGCAGTTCGCATCTACGGCCTGCAAAAAGTCTATGAACTCGACGCTGGCCCCGACTCGGCCACGCAGGAAGAAGAAGATTCCGTGGTGCGTCGCGTGTCCTCGGAGGCGATCAATTCGATCGAGCGGCAGATGGCGATCGTGGTGCCCGTGCGCAACGAACGGCTGAAACTCATCGAAGGCGTGCTCGTGGGCATACCGCACGATTGTTTGGTGATTGTGGTATCCAACAGCCCGCGGGAGCCGGTCGACAAATTTTACCTCGAACAGGAAGCCATCAAAAACTACTGCCGGTTCACGCGTAAACAGGTGGTGGTGGTGCACCAGAAGGACCCGGGGATCGCGGCGGCGTTTGCCGCCGCCGGCTACACCGAGATCCTCGACGACAAGGACTTGGTGCGCAACGGCAAGGCCGAGGGCATGATCATGGGAACGATCCTCGCCAAATTGATGGGTCGCAAATACGTCGGTTTCGTCGACAGCGACAACTACTTCCCGGGCGCGGTAAACGAATACGTGAAGGAATACGCCGCCGGGTTTCACATCAACCAGAGCGACTATTCCATGGTGCGCATTTCCTGGCATTCGAAACCAAAGGTCGTGGAAAATTCGCTCTACTTCGCCAAATGGGGCCGCAGTTCGCGCCACTCCAACATGTTTCTCAACCGGTTGGTCGGGCATCACACCGGCTTCGAGACCGAGATCGTCAAGACCGGCAACGCCGGCGAACACGCTCTCACCGTCGAGCTGGCGATGGGCATCGACTACGCCACGGGCTACGCGGTCGAGACATTTCACTACGTGCACTTGTTGGAAAAATACGGAGCGATTCTGGGCGAAGGGGATGATGCGTCGGCCCCCGCGAGTGACATGCACCACAAGGTCAAGATCAGCCAAATCGAGTCGCGGAATCCCCACCTGCATGAGTCCAAGGGCGATGAACATGTCGAGGACATGATCGCGGCCTCCCTGAGCACCATCTATCACTCCCGACTGTGCCCCGAGTCTCTGCGCGAGGAAATCGAGCAAGACCTGCAACGTCGCCACTACCTCAAGGAAGGCGATCAACTGGCACCCATGCGCGTCTACAAGAGTCTTGATCGCATGGACTTCAATGTCTTCGGCGACAAAGCCAGCGCCGTGATCAAGGTGTCGGGTCAAACCCACACCACGGTCGCGCCGGGAGCCACTGCTTCCGCGCCCGCCGCCGCCTCGACGTCGTCTTCGTCCGCATGACCACGTGCTTTGATCACGGTAGTCCGTGGTTGGTATTCACCGACCTGGATGGAACGCTGCTGGACTGGAGCAATTATTCTCCCGCGATCGCGCGGCCGGCCATGTTGCGCTTGCGCGAATTGGGCGTGCCCGTGGTGTTCTGCTCGTCCAAGACGGCGACGGAGCAGCGGGCCTTGCGGCAGGAGCTCGGCATTCGCTCCATCCCCAGTATCGTGGAGAACGGCGCGGCCATTATCGTGCCGGACTCCGCCGGATTGCCGACTGGACACTGGGATGAAGCTCCCGGCGAGCCGGGCCGGCGCGTGCTGGTCCTCGGATTGCGCCTCGATGAAGTGCAGGCGCGTTTGGCACGCGTGCGCGCCAGAACGGGACTGCCGTTGTTGGGCTATCGCGACATTGACGACGCCAAACTGGTTGAACTCACGGGCCTCAGTCCGTCAGCCGCCCATCGGGCCCGCCAACGTGATTACAGCGAAACTTTGATCGAGGAACTGCCGCACGAAACGTGGAATCTGCTGCGGGACGAGTTTGCCGCCGAAGGGTTGGAGTGCCGTCACGGTGGGCGCTTTCATACCGTCACCGGGGCGGGCACGGACAAAGGAAAGGCCGTTAAAACGATCCTGGAACTTTATGAGCGGGCGTATGAACGACCGGTCAAATCCATTGGCCTGGGCGACAGTGCCAATGATGCGCCGTTGCTGGCCGCGGTGACGCGACCGTTTCTGGTCGCACGCGAGGACGGGACCTGGGCGAATCTGCGCATCGACGGCATGGAACGCATCGGCGGGCGGGGACCCTACGGGTGGGTCGAAGCGATCGACCTGATTCTCAGTGAAGCGGGAGACCAGGGCGCGGGCGCAGCTTAGCAGCCGGTCTCGATGACCGAAAAAATCCCCGAGCTTTTCGGGGTGCCACAGTGTGACGGTGCCGCGGGGCGCGCGATCCTCGGCTCCGCTCGCCTGGTTACGACCGACGGCGGCGGCGGGTCTTCCAGCCGATGAGGCTCAATCCGGTGATCATGAGCGCCCAGGTGGAGGGCTCGGGAACCGGGGTAAACTCGAAGTTGCTCAGGATCACGCTATTGGCGTCGAAGACGCTCGACGCGCCGTAGTTGACCACGAATGAACGTTGCAGGTCGGCCGTGTAGAGACGGTTGCCATTGGCGATGTTGGCGAAGGTGCCGGTGAGGTTGGCCGCCGTGTAGATCGTGAACATGTCGGTCGTGATGGGGTCGACCGAGGCGAGAAAGTCCAAACTGAGGTTTCCGTCGAGCGTGAGGTTGCCGGAGACCGAGACCAAGTCGGCTTGGATCGGGGAGGCGGCGGTATCGATCTCGAACAGTGAGTTGGCGGAGGACGCCAACGTGAGATCGCCGACGATGTTGAGCGAACCCACGCTGTTGCCGGGAGCGATCGCACCCTTGATTTCAACGTCGCCGGTGAAGGTGCCGTTGCCCGCGAGCTTGGAGGACGTGCCGAATTCGATGGGCGAGGCGAACGTAATGGTGCCCGACCCGAGGGCGAGGGTGCCCATCATGTCCACCGTGCTGCCGAAGTGAAGGGTGCCCGATTCCGCGAGCAGCGTGCCGTGATTGATGACCGGCACGTCGATCGTTGTGGTGCCACTGCCACCGGTTTTGACGATCGCTCCGGTGCTCCCCACGTAGATCTCGGCCGAGCCGGTGTTGGCCAACGTGCCATCGGTGCCGATGGTGAGATCGCCGTCGAGATCGAGGGGAACGCTCAGGTTGAGGTCGCCTGTGTTCCACGCGAGTTCGCCGTCTGCGGAGACGTTGATCTCGCGGTTGATGGTGTTGCCGGAAGGATTGGCCAGACCGAGGCTGCCGTCGGCGTCGATCGTGGTGGTGCCCGCGCTGTCGAGGGTGCCACCGGTCATGTTGATCCGACCGGTAATGCTGTGGGTGCCGGCGACGGTGCCGCCCGAGACGGTGGCATGCGCGCCGAGATTAACCGAGTCGTTGAGCGTGAAAGTGCCGGCGGTGAGATTGAGGTTACCGCCGTTGGTGACGACTACGCCGTTATCGAAATTGAACCCGTCGTTAATGTTGAGGGTCGAGTCCGACCAGATGTCCACGGTCGCATCCTTCAGGGAGCCGCCAGCGTTCAGATTCATCGTGCCGGTCTGAACTTCCAGATAGCCCTTTGCATTCAGAGGGACGTTAAAATTGGTGATGCCCGACGTTTCGGTTTTGATGACTGCGCCGTCACTGGCGATAGCGTAAGTGGACTCGACGGAAGAAAAAGTGCCGTCGGTTTCGATGCGGAACTGGCCGCTTTCGGCAATCGTGAGGCCACCGGTCACCGCGATGTCACCAGCGGTCCAAGCGAGGGTGCCTTCGACGGTGAAGTCGGTGTCGACGGCGTTGGTCACGCTGTTAGCGAGTTCGAGAGTTCCCGCGGTGGTGATGACGGTCGAATCCGAGTTGATCGATCCACCGGTCCACGTGAGGTTTCCGGAGAGTGCGAAGTCAGTGTTGGTAAGGAGACTGCCGCCCGAGAGGGTGGCGTGTTGGCCAAAATTGATCGCATCAGGCACCGAGAAGGTGCCGGCATTGAAATTAACCGTGCCACCGTTTTGGAAGGTGGTGTCGGCGTCGCCGAATATGAACAAACCGGATGGGTTATCGAAGTTCAAGGTGGCCCCGGCCCAGACGTCGAAAAGCGCGCTATTGAACCCGCCGCTGTCGATGAGATCTACGGTGCCGGTATGCACTTCAAAGCGTCCGCCGTCGACCGCGACGTGGACGTCGAGCGTGGTGGTGCCAGTGCCACCGGTTTTGCGGAAATCGCCATTGATGACAAGGAATCCACCGCTGCCGAGATCGTTGGACAGGGTGTTGTCACTCTGTGCGGTCATGAGCCCGTCGATGATAAACCCGGAGTCGTTACCGAGGGTGTCGATATCTCCCGCCGTCCAGTCGAGTAAAGCTCCTGACTCGATGGTGATGGTGGAACTGGTGAGTTCCAAAGTGGCGGTCTCGATCAGGGCTTCGGCCTCCGCGAGAACGGAGATTTTGCTGCCGGAAGCAATGGAGCCGCCGTATATTTCGAGGCCGCGCGCGATTTCCAACCCGGTCGTGTCAAGGGTGCCATCCTCGAGCACGAGATCAACCGCGAGGTTGCCTTCGATTTCGAGTGTGCCGCCTTCAACCACCAGCAAACCGTCGCCTTCGAAGATGGATGCGTCCGGTGCCGTGGTGGTGCCACCGGCTATCACCAGTTCGTGGTCGTCGAAGTATTCTTCGCTCCTCGGTTCCTCGATGACCACCGCGGTTTCGAACGTCGCCGGTGGAATGTAAAGGTCGCCGTAGCCTAACTTGACTGCGCTGCCGGATGCGAGCGTGGCATCGGCGGTCAAAACCAGCACGCCGTTTTCGATATCGATCGTGCCATTGTTTTCCAACGGCACCGCAATGGTGGTCCGACCCGAGCCGTAGGTCTTGGCCAGAGTCCCGTTGTTTACGAGCGTTTGCGCTGCAATGGAATCTCCCGGCGCGATACTGATCGGGGTGGTGATGCTGATCTCACCATGATTGATGATTTGAGCGGTGTCGGTGAGGTAGATATCGGCGGCGTTCCATTGCACGTAACCGAAGGATTCCACGGTCAGCGTCATATCATCGAGGAAGATATCGGAAGACTCGTTGACAAAGAGGGAACCGGTGGTGCCCACGGTGAGGTCGTTGCCTTCGACCAGGCCGCCCGTGTTCAAGATGAGTTGGCCGGCGACCGTCACGGGGCCGTTGATGTCGCCGCCGTTGGTGGTGAGATTACCGGAAAGGATACCACTGGTGGTGAGCTCGCCGCCGTCGATGAAGTAATTGCCGTCGCCGGTAAGGCTGGCGAGGTCATCGAGGATGTAGTCGTCGTTGAAGTGAAGTTCGGACGACGTCGCCACTTTGAAGACACCCGTGGAAGAGGCGGTGCCGCCGTGCATGATGAGCAGGGCACCGGACTGGATGTCCACCATCCCGTCGTTGTTGAAAAGAACCGCCATCTCGGTCGTGCCGGAACTGGTTTTGGTGTAGGTGCCGCTGCTGGTGTTGGTGAACAACCCGGCATTGCCGAGAGCCGTGTAGATGCTCACGGTGTCTGTTGAGTTCGCGGCGGCCTCATCGCTGAAGGTGCCTTGATTGGAAAAGGAGCTATCGGAGTTGAGTTGGAGGTCGTTGGCATCCCACACGGTGCTACCTGACGCCGTCACTGTGCGCTGGACCAGCTTGTTGGGGGAGGCGCTTTCCGCGCTGCTGGTGAAATGAAGTTGTCCGGTGGAACTCACGGTCGACTCTCCCGACTCCCAGGAGCTTTCGTAAAACGTGAGCGCGGATTCGATGTCATGATCACCGGTCAGCGTGGAATCGGATACGATCATCCCACCTTCCGCCGATATTGTGCCGGTCAGTGAAACAGTGGATTCATTGCCGATCAGGTATTGTCCCGACCCTTGGAGAGAGGCGGCGTCTTCGACCACGTAGTCGGATACGAATTGGAGACTGGATTGCTCCGCGACGGTCACGGAACTGGTCGACCCGAAAGTGCCGCCGCCGACCAAGGAGAGGTATCCGGCGTCCACGTCGATCGTGCCATGGTTGTGAAAGGGAATGAGATAGATCGAGCTACTCCCCCCGCTTTTGCGGTAGGTGCCACTCGAGCTGTTGGTGAACGACCCCAATCCACCCATAGAAGTAAACACGATTTCACCGGAGGGATATTCCAGTGTGAGGTTGTCGTTAAAAAGGCCGTTGTTGGTGATCGTGCTCGCGTGGTTCAACCCCAACCCGCCGCCGCTGGATAGCCAATTGATCGTGCCGTCGTTCACCACGTGGCGGTCGCTCATGGTATGGGTGCCGAGTCCGGTGATATTCAAGACGGCCGTAGAGCCGATCGTGGTCGTGCCCGCGCCCCACGTGCCCCACTGCCACGCCATGGTCGAACCGATGTCGTGATTACCAACCAGGACGCCGTTCGCCAACAAGAGTTCACCGGCGTAGAATGAGCCTTCCGCGCTCGTCGTGCCGCCTTCGATCGCGAGGGTGCCGTTGCCGTAGAAACTGCCGAGGTTGGCGATCGAAAAATCGGAGATCAGCGAGAGCTTCGTTTGGTCGCCGAGATTGACGATGCTGTATTCGTCAATTGATCCAGAGCCGCTGAGTTGCATCACGCCTGCGTTGAGGTTGAGGGTCCCCTCGTGGACGAAGCTCGTCTGAATGTCTGTCGTGCCGCTACCGTCCTTGTGGTAGAAACCGGAGTTGGTGAAGCCGGAGCCGCCACTGAAGGCGTGGTTCTGGTCGAGCTGATCGTTGAAAGTGCCGAGATTGGAAAACGAGCCGTTGCTGTTCGTGTTCAGGTTGGCGTCGGCCCAATAAACGGTGCCTTCATTGATGATGTCGCGATTGAAGAAATAGGCGATGGAGCCGCCCGAGGGGCGGATGATCAGCGTGCCCTCGGAGTCGATGGTGGTGGTGTCTCCGTCGACGCTGGCCACCCAGTATCCACCGGCCCAATCGTAGATACCGCTGAGGGTGTTCGTGCCGTGGAGCTCGCCCCCGGTTTGTTGAAAATCGACGCTGATTTCACCGTCCATGGTCAATTCACCGCTCGTGAGTTGGTAGCCAAAGGAAGTGGAGGTCTCATCCGTCACATCGAAGCTGTGAGTTCCATCCAAATCGTCGGTTTGGAGCTGGGACGCATCCACGATGTTGTAGTTGCTGTTGAATTGAATGAGTCCCGAGTCCCTTGCGATCATGGACCCGTAAGAGGTGTTCGTGCCGCCCCCGCTGAGGATGAGGGTGCCGTTTTGAACATCCAAGGTGGTGGGGGAACTGTTGTTGAAGGCGGTATTAAAGGTGGTCGTGCCGGCGCCGGTTTTTTGGTAGGTGCCGCTGTTGTCGAAACTGGAACCTCCGTTGAAGGACTGGTTTTCGTCCAACACGTCGTAGAAATAGCCGTAGTTCGTGAAGGAACCGTTGGCGTTGGTGTTCAAATTGGCGTCGGACCAATAAACGGTGCCTAAGTTTACGATGTCGCGGTTGTTAAAGTAGGCGATGGAGCCCCCGCTGGGTCGGATTATCAGGGTTCCGTCGTAATTGATCGTGGTGGTTTCACCATCGGCATTGGCGTCCCAATCGCCGCCCGCCCAGTCGTAGAATCCATTCAACGTGTGCGTGCCATCGAGTTCACCGCCGGTTTGATGGAAGTTGACCGAGAGGTTGCCGTCCATGGTCAGCTCGCCGCCGGTCAGTTTGTAACCATAGGCGATGGACGCTTCGCTGTTGGGAATGAAGAAACGGTGCGATTCATCCAACTCAGAGGTTTGCAGTCCGGAGGCATTGAGGATGCTGTAGATGCTGTTGAACTGGATCAGACCAGCGTCGCGGGCATACATTGAACCGTAGCTGTAGTTGGTGCCACCGCCATTGAGGACGAGGGTGCCGTTGCGCACATCCAAGGTGGTGGGGGAGCTGTTGTTGAAGGCGCTGTTGAAGGTGGTGATGCCTGCGCCCGTCTTCCGGTAAGTGCCGCTGTTGTGGAAACCGGAACCGCCATTGACGGACTGGTTTTCGTCCAACTGATCGTAGAAGAAGCCGTAGTTCGTAAACGATCCGTTGGCGTTGGTGTTCAGGTTGGCATCGGTCCAGTAGACATCGCCGTAATTGATGATATCACGGTTGTTGAAGTAGGCGATGGAGCCGCCGCTGGGGCGAATAATCAGGGTGCCACCGTAACCGATGGTGGTGGTCGCGCCGTCGGCGTTGGCGTCCCAGTCGCCCCCGGCCCAGTCGTAGTTGCCGCTCAACGTATGCGTGCCGTCCAGCTCGCCGCCGGTTTGCTGCATTTGTGCCGAAAGCACGCCCTCCAGCGTGAGTTCGCCGCCGGTCAATTGATAGCCGAAGTAGACGCTCAAGTCATCGATGGCCGGAACCACAAAACTATGGGAGCCATCCAATGACTCCGTGCTGAAGCGTGAGGCGTCCTCGACCGTATAGATGCTATTGAATTGGATGAGACCGGAGTCCTCGACCACTACGCTTCCGTCGTTCCAATTGGTGCCGCCCCCATTGAAAACGATGGTGCCTGCCCGCACATCGAGCGTATCCACACTGTTGTTGCTGAACGGGGCATTGAAGGTAGTCGTGCCGGTGCCGGTCTTGAGATAAGTGCCTGCATTGTTGAAACCTGCGCCGCCGTTGAACGACTGGTTCTCGTCCAATTTATCGTAAAAATAACCAGAGTTCGTAAATGAACCGTTCGCGTTGGTGTTCAGGTTGGCATCGGTCCAGTAGACGGTGCCTTCGTTGATGATATCACGGTTGTTAAAGTAGGCGATGGAGCCGCCGCTGGGCCGAATAATCAGGGTGCCATCGTAACCGATGGTCGTGGTCGCGCCGTCGGCGTTGGCATCCCAGTCGCCGCCGGCCCAGTCGAAGAAGCCGTTTATGGTGTGGGTGCCTTCGAGTTCGCCGCCAGATTGGTGGAGGTTGGCCGCGAGCTGACCGGACAAGTTGAGCTCGCCCGCGCTTAATTCGTAGCCGTAGTCGACGGTCTCTTCGCTATGGGGCAGGTAGAAGGCGTTCGTGCCGTCGAGTTCGTTTTCGTTTTCGGCGTTGCCGACCTCCAAGTCCGATGCGTTTACGATCGTGTAGCTGCCGGCAAATTTGATCAGACCCGATTGAGTGACCCGCATGACAGCACCGTCGGAATTGGTGCCGCCGCCATTGAGCAGGAATACTCCGTTGGAGACCTGCAAGGTTTCAGCCGAATTGTTGTCGAAAACCTGATTCGCCGTGGTGACGCCCGATCCAGATTTATAGTAGCTGCCGTTGTTGGTGAAGGTGGAGGCCCCATCAATGGAGTAGTTGGCTACCGTTTGATCGTAAAAGTAGCCGTTGTTGATGAATGCCCCATTCGCGTTGGTCGCGATGTTCCCTTCCGACCAATATACGGCACCATTGTTGGTTATCGTGCTGTCGAAGTAATAGTGAATACTTGTTCCTTCGATATCCAACCCGGCTTCGGTGCCGATAATCAGACTAAGGTCGCTGATCGCGCCCACGGTCCATTGCGAGTTAGCTCCCGCCGCAATCAGGCTTAAGCTGTCCGTATCCGAGTGGGTTTCTCCCGTTAGATTGCCTCCTCCCAGCCTTAGTCGTCCCGTCGAATTTACCCCGTCGACGGTAAGTGTGCCGCTGTTAATGATGGCGGTGTCGGAGGGGCCTGGAATGTTACCGCTGCTCCAGGCTCCGTTGTTGGTCCAGGTCAGTCCGTTGTCCTCATATTCGACGTCAGGGGCGGGGGTGCCAAGCAGGGTCGAAGAGCAAAGAATCGACGGGAATACTAACCAACG
The DNA here is from genome assembly GCF_029023725.1 of Synoicihabitans lomoniglobus. GTDB lineage: Bacteria > Verrucomicrobiota > Verrucomicrobiia > Opitutales > Opitutaceae > Actomonas > Actomonas lomonigloba. Next base: position 812,905 of record NZ_CP119075.1, read on the forward strand.
GTGGGAGCGTAGCATGGTAATATCGGGAGTTACATGACCGTTGGGACAATTCGGGTATAAATCGAGCCATCAGACACTAAGGGAAATTCTCCATTTATCGTGGGGCTCGTCCAGAGTAACTGCCATTGTTTGGCAAAAAAGACGTAAAAATATCACGAAATTTCAGATTTAACCCCAAATGTCAGCGGACTGCTGCTGCCTATGGCGACATTTCACGAGGTGGTTGACCGTTGATGGCGGCTGTCGTTTAACCGGCGAATGGTCGAAAGTCTCACGGTCAGTTTAGGTTCGCGCAGTTACCCCATTCACTTCGGAGCCAATCTCCGTTCGTTGATTGCGGCGGAAATTACGCGGTTACGGGCAGAGGGGCGCAAGGTCGTCATCGTCACCGATCGAGCGGTGGCGGAGGCGCAGGCGGAAGCACTGGGCGCGATGGGGGACGGGGTGCCGACGATCTCAGTCGCGGCGGGCGAAGCGTCCAAATCGGCGACCGAGCTGGCTCGGATTTGGGATTTTCTGGCCGAGCAATCGGTGGATCGCGGCGGAGTGGTGCTGGCGTTTGGGGGTGGGGTGGTGGGCGACTTGGCCGGCTTTGCCGCGGCGAGTTATCTGCGTGGCGTGGCCTTTTATCAGATGCCGACAACGTTGCTCGCGATGGTGGATAGCTCCGTGGGTGGGAAAACCGGCATCAATCTCGGCGCGGGCAAAAACCTGGTGGGCGCATTCCACCAGCCGCAGGCGGTTTTCGTCGACACCGACCTACTGACGACGCTGCCACCGCGCGAATTCGCGGCCGGCATGGCGGAAGTCATCAAATACGGATTGTTGGGCGACGCGGAATTGTTTGCGGAGCTCGAGCTCACCCCGCTGGGGGTCGACAGCCTGCATTTGGCCACCGTGGTGCGACGCTGCTGCGAAGCGAAAGCCCGGATCGTGGAGGCTGATGAATTTGAAACCGCCGCTTCCGGTGGACGCGCGTTGCTCAACCTGGGTCACACCTTTGCCCATGCGATCGAGAAGAACGCCGGCTACGGCGTCTATCTGCATGGCGAAGCCGTGGCGGTCGGTCTTGCGGCGGCGGCTCGACTTTCCCGCGAATTGGGCTTGGTCGACGATGCCACGGTGGCGCGGGTGGAGCGTATATTGACGGCTCACAAGTTGCCGATCGCTTTGCGTGCGCCCATCGGCGTCGGGACGCTGATGAGGGCCATGGCGCGGGATAAGAAAGTTCGGGCCGGGCAACTCCGCTTCGTGGTGCTGGAGGCGGTGGGCCAATCCGCGACGCACGACCAAGTCGACCACGCGCTGGTGGAACGGGTGTGGCGTGAAGTGGGGGCGGCGGACTAGCGATTTTCATGTATTTCGGCGGCGAAGTCATTAGGCTGCCGTTTCATGTCCGCGATCGACGAAGGCATTGTCCGCGAATACTTTGAGCAGAGTGGCTTCCTCGTGCGCCAGGTGCGGAAGTATCAGGTGCAGTCGCGCAAAAAGCAGTCGGACGAGGAGATCGATTTGCTGGTCTACAACCCGGCCTGGAAGCGTCAGGCGCGGAAGCCGGATTTCTTTCTGTTCGCATCGGAACTACCGTATCTGCACCGCGCCGTGGTGGCGGTGAAACCGTGGCACACCGGCGTATTTTCGGCGGCCATGATCAAGGGCTCGCCGGAGATTTTGCGTTTCCTCGAAGAGCAGGTGATCAAGGAGATCGATCGCTTTTTTCCGCCCACCGACGATGCGGAGGCGGGCGACGCACCGGCCAAGATTCTGGTCCTGCCGGGACTGCCGACTCAGGAACCCTACCGTTCGCAGGCGGTGGCGCTGTTGCAGGAGCGCGGCGTGGATGGCATCATATCGTTCCGCGCCATGTTGCTCGATTTGATTGATAAGATTGAGGTCAACCGCAACTACCGCAAAAGCGACACCATGCAGGTGATCCGCATTCTTAAAAACTATGAGCTGCTGCGGGACAGTCAGCTCGATTTACTCGGCGGTGACCGTCGAGCCAAACTGTAGGTTGTCATGGCAACATTGATACATCCGGGATCTTTCGTGGACCCCGCCGCTCAACTCGGCGTTGACGTCGAAATCATGGCGGGAGCCGTCGTGACCAAGTGGGCGCGTTTGGGCGATCACGTGGTCGTGCATCCCGGGGCCGTGGTGGGCGGGGATCCCCAGTATCTGGGATTTGATCGGGCTACGCCGAGTTGGGTGGACGTGGGCAAGGGAACGGTCCTGCGCGAGAACGTGACGCTCAACCGCTCGATGTATGCCGACCAAGCGACGACGATTGGTGCGCGCGGTTTCTTCATGGCGGGCAGCCACGCCGGCCATGATTGCGCGGTGGCCGCCGACGTGGTGCTCGCCAACAACGCCATGCTGGCCGGACACGTGTCGGTCGGGGCCAACACGTTCGTCGGTGGCGGCGCGGGCATTCACCAGTTTGTGCGCATAGGCGCGGTGGTGATGGTGGCCGGTCTGGCGCGGGTGACCAAGGACGTGCCGCCATATTGCATGGTGGCGGAACGTGACGAACTGGTGGGGCTTAATTTGGTGGGCTTGAAACGTCGGGGGTGGCCGCCCGAAGTGATGCGGGAACTCAAAGCCGTTTATCGGGCGGTGATGCGCCCCACCGGAAACCTGCGCACGCTGGCGGCCGAATTATTGCCGGATATCCGGTGCGGAGAGGCGCAGGCGTTTTTGCGTTTTTTTGAAGGAGGCAAACGTCCCGTGGCGCGGCCCTCGCGAGCACGAGATAACGGAGGAGTCGATGGCGATGGGTAAGCGGCATTTCCTCGATCTTGCCGCAGTCGAGCCGGAGGGGATGTCGGGCGTGAAGCCCGACCCACGACGAGGCGCTGCATATTTGTGGGTCGGGCTTTATGCCCGACGTCCGCGCGGACGGGAGAACACGTCGTGAAACCGTTGGCTTTTACGTGTGGCGACCCCGCTGGGGTGGGCCCCGAAATCATTGCGGCGTGGTTGGCCGGCCATCCTGAGGATTCCGCCAACGTGGTCGTCATCGGTCCGGCCGACTGGCTGGATTCACTACCGGGATCGGCGCGGCGGATCATGGTTGGCGCTCCGGCGTATCGGGCCGGACCGGGTGAACCGGACGACGAGGGCGCGGAATTGGCTTGGGCGGCGATGCAGCTCGCGGCCGAAGGGTGTGCGGCGGGCCAATTTTCCGGCGTGGTAACGGGGCCGGTGAGCAAAGCGCGACTGGCGGCGGTGGGTTATCCGCATCCGGGCCAAACGGAATTTTTTGCCGAGGCGTGGGGCGGTGACCCCGTCATGGCTTTTCGCGGTGATCACCTGCGGTTAACCTTGGCGACCTGGCACATTCCGCTGCGCGAGGTATCGGCCGCGCTGTCCCCGGCTGTGATCGAACGGGCGGTGCGTGCGGCGGAGCAGCTGGCGCGGGCGGATGGTATCGCCCAACCGCGGATCGCGGTGTGCGGTCTCAATCCCCACGCGGGCGAAGGTGGCGTGCTGGGGCGCGAAGAAATTGAGCTCATTGATCCGCTGCTCGATCATTTGCGCGGCGAGATCCCGGGCGTATCGCACACGTTGCCGGCGGACACGGTATTTGGTCGGGCCTTGAAGGGGGACTTCGACGCGGTCGTGGCGCTCTATCACGACCAAGGTCTCGGGCCGCTTAAAACCATCGATTTCGACAATGCGGTGAACGTGACGCTCGGCTTGCCCCACGTGCGCACGAGTCCCGACCACGGCACGGGTTTCGACATCGCGGGGCAGGGCACCGCGAGCGCGACGAGCTTTGCGCGGGCGGTGGAGCTGGCCCGGCGGTTAGCCGGTCACCAATGATTCGAGAGTTTGCTTCAATTCGCGCACCTCGGGTTTGAGGAAGGCGTTCGTGCGATGGAAGAGGAAGGCGGAGGCGATAACGAAGATGATCGCGGCCGCCACCACGCCGAACCAAGGGTTGTCGGGAGATTCGAACTCCTCGGCGATGGACTGGATTTTGCCCAGAATCAGGAGCCCGAGAAACACCAGGTAGGCGAGCGGCACCCAGTAGGTGAGATTGATCTCACGTTGCTTGTCCTTGAGCACCATTTCGAGGCAATGGCGGGTATCGTGCCGTAACAAATGAAAGCGTCTCAGGTAGCGACGCAGAATAACGCCGCCCGCCAGACAGATGGCTAGCGAGAGTGCGGGCACCAGCATTTCCCCAGCGCTGTTGCCGAGGGTGCGGGCGGGGTCGACCAGCACACGGTGGATTTGCAGTCCTAGTCCGATTCCGTTGCCGAGAATGGCGACGAGCAAAATCAAGGTATGGGTGCGGATGGAGCGGCGGGACTTGTCGATCCAAGCGCGGGCGTTGGTGGCAGGTTTGGGGGCGGGTTGAGCACCCCAGGCGGATTCCATTTCTTCGAGGCTCATGGTGGTTATTTATCTTTGAGGTTGGCGGCTAGTTTTTGGCGGATGCGCGTGAGGCGCACCCCGACGTTGGAAACAGAAAGCCCGACGGATTCGGCGATGTCTTCGTAGCTGAAACCCTCGAGCTGCATCAGAATGAGCGCGCGCTCGGCCTTTGGGAGTTGGCGGATCTCGGCGTAAATGACTTCAAGGCGCGGGTCCTCGTGTTCGCTGACAAAATGCAGGGGATCGGTTTCGAATTTCTCCCGGTGACGCCGCTCGTTGCGGTGCTTGCGCACCCACGAGATGGCGCGATTGAGCGCCACCCGGTAAATGTAAGTGGATTCCTTGGCGTTACCGGTGAACCCCGGGATCGCATGCCACATCGCAAGATGAATTTCCTGTCGCAGATCGTCGCGATCGACGGGATCGTCGCAGAACGACCGCACCACCTTGTGGATAATGCCGATGTGCTTGGACGCCCAGACGTCGAATTGTTGCTGTTGGGTTCGGTGAGTCATCCTGGTTCAACCCATAGGGCGCGAAAGTCGGGCCATTTCTTACACGAAATTTGGAAAAGTTGATACCGCCGGGGAACAGCGGATTGGTAACCTCGCTTGATTTGTGGGCGAGGCGCTCGATAGTCTGGGAGAAATCATGTCGACTGAAACCGCACCACCGCCTCCCGCCACCGCTCTGCCCGAAGGTGTGCGCGAAGGTAACGAGAAACTGGTGAGCCTCACCGCGGCCGCCGGAAAAAAGGTGGCCGCCCTCATTGCTCGCGAACAAACCGGTGATTTCCTGCGGATCGCGATCACGGGCGGTGGTTGCAACGGACTCAGTTACAAACTGCGTTTTGTCGCGACGGCGCGCAAAGGCGACATTCTGGTGCGCTCGGCCGGGGCGACCGTTTTGGTCGACCCCAAGACCGCGTTATACCTAAAAGGCACGGAGCTCGATTATTCGTCCGCATTGATCGCGGGCGGCTTTAAATTCACCAATCCCAACGCCAAAGCGAGTTGCTCGTGCGGCGAGAGCTTTAGTGTCTGAACCAAATTGTGAGAGCCCCTTCGGGCGTCCAAGTAGCAGAAACGTTGCTACTTCGTTGTTGTCTTCGCACTTCTGCGGGGCGAAAAGCGTCACGACCTACTTCGAGTTGAACCTTATTTGATGGCTACATCCTTTTCTTTTGGCGGCGGCAAACGCCGTGGTGGCGGACGCAATTTCCGCCGCAATAACGATCCTTACGCACACATTCGCCGCAATCAGCGGATCCGTGTCCCGCAAATTCGGGTGATTTCCCCCGAAGGCAAACAGCTCGGGGTTTTGCAGACCGACAAGGCGCTCAGCTTGGCGCAGCAGTTCAACCTCGACTTGGTCGAGGTGGCCCCGCACGCATCGCCTCCCGTTTGCCGGATCATGGATTTCGGCAAATACGTCTACGAAGAGCAGAAGAAGTCCTCCAACTCGAAGGTCACGGCCAGCAAGATCAAGGAGGTCGAACTGTCGCCGCGGATCGACGATCACGATTTGATCACCAAGCTGCGCCACGCCGAGGAATTCCTCAATGAGGGTTCCAAGGTGAAGCTCCGGCTCAAGTTCCGCGGGCGCGAAATGGCGCATACCGAAATTGGTTTTCAGGTCATGAAGCGGGCGATCGAGGAGATTTCCGGCATGGGCCACGCCGACAGCGAACCCAAGTTGAACGGCCGTCAGATCAACGTGATGATCACGCCGCATCCGTCCAATAAGCGGAAGCTGAAGTATTTCACGCCCAAAGCGAAGCCCGCTTCGGAACCCGAACCCGAGTCCAAGCCGGACTTGTCCGCGTTGGCTGAAGGCTCCGGCGACGACGCCTGATTCATCGAGCCATGGGCGCGACACGCGGCCGGATGCGCGTCGGCGGGTTTGCCCGCCTGATGGTTGTCGGGGTGATGTTGTGCGGCGGTGCGATCTTTTCTTCGCAGGCTTGGGCCGATGACTTCATCGCGGTGGGAGATCAGCCCACGGTCTTGGTCGGCGACGTCGCCTACCTTGATGCCGACCGTTTTTTCAGCCGCTACGGCCTGAGCTCGAAAGGGGGAGCGAAGGCGGACGCGTGGACGTTTTCCAGTGCGTGGACGACGATCGAACTCAACGCGGATTCGCGGGAGTGCCGGTTCAACGAGCAACGGGTTTTTCTCGGGTCGGGAGTGATCAAGCGCGAGCAAGGGCTGTGGATCGACCGGGTGGATGCGGAAAAACTCTTTGCGCCGTTGCTGAAAGCGGCGACCTACGCCGCTTCGGTTCGGCCGGTGCGCAAGATCGTCATCGATGCCGGCCATGGGGGCAAAGACGGCGGCACGCGTCATGCGGAGCGGAAGCTGAACGAAAAGACCTTCACCCTCGACGTGGCGGAGCGTCTGGGCGCGATCTTGGACCAACAGGGTTACGAGGTCGTGTTCACCCGCACGCGGGACGAATATATCGGGCTCAAGGAACGAGCGATGTTCGCGCGTGCGGCGCAGCCGGATGTGTTTGTGAGTCTGCATTTCAATGCGGCGGGGCGCGCGGCGGTGAAGGGCGTGGAAACCTACGTGCTCACGCCGCGGCACCAGCGGTCGACTTCCAGCGCTGCGTCCGATGCCAGCGACCACAACGTCGAATCCGGCAATGCGACCGATCCGTGGAATGTGCTGTTGGGATATGAGATTCATCGTGCGCTGGGGAAGCAGCTGGGTGCGCCGGATCGGGGATTGAAACGCGCCCGGTTCGCGGTGCTGCGTCTGGCGGAGTGTCCGGCGGTGTTGGTCGAAGCGGGATATTTGTCCAACGATCAGGAAGCGCAGAAGATTGCCACGCCGGCCTACCGCAGTGAAATTGCCCAAGCTGTGGCCACCGGCATTGTCGCCTACGCCAACACGGTGCTCAGCGTGCTTCCCCGCCCATGATTACTTTGCCCCATCTTTTGCTCATCGGTCTCGGCGGGGCGTTGGGCTCGATGTCGCGGGCTTTGATTTCGGTGGGCGTGCCCGCCGGAAAATTACCGTGGGGCACCATGACGGCGAATGTCGTGGGCTCCTTGATCATTGGTCTGGCGCTCGGGCGGTTGGGGGACGCGGCGGGAGAGCAGTCGCCCTGGCATGGTTTTGTGGTCATCGGCTTTTGTGGCGGCTTCACCACGTTTTCGAGTTTCAGCTGGCAGACGCTGGAACATCTTCGCAGCGGTCAGGCCGGCACGGCCTTTACGCATGTGGTGGTGTCGGTCGCCGTGTGTTTGCTGGCCACCTGGGCGGGGTGGCGAATGGGGCGGATTTAACGTGGTGACGCGGATGAATTTTTCCCGGACCGGCTTATTGCTCTGGAAGTCATTCATCGGCGCATGGCTGGGCTTGCTGGGGGGCGCGAGCGCGATGCTGGGGGCACCCGGGCAGTTCCCACGGGTCGCGGACGAAGCCTCGCGGGTGGTGATTGTGGCCAATCTCAACGACCCGGATTCGGTGGAGCTGGCGCGCTTTTACAGTGACCGTCGAAACATTCCCCGAGCCAACATCGTGGCGCTGGATCTGCCCGCGGGGGAAGAGATCAGCTGGGGTGAATTTGTGGCCCGGCTGCACGAGCCGCTGCGCGGTTGGCTGCGGGCTCATGATTGGCTGCAGGCCATCGAAATGGAGGCGAGCGATGACGCCGGCCGACGTAAGATGTCGGTCTCGGGCCACCGTATTTCCTATCTGGTGACATGTCGCGGCGTGCCTTTGAAAATCCGGCACGACAAGGAGTTGCCATCGGATTCGCCCGCGACGGAACGCGATAGTTTCAAAACCAACCGTGCGGCTGTCGATGCGGAGCTCGCGCTGCTGGCGCAGAGCCATACGCGTCGCGACGGGGTGGTGGCCAACCCGGTTTTCCATAAGGCCAAACCCGATATGTTTCAGGCCGGGAGCATGATCCGGGTGGCGCGGCTGGACGGTCCCACCTTTCCAGCCGCCCGTAATCTCGTGGAGTCGGCGATCGAAGCGGAACGCCAGGGCCTGATCGGCCGGGCGATGGTCGATATCGGTGGTCCTCACAAAACCGGCGACAAGTGGTTTGAGGCAGCCGCGGATCAATTGACCGCAGCGGGATGGGACCCGTTGGTCGATCGGGAGCGCAAGACGGTGGAGTCGACCGGACGCGCCGACATGTTGGCGATCTACTTGGGGTGGTATAGCAGCAAGCTAAACGGCCCGTTCAGCCTGCCGGGCTATCAATTTGCTCCGGGCGCGATCGCACTGCATCTGCACAGCTTTTCCGCCTCGTCGCTGCGACTGATGAATGGCGGCGGGTGGTGTGGCCCGTTGATCGGGCGCGGAGTGGCGGCCACTTTTGGCAATGTTTACGAACCCTATCTGGAGTTTACGCATCAGCCCCAATTGTTGATGGAGGCGCTGTTGAGCGGCTCTACTCTGGGGGAGGCCGCGTATTACGCGATGCCGGTGCTTTCGTGGCAAAGTGTGGTGATCGGCGATCCGCTTTACCGTCCCCTGACGATTGATTTGGCCGCGCAGAGCATGGAACGTGATCGTTTGCCTGGTCGGTTGGCCTCATATGTCGCCTTGCGACAATTGGCGAAACGCGGCGAGGTCGACGCGGAGTCGGTATTGCCGGAAGCGGCGGCGGCCATGCGGGCGCATCCCTCGCTCGCGTTGGCGTTGGCCTTGAGCCGACTGAGGGAGGCCACCGGTGATCGAGCCGGCGCCGTGCGGGAGTTGGGGTTGGCGTCCTACCTGCGAACCGTGCGGGCCGACGAGTGGGGCCTGATGGCCGAAATCGCGGAACAGTTGATGGCGTGGGAAGAAAACGCGGCGGCCGTCAAAGTGTGGCGCGCCTTGCTGAAGCAGGATTTACCCCCGGGACCTCGCATGGTTTGGCTCAAAGTGGCTCAACCGCTGGCGCGCGCTGCGGGGGAATTTGAGCTCTCAACCGTGTGGGATCAGGAAATTATGCGACTCACGCCCCCGAAGTAGCGGTGGGGCGGGCAAAAAAAAGCACCGCTTGAAGCGGTGCTCGCGGGAAAATGTGATGAACGCAGACCCGGATCAGGACGCCTCGATGATTTCGTCGGCGAGACCGTATTCGATCGCCTCCTTGGCATTGAGGTAAAAATCGCGGTCGGTGTCTTGGTTGATGCGTTCGATCGGCTGGCCGGACGCCTGCGCGAGGATATCATTCAATTCGGCGCGGAGTTTTTCCATTTCCTGTGCTTGGATATGAATGTCGGTCGCCGGGCCGGTGAAGCGGCCGGAAATCAGCGGCTGGTGAATCAGCACCCGGGAATGCGGGTAGAGGTAGCGGCTGCCTTTGGGGGCGGCGGACAACAGGATCGAGCCCATGGATGCCGCCATGCCGGTCACGATGACTTTGATCGGCGATGAAATCAGTTTGATGGTGTCGTAGACGGCCATGCCGGCGGTCACGGAGCCGCCCGGGCTGTTCAAGTAGAACGTGATTTCTTTGCCCGGATCGATGGCCTCGAGGTAGAGAAGCTTTTCGGTGAGATCCTTGGCGGAAACATCGGTCACGGCGCCCCAGAGGAAGATTTTACGCTGATCGAGAAATTTCTTCTGAATGAGGGCCGAGATGGGAGTCGGTCCCTTGTCGTTGGTCGTGATTTCGTCGTCATCCTCGTCTTCGTCGTCGAGACGGGGAGTGGGTTCGGTAAGGCCGGCCTGAAGATTGGAAAAATGCATGTGGGTTAAAACGGTGGAAACGGAATCCCGGTTTGGCAAGCGGCGGAAACGGTTCGGTGGATGGTCGGCCGAGCCGTGCGGGAGTTGAACGTTGCGAGGTAAGCTTTGCGACGGAAACGGTATCGGCTTGGCGTGGCGGAAGTCGCCGCCTACGCCTGTAGCGCTTTACCCCTTCTTAAATCCTGCCCATGTATCTGCCTTACCCCGCATTGCTGGAGCGCCCTGTTGGTGTGCTCGCGAATTTTGAGTTGTCTGAGTCCGTTGGAGCGAAGGGAGGTCGGTCATGACCGCGTCGCTGTTGCTGGCCCAGTCGACGCCGGTCGCGGGTCCCATGTTCGCGCTCGCGGTGGGGGTGGTGTTCGTGGTGCTGAGCATCGCCAAGTGGAAAATCCATCCGTTCTTCGCGTTGATGGGGGCGGCGGTCGCGGTGGGGTTGGTGACCGCGTTGGGTGGTTGGTCCGAAATGGCACCGATCAAGGCGATCAGCCAGGCGACGGCGGCGTTGGGCAAATCGGCCGGAGGCATTGCGGTGATCATCGCCATGGCGGCGGTCATTGGCGAGTGCCTGACGGTGAGTGGGGGGGCCGAGCGGGTGGTCAACGGATTGCTCCACCTGTGGGGCGAAAAACGCGTGGGCATCGCGTTGTTGGTGGCGGGACTGGTTTTGGCGATCCCGGTCTTTTTTGACACGGTTTTCCTCTTGTTGCTGCCACTGGCCCGCGTGTTGGCCGTGCGCACGGGCAAGGATTACATGTTTTACGTGCTCGCGTTGTGCGCGGGCGGAGTGATTGCCCACAGCACGGTGCCGCCGACGCCGGGACCGCTGTTGGTGGCGGAAGAGTTGGGGTTGAGTTTGGCGGTGACGATTGGCGTGGGTTTGGCCTGTGCGGTCGTGCCGGCCGTCGGCGCGTTGATGGTGGCGCGTTGGGTGGGCGTGCGGGTGAAAGTGCCGCTGCCGTCGTTGGGTAAAGATGCCGGTCCCGCGGACGCGGGACCGCTGCCGTCGTTGGCGGGGTCACTGGCTCCGGTATTGTTGCCGTTGATCATGATCGGTGGTGCTTCGATCTGGGGATTGATGAGCGAGGGTGATGTGCCCACCTGGGTTAGTTTTGCGGGCGACAAACACGTCGCGCTTGGTGCCGGCATGATTGCGGGCCTGATCCTTGCGTTGGTGAGCCCACGCGGCTCCGGTCATTCCCTGCATAGTTTGCTGGGGCGACCACTCGAACTGGCGGGCCCCATTATTCTCATTACCGCCGCCGGCGGGGCGTTTGGCGCCATGTTACGCGAAGCGGGCATCGGGGGCGCGATCACGGCCATGGCGGAAGGCAAGCAGCTCAATTACGTGCTGCTCGGCTGGTTGCTGGCGGCCGTGGTGCGTGTGTCCCAAGGTTCGGCGACGGTGGCCATGATCACTGCCACCGGAATGCTCACGGCGGCGGCCGGAGAGACCGGCTGGGGCGTGAATCCCGTCTTTGTTTTTCTGGCCATCGGCTATGGCAGCATCGTTTTGTCCTGGGCCAACGATTCCGGCTTTTGGTTGGTCAGCCGCATGTGCGGTTGGGACGAACGGACAACCCTCAAGAGTTGGACCGTGGTGCTGTCGGCCGTTTCGCTGCTGGGCCTCGCGGAAGTGCTGGTGCTGTCAGCTATTTTCTAAGTGGAACGATTTTCCCTGGGTTCGGTGTCGGGCAGATTCTGCAGGGTGCGACGCACGCGACGGGTGGAAATGCGCAGGCGAAGCAGCCGTCGACCGAGTGCATGTGAAGCCGTAAGCTCGGCAAATTCCGCTAGTTCCGAGTTCAGCGCCCGCGTGCTCCGGAGATCGCCAATGGCGCGCAGACACAGGAGATCGGTTTCGAAACCATAACGGCAAGACCGCCTGCACAAGGGCCACACCCACCGGAGCGGGGCGTGCAAAGCGATCTGGAACAGGTGATCCGTGAATGCCTCGAGGGGCAAATCATGGGCTGAGCAATAGCGTTCCGCGAAAGTGTGTTGAAATGGTGAGTTACTTCGCCGGGAGTGGCGTTTGGACGTCGGAGGCGGCGAACTGAGCTCGATAGACGATCGCAACGGGCGGGAGTGAGTTGAGTTGGGCAACGGAGGAAAATCGAAAGTTCGATGCGAACGGGAGACTTCGTCGAAATCGCAAGGATGCGATCCGGCGGGTTTCCCGGTCGTGGGTCGTGGTTAAAGTGAACGCACGAAAAATTCATGCGGCGGCGCACGTGAGTGCCCCTCTCCCATGCGAAAATCGCGACCGAATCGGGCCATGCACAACATGAAATGTGCCCATCCCCTCAAACGAGGGGAGATAACGGGCCCTCGTTGACGACTGGCACCCGACGGGAGTGGCATCGTGCCGGGTGGCTGGGATGGGAATCGAAGCCTTTGAATCAGTCCTTCGACTTTGGTTTCTCCGGTTTAATCAAACTGCCGCGAGCACTGAATGGGGAAGACGTTCCCGCGGAGGCCCCTCGCAAGACGCGACGAAGGCGGTGCGTGGACAGGCGTTGTCGAAGCACCCGTCGGAAGAATGACTGATTTCGGGGGTGGTAGGAGAATTCAACCAGTTCGTCCTCCAGGTCGCGGTGGGATTTAAGCGTCGCCGCTATCCGGATACAATCGAGGTCGACGTCAAGATAGTCGGCCAAGGAGACTTTGAAGAACGGCCAGAACCAACGCAACGGAGCATGCAGACTGCGAGCGGCAACGTGATGCAAAAACAGCTCCGAAGGGATGTGGTGGGCGCGGCAATAACGTTCCCCGTAGGTGGAACGAGTTTCGACGGTGTGCATGCGAATAGGTGATCTTGGCGCGAAAATAGACGGTGAAAACGGAGATGAAACAAACCAGCGATCGAGGCATTCACGGTTCGGGAATTGGCAGGGCGTCAATTGAGCAAATGACACCGCTTATTCAGCAGACCATGTGCTGATTCGGCGCGGTTCGCTCTCGCCAGTTCTCGCGGGGTGTCGGCGGTTTCGTGATGGCTCGATCGAGCTCTGGCATTTAATTCCTGTTTATAAGATAGTTAAGGAACAGGGAATTTAGAGTGGAGTGTCTTTGGGGGATGCCGTGGTGATAAGAATTCGGTATTCGCGATTGAGGTGAATTGCGGGGAGGCGAATTGGTTAAGACAGCAGGAACCCGTCAGTCAGGAGCGGGAGAATTTTCATTCTTTCATGATTCGCGGTCATAGTGATGAGGGCCAACGGGCTCGTGTCGCCGTGGGCCAGAGAGCGATCCTGCGCCGGCCGGTGGATCAACGTCGGGCGGGAGCGGGATGCCGATACCCGAGATCATCCAGCCATTCCGCCGCCCTTTGCGGCCAGTCGGTGACACGCTGACCGATGGCGCGCAAACCGTAGCCGTGTCCACCGGATGGATACAGGTGCATGGTGGTGGGGACCTCCGCCGCCTGGAGGGCGGCGTAGTAGTTGATCGAGTTCTCCACGTTGGCGTGATCGTCCTGCGTTTGAACGATAAAAGTTGGACAGGTTTTGTCCGCGGCCGGCGCCACTTCAGGCGACACCCCGTGTTCACCCCGTCGTAGGTAGCCCGGGTAAATGATCATCGCGAACGCGGGCCGACAGCTCAGATCGTCCGCCGCGTCGATGGGGTCGTAGGTGCGCCGTTCGTGGTTGTTGCTCAAAACGGCCGAGAGATGGGCGCCGGCGGAGAAACCCATGATGCCGATGCGGGCCGGATCGATCCCGAATTCCCCGGCGCGCGCACGCACAAGGCCCATGGCTCGCTGGGCGTCTTGGAGCGGGAGTTCGTGACGCTCGAATCCTTCGCGTTCGGGGACGCGGTATTTGAGCACGATGCCGGTGATGCCGAGGGAATTGAGCCAAGCGCAAATCTCGGTGCCCTCCTTGTCCATCGCGAGGCGGGCGTAGCCGCCGCCGGGGCAGACGATCACGGCAGTCCCCGTGTTGGTGGCGGCAGGGGCAGGGTGGAACGTGATCGTTGGAACCGTAACGTTGGTGACGCGAGTGACTTCCCAGATGTGATGGGCGGGATCAGCGGGGGAGGTCTCAGTGACCTCGGCGGGAATGCCTGCAGGATCATCCGGCGCCGTGCCAGGCCAGAGGCGGACGGGATCGGTCGGGGCGGCGGCCAGGGAAAGGCCGAGGAGCAGCAGGACAAAAAGTGATTTCATGGCGGGACTCATCCAGCCCCAAATGGCCGTAGCACACAAACGTGCAGGCGGGAGTTTGAGCATACGTTGAGTCGGTTGGAGTCGATCTCGGCTGGAAGCGCGATTCGATGCGGCTTCCGTGCCCGAGTGCATGATCTGTTGTGGGTCGAATCGGTGTCGTCGCGGTTACATTTTCGCTCGATCGCCCCTCTGGGGCCGTGCCGGGCAGTCACGGCCGGATGCGCGGTTGACGAGAGGAAGATGGTTTGCGACTGAGACACCCATGCGTGTTTCGATCGTTTTGATTTTGGTTTTTCTGGCCGTAAGCCCGGCAAATGCTTGGGGGCCGGTCGGACATCGCGTGACCGGTGCCTTGGCGCAGCCTCTGCTGACTCCCAAGACAGCAGAAGCGGTGCGGGCGATCATCGGGAGCGAGACCTTGGCTGAGGCCTCTACGTGGCCGGACGAAATGCGCTCCGATCCTGCTCCGTTCTGGCAGCATACTGCTTCACCCTGGCACTACGTCACGGTGCCGGAGGGCAAGACCTACGCTGAAGTAGGCGCGCCGGAGGAAGGCGATGCTTACACCGCGCTCCAGCAATTTGCCCGAACCTTGCGGGACCCTTCCGCGAGCTTGGCCGACAAGCAGCTGGCGTTGCGTTTTACGGTGCACTTGGTCGGCGACCTCCACCAGCCGCTGCATGTGGGCAACGGTCAGGACCGGGGCGGCAATCAGGTGAAGGTCAACTTCATGCGCGAGGACACCAACCTGCACTCGGTCTGGGATAGCAAGCTGATCGAACGTCGCAAACTGTCGTATTCGGAACTGGCCGCGTTTTTGGCGCGCCGCATCACTCCGGAGCTCCGTCAGGAATGGTCGACGGCTGATCCGCTCATCTGGATGGCCGAAAGCGCCGAGATCCGCGACACGATATACCCCGAAGGCGCCACAATATCGTGGGACTACGGCTACCGCAGTGATCCCATCGTCGATCAACGCCTCGAACAAGCCGGCGTGCGCCTCGCTGCTTATCTCAATGAGTTATTCAAGTGAGGAGTAGGAGTCTTGGTGTGGCCGGGGCAGGGCCTAGCTTCTCCATTGCTATTCCTTGATCGGATTCGAACGGGTTTCCTCAAATGCGGTAAGCATGCGCCGCGCCGTATCCTGCAGGACGAATTCTTGCGGAGGCCGGCTGAGCACGGATTGAGCAAAATCGCGGTAGCGCCACGTCGGGGCTTTGGCCATGCTGAGCAGCACGCCGGCAACGAAGCGTTCCTCGAGGGGTAAGCGAGCAACGTGGAGGATCGTTTGCTCGATCGACGCCCGCTGGGTCGCGGTGAGTTCGGCGGATCGTTCCGCCTGAATTGTGGCCAGCAAGGTCGTGCAACGCACCAGCACCAGGCTGCGACTCGTAGATCCAAGGTCTTCGTCCGCTTCGACCTGGGGCACCATTTCCACAACACGAATGGCTGCGTCGATGGGCAGAGATCGGAAACTCTCCCAGTCCTTTTCCATCGGCTCGTCCCACGTGAGAAGTCGTAGGATTGAAACCGGAGTGCCGGGTGGGTGGGCCAGCTGAGCCGGTGCAAGGGAGGCCCCGAACAATGTGAGGAAGAGTATCGACGAGGCGCGACGAGTCATCGTTCAGGAGTGGGAACGGCGATTCTATGAATCGAGTGCGTCGAAGATTTCGACGTGAAAATTGGAGACTACATCGACGACCGCGCCGTGAAAACCGTGGAAAATTCCGCGCGTGGCTTGAGCTTTCATGGCGATGTCGAGGGCGGCTTGATCGGTAAACTCGACGAGGGCGTGATAGCGGGGAAGTGGGGTGCGCGGCCGCTCGCCGGTGTTGCGCAGGAGTCGAAAAGCGTTCGCCTCTTCTGTTTGCGTCAAGGAAGCGAGAAATTCACGCACGGTCCCCAACCCGGATGCTTCCTCCACGCCGGGCTTGAGATCGAACCAGACGGGATAGTGAAGCATCGGCGGTGGAGAGCGCGAGCGAGCTCGCGGCCTACGTTGGGCGGTGGAACTGCGGTCAGATCAGACCGAGGACCATTTTGCCCTCTTCGCTGATCATCGACTGCGTCCAGGCGGGTTCCCAGACGAGGCGGACGTCGGCCGACGATACGCCGGGGACGAGGATGATCTTGCTCTTGGCGTCTTCGGCGATGGCCGGGCCCATGCCGCAGCCGGGGGCGGTGAGCGTCATGGCGACATCGACTTTGTAGCCTTGGTCGTCGTCGAGTTTGATGACGTCCATGGAGTAGACAAGGCCGAGATCGACGATGTTCACGGGGATCTCGGGATCGAAGACCTTCTTCAATTGATCCCACACGGCATCGGGGTCGGGTGACCCGTCGGCCGTGGTCGCGGCCTCGATGGTTTCAACCACGACTTCCTCACCGATGGCGTCGGCGTCCTGGCTGTCGAGTTTGTAGAGTCCGGTATCGGTTTGCACCGTGTAGCTGCCGCCGAGGACCTGGTGGATGAACACCTTGGAATCGGCGGAGAGCGTGTGTTTGTCCCCGGACGGAATCTGCGTGGCGGTGACGTCGCGGGAGAGGATGCGATCGCGGTTTTGCATGGATGGAGCTTTCAGCCATCAGCCCGTGTCAGCAATCTTTTGGTCGTTCAGCCCGACCGTTGTTTGCTGGGAGCTGACCGCCGGTTTATTTCTTAAACTTGGACTGAATCAGGTCGCTGAGGACGGCGTGGAGATGTTCGTTCTCGAGCTTGTTGAGGACTTCCTCGAAGAACCCGAAGACGATGAGCTCGTGGGCCTTCTTGGGATCGATGCCGCGGGAAGTGAGGTAGAACAATTGTTCTTCGGGCACGCGGCCGGAGGTCGCGCCGTGGGAGCACTTCACGTCGTTGGCCTGAATCTCCAAGCCGGGGAGGCTGTTGGATTCCGCCTCGTCGGAGAGCAGCAGGTTGCGGTTCGTCTGGTAGGCGTCGGTCTGCTGGGCATCGGGATCGACGACGATGAGACCGGAGAAAATGGTCTTCGCCTTGTCGAGCAGCGCATTCTTGTAGAGCAGATCCGAAGTGGTGTGGGGAGCCTGGTGGGATTGCAGGGTGCGTTGATCGAACTCCTGATTTTCCTTGGCCACGGTGAGGGCGAGCATGTCGCAGTGGGCACCGGGACCTTGCAGGCGCGAATGCGATTCGTGACGTGCCTGGCGCCCACCGAGATGGATGTTGAGGCAGGTGATACGGGCGTCGCGTTGGGCGGTGAGGCTGTTGGCCTGGAAGGACAGCGTTTCGTGCGACCAGTTTTGCGCGCCGACGTAGGTGAGCTTCGCGTTCTGACCCGCGTGCAGGTCGTTCACGCCGGAGGCGAGGTGAGCGAGTTTGTCGCCGGACACGAAGAATTCCACGAGAGTGGCTTCGGCTTCGTCTTCGAGGGCCACGATGGTGTGGGGGAAGATCGACTGTTTGTCGCCGGTGATGGTGTGTTGCACCACGAACGGGAGGTCGACCTTCACGCCCTTGGGCACGTAAAGGAAGGTGCCGCTGGCGGTGAAGGCGATGTTGAGCGCGATGAATTTCTCACTGCCGAGATTGACCGGATGCTGCTGGAAGTAACGGCGCACGAGGTCGGGGTGATCGCGCAACGCTTCGTCGAGGGGCGCGAAGATCACGCCCTGTTTCGCGAGTTCACGCGACAGGCTGGTGCGGCCGACGACCTGGCGGTTGGAAAAAATGATTTCCTTGGCGTGCGGGAAATTCGGCAGATGCGGGACCAGGCTCGCATGTTCCTCGGGCACGGTAAAACCGTCGAGGGCGAGACCACCGAGATTGGCGAAGCGCCAGTTCTCGTGGTTGCGGGCGGGCATGGGCGTGGCGGTGAACTCGTTCCAGGCCTCCTGTTTGGCGGCGGTCCACCACGCCGGCAGGTAGCTGCGCTGGGCGAGGTGCATGGAGAAGCGTTCGGCGTCGAGACCCGTAAAGGGTGAGGCGGAGACAGAAGTGGACATAGTAAGACTACTGATAGCTGAAAACGGATTGGGCAGGCTGTTGGTTGGCCCTCAGCCGACGGAACCTTCCATTTCGAGGTCGATGAGGCGCTTGAGTTCGACGCTGTATTCCATGGGGAATTGGGCGACGAGGTCGTTGACGAATCCGTTGACGGCGAGGCTCATGGCCTGCGCTTCGGACAAGCCGCGCTGCTGCATGTAGAAGATCATTTCTTCGCTGACCTTGGAGACGGAGGCCTCGTGCTGCACGGCGTGGTCATTGCCGCGCACGGTGATGGCCGGGTAGGTGTCGGTGCGGGAGTTGGAGTTGATCAACAACGCGTCGCACTCGGTGTTGTTTTTGCAGCCCTTGAGATGCTTGGGGATGTGCACGACGCCGCGGTAGGTGGAACGCCCCTGGCCGACGGAGATCGACTTGGAGATGACGGTCGAGGTGGTGTTGTTGGCGGCGTGGATCATCTTGGCGCCGGTGTCCTGATGCTGGCCGTCGTTGGCGAGTGCGATCGAGATGACCTCACCGCGCGCGCCTTCGCCCTTCAGCACAACGCCCGGGTATTTCATGGTGAGGCGGCTGCCGATGTTGCAGTCGATCCACTTGATCTCGGCACCCTCGTGGGCGAGGCCGCGCTTGGTGACGAGGTTGTAGACGTTGGCCGCCCAGTTTTGGACGGTGATGTATTGGATCTTCGCGTTCTTCATCGCGACGAGCTCGACGACGGCCGAGTGCAGGGTCGCGGTGGAGAACTTGGGGGCGGTGCAGCCCTCCATGTAGGTGACCTCGGCACCTTCATCGACGATGATCAGGGTGCGCTCGAATTGGCCGAAGTTTTCCGCGTTGATGCGGAAGTAGGCTTGGAGTGGTTGCGAGACCTTGACGCCGGGAGGCACGTAGATGAACGAGCCGCCGGAGAACACGGCGCTGTTGAGCGCGGAGAACTTGTTGTCGGAGGTCGGGATGACCTTGCCGAACCACTTTTTGAAAATCTCGGGATGCTCGCGGAGGGCCTCGGTCGAGCCCATGAAGATGACGCCTTCCTTGGCCACGATCTCCTTGATGTTGGAGTAGGCGGCTTCGGAATCGAACTGGGCTTCCACGCCGGCGAGGAACTTGCGCTCCTGCTCGGGGATGCCGAGTCGCTCGAAGGTCTTTTTGATATCGTCGGGCACCTCATCCCAGGTGCGCTTGGGGGCCTGGCCTTGGGAAAGGTAGTAGCGGATCTTGTCGAAATCGATGTTGTTGAGATCCTTGGTCGCCCAGTGGGTGGGCATGGGCTTGTCGAGGAACGTCTGGAGGGCCTTGAGGCGGAACTCGAGGATCCACGGCTCTTCCTTTTTCACGTCGCTGATGTAGCGGACGGTGTTCTCGGTCAATCCGGCTCCGGCGTCGTAGTCGTATTTGACGTCGTAGGTGAAATCGCCGGCGGACTGGTCGATGCCTTCGGCCGGGTTCTCGGCCACGGGGGCTTCGAGTTCGGTGGGTGGCTTCATAATGAAAAGATTAAGTTTTGAGATTAAGTTTAAGGATCTGCGTCGGCGTTGAAATGGTCTTCAACTTCGACTTGCGATTTCAACTCGCCGTCAGGCGGTCGCGGCTTCGGCGAGCTCGCTCTTGACCCAGTCGTAGCCCTTTTCGTCGAGCTCTATGGCGAGGTTTTTGTCACCGCTCTTCACGATGCGACCGTCATACATGACGTGCACGAAATCCGGCACGATGTAGCCGAGGAGGCGTTGGTAGTGGGTGATCATGAGCACGCCGAGGTTGGCGCTGCGTTGGCGGTTGACGCCTTCGGCCACGATCTTGAGGGCGTCGATGTCGAGGCCGGAGTCGGTTTCGTCCATGAGGGCGAAGAGCGGCTCGAGCATGGCCATCTGGAGAATTTCGCAGCGTTTCTTTTCGCCGCCGGAGAAGCCATCGTTGACGGAACGGGAGGTGAACTTGCGGTCGATCTTCAGTTCGTCCATTTTGCCGTAGAGCTTTTTGTAGAACTGCGGGGCGTTGATGTTTTCGCCCTCGCCGAGACGGGCTTGTTCGGCGGCGCGGAGGAAGTTGGCGATGGAAACGCCGGGGACTTCAGCCGGGTATTGGAAGGCGAGAAAGATTCCGGCGCGGGCGCGTTCATCGGGCTCCATTTCGAGGATGGATGTGCCGTCGATGAGGACATCGCCGCCGGTGATCTCGTAGTCGGGATGCCCGGCGATGGCCTTGGAGAGGGTCGATTTACCCGTGCCGTTGGGGCCCATGATGGCGTGAACTTCGCCGGTTTTGATCGTGAGGGAGAGTCCCTTGACGATGGGCTGATCGGGAGTGGCGGTGAGGGCGACGGTGAGGTCTCGGATTTCGAGGGTGTTCATGTTGATTTTGAAAAAGCTGAAACGCTGAAAATTAAAAATTTGAAAGTGGTGGGGCCGCTCAGGATTCGGTGGTGTGGCCGTGAAAGTTGATTTCGATGTGCTTGGCGGCGTAGCCCGTGGGCAGGAGGGATCGCAGCTGTTCGAGCAGATTGGGCGGCAACTCGATATCGAGCGTGCGACCGGCTTCGTCGTGAAAATGGGCGTGCGGATGCAGGTTGGGACAGTAGCGGGTCGGCGCGCGCTCGAAATTGACGGCCCGCACCAGCTCGTGTTGCACGAGCGCTTCCAGGCAGTTGTAGACGGTGGCCAGAGAAATGGTCGGCATGACCTCTTTGACGCGGGCAAACACCTCGTCGGCGGTGGGGTGGTCGCGCTTGCTGAGCAAGACTTGGAAGACGGTTTCGCGCTGCGCGGTGGGGCGGAGTCCACACGCGGTGAGGCGATGGGACAAGGGGTCGGGGGATGCGGTGGCGGCAGTCATGTGGCGTGAGGAAAGGACACCGAAATTGGAATGGTTCCAATTCGCAAGATGGAATTGGAATAATTCTAAATAGCGCCCATTTGCTTCGGCTTTGGTGCCCCGACGCGGGGAGGCAGCATGGATCGCGCGCGAGCACGCTCCTACATGTTGGATGGGGAGATGGGCGGTGGTCGGAGCAAATTCCTCCACCGCATCCGTTTACGCCGGAGGGAATTCCTTCACGTGCAGCTCACGAGCCTGAGCCAGTTCCGCCGCGGTGTAGGATGCGGCTTCGGACGCACCGGCGCAGTCGACGATTTCGTGCACGTGGCGAGAACCAGCGAGCACGGTGGAAACGCGAGGGTTATCGAGCACCCAGCGCAGCGCGGCTTGGGGCATGCTGGATATGTCGCCGCGCACGAGAAGATCCCGATAGCGGTTGGCGGTTTCCACGCGTTCCACGATCTCGTCGCGGGAGTAACGGGCATTGATGGTGCCGGGCGCAAACGTGGTCTCCGGCGTGAATACGCCGGCGAGGAAACCGTTGGCGAGCGACTCGCGGGCGACGACACCGATGTCGGCCGTCCCGAGATCGTTGATGAGCGTCTCGAGCTCCCGGTTCATGAGGCTATAGACGACTTGCACGACATCGATGCGGCCGTCTCCGGCCCATTCACGGGCCATTCCCATGGTCTGTTCGGGCAACGAAATGGAGTGGCCCACGGCACGCACTTTGCCGCTGGTCTTCAGATCCTCGAGTGCCTGCCAGACACTGTCTTCGATCTGTTCGGGGCCGAAGGGAGAATGGAAAAACAACACGTCGAGGCGGTCGGTGCCGAGCCGACGCAAACTGTCTTCCACCGAAGTGGTGACGCCCTCGGCGTGGAAGAACGTGTTGAGATGACCCTTGGTGGGGTAGCGGCCGAATTTCGTGGCGATGGTGACGCGGTCGCGGTCGGAGCCGAGGCCTTTTCCCAGCACTTTTTCCGCGATGCCGTCCTCCTCTTTCGTCCCGTAAAGCGGTGCCGTATCAAAGAACGTGATACCGGCATCGAGGGCGCCGCGAATGGCGGTGTGGGCGTCGTTGGTTTCGACCCCGCCGTAGACCGGCGATCCGAGGGCCCAGGTGCCAAATCCCACTTCACTGACGGAAAGGCCGGTGCGGCCGAGCGTGCGATATTTCATAAAAACTATTTCCGGATTACGGGTTAAGGGCGGCGGCGATGCGGTCGCGGGCGGCAGCGACGAAGGCTGCGGCATACGTGCGACCTTTCTCGGTGCTGGCCGGGCGGGGGTCCGGTCCCCAGACCGCGTCGTCGGCGAGCGTGGGCTCGCGATCCGCCGGCAGTCGAGTCAGGTCGACACAATCCGGATCCGTGGCCATCAGCAGCGACACCTCACCGAGGGCGGCGTGGTTGACGACGAACAACTCCGGGGAAACCAGATCGGTCTCGGACGTGGCGATCACGTGTGTGGCCGGATGGCGCTCATGGGCGGCGGCGGCCTCTTCTTTGATGATGTCGTAGTGCGGTTGGCCCACGTGGCCGCACAGGGCAAACACCACGCGGAAACCTTCGTCGGCGAGCTGATCAAAGTGTTCGCGGGCGAGTCCCCGCAGCAGCGATTCGCTGAAGTCGAGCGAGTGGCGGGGAAACTTCAGGTCGGGCGCCGTTTTGATCGTATTGGCCGCCACGTAAACGGGGGGCAGCACGAGTCCGCCTGCCTCTGCGGCCAGAGCTTGGCAGAGACCGTGGGCCTTGAGGCCATCGAGGCCCACGGCGGCGTGGTGGCCGTGGTATTCGAGCGCGCCCCACGGTAGATACACCACCGGGTGAGCGGTGGCGATGCGTTCGATCTCCGCCGGCATCAACCGTTCATAGCAACCCCAGCGGGACGAGGCAGTGGAAGTGGGCGGTGGCATAGCCCCAAGGGGGTTGGCCGACGCAGGTTCGGGCAAGTTGAAAGATCATGAAAATTCGGGCCGCCCGGGCGGAGGGCGGAACCGGGGAAATGGGTGGAACTTCGTAGGGGCCGGTTACGTAAGCTTCGGACGAAATTGAACTTAAGGTTCCGGCGGAGAGCCCGAATTGAAACAGGAGGAACGTCGTCACTGGACGCCCCGCAGACGTCGCTAACTTTAACCCAACCTGACATGAATGTATCGCAGTTCCAATGGAGTGAGTCGACCGGTTGGTCGCCTGTCGCCCCGCCTCACGTTGGTTCGTCCCAGTCGATTTTGATCACGGTGTTTGGAGCACCGAACGTCCTGGCTCGACCGCAGGTGTTGTCCCAGTTGGTCGAAAAGTATCCGGAGGGGATCATCGTGGGATGTTCGACGGCGGGGGAGATCGTCGATGTGGCGGTGAAGGATGATTCCGCGGTCGCCACCGTGATGGCGTTTGAGAAATCACTGGTGGAGGTGGCGCGCACCTCATTGCACGCGGCCAATGAGAGTTTTGATGCCGGCAAGCTGCTCGCGAATCGCCTGCCGCGAACGATGACAAGTGACGCGGGTGCGGTGATGCCGTTGAAGCACGTTTTCGTGCTTTCCGATGGGCTGGTGGTCAACGGGACGGCGTTGGTGGCCGGATTGACCAAGGGGTTGCCGACCGACGTATCGGTGACCGGAGGTTTGGCAGGTGATGGGGCGCGGTTTGCCAAGACGGTGGTGGTTGATGGCGGCGAATTGCATGAGCATGCCGTGGTCGCGGTCGGTCTTTACGGCGAAGCTTTGCAAATCGGTTTCGGATCGTTGGGCGGTTGGGATCCGTTCGGGCCGGAACGTTTGGTGACGAAGGCCCAGGACAATGTGCTCTATGAGTTCGACGGGCGGTCCGCTCTGGAAGTTTACAAACACTATCTGGGGCGGCACGCGGCGGACCTGCCGGCGTCTGCGCTGTTGTTTCCGATGAGTCTGCGGATGCCGTGGGGCGGCGATCCGTTGGTGCGCACGGTGCTGGGAATCGACGAAACCAGCCAGAGCATGACTTTCGCCGGCGATGTGCCGGAAGGTGCCTATGCCCGATTAATGAAGGCCAATTTTGATCGGCTGATCGACGGGGCCGCCGATGCCGCCCGAACCAGCGTGGCGGCCTTGAATGACGGAACGGCGGAGGTGGCGCTTTTGATCAGTTGCGTGGGACGGAAACTTCTCCTGCGGCAACGCATCGAGGAAGAAGTGGAAGGCGTTCGGGAAGTGCTCGGCCCCCGTCCCACGTTGGCCGGTTTTTACTCTTATGGTGAGATTTCGCCGTTTTCGGCCGGGGCCTCCTGCGAACTGCACAACCAAACCATGACGATAACGACCTTGCGGGAGGTATGAGCAACCGACCAACGAGACATTCGCTGTTACGCCGTCAGTTGGGGCGTTGCTATCCCGATGGGGTGCCGACCGATGCGGACTGGGACGTGTTTGTGGCCACCGTCGATCGGTCCTACGGGGAATTCGATGATGATCGCCGCATGTTGGAACGCTCATTGGACCTGAGTTCGGAGGAACTCGTCAGGGCCAACGGTGAGATGCGGGCATTGTTTCAGGCTCTGCCGGATATTCTGGTGCGGGTATCGGGGGACGGCACCATTCTGGACGGTCGCGCCGGAGAGTTTTGCGCGATGAACATCGATTCACCCGCGTTGCGTGGGCAAAATCTTGCGTCGGCTCCGTTTCCGTCCGCCGGCGTTGTGCTCATGAATGCGCTGCTCGCGACTGCGACGGCTCGCGCCGCTCAAACGGTCGAGTTTCAAGTCGGCACTCTCGCCGTCGAAGCGCGCCTGGTGCCCGCCACCTCGCAGGAAGTCGTGGTGATTTTCCGGGATGTTTCCGTCCGCCGGCGCAGTGAAATTCTGCAGTCCGACCAACAAGAGATTTTGGAAATGCTGGCGATTGGACGGCAAATGGAGCCGGCGTTGGAGCGGATCGTGCGCATGGTGGTGCGTCAGGGTGGTTGCGCGGGTGGGGCGATTCATCTGCTCGACGTGGCGACCAATCGCTTGAATCTGGTGACGGCGCCGGACCTGAGTGCGGAGGCGAGAATCGGTTGGGAGCAGGTGGTCGCAAGAGCCAGCGTCGGCGGAGTTTTTGGCGTAGCCGTGGAAACGCGCCAACCGGCGATTGTTTTCGGTGACGACGCCGAGTCCGGCGACGCCGAATTGTTCGCCTCATTGGGTGGCATGCGGCCGGAGATACGGGCGTGTCGGGTCGTGCCTATCATGGCGCAGGACCACCGGGTTCTCGGCACGTTTCTGACCTTCCACCACGACACGGCGACACCGGGAGAGTGGAACCACCGCACGGTCGAACTCGGGGTGCGTCTGGCCGTGATGGCGATCAATCAACATCACCACGAAGAAGAGATCAGGCAGATGCAAAAAATGGAGGCGGTGGGGCAGTTGGCCGGCGGCGTCGCCCATGATTTCAATAACATTTTGACCGTGATTCGGGGGAATCTGGGGCTGCTGCAAATGGGCGGGACCGTGGAGGAAGACACGTATTCGTTGAATGAAGCGACCAGCGCGGTGGATCGCGCGGCGTCGTTGACGCGACAGCTGCTGACGTTTGGTCGCCGCAGCCCGATCAGCCGTCGCTGGGTGGATCTGAACGAGATCGTGGTGCAACTCTCGAAAATGCTTCGTCGCATGATTGGTGAGAACATCACGCTCGAACTCGACTTGACCCCGGAGCGCTGTGCCGTGTTGGCCGACGCTGGAATGATGGAGCAGGTGCTGATGAATTTTGCGGTGAATGCGCGAGATGCGATCGACGGCGGCGGGCACTTGCGGATCGCGACCGCCGTGAAACAGTCCCGCCCCACCCAAGTCGGCGGGGCTTCGCCCACTCAGGTGATCCTGTCGGTTTCCGACAACGGCTGCGGAATTCCGAAGGAAGTGATCGACCACATCTATGAACCATTTTTTACCACCAAGCCCGTGGGGCAGGGCACCGGTCTGGGGTTGGCCACTGTCTTTTCCATCGTGCGTGAACACGGCGGGACGTTGGAAGTGAACAGTGTCGAGGGCGAAGGCACGACGTTCGTGGTGAAACTCGACCGCCTGAATGAAAGTGATTCAGCAGCGGAGGCCGAAAATCAGCGATGGGACGTGCGAGGCGGGGCGATATCCGGTCTGCTGGCTTCCCCCGCCCGGGTGCTTCTGGTGGAGGACGAATCGTCCGTGCGAGCTTTGGTGTTTCGGATTTTGAAGAAATTGGGAGCTCAGGTCGTCATGGCTCAAAACGGCAACGAAGCCACGCGGTTGTGGGAGGAGGGCGGGCGGCGATTTGATTTGCTCGTTACCGACATGATCATGCCGGGAGGAACCACCGGCTTCGATATCGCGAGAAGTTTCCAAGCCGAGCATCCCCGCTTGAAGGTGATCATATGCAGTGGCTACTCCACCCAGCTGGCCGAAGCCAGCAACCTTATCTCACCGACCTGGCAGGTGATGGCCAAGCCCTTCGATATCGATGAGCTGATGAAGACGCTGCGCATCGCGCTGAGTGCGGAGCGATGACGCGTGGAGGGCCGCTCGCCGAGGCGAACGGAGCCCGTTCCCCGCGAGACTTATTCGTGCTCCGCCAGCCAGCGTTCGGCTTCGATCGCGGCCGCGCAACCCATCCCCGCAGCCGTGATGGCCTGGCGGTAAACGTGGTCGGCGCAGTCACCGGCAACGTAGACACCCGGGACATTGGTCTGCACCTGTGAACCCGCGGCGGGTTTGAAATAGCCACCCTCATCGGTGTCGAGCGCGGGGCTGAACGGCCCGGTGTTCGGCACGTGGCCGATGGCGACAAAGAGGCCCTTGATGGGCAGGGTGCTTTCTTCGCCCGAAACGGTGTTCTTGATGCGCAGGCCGCTGACGGAGCCTTCCTCGACGCCTTCGACGGAGACCGGCACGCTGTTCCAGACCATCTCGATCTTTTCGTGCGAAGTCGCGCGGTCGGCCATGATCTTGGAGGCGCGCAGCTCATCGCGACGATGCACGAGGTAAACCTTGCTGCAAAAACGGGTAAGAAAGAGCGCCTCTTCGGCCGCGCTGTCACCGCCGCCGATGACGGCGACATCCATCTTGCGGTAGAAGGCACCATCGCAGGTGGCGCAGGTCGTCACGCCCTTGCCGCCGTATAATTCCTTTTCGCCGGGCACACCGGTCAAGCGCGGGGACGCGCCCGTGGCGATGATGACGGTGTGGGCGAGGATCTCCTTGCCCGCGCAAACGAGCTTGCGGGGAGAGACGGTGAAGTCGACCGAGTCGACCAGGGATTGTTGGAAGCGGGCACCGAACTTGGAGGCCTGTTTGCGCAAGTTGTCCATGAGCATGAAGCCGTCGATCCCTTCGGGGAAACCGGGGAAATTTTCGACCTCCGAGGTAGTCGTGAGCTGACCGCCGGGTTGGGTGCCTTCGAGGACCAGAGGGTTGAGGTTGGCGCGGCCGGTGTAGATGGCGGCGGTGAGGCCGGCGCAGCCGGTGCCAACAATGACGACGTTTTCGACGGAAGGATTGCTCATGGGTAAAGCATACCCAGAGCGTCAAATGAGGGACGCGACAAGTGTGATCGTGATTTCGGCGGCCCGGCAGGGTTAAAAATACCAGACGACGACGGCCTTGAGGAAGCCGTTGCCCAAGACGGGCAGAGCCACGGCGTGATCCAACCCCGCGGATTTGGCCGAGACGAACGGAGGTGAAACCACCATGTCGAGTTTGTCGGCAATTTGGGGGGCGCCGGAACGCCAGACCTCGCCAATCAGGCCCTCGCCCCGCCGTAATTGCACCGTGCTCATTTGCTCGAAATGACGGACATCCGATTCGTCGGCGGCATCCTTCAGGTGCAGAACTTGGAGGCTCTCGTCGGGTTCCCAAATCTCGTAGCGCTGCGCAATCGGCAACTCGCCCACCGAGAGCAGACACAATACGAATGATTCGCGGGTGGAGGCGGAGCAGGGCAATCCCAACGCGGTGGTGATCCCGGCGCGAGTGGCGTCGAGCGCCCGCGAGAACGGTCCGGAGTCATCCATGTTGTCGAGAATCACCGGCATGTAGCGGTCCCAGACCATACCGGGCAATCCGCTGCCTTTGCGGAACGTGGTGTGGCGGGAGATGAATTCGAATTCCTTCAGGTTGCCGTAGTAACCGGAGTCCAACTTGAGCCCCAGTTGGTCGGTGGGATCGCGCCCCCACACTTCGATGGCACCTACGTTGCCCTCGTCCTCACCACAGAAAAACACGAGCACACCGGTCAAAAACTCGCCCGCGAACACCGGATACGCGATGCCGCAGGTCAGCCCCGCCGCATGAGCCGCCGCCGTCCGTTTGAAGTTTTCCGTGGTAAACTCCGACAGGATCACCGGCCGGCGCTGCGCCCACGCAGCACCGGGCAGCCCCTCGCCGTGGTTGAAGCGTTCGTGACGACTGATTCGGCGAAACTCATTCAGGTCGCCGTAGATGCCGCCGGAGAACTCCAGAAACTGACCGCTGCGGTCGGGGATCCAAACCTCCGTGACCTTGATAAAGGTGCGCGTGGTGGGAGGGATGGTCGGCATGCTCATGGCTTGAAGATGGAGCACACCGTGTGCCCCGGCCCCATCGCATGTCGGTCATGTTTTGACTCAAAATGATGAGCTGATTTTCTGACGCGTCGCCTCGACGCGGGATCGCCGGATCAGGAAAGGGGCAGGCTGGTTTCGATCAATTGCGCCCAATAAGAACTGCCGTGCGGTATGGCCTCGTCATTAAAATCGTAAGCCGGATGGTGGAGCATGGCCGAATCGCCGTTGCCGACGAGGATGTAGGCGCCGGGGCGCTCTTCGAGCATGTAGGCGAAATCCTCGCCGCCCATGATGGCGGCTGCCGCCGGATCGACCTGGGCTGCGCTGGCGACGGTTTGCGCGACCGAAACGGCGAAATCAGTTTCGGCGGCATCGTTGACCATGACCGGGTAGCCGGGGATGTCGGTGACCTTGGCGACCGCGCCAAATGTCGCGGCAGTGTGGGTGGCGATTTCCTGGAGGCGCCGGCGGGCGAATTCCCGCGACTCGGCGTCCATGCTGCGCACCGTGCCTTTGAGTTGCACGCTCGCCGGGATGACGTTGAAGGCGTCACCGCTGGTATGGAAGCTCGTCACGGAAACCACGAGTGGACTCATCGGATCGACGCCGCGCGACACGATCGACTGCAGCGCGAGCGTGAGGTGGGAAGCAACCACGGTGGGATCGACGGTCTCGTGGGGTTTGGCCGCGTGCCCACCCCGACCTTCGATATCGATGATGAATTGATCGGTCGACGCGAAGAACGGACCGGGCCGAATCCCGAACGCGCCGATCGGCATGTCGGGCATGTTGTGCATCCCGTAAACCTTCTCGATGCCGAACATCGTCATGAGCCCATCCTCGCACATTTCCCGCCCGCCGCCGCCGCCCTCTTCGGCGGGTTGAAAAATCACCACGGCGGTGCCGTCGAAGTTGCGCGTCTCCGCCAGATATTTGGCGGCCCCCAGCAACATGGCGGTGTGGCCGTCGTGACCGCAGGCGTGCATGAGGCCCTCGTTTTGCGAAGCGTAAGGCAGGTCGGTGGACTCGACGATCGGTAGCGCATCCATATCGGCGCGCAGGCCGATGACCCGACCGCTGGTGGTTTGCCGACCGTGAATCACGCCGACCACACCGGTGCGACCGAGGCCGGTTTTGATCTCGTCGCAGCCGAACGCTTTGAGTTTTTCCGCCACGAACGCGGAAGTGCGGTGCGTCTCGAACAGCAATTCCGGATGCTGGTGCAACTCGCGGCGCCAGGCGGTGATTTCAGGATGAAGTTCGTGGATGCGGGAAATGATGGGCATAAGAATAATCAGCGAACGGGCGGATATGCTTCATCGTGAAGCATGGGCGAAATTGATGAAAATTCATCGCGTCGCTGGAGGAGAAAATCACGAGCTCGGATGGGACGGATGACAATGGCAATCCATGGCGAATTCCTCATGAGACGTGATGCGGAGAGCTTGTTTATGGGTCTCAAGTTTGCTGGCGTGAACGGGTGACGGTGAAACGCAAGAATACCTCGACGACAGATCATGGCGGCGAGGGGACGTCGGAACTCGCCGCGTTTTTGGGTCGTGGGTTGGTGACCGTCCTGGGTGGATTGGGACCGGTGCACGTGTGGGGACCATGGACCGGTCGACGACCGACGGATGGGCGGGAAGGGAAGCGTTTCGACCCCGTGCTTTACGATGAGGATCACGCTCACTCGCATGCGGAGCTTTGCCTCATGTTGGAAGGGCGGTGTCGGTTTAGTTTCGACCACCAGGCGTGCGCGTTGGCGACGGGCGACCTCGTGATCTGTCCGGCTGAAACCGCCCACGCCGAGGCTTATTTGAAATCGAGCGTGGGGTATCGATTGATGTGGCTGAGTTTGAGCCCGCGGGATCCGCGGCTGCATGTGACGCGTTACTCCCACGCGGATGGGTTTGTGATCGAGCACGTGATGGACCTCGCGTTGTTGCCGGCGGAAGTCGGGCAACGTTTGCAGCTGTTGCGACGGCTGGCGGCGGCACCTCAACCACCGGATGTCGACCGGCTGCGGGAAGCGTTGCTGACGATTGCGCTGACCCTGTATCGCCGACTCCTGGAAGAAGGTGACGCCCGACTCGATACCCGCGCGCGCCTGGTGGAGCAGGCGATTGACTTTGTGCGCGAAGCGGAGGGCGGACCGCTGTCGCTGGCCGAAGTAGCGCGGGCGGTGCAGGTCTCGCCGAACTACCTTACGGTATTGTTCCGCACCGTCACAGGCACGCCGCTCGGACGTTTCATCATGGCCGAGCGCATGGCGCGAGCGCAGCAGGCGTTGCGACGCCCGGGGGCGAGCGTGAAGGCGGTGGCCGCGGACCTCGGTTTTTCGGACCCGTTCAGTTTCAGCCATGCGTTCAAGCGCGCGACCGGTTGCGCACCGCGCGTCTGGATGTTGCGCCGTGAAACTCCGCCAAGTGTAACTTCGAACATGGTTTCGTAGGGTCGGCCATTCCCCGTGGCAGGAGCGGTGTGATAGGCTGGTGGCATGGCTTCTTCCCCGACTCCGACTTCGGTCGCATCCTCGCTGGCTCTGCTGGGCGGCACGCCCGTGGGTGAGGTGACCTACTCCAAGTTTCCGATTTTCAATGATCGTGCGATTGCGCGAGTGGAGCAGGTCTTGCGCGAAGGCAAAGCGGTGGGATTGGGTCGCTTTCATTCGCCGGAAATTGCCGAAGCAGAGGAAACGATCTCGCGTTACCACGGGGGGCGGGAAGTGCTCGCCTGCAGCTCCGGCCACGCGGCTTTGCAAGGAGCTCTCGCCGGCCTCGAAATCTGCGCGGGCGATGAAGTGATCACGACGCCCTACACCTGGGGGGCGTCGACCTCCTGCATTCTCCATCAAAATGCGGTGCCGATATTCGTCGATGTGCTCCGCGACACCGGACTCATCGATCCGGACAAAATCGAGGCCGCGATCACACCGCGCACCAAGGCGATTCTCGCGGTGCATCTTTATGGGCAACCGGCCAACCTGCGGCGCTTGCGCGAGATCGCCGACCGGCACGACCTGAAATTGATCGAGGACGGCAGTCAGGCGCATGGGGCCGAGATTGATGGGATGCGCGTGGGAGAGGTGGGCGATGCCGCGGGGTTCTCCTGCATGGGCGGCAAGGTGCTGCCGACGACGGAAGCCGGGTATTTGGTCACGCCGGATAAGTCGGTTTTTTGGAAGGCGTCAATGATCGGCCAACACATGGGCCGTTCGCCCGAAGCCGATTTTCCCGATGACCTGCGACCGTGGGTCGACTCGCTCGTTTATACCTATCGGGTGACCCCGCTCAACGCGGTGTTGCTCACCGAACAATTCGGTAATCTCGGCGGTTGGATTGCGGAGCGGCGGCGGCACGCGGCACGATTGCGGGAACGCATCGCCGGAGCTCGATTCGTGCGTTTGCCCAACTATGAAACGGGAGTGAAGCCGGTTTACCACCTGTGCTCGATGACGTTTGACGCCGACGCGGCCGGAGTGACGCGGGATACCTTTGTGGCCGCGCTGAAAGCGGAAGGGCTCCTGGCGTTTGGCTACGTGCCGTCCCCGATCCCGGATTGGCCGCGCTTGCATTGGCAGGATTATCGCGGGCCGCGTGTGGCGTGGGCTTCCACGCTGGAGGCAGCGGGCGTCGATTATCGGAACATGGATTTGCCGAATTGTCGGTGGCGCGTGGCGCACGCGATTGAAACGCGTTTTGACTTCGTGGACCCGCAGGATGATAGCGTCGATCGCATGGCGGAAATTATCCTTAAAGTGGAGTCGCAGATCGAGGCATTGCGGGAGCACGAACATCGGCACGGTTCCGCGGACTCCGCCCGGCGATGATACAGACAGGATTTGGATCGAGCGACATTACGCCCCGGCTCGGGGTGCAATTGGCCGGCTACGGACCGTATCGCAATCGGGCGGCCCGGGAAATCATCGCCCCGCTGCGCGCCCGAGCAATGGTGCTGACGGATCGACGGCGATGCGCGGTGGTGTTGAGTGTGGAGTTGTGCGGGGTGCCGCGTGAATTGGCGGCCCGCTTGCAGGCGGCGGTCGCGAAACGGATCGGCTGCAGACCGAAGGAAGTGATGGTATCGGTGACGCACACCCACAGCAGTCCGTCCGTGGGAGGCATGTTTGGCTGGGGCGAGGCGGACGCCATGTATGTCGAGACCCTGCCGGCGCGAGCCGCCGAAGCCGCCGTGGAAGCTTGGCAATCGCGCGCCGAGTTGGCGTGGCG
The DNA here is from genome assembly GCF_029023725.1 of Synoicihabitans lomoniglobus. Taxonomy (GTDB): domain Bacteria; phylum Verrucomicrobiota; class Verrucomicrobiia; order Opitutales; family Opitutaceae; genus Actomonas; species Actomonas lomonigloba. Next base: position 845,700 of record NZ_CP119075.1, read on the forward strand.
GCACGCCGAAGTGCCCTGCGAAGGCATTGCGGTGAATCGGGAGACTGATGCCGGTTTTGCGCTGGCGGCGAATTTTGCCGACCGCATGGATCCGGCGTGGCGGCCGGATCATCCGGAGCACACCGATCCCACGGTGAGAGTTCTGGCGGCGTGGTCGGGGAATCGGCCGGTGGGCATGCTGCATCACTTTGGCTGTCACCCGGTCGTCTACGGCGAGAAGACCGCAGCGATTCATGGTGATTTTGTGGGACTCGCGTCGGCGCACGTGGAGCGGACTTATCCAGGCAGCGTGGCCATGTTTTTACCGGGCGCGTTGGGCGATATTAATCCCAAACTGAACCATCGGGTGCCCACCGAATCGCGGCGGGCGTTGCACGCGATTGCCCGACAATACGGGAAGGCGTTGCGCCATGGGCTGAAGGTGGGGCGTCACCTAGAAATGGATACGTTCCAGTCGATCCGGCGCGACGAGGTGTTTGCGCGGCAGGCGTGGTCGCGCGGCAAAATCGATCAACGCATCGCGGAGCTGGAGGCGTGTTTCGACACCGTTGGCATTTCAGACCATCCGCACACGGGTGGTGAACCACCGCTGCAAACCTTGGGCATGGAGCGGGCGCGTTTGGAGGGACTGCGAGCCGTGCGATCGCAGTTTCGAGGCGAGCGCGCGCCGAATCCGCCGGTTTGTTTGCACGGGTTGCAATTGGGACCGGTGGCGATCCTGGGTTGTGGACTCGAACCGTATCACCGTCTGCAAGCGCCGGTGCTGAAAGGTTCACCGCATGTGCACACCTGGATCGTCGGATTGGTCGGAGGCGTGGGCTATGCGCCCGACCGCGCCGCGCATGAGCGCGCGGGATATGCGGGAGATTTTGTCCCGCTGATATGCGGCGAACTCCCGTTTCGTTGCGTGCACCACGAATTGCCCCGCGCCCTCATCAGCCTGGCCAAGGCGTTGTGATCTCGTGCGGCATCGGGTCCATCCTGTTACAACGAAATTTCAGCGCACCAGATAGATTTCAAGCAGCGCGATACCTGCGCTGCCGTCGGCGCTGGTGGCGGTGAGGGTGTAAGCTCCGGCGGGGAGATCCAGCACGACGGCGGCGTCGAGAGAATCTGGAGCGAGGGCGAAGGCGCCGACTTCCTGCATAGTGGCGGCAAGAGCGATGGCATCGGCATCATCGGACCAGTTGTCGATCGCACGCAGCACTTCGCCGACGGAGTTATAGAGTGTTAGCACGGGATCGGCGAGCGGTTGGGCGATTCCTTGGTCGGTCAATGCGGGACCGATCACGCGCAATAGAACACGGGCCTTGAGGCCGAAATTTTGTGGATCGTCGATGACGAATCCTGCCACGGCCAACAGCGTTGGCGTCGCCAGTATGGGCCCGCAAAGATATATTGGTGATCTCACCGGGCTTGGGCGCGGACGGGTTGGATGCGTCGTAGATCTCGAGCAATGCCGTGCCGGTTTCGCCGCTTTGGTCGTGGAGATTTACGGTAAATTGTGCGCTGCCGGTCGTGAGTCGTGAGGCCATCTTCACACATTTCACGACCGTCGCCGCCGCCTTCTTCGGCGGGTTGAAAAATCACCACGACGGTGCCATCGAAGTTACGCGTCTCGGCGAGATATTTGGCGGCGCCGAGCAACATAGCGGTGTGACCGTCGTGACCGCAGGCGTGCATCAATCCCTCGTGTTGCGAAGCGTAGGGCAGGTCGGTGGTTTCGACGACGGGCAACGCATCCATGTCGGCGCGCAGCCCGATAACGCGGCCGCTGGATCTTTGGCGACCGTGAATCACGCCGACGACGCCCGTGCGACCGAGCCCGGTTCTGATCTCGTCGCAGCCGAACGCCCTGAGTTTTTCCGCCATAAACGCCGAAGTGCGGTGCGTCTCGAACAACAGTTCCGGGTGCTGGTGCAGCTCACGGTGCCATGCGGTGATTGCAGGATGGAGTTCAACCAGACGGGAAATAACGGGCATGCACTCATTGTGATCATGCCCGTCGCGAAGGGGACGCCCGCGATGTGATTTTCAGTGCGTCGTCTCGAGGTGGTTCTCTATTAGGGCACGAGGTAGATTTCCAAGATCACGACGCCGGTGCGCTGTTCCGGGTCGGTGACCGAGAGGGTGTAGGGACCGGGGGACAGTTCGAGCACCAGTGCGCTGTCGAGTGATTCGCGTTCCAAGGCGAATGCGCCGACTTCGGCCATCGTGGCAGCGAGGCCATCGGCATCACTGTCGTCACCCCAGTTGTCCACCGTTGCGATGGCGTCGCCGTTTGCGTGATGTAACGTCATCACGGGATCGGGCAGGGGTTGAGTGATGTTGAAGTTGCTCAAGGAAGGACCGATCGCGCGCACGAGGACCCGGGCCGGGCGCTGGTAGCCGAGGGGATCGGTCAGGACAAAGCCGGCCACGGCCGTGGCGTCGCCGGGTCCCGCGTGAGCTCGGAGCGAAAGGTTGACCAGATTCGCGGGACGACTGCTGTCCTGAAAGTCAGCGATTTCGTAGATTTCCAACAACGCTGGTCCTTCATCGCCAGCCGTTTTGTTCAGGTGCACGGTCAGGTGACTGGTTTCCTGCACGCCCACTTGGAAGGCGGCGTCGAGGCTCGGATCGCGCAGCGGGAAGGCCCCGAACTGCGCGCTGCGACCGATGATTTGGCTGTGGTTGGTGGAATCGCTCGTCCAGTTGTCGTTGGCGGCAATCTCTTCCGCGTCGGCTGAAAATACTGTCAGGCTGGGGTCGCTCAACGGCGCGGCGATTCCGTGGTCGAGCAGCGACGGTCCGACGCCGCGCAACATGTAGAAACTGGGTGTGCCTGCCGCCGATCGGCTCACGCTGAATCCCGCCACCATGGCGCGCTCCCCATCACCGGGCACGGCCCGGCCGGACAGGTTGGCCAGGCCAACGACGGAGTGTTCACCTGCGAGTTTGCCGACGTTGCTGAGCGTCGTGCCGCCGGGGCCGGAGGTTCGCAGTTGGTAGCGGCCGAGGTTTTCAAGTTGGACGTCGGAAATCGCCAACGTGGGTGATGTGGGGTCGGTCGGGAGCGGTTGACCGTCCAAAGCCAACCATTGGTAGGTGAACGGCCCCGTGCCGGTGACATGGGCCGAGAGGGTGATGTTTTCGCCGCGGGCGATGTTGTCGTCGCCTCCGATGTTGGCGTAGGGGGGCAGCATATCATGGAGGCTCACGTCGGTGCGCAGTCGGGCGAGATGGGTCGTCGCGTGGTTTTCCCAAGTGGAAAAATCACCGGTGACAAAGAGGCTGCCATTCGGGGCCAGACTATAGGAGCCGGTGTAGTCTCGTTGGTAGCCGGCGTAAAAACTGTCGTCAGCCACGATGCCAGTGGAGCTCAGGCGATATCGGACGGGATCCGGGGAGTAGGGCAGAAAGTAGATCAGTCCGGTGGAGCGATCGACTTCGGGTGGTTCGGTGGATGGCAGCCATTCCACCGGGGAAATGCCGGGAACACTTCCGCCGGTTTCCTGAATCACAAAGATCTTATTGTAGCCGTGGTAGATCTCAAACACGACGCAGCGGCCATCGTTGAGCGGATAGAGGTAAAGGTGACTGTAGAGCACTTGCGAGCGGGGACCGACAAAATTGGGGTCCACGGTGCCATCGACCTTCAGCCGAGCCGTGCGATCCGTTCCGTAGGTGTAGTCGGTCGGGCGTTCGGGGTTGGGGTAGCGCAGTCTGATCAACGGACGATTGAGATGATCCAGATCGAACCCTTTGAGCATGGCGGTGGCGGGTGCGCTGAATTCGAACCCCGAGTCCACGCTGCCATCGGATTGGAAGTGCGCGAGGTGATCGCCCTGTCGCACAAAAAAACTCCCGTCGGTCGCGACGCGCACTTCGCTTAAGGGTTGGGCGGCGTCGAAATCTGCGGGCAGACTGAACGAGAGCGCCACACCGTCGGGAGCCACGTGGTGAGGTGCCGTGGCGGTGATAATGCTATCATCCGCCAATACCGCCAGGACCGTGCCAGAGTCGGCGGCCAGATGCGTGGTGTGGAGCAAAGTCCCGTCGGGCGCTAATTTTGTTACTAGGCGCGCTGGGTCGGCGGAGTTTCCCGAACGGAGAAACACGGTGCCGTCTCCCCGCAGGGCCACGATAGTCCCGCGGGGAGTGTCGGCGGCGGCGCTGAAAGACGTATCAACGATTGCGGGCGATGGGGGCACGACATTGATGACGATCGTGTTGGTGCTCATTTCCGTGCGGGTGCCGGTAGTCACCTGCAGGCGGTAGTTTCCGCTGTCTGCCGAGCTCAGGTTGGCGAGCTCCAGTTCGCGTTCCACCGCGCCGGAGACCGGGGAACCGTTGTGGACCCATTGGTAGATCGGTCCGTCGGTCGGCGTGTTTTGGTCGGGGTGAATTCGGATGGTCGATCCCGGAGCGAAATGGGTGCTCCGATTGGTGAGGTTGCCATCGGACTCGACTTGAAGAAAGACGACCGCGTGGAGTCCGGTCGCGAACAGGAGTGAACCGGCGAAAGCGAGGAGTAAATTTGAGCGAAAGGGAATGGACATGGCGCGAGGACGGAGGGTGATTATCCCCCGATTAACCAGACGATTTGTTCGAGGGCTGAGACAACCGACCGAGCGAAATCCGCTATTGTCCGAGCTCCGGTTTTCCGGGAAAGGGAAACCCTGGGAACGCCGAGCTCCAGCTCGACCCCACCCATCACGCCGCTTGCCGAGCTGGAGCTCGGCGTTCCCAGCGGGAAATCGCTTACCAGCCGTGGGCGCGTTTGATGCGGAGGGCGTCGTAGAGGGACGGATCCAATTCTTGGAGGAAGCGGGAGGGGGTGAGCAGCATGCCGCCGGGACCGGCCTTGGTGGCGATCTTGGGGTAGCAGAGGTAGAGTTCGTTCTTGGCTCGGGTCACCGCGACGTAGAAGAGGCGGCGTTCTTCTTCGACGTCGTTGGCTTCGATCGCGCGGCGGCCGGGGAACAAGCCGTCGGCGCAGCCGATGACGAAGACGATGTCGTATTCGAGCCCCTTGGCTTGGTGAATCGTGGTGAGCTTGATGGCCTCTTGATTGGGCTCGACGGCGCGGTCGCTGGTCTCGCCGTTGAGCAGGACGATTTGCGCGAGCAGGTCTTGCATGGCGTCGAAGCGCGCGGCGAAACCGGAGAGCGCGGTGAGCTCGTCGATGCGGTCCATGTAGTCGGCGTAGGCACCTTTGAGGTAGTCGCCATACCAGCCGTCCATCGCCACTTCGACGGTCACTTGCGGCGGTTCTTCGCGCATGGCGTCGGCCGTCTGGCGGAGCGAGGCGCAGAAGCTGGGCCATTCGTCTTTGGCGCCTTTGGGGACCTTGCTTTTCACGTCGTCGGTGGTGAGCGCGTCGATGAAGTCTTGCTGCATGAGCCGGGCGTGATCGAGGGCGGCGTGATAAATCTTATGCGCGCTTTTTTCGCCGACTTTGGGGAGGAGGCAGGCGATGCGGTGCCAGGCAGATTCGTCGGTCGGATTATAGATGAACCGCAGAATGCCGACGAGGTCGCGCACGTGTTGGCGTTCGAAAAATTTGACGCCGGAAGTGATTTGATACGGCACGCCGGTGCGCGAGAAGGTGAGTTGCGTCTCGAGGGCGACGAAGTGCGAGCGGTAGAGCACGGCGATTTCGTTGGGCGATACGCCGTCGTCTTCGACGAGGGAGCGGATGCGTTTGACGAGGAACTCGGCTTGTTCGCGGTCGTCCATGGTTTGGACGACATAGGGCTTCATGGAGTTGGCGCGGTGGGCGCGCAGTTCCTTGTCGAAGTGACGTCCGGCGGGCTGGGCTTCGAGCACGCCGTTGGCGAGATTGAGAATCTGGGGGGTCGAGCGGTAGTTGGTCTCGATGCGGTGCAGGGCCGTGTTGGGATGACGCTCCGGGAACGTCATGATGTTGGCGAAGTCGGCCCCGCGCCAGGAGTAGATGCACTGGGCGTCGTCGCCGACCGCCATGATGCGATGGTGCGGCGCGAGGGCGTCGATGATCTGCGACTGGATCGTGTTGGTGTCCTGATACTCGTCGACGAGCAGGTGGCGGAAGCGGTTGCCGAAATAGTCGGCGACCTTTGGGTCCTCGGTGAGGAGCTTGAGCCAGAGCTCGAGAAGGTCGTCGTAATCGAGCACGTTTTGCTCGCGCTTGGCCTCGGCGTAGACCTTGGCAAAGGTGGGCAACGCGACGGCGATGTCGTTGTATTGGGGGAAGTGTTCGCTGACGGTCTCGGCGAGGGACTTCTGCGTGTTGCGTGAGAGCGAGATGACGTTGAAGAGCGGGCCTGGCTTGGGGTTGGTCTTGTCTTTGAAGAACAATTTGTCCTCGGCCTCGACGGTGCGCTTCATCAGCGACTCGGATTCTCCGGCGTCGAGGATGGTGAAGTTGGGTTTGAGTTTGAGGCACTCGGACTCGCCAAACATGCGCAGGGCGCGGTTGCCGAGAGAGTGGAACGTGCCGCCCCAGAAGCGGCGGGCATCCTCGCCGGTGAGGTCGTGCACGCGGTGCAGCATCTCCTTGGAGGCTTTGTTGGTGAAGGTGAGCAGCATGATCTCGCCGGGGGGCACGCCCTGATGGAGCAGCCAGGCGACCCGATAGGTGAGGGTGCGCGTCTTGCCGGAGCCGGCGCCGGCGAGCACGAGCAGCGGGCCGGGAGGTGCAGTGACGGCGTTGAACTGCTCGTCGTTGAGGGCCGCACGAAAGTCGATGGGCGGGTAGCCGGGGCCAGTGGGGGCGTCGTCGTCGCGATCGAGAATGAAATCCATGCGACATCGACGGTCGCACCTTCCGGGGGCGAGGCAAAGCCGAAAGCAACCCGAGCCCGGGTCCATTCGCGTGCGTCGCGCTCCCGGTGTCATTTGTCACCTATTAGGTGACAAACGGTGCGAGGCGATTGCGGAGGTGAGGGGCGGCGTGGGTGGGTTGCGATTGCCATGGGGGGAGGGCGTTGCTTCGGTTGGGTCCCATGAAGGTCGATCCGCGGGCCCGGGCCGGTGTCTCTCGTCTGGTGGTGATTCTCGCTCTGGCGACGGTGGCGCTGGGTTTGATGGCGTTCGCGTTCAAGCGGGACGGTGATGAACGAGGGGCGGGGCTGGCCGGAGCCTTCGCGTTTTTTGTCGGTATTTGGACCGTGCTGGCGGCGGGGTCGGGTCGTCGTGGAAATCAACAGGTGACGATCAAGGAGTTGGAGGCGGCTTACCCGGATGAGCCGTGGCATTGGCGGCCGGACTGGCACGAAGGACGGATTCGGGGCGCGGCTAAAACCGAGGCGGTTACGCTGGCCGTCATGGCCGTCGCGTTCCTGGGACTGAGTGCACCGGGCGTGTGGGCAATTCCGGAGGAGCTGTCTCGCGGCAATTACCCCATTTTGCTGGTTTTGCTGTTTTGGGTGGTGGGGCTCGGTCTGGCGTGGGCGGCGTCGAAACGCGCGCGGCAGTTTTGGCGTTACGGGACTTTGGTGTTTCGACCGGAGTCGGTGCCGGGGTCGATCGGTGGTTACGTCGGCGGTGTCATTTCGATCCCGAAAGGGGCGGTATTGGGCGGTGACGTGACGCAGTCGCTGCAAAACGTGCACGAGGTGGTGACGGGGTCCGGTAAACATCGCTCCACCCGGGAGACGATTCTATGCGAGCGCGAAACGGTGCTGGCGGAACGTTCGTTGGCTGGGACCGGGGTGTTGCACGATATTCCGGTGCTGTTTCATGTGCCGCGCGGTGAGGCGAGGGCAGTGCAACGGGGATCCTCGCGGGAGCGCGTGTGGTGGCGGCTGCGAGTGACGGTGCCGGTGCGGGGAGAAAAGGCCGCGCTGACCACGTGGTTTGACATTCCGGTATTTGATATCGGGGAGAACGCGCCCTCGCCGATGGAGGACGAAGGACTGCTGGCGGGACAACGGGTGCAGACACCGACCGAGTTTCTCGCGGCGGCGGGAGTGACGGAAACGCGGGAAGGGGATACGAGGGTGTGGCGATTTCATCAGCGCGGCACCCGGGCCGGGATCGTCGTGCTGGGACTCGCGTTCGTCGCCTGTGTGTTGGTGGCGTTGATCGTGCCGGTTTGGCCGATCCGGATCGGTTGCGGATTCACGGCCCTGATCGTGGGAGCAATCCTGCCGAGCCTGATCTGGCAGCGTCGTGAGTTGCGGATTTCGCCGCGCGATGTGGTGGTGGGGCGTCGAACCTGGTGGGGGTGGCACGAGACGCGAATGGGGCGCGAGGAAGTGGGCGATGTCGTCACCGCGCGGTCGATGCAATCGGGTGGCCAGCAGTTCTATCGGCTCGTTTTGCGCGGGGTGGCGGGGATCGACCCGGAACAGTCGCGTGCGCAGGAACATTTTGCGGCGCGCAAAGCCCGCTATCGGTGGCAGCGGGCCAAAAAACAAGGACGCCTGCCGACGGAGGAGGAGTCACGTCTGTTGCGCGAGACGCCTCGTTTCGAATTTGAGGTGGCGGGTTACCTGGCCGGCACCCGCGCCGCCGAGCAAGTGCGCTCGCACCTATTAAACGTGTTGTCCAATTAACCGACGGATTCGGCTCAGAATAGCGTGAAGGCGACGTTCACACCGGCGGTGACGATTGAAACCATGCTCATGAGCTTGATGAGAATGTTCAGGCTGGGGCCGGCGGTGTCTTTGAACGGATCACCGACGGTGTCGCCGATGACCGCCGCCATGTGGGCGCTGGAGCCTTTGCCGCCGTGGTGGCCTTCCTCGATGAATTTTTTGGCGTTGTCCCACGCGCCACCGGAATTTGCCATAAAGACGGCGAGCACGAAACCGGTGGCAAGCCCGCCGCCGAGCAAGCCGAAGGTGCCGGGCACGCCGAAGATGATGCCAACGAGGATCGGTGCGGCCACGGCGATGACGGAGGGAAGGATCATCTCGCGTTGCGCACCGGCCGTGGAAATGGCGACGCAACGGGCGTAGTCGGGATCAGCGGTGCCGGCCATGATGCCGGGCGTTTCCCGAAATTGACGCCGCACTTCCTCGACCATGCGCCCGGCGGCGCGGCCGACGGCGTTGATGGTCAATCCGCAGAAGAGAAACGCCATCATGGAACCGATGAACAGGCCGAGAATGACCTTGGGGTTCATGAGGTTGACCTGAAAATAGTCGGTGAACTGCGTGATGCTGGCGTAGGCCGTGACCACGACTTCGCCCGAGCGCAGCACGAACGACTCCTGGTTGTTGTGCAGCATGGCGATCTTGAGCTCCTCCACGTAGGAGGCCAGCAACGCGAGGGCGGTCAAGGCGGCCGAGCCGATGGCGAATCCCTTGCCGGTGGCGGCGGTGGTATTGCCGAGCGAGTCGAGGGCATCGGTGCGACGGCGCACCTCGGGGTCGAGACCCGCCATCTCCGCATTGCCCCCGGCGTTGTCGGCGATGGGACCGTAAGCATCGGTCGCGAGCGTGAGACCGAGGGTCGACAGCATGCCGACCGCTGCGATGCCAATACCGTAGAGCCCGTGCGGAATGGAATCGGGCGTGAAATGCCAATTGCCCGCCGCCATGCCGTAGGCGGCGGTCGTGCCGATGACGACGGCGAGCACCGGGATGACCGTGCTCATCATGCCGACGCCGAGGCCGGAAATGATCACCGTCGCGGGACCGGTGTTGGCGTGGGCGCTGATGTTTCGGGTCGGGGAATATTCCTGCGAGGTGTAGTATTCCGTCGCCTTACCGATCACGATGCCGGTGACCAGACCGACGGCAATCGCTCCCCAGATACCGAGGTAGTTGGGCAACGCCAGCGCCCGCAGCACGAAATAGGATGCGATGAAGATGAGCACCGAGCTGAGGTTGACGCCGCGGGATAACGCATTGAGCAGATCCCGTTGGGATGCGCCGCTTTTCACGCGCACGGCGAAGATACCCACGATGGACAATATTGTGCCCACCGCAGCGACGATCATGGGAGCGATGACCGCTTTGTAGGCAATGGAGGTGTCACCCGAGGAAACGAACGCAGCGGCGCCCAGCGCGGCGGTCGCCAACACGGAACCAACGTAGGACTCGTAGAGGTCGGCGCCCATGCCCGCGACGTCGCCGACGTTGTCGCCCACATTGTCCGCGATGGTGGCGGGATTGCGCGGGTCGTCCTCGGGAATACCGGCTTCGATCTTGCCGACAAGGTCGGCCCCGACATCGGCGGCCTTGGTGAAAATGCCACCTCCCACGCGCGCGAACAACGCCTGCAGGGACGCGCCCATGCCAAAGGTCAGCATCGTGGTGGTGATCACGAGCAGCTTGTGCGCGGGATCGGCGTCTTCCACGAAACGGGTCAGCACGAGAAACCAAATGGAGATGTCGAGGAGCGCGAGACCGACGACGACCAAGCCCATGACCGCGCCGCTACGGAAGGCCAACCGCAGGCCCGCATCGAGCGATTCCGAAGCGGCCTGCGCCACCCGGGAGGAAGCGTAGGTAGCGGTCTTCATGCCAAAAAATCCGGCCAGGCCGGAGAAGAAACCGCCGGTGAGAAATGCGAACGGCACCCAGCCGTTTTGCAGTTCCAGGCCATAGGCAAGCCATGCGAAGACAAGGGTGAGCCCGAGAAAAAACATGCCCACGATGCGGTATTGCTGGCGCAAATACGCCATGGCGCCGGCCCGCACGTGGTTGGCGATCTCGATCATGCGCGGCGTGCCTTCGGGCGCGGCTTTCATCGCCCGATAGAACCACCACGCGAAGCCGAGCGCGCAGACCGAAGCGACGGGAACCAACCAAAAGAGCGAGGAGTGCATGGGACGGAAGGGGTTGAGGATGCTCAGGCGCCGAACGTGGAGAGAGCGGACCGCCACCACGGGTAATGTTTGGTTTCGAGCGACTCGCGGTCGGGCAGCGGGAAGAACCGGAAGCCGCCGCCGGTTTTGGCGATGTAGAAACCGCGGTGCACGGTGCGGAACAATACGTCGCACTGCAGGCTGCGGATGACGGTCTTGGTCGTTTTACCGGGGTGAGAGCGCAATTCGCGCAGGCAGTCGCGCAGATGTTCCAAGTGGAGGTAGGGCAGATTTTCCACCCCATCGGCCTCGGGATCATCGGCGAGGCGGCCAAGTTCCAGCTCCGCGAATACGAAAGTGGGCAAGGAAACGCGCGCGTCGGCCGTGGTGATCTCGCGACCAAAGTCGATGGGAGCGTTGATGCTCACGACGCGGGGAGACGCGGGGGAAAACTCCTGATAGAGATGAAATCGCGGACCGGGATCGGGGAAATAATCGGCGGCCGCCAAATCGAGCACGCGCCCGTCATCGGTCACGACGTGCAGGGTTTCGATGGCCTCCAGCGGCGTGGCTTCCAGCACCCGGTAGATGGAGAGGTAGGAGGAGTGCCGGGGAATATTGGTGTCGCCGCGTTCGAGATCGGGGTCGAGGCCGTGGGCCTCCAGTTGCGCGAGCGTGTAGTCGTCGCTCATCCGAAAGAACAGGGCTTGGCCCCGGCCGTGTTTGCGCGACCCGGTGGCGAGGTAGTTGCCGAAGGCCGCGGGGTCGAGATGCGAGGCAATCAACGCCTCGGGGAGCAAGGAGACATAAAGATAGGGCTTCATCGTGGGGCGGGGCGGCCACCGACGAATCACGGTGGTCGGACGGACCCGATTCTACCCGATCGGACCTGCCTTGACTGCGCGGGAATTGCTCAGACCCGTGCGTGCCTTGGCCAAGACGCGGCCAGCGTTTTCCTACGAATGGGGCTTGCGCAGCACGCCGAGTTTGAAGGCGATGAGTTCGAACTCGAGACCCTCTCGTTCACAAAACTCGGTCAACGCCTGGCGCGAGCCATCATAGACATGGTCGGCCTGGCAGTCGTCCACCACGATGACTCCACCGGGGGCGAGCCGTGGCCAGATCGCGGCCAACGCGGCTTGGGTGGGTAGATAGAGATCCACATCGATGAGGGCGAAACAGTAGCGGGCATCCGGGGGCAACGGCGTCTGGCAAATGTCTCCGGTGGTCACGGTGACCCGTTCGATGCCGTTGAGCGCGAGGGTGGCTTCAAACCGTCGCGATGAATTGTTGGTGAACTTGGCGAAAGCGCGGTCGCCGGAGGCCTTGCCGCGACCAGCCACCTCGGCCTGCACGCTGGCGGAGGTGAAGCCGCCGAACGTATCCAAAACATGGTAACGCCGGTCGGGCGCGACTTCATTCAGATGCCGGTTGAGGAACACGGTGGTGTAACCGCGATAGCAACCGATTTCGATAAAATCACCGTCCGCGTGCAGCGCCTCATCGACCAGGTCGAGGAGCTGGCGCAGTTGGTTGGGCGTGAAGGCGTAGCGATATTTGTAGAGCGAAAACGAACGCAGCGGACTGTAGAACAGGGCGGTGCGGGCGATGCGATCCAGCAGGATTGCCCAAGGGGATTCGGTTGCCACGAGTGATAGTGATGAAGCAGCGAATCCGAAGGCAACCCCGTGATCAGAGTAACACGAGGTCGTTGCGGTGCACGACTTCGAGGCGACGTCGGCCCGGGAAAAGTGGTTTCATCTCCCGGGTGTTAAGTCCGGCGATGCGCAGAATGTCCTCGTTGCTGAAGCGGCATTTTCCGCGTGCGATCACGGTGCCGTCGGGTCCGGCGATATTGACGATGTCCCCCACCGCGAAAGGACCCCGGCTGCCGGTCACCCCCACGGCGAGCAGGCTGCCCCCGTCGTTTTGCAGGGCGGGAACGGCATCGGTATTGATTTCAATGCATCCCGCCGGCCGTTGGAAGTAAGTGAGCCAGCGTTTGCGCGCATCGAGCGGAAGGCCGGCCGGCACGAAAAATGTGCCCGGATTGTGTCCGGAGAAGATTTTGGGCAGGACGTCCTCCTCGGCTCCGCTGGCGATGAAGACGCCGCAACCGGCTTTGGTCGCGATGCGGGCGGCGGAGATTTTGGACACCATGCCGCCGACGGCGGTGATCGAAGTGGTGCCGGCGGCCATGGCTTCGATTTCGGGAGTGATGCGGGTGACGGTGGGCACGATGTTGCCGGTGCCTTCCATGTCGATCAGCCCCGGGGCGGTGGAGAGAATAACGAGGTAGTCGGCGTGCACCAAACTCGCCAGCATGGCGGAGAGGGTATCGTTGTCGCCGAACTGGATTTCAGCGCCGCTGACGGCGTCGTTCTCATTGATAATCGGAATCGTGCCGTAGCCGATGAGGGCCTCGACGGACGCCTTGAGGGCCAAGTGGCGGGAACGCGCCCGCATGTCCTCGCGGGTGAGGAGCACCTCGGCGACGGTGCGGTGATGCGGCTCGAAGCCGCGTTGCCAGGTCTGCATGAGCAGGCTTTGGCCGACGGCGGCGCAGGCCTGTTTTTGAGCAAGAATGGAGGGTCGGCGCGCGAGGCCGAGCCGTCCCATCCCGAGACCGACGGCCCCGGACGAAACCACAATCACTTCGGTTCCGGATCTGCCCAGATCGGAGATTTGGCGGCAGACGGAGGCAATGCGGCCGATATCGAGCTGGCCGATACCGGACGTGAGCACACCGGTGCCGAGTTTTACGACGACACGTTTCGGTGGCGTTGATTCTACGGTTTTGGCGGCAATGGACATGGATGAAATGGGTCGAAAAATAAGGGCGTCCCGTTACATGGGACGCCCGGTGTGAACGGTGTAGGAAGGATCAGTTGACCTCGGTAAGGTCCTTTTCCTTCGAGGCGAGGTGGTCGCCGATATCGGCGATGGCTTTGTCGGTGATGACTTGGATCTCCTTTTCGAGGCGCTTGGTTTCGTCCTCCGGGAGTTTGGCTTTTTTGAGGGCGTCGAGTCCGTCGTGACGGGCTTTGCGGACGCCGACCTTGCCGTCCTCGGCATGGCGGTGGGCAACTTTGACGAATTCCAGACGGCGTTCCCGGCTCATCTCGGGGAGCGGGACGCGCACGACACTGCCGTCGATGTTGGGGTTGAGGCCGATGTTGGCGACTTGGATGCCCTTGGCGACGGCCTGGAGAACGCCCTTGTCCCAGGGTTGGATGACGATCATGCGCGAGTCGGGCGTGCTGATGGCGGCGCAGTCTTTGATGCGCATACTCGAACCGTAGGCATCAATGGTGATGCTTTCGACCATGGCGGGGGTGGCCTTGCCGGTATGAATATTGTCAAACTCGTGGAGGGTGTGATCCACGGCTTTGTTCATCTTGGATTGGGTTTGGGAAACGATTTCGTGGGACATGGCGGAGAAAATTTAAGAGTGAGTGGCGAAGGGACGGGGATCAGCTGTGGACGAGGGTGCCGATCTTTTGGCCGAGCACAGCCTGGCGGATGGCGTGAGGGTCGCTGAGGTCGAAGACGAGAATCGGGAGGTCGTTGTCGAGGCAGAGCGAGAAGGCGGTCGCATCCATAACGTTGAGACGCTGACGCAGGGCATCGATGAACGTGATGTCATCGTAGCGCACGGCATCGGCGTGTTTTTTGGGATCTTTATTGTAGATACCATCGACCTTGGTGGCTTTGAAGATAATTTCGGCGCCGACTTCATTGGCACGCAACGCGGCCGTGGTATCAGTGGAGAAATACGGATTGCCGGTGCCGGCGACAAAAATGACCACGCGACCTTTTTCAAGGTGGCGAACCGAGCGGCGCAGAATAAAGGGCTCCGCGACTTGATCCATGGGAATGGCGGTCTGCACGCGAGTGCGCACATCCATTTTTTCCAGGCAATCCATGATGGCCAGACCGTTGATAACGGTGGCGAGCATGCCCATGTAGTCACCAGTGGTGCGATCGACGCCGCGGGACTCGCCCTGGAGTCCGCGAAAGATATTGCCGCCGCCGATGACGACGCACACCTGCACGCCCATTTCGTGGATTTCTTTCACCTGACCGCAAATACGGCTCAGCACTTCGGAATCAATGGGATCGGTGCCGGAACCGCGGAGCACTTCGCCGCTGAGTTTCAGGACGATGCGTTTATAACGTGGAGAAGAATCTGCCGGCTCGGAATCGCTCATGATCGGCGAGTGAACGGGCCGGGTTTTCCGGCGTCAATGCGGTAGCTGATCGGGAGGAAAGATCTAGGCTTCCGAACCCAAGGGGAGCGTGGCATCCTCCTCGACGGTGAGCGGCAAGGGCGGGGAATCGGCCGGAGCAGCCACCGGCAGGTAAATTGAGAAGCGGGTGCCTTCGCCGGCCTCGCTGTGCAGCGTCGCGAAACCGCGGTGTGACTCCAGGATCCCGCGCACCGTGGAAAGACCGAGTCCGGTGCCCTTGCCCTCGGCTTTGGTGGTGAAAAATGGCTCCCAAATCCGCGAAGCGACCTCCGGGGGAACGCCGGTTCCGGTGTCGCTGACTTCTACCAGTAGGTAATCCCCCGCGCGGGCCCCCTCGATGGTCGCGGCGGTGGGCGCATCGATTTGGCGAGTGGTGGCGGAGATCGTGAGATCGCCTCCCATGGGCATGGCATCGCGGGCGTTGATGAGCAGGTTGAGAAAAACCTGATGGATCTGGGTGATATTGGCATGGATGGGCGGCAGATCATCATCCAGCTCGGTGCGGATTTGGATGACTTTGGGAAACGACGTTCGGGCCAATGAGACGAGTTCGGCGATAACGGGGAGAATTTTCGTGGTTTCCCAGACTCCGTTCGAGCCGCGGGTGAAGGCCAGGAGTTGGCTCACCAGATCGGCGCTGCGTCTGGTTCCTTTGGCGATGACGTCGAGCATCTCGTGACCGTCGTCATCGGTCATGTAGTCGTGCAACAAGGTCGCGGCGGCGAGCACGGGGGCGAGGGCGTTGTTGAAATCGTGGGCAATGCCGGCTGACAGCATGCCGAGGCTTTCCACCCGCTGGGCCCGAAGCAGTTGTTCGGAGGCGAGTTTGCGCTCAGTGATGTCGCGCGCGACCCCGCCGAAACCAGTGAGATTGCCGGTTTCGTCGAGAATGGGGGTGCCGGAATCGAGCACCCATCGTTCGGTGCCGTCGGTATGCACCACGCGGTATTCTTCCTCGAAACGAGGCGCCTCGCCCATCACGACGGCCGTATGGGCCGCGCGCACCCGGGACTGATCGTCCGGGTGCAGATATTTGGTGAAAGCCTGAAAATCCGCGTAAAATTCAGCGGTGGGGCGGCCCCAAATATTTTCCACCGACGGGCTGACATAGATGACGGAAGGCGGTGCCAGGTTGCAGAACCAAAATACCTCCTTGCTGTGTTCGGCCAATTTCTGGAACCGCAACTCGCTGTTGCGCAATTCGGCGCGGGTCTGGGCCAGTCGGCGGTAGCGATTGAGCCGTGTCACCGTGCGCACCCGTGCGCACAACTCCTGTCGATGGAGGGGTTTGGTGATGAAATCATCGGCGCCGGCTTCGATGCCGGTGAGACGCGACGCGGAGTCGTCGAGCGCCGTGACCATGATGACGGGGATTTCAGCGAGATCGGAGTCGGCCCGCAGGCGACGGCATACTTCATAGCCGTCGATTCCGGGCATCATGACATCCAGCAATATCAGATCGGGCGGTTGAGCGGCAGCTTGTGTCAGCGCGCTTTGGCCATTGGTGGCCTGATCCAGTGTGTATCCCTGTTCATCGAGCAGCATGCACATCGTCTCCCGGTTGGGAGCGCTGTCGTCGACGATCAGGATACGTGGCACCATGGTGAAAAATTGGGCGTCGGATCAGGGCGCGGAATTCGCGACGGGTTCGCCGGTTCCGGGGGAGAGAGAGGCTCGTTCCGGCCAATGGAGGATGACGCATACGCCGGGCCCGGGTGACCGGTTGACCAGACGGCAGGACCCGCCGACTTGCCACAGGGTGGCGGATACGTGGAACAAACCCAGTCCCAGTCCGGGCACCTCGCCGGTGAATTTCTTTTCCTGCTGACTGAAGGGTTGGCCGGCGTGGGCGAGTTGCTCCGACGAGAGGGTCAATCCGTCGTCGCTGATCGAGACGGTGACGCCTTTCCCGGGTTCACGCGTGGCGGAAATTTGGATGGTGGGAGCGCCTTGAGGGTGGAATTTTTTGGCGTTGGTGAGCAGCTCGACCAGTATCCATTCCAACGTCTCCTTCGCACAAGGAATGCGCGCCGCGCCGGTGGGTTCATCGAGCTCCACGGCGATCGGTGCGAGATCGAGATGAGCGGCCACTTGCGGCCCCAGCACCTTCAGTTGTTCGAGGGCGACCCCGGCCTCGGGCGCGGGTTGACGGGATTGGCCGGCCAAACGAATGACATCCTCGACCAGCCCGCCCAGTCGCTCGGCCCCTTCCTGGGACATCTGAGCGAACTCGGCGATTTCCTCGGCGCTCATGCCCTCGGTGTCGCTGAGTATTTCGAGTCCGCCTTGCAGCGCATTGAGCGGCGTGCGGAGTTTGTGGGAAACCATGGCCAAAAACGAGCGCTGGTCGCGTCGCGAGCTCATCCGTTCCGTCACATCGACCAAACGCACGAGACGACCACCCGAATTCTCCTGAAGGGAGGCTTCGAGGAAAAATGCCTGCGCATGCGCGGTTTCGGTTTGGACGAGGAGTCGCTCCATGGGAGCGGTGGTCGGGTCGAGCACGGGCCAACTTTGCCAGGCGGACGTCGGCTGCGGGTCGAACGATCGACGCGCCTGGTCGAGAAATGAAATGGAATGGGCGACGAACTCGTCGGGCAGACCCAGCCAGAGACGGGCGCGAGCGTTGGCGAACGTGATTTCGTCGTCGGTGTTGGTTTGCACGTAACCTTCGACCGCGTTTTCCACCACCCATTGGAATTGTTCGCGCTGTTCGTGCAGGCGGCGGTAGCGATTGAGGCGGGTGATGGTGTTCACCCGGGCGCGCAGCTCGGCGCGATTGAACGGTTTGGAGACGAAATCATCCGCCCCGGCTTCGATGCCGGTCAGTCGGGAGCGTTGATCGTCGAGCGCCGTCAACATGATCACCGGCACTTCGGCGGTGCGGGCGTCCGCTCGCAAGCGGCGACAAACCTCGAAGCCGTCCATGCCCGGCATCATGACATCGAGCAGGATCAAGTCGGGAGGCGATGCGAACGCGACCTCGAGCGTGGAGGAACCGTCCTCGGCCTCGATCAAACGGTAGCCGGCAGATTCGAGGAGGGCGGCGAGGGTTTCCCGATTGGCCTCGTGGTCGTCGACGATGAGAATGGTGGCAGGTTGATTCATGACGTGAGCAGCTGCTTCATTAGCGACACGAGCTCCCTTAACTTTACTGGTTTGCTTATATATTCCGTCGCCCCGGCTTCCAGACAACGTTCGCGGTCGCCGGGCATGGCGAGGGCGGTGAGGGCGATGATCGGCACGTTTGGAATGGATTCGTTTGCACGGATTTTGCGAATCGCCGCCAAACCATCCATCTCGGGCATTTGAATATCCATCAGGATCAGCGAAGGGTGGTGAGCGTTGGTGAGACGAACGGCTTCGAGACCATTGCGGGCGAAGATCATCGCGTAACCGGTTTCCTCCAGGTAGCCACCGATCGTCTCGATGTTGGTTTCGTTGTCCTCGGCCAGGAGAATGAGTTGATCACGATCCGGCTCGGGTTGGGGAAATGGAGGCGTGGAGGCGGATGATTTGATCGCCTCGCGTTGGAAGAATTGCGCGAGAGCGGTCCGGGTCACCGGCTTGGTAAAATAGGCGGCGGCGTCCGGCGCGGGCGAGTCGGCCGGTTCGTCCATGACGGAGATGAGCACGACGGGAATGTCGCGGGTTGCGGGGGTTTCCTTCAGACGTTGGAGCACGGTCAGGCCGCTTTCGTCGGGCAGCAGTATGTCCAACAAAATGGCGTCGGGTTGTTCGCGCGCCGCGGTTTCCACCACGTGGTGTCCCAGTGTTTTGGAGATGGTGGAGATATTCAGCTCGCCGAGATACCGCTCGATCTGTTCACGGGCGTTGACATCGTCCTCGATGAGCATGACGCGACGGTAGTCACGGCGGTTGGGCACGGGAAGCGGACTGACTTCGGGCATGACTTCCTGCGGTTGGGGTAGCGTCACGCTGAAGCGGCTGCCCTGGCCGACCTCACTCTCGACCGAGACCCGGCCACCGTGCAGCTCGACGAGTTTGGCCACCATGGCGAGGCCCAGGCCGGTGCCTTCCTGCGCACGATTGAGGCCGGCATCCAATTGGGTGAAGGCGCGGAACAACTTGGATTGATCTTCCGCGGCGATGCCGATGCCGGTGTCCCAGACGGTGAACCGCACGGCGCATTCGGTCGGGAGGGCGACCACGTCCAGACCGATGTTGCCGCCCGGGGGAGTGAATTTCACCGCGTTGGTGAGGAGGTTGACCATCACCTGTTTGAAGCGCTTGGGATCGGCGAAGATGTGCGTGGTCTCAAATGTAGGTGAAAGCAGGATACGCAGATTCTTGCGCATGGCCTGGGTGCGCACGAGCAACAGGCAACTTTCGCAAAAGGGTTCCACCTCGAGCGACTCGGCGCACAATTTCAAGGAGCCGGCACCGATTTGCGACAGATCGAGAATGTCGTTGATCAACTCCAACAGATGCTGGCCGCTGGTGGAAATGGTGGTGACCGACTTAACGTGACGGTCGGAGAGTGGTCCGCCGTGTTGCTCCAGCATGGCCTCGCTCAACCCGAGAATGGCGTTGAGGGGAGTGCGCAGCTCGTGACTCATGTTGGCCAGAAATTCGTCTTTGTGGCGCGAAGCCTGGGCGAGTTCGGCGTTGGCCGCCTGTAGTTTTTCGCCGATTTCCCGTTGGGTGGCCAGCACCTCCTCGACGCGCTGTTTCTGTTGTTCGGTATCCTGCAGGAGGCTGAGGGTAGCGACCCGCGCCAATTCGAAGTCGCGGGTGCGATCCTCGACCCGTTGTTCGAGATCGAGATTGAGAGCATGCAGCTTTGCTTCGGTTTCCTTGCGTTCAGTGATGTCGACGTTGATGCCGATCACCCGGGAGGGAGTGCCGTCACCCTTGGCGATCACCATCTCGGCCGATTGCACGAAGCGCACCGTCTCGTCGTTGGCGCGGATGATGCGAAATTCGCGCTGATCGCGGCCTTTGCGGGAGACGGTGCGAACGAGTCGGGCGTTTTGTTCTTCCAGATCATCGGGAAACACCCGGGCCTGCCAATCGCGGTGCGTCACCACCAGGTCGGAGGTGGGGGGCAGTCCGTGAATCGCGAACATGCGATCATCCCAACGCTGAATTTGTTCGTCGATTTCCCAGACCCACACGCCGATGCCCGCGGCGGTCGTGGCCAGACGCATACGCTCCTCGTTTTCGCGCAAGGCCAGTGCGGTGATGTTGAGTTCGGAAGTGCGCTCCCGCACGCGTTGCTCAAGTTCCTGATTCAGGCGGTGAGCTTCGTTCTCGGCATCCCGCCGGGCCGCGATCTCGCCCTCCAAGTTTTTCGCTTTCAGGCGCAGGTTGCTTTGTGCCCAAGTCAGGAGGGCGAAGAGAGCACTGAGCAACAGTGCGACGGTGAGCGTGGCGGTGGGGAGATAGAGCTCAGCCGTGTTGAAGAAGGCGGGGCGGGTTTCAAAACTGAGCGTCCATGTGCGGCCATACAGCTCAACGGATCGTGCTTCGAAGAGTCGTCGGTGACGATGAGCAGATGGTTGGTTGGGGGCGGGATCGGCGAACAGCAGAAATTCCGGCGTTACCTGGGGGCCGTCGTGGATCTGGAGCCGTAAACGCTCCAATCCTTTGGGGAATATCCCGCGCACGAGTTGTCCGGCCCGGAACGGACTGTAGACGTAGCCGTGCAAGGCGGCCTGGCGTTCTGCGACGGTGCCGATCGGCTGGTGCCGACGGTAGACCGGAACATACATAAGGAATCCGGCCTGCACATCCTCGTCGATCTCCTGCACCAGGGTCACGCGACCGGACAAAATGGTTTCGTTAGTGTCACGCGCCCGAGCCATGGCCGCATGTCGCGTGGGCTCGGAGAACATGTCATACCCGAAGGCCTGCCGGTTGCGCTCGTCGAACGGTTCCAGGAAAACAATGGCGGTGTAGTCGTCTCGTTCCCCCGCCGGTCGCAGAGAATAGGCGGGAAAGCCTTCGGCCCTGACGTCGGCGACGTGAGCGTCCAGCTCAGTGGGAAAGAGGTGTTGGGCGAAACCGATGCCTTGGATGCCGGGGAAATAACGTTCGGTGCGCAGCGATTGGGCGAAGGCGCGCCACCCATCGCGGTTCACATCGTCACTGGCGGCAAACAAACCCACGCCGCCCAGCAGGGCGATTTGATAGGAATCTATGTGCTCCAATATAATGTTGGTCGCCTCATTGGTCTCGAAGGCGAAGCGCTCGGCTTCCTTGCGGGCGACAAAATGGGACGTGAGTTGCCACACGAATACGGACAGCAGCACGCCGATGGTCATCACCACGGCGGGCCAAATCCAGGGACGCGGGAGGGCGGGCGAAAGGGCGGGTGAAAGCGGCGGTTTCATGCGGAAAACGAGATGGGGCAGCGACGGAGAGGAGTCATGATTCGGCCTCCTCAGCGGTGGGGGGCGGAGAGACGTCGGGGTTCTTCCAGACCGGAGGGTAAGCGGGAGGACGATCCAGTTCGGCACTCAGGGCATTGACCTCGTCCTTCATCTCGATGATGCGCTGCTCGCGGTGGAGCATGATGCGGTTGAACGATTCGAGTTCCGCCGTGCGTTTGCGCAGAACCTCGTGCGCTTCTTCGAGCGCGTCTTTGTTGCGGCGACCGGCAGTGATATCGGTTCGAATCGCAATGTATTGCGTCGGTTTACCCAAGGAATCCAGGAACGGCACGATCGTCGTATCCACCCAGTAGTAAGCGCCGCCCTTGGCCCGGTTCTTGATCTCACCCTGCCAGATCAGGCCATTGGTGATGGTTTCCCAAAGGTTGCGGATGAATGCTTTGTCATGGTGCGCCGAATTGATGAGCCGGTGGTCCTGTCCGAGCAGTTCCTCGCGGGAGTATTGTGAAAGCGCGCAGAAGTTGTCGTTCACGTAGGTGATCTTTCCACGGGGGTCGGTGATCGCGACAATGGCGTGGGCATCAAGTGCCGCTTTGAGGTCGATCAATGCTTTCTCCGCCTGTTTGATGGCCGTGACATCGCGCGCCACTTCGGTGGCGCCGACAATCGCCCCGGAGGTGTCCTTGATCGGCGAAACGGAGGTGGAAATGTCCACGAGCTGCCCGTCTTTGCGCTGCCGCACGGTCTCAAAAACATCAATTTCCTGGCCTGTGCGGATACGGTTCAGCACCTCCTGTTCCTCGTGCTGACGATCGGCGGGGATCAACGGCATCAAGCGTTGACCGATCATTTCTGCGGCGGTGTAGCCGAATATTTTTTCGGCACTGGCATTCCAACTGGTGACGACCCCGTCGAGTCCCTTACCCACGATACCGTCGGTCGAAGACTCCACCATTGCGGCATACCGCAGGTTCTCCAGGTTGCGGCTTTCCGACTCTTGATGGAGACGGTTCAGTCTCCGGGCGGTCACGCCCACGATCAGCACCAGAATGATGATGTTACTGGTGGCGAAAATCGCCAAACCAATGGCGGTGTCGTAGTAGCCGGCTTTCTCGCCCTGCAGTCTGATCCAGGCCACGATGATCGGAACGCCGACGATCCAGGGCAGCGCTTGGCGGGCCAAAAAACCGCCGAGCCATCGACTCGATACGGTCTCGACAATGCCTCGATCTGGTCGGACGGCCAGGATGCCCAAGCCAATGAGAATGAAAACGACCGCGGTGTGGAACGCCACCGATGAAAAGATGAAGAATCGATACAGTGACTGGACTCCGAAGAGGTAGCCCTGAAAGGCCAGCAACCCGATGAGAAGTCCGACCAGCGCAAACATCTGGGAGGGTTGCTGCCGCCGCGCGGAAATGTTGAGGGTCAGGAAAGCGGCGCCGAAACAAACGAAGCCAAGGCAGGTGGCGGCGGACATCCGGCCGGGGAAGCCGGTCGATGGATCGGTGCCCCGGTCACGGTAGATGATTTCGTCGATGCCCAGATTCAATCCCCATACGTATTCAGCGAGCGTGAGCAGGGCGATGATGACGACGACCAGCGCGCAGCCGGTCCCGATGCGGTGGGAGCGGCGGGGGGCCGTTTCATCGCGGAGAAACCACAGCGCCAGCCCGGAGCACAAGACACTCAGGGCCGTGTTGAACTTCATCGTCACCAACCCCGACGAGAGGCTCTTGAGGAAGGGAATGTCGAACTGCCATCCCATGATGACGAGACTTCCGACCGCCACCGCGAGCATGCTGATGACCGTGGCGAAGCGAGCGAAAGTGGGCTGATAGTCAGACACCATGGTAGCCGGTGGGGCGGAGGTGCTCATGGGTTGGTCGGAGGAGTTTCCGGGTGGAGGTTTTCAATGAGGGCAACGAGTTTTTTTAACCGCACCGGCTTACTGAGGTAGTCCGTCGCCCCGGCCGCGATACAGCGCTCCCGATCCTCCGGCATGGCCAGGGCGGTGAGGGCGATAATGGGTATGTGGCGCAACGCGGGGTCACTTTGAATTTCCTTGATGGCGGTCAATCCGTCCATGACCGGCATTTGGATATCCATAAGGATGATGTCGGGCCGGAACCTGCGGGCAGCTTGGACGGCCAGCAGTCCATTGCGGGCGTAGTGCATCACGTAACCCTTGTCGTCGAGGTAGTCACCAACGGTCTGGATGTTGGCCTCATTGTCCTCCGCCAGGAGGACGACCGGACCTGGCGAAGGGGCGCTCGACGGAGGGGAAGACTCCGAAGGGGACGCACGATGCGGATCGCGGTGCAAAAATTTTGCGAGCTGTTCGCGAGTCACGGGTTTGGTAAAATGCGCGACGGCGCCGAGCGCGAGGGACTTTCTCGGTTCGTCAATGATGGACGTGATGATGACGGGGATGTTCCGCGTGCCGGGGTGTTCCATCAATCTGGTGAGAACGATCCATCCGTTCTCATTGGGCAGCATGATATCCAAGAGTATGAAATCAGGCCGCTCGCTGAGCGCGACTTCGACAGATTGTTCACCGCGCACATGTAGAATCGTGGTAATGGAAAACTCGGTGAGATAGCGCTCAATAATTTCACTCGCGTTGGGATCGTCATCGATGATCAAGGCGCGGCGAAAGGCGCGCGGAATGGCCGGCGCGTGGGCAAAAGGGGCCACGGTGCCGACGGGGGCGGGAAGGCCTTCGGCCGAGGGCGAAGGCAGTGTAACCATAAACCGGCTACCTCGATTCGGCTCACTTTCCAGGGTAACGCTGCCGCCGTGCAGTTCCACGAGTTTTGCGACCATGGCGAGACCGAGACCGGTGCCTTCCTGAGCGCGCGAGAGTCCGGAATCAATCTGGGTGAACGCTTGAAACAGTTTGGGCTGATCCGCGGGGGAAATCCCGATGCCGTTGTCCCAGACCGTAAAGCGCACGGCATCTTCCTCGGGCGGCACGGATACGACCAATCCGATCTCACCGCCCTCGGGCGTGAATTTCACGGCGTTGCTGAGCAGGTTGACCAGGATCTGTTTCAGCCGCTTGGGGTCGGCGGCGATTTTGATTCCGTCGTCGCGAGATTCAAACGTGATACGGATGTTTTTGTGCATCGCCTGCGTGCGCACAAACGCGAGGCAGCTCTCGCAGAATTCGGTGGGGTCGAGCGGCTCGGAGTTCAAATCGAGTTTGCCGGCTTCGATTTTGGAAAGATCCAGGATGTCGTTGATGAGCGCCAAAAGATGCTGCCCACTGGTCGAGATCGTGCCGATGGATCGGGCCTGGCGGGGCGAGAGCTCGCCACCGGTGTGTTCGAGCAAGGCCTCGCTCAGTCCGAGAATCGCATTCAGCGGGGTGCGCAGTTCATGGGACATGTTGGCGAGGAACTCGTCCTTGAGTCGTGACGCCTGGTCCAGTTGCCGATTGGCGGCGGAGAGCTCCGCGGTGCGTTGTTGCACACGTTGCTCCAGGTCGGCGTTGAGGGTGCGGACGTCATCCTCGGCCTTCCGACGTTCCGCACTCTCCAACTGCAGTTTTTCATTGGAATCGCGCAGTTCGCTCGTGCGCTGGGCCACCATGCGATCGAGGTCCGAGATGTCCTGCTTAACTTGCT
Source organism: Synoicihabitans lomoniglobus (assembly GCF_029023725.1). Classification (GTDB taxonomy): domain Bacteria; phylum Verrucomicrobiota; class Verrucomicrobiia; order Opitutales; family Opitutaceae; genus Actomonas; species Actomonas lomonigloba. The sequence goes on from NZ_CP119075.1 coordinate 870,658, forward strand.
GGTTGAGGCGCCATTTCTCGGTCAGAGCGTGCGCCATTTGCAGCACCTCGATGTTGTCGAAGGGCTTCTTGAGCACGACCAGGTTCGAGGAGTGCTCGATCTTCCGCACCATGTCTTCCCACGAGTAGTCGGAGTAAGCCGTGCAGATGATGATCTGGAGATCGGGTTGCTCCTTGCAAATATGGGAGATGGTTTCGATGCCGTCCCAACCAGGGGGCATGCGCACATCGACGAAAGCCAGGGAGAAGGGCCGATCTTGGCTGATGGCGGCGCGCACCATCTGCAGACCTTCCTGACCTTGAAAGGCGGATTCAATTTCGAAATCCGCCCGGGCCGGCCCCACGACGGCTTCGTCGAATATCTCCGCCGCCAGGGCGGTGAACGAAGGGTCCAGCTTGCCTTCCGGACAGAGGATCTTGCGGATGTCGGCATGAATCGCCGGGTTGTCGTCGACGACCAGAATGCGTCGATGGTCAAATGGAGGGACGTTACTCATGACTGGACTCTCGGGGCGTCAGGGGAAGTTCGAGCGTGAACGTGGCTCCTTGGTTGGGACCGTCGCTGGTGGCGGAGAGGGAGCCGCCCATCTCACGAGCGGCGTTGGCACCGCTGTGCAGACCGAATCCGTGACCATCGCGGCGGGTGGTGAAACCATGGGAAAATATATGGGTCAGATTATCGGCGCTGATACCGGCACCGTTGTCCGTGACCGACACGTGGATCCGGCCCGATGCGGGGGAGTCGATCCGCAGCTCCATACGGCCATGGTCTACGCCGCGGTCCCGAATCGCGCGTTTCGCGTTTTGGATCAGATTTACCAGAATTTGCAGGATCTTGTGTTTGTCCGCCACCAGGAGAGGAACCTTCGCGTAGTTGCGCACGATTTCGATGTGGTGTCGCTTCAACCCCAGCTCGTGCATCTGCACGACGTCGTCGATTAATTCGTTCAGCTGCAATTTTTCGAGCACGCCGGACACGCGCGCATGACTTTGCTGCATCGCCACGATACCTTTGATGTGCTCGACGTTGCGATCGAGGTGCTCGTGTTCGCGCTGCATGGTGGCGTGTTCGGCGGTCAATTGATCGGATAGTTGGATGATGAAGGCGGGGATCAGGCGACCTTTGGGATCCGTGGTCAGAAACGCCGTCATGTCGCTGGTTCGAACCCGAAGCATGTCGGCCACGCGTTGGAGTTTGCTCAGCACCGTGGTGCGCAGGCATTCGCGCACCAGGGCGGCGGATACATTCACGCTGTTGAGCACATTGCCGACGTTGTGCAGCACGCCGGTGGCGACCTCGGCCATGCCGGCGTGGCGGGAGGCGACCATCAGTTCCTCGTGCGCTTTTTTCAGTTCGTCGGAGCGTTTCTCGACGCGGGTTTCCAGTTCCGCGTTGAGACGCCGGTAACGCTCTTCGCTTTCGAACAAGGCGGCCGATTGAGCGGTGGTGTGCGTGATCTGGCGTTCGAGCTTGGCGTTGGAGGCGTGAAGTTTGCCGGTGCGTTCAGCCACCAGCAGTTCCAGTCGCTCGTTTTCGCGGCGTTGCAAAAACGAACTGAACCACACGATCGCTCCGATTAATCCAAGGGCGGCTGCTACGTAAATCGCCCAGGCCCAGAATGTGCGAAACCAGGGTGGTCGAATCGAAAACGCGAGCCGGGCTTCTGTGCCAATGGTGGACTCGCCGACCACAGGGCGCACGCGAAAGACATAGTCACCTTCCTTGAGGCGATTAAAGGACACGGAACCGATGGCACCGGCGGGCGTCCATTTCATGCCCGTGCCTTCGAGCAAAACCTCAAAGGTGACGGGCGTGGCGAAGGGATTTACCGGCGCCGCAAAATTGAATACGAGTGAATTGTCGATAAAGTCTATCGGGTCCATTTTATCCCCGGGGCCGAATATTTGCCGACCACTCGAGGAGAATTGCAGAGACGTGATCAGGGCATGGATCGGCCGGGGGGCGGGCGGCGGGATTCGCAGATCCATGCGCGCGAGACGGCGTCGTTCAAACATCCATACCACCCCATTGTCCTCCATGGTGTAACTGGTCGGGTTCAACGCCACCGGTATCACCCGGGCGCTCCGATTTGCTCCCTTGGCCTGACGATCAACGACATGGGCTGCGCCGTTTAGCGTGAACCAAAGTCGACCGAAGGCGTCGGTCGCGGGACGGCCATTGGCCATGGCCAGGGCCGGGAGCTCCTCCAGCAGAGTGGTGTCACTCACGAAATATTGGCGGTCCTCATCGAACCGATAGACTTGGTTGGTGAGATGGAAACGGGCGACCCCATCCAGAACGTAGATTTCCGCCCAGCCATTGGTGAGACCGTGTTCGGCCCCAAAAATTTCAATCGAGGGCGCTGCGCCGTGTGGATCGAATCGAGCCACTTTTCGCACGCCGAGTTCAAGCCACCCGATGCCGTTTGCGTCGATCGCGCAGTTGTAGCTGTCGTTCAACTCGGGAGCCTTTGTTTGGTGAGCGATGAATGCGTCGTCGTGACGCTCAATCCAACCGTATTCACCGCGGGCGACGTAGAAGAGTTTTCCCGGTTCCGAGCGAGCGACGTCGATTCGTGCGTTCTGAACTCCCGCGATCGCCAAGCTCCAGCGGTTCCGCTCATAGATGTAGATTCCCTGTTCATTGGAACCGAAAAGCTGTCCGTCGACATCCGTCAACGTGTGAAGATATTGGCCGGGTGGGGTGTCGTCGACAAACCGCTCAAGCCGTCCCTGGGCGTCGTAGATCCCTCGCATGCCGCGCCCGTCGGCGAGCACCCAGAGCAGGCCGCCGTGGCGCAAGGGTTGCGCGTAGGTCAATCCACTTTCCAGCAGCGGTTCAAAGTTTGAGACTGAGGTGACCGACGGGTATTCGACCCGGGCTACGCCATGGTTCATCAGGGCCCAAAGCACGCCGTTGGCGGCGTATTTGAGTTTCCGCACTCGCGCCAGTCGATGGTCCAGGGTGCGACCGAGCACTTGCAGGACCCGACCGTCGCGATTGAAGAACACGATGCCGACGGTGTCGATGGAGGCCGCAAAATTGCCGTTGTCGGTGGCGCACAGATCAGTGATCCGGTGCTTGTCTCGGAGGAGTCCGGGCGGGCCGAGGGGGCGGAACGAAGTGCCATCGAACAGCTTCAATCCGTCGCCCCCGGTTCCGACCAAAAGGTGATTCTCATCGAATGGAACAGCGCATGTCACCCCTGTGCTCACCGAAGGATCGGTGTCGTGCTGTGGCTTGGAAAAGAAATCACGGGGCATGCGACTGAGCTTCCCGGAGGATTCATCGCTCAGGAAAATTTCGCCGTTGAATTCGAAGACCCGCTCGATGGCTCCGAGATTCGCCAGATAGCGCACCGCTTGTCCCGGCCGCCAGGAAACGATGGCTCCGTTGCCGCCATACCAATACCAAGCGTCGGCCACTTGGGTGACTGAAACCAGATTGATGTTCTGCGATCCCGGAATCTCCGGAAAACTCACGGCGCTTCGGATGCGCCAGTGTGCGCTTTCATCCATCTCGATCCGCGCGAACCCGCCCGTGATGTTGGTGTAAATGCTGCCATCATGATCCACCGCTACCGACGATTGAATGGGAAGTTGATCTTCAGACTGCCGAAACGTGTCCCATCTCACCCCATCGCCAAAAGTCAGCTCGCGTTGGGACACGATGAGGATGCGACCATCGGGCATGATGTGCAGGTCGGTGGCCGGACTGCTCAGGCCGAGTGCCTCGGGGCCGAACAAAACGAAACCCGGTGCCCCGACTTCGGTGACGCCTTCCGGAGCCGAGGGCATGGCCACCACGCCGGTGGCCGCCAGTAGCGCGATCGTGAAACGGGCGGCTGCGCGCAGGATGTTCGCGGGCTCGGCAGGGGCGTGGACGTCCGATCCGTGATCAAGACCGGACGGTTGAATCCTGCTTTGTCGCCAAAAATTAACTACAACGTTCAAGGACGCTCCTCTCCGGACTCGGCGGGGGAGGCGGTCGCCGGCAACATCTTGTCGATCAGGACCATGAGGGCCCGCAAGCTCACGGGTTTGCTGAGGTAGTCCTCCGCCCCGGCCATCAGGCAACGCTCCCGGTCATTGGGCATGGCCAGCGCGGTGAGGGCGATGATGGGGATGTTTTTGATGTCCTCGTGCGCTTTGATTTTTTTGATCGCAGTCAGACCGTCCATGACCGGCATCTGAATATCCATGAGGATCAAATCGGGTTGCAGTTCCTGAGCGGCTTCCACCGCGAGCATGCCGTTGCGGGCGTAGTGCATCGAGAAGCCCTGGTATTCCAGATACTCGCCCAAGGTCTGAATATTGGCCTCGTTGTCCTCGGCCAGAAGGATACGCGGAGCGACCGACGAATCCATCGCACGGGATGGCCCGGAAGCGGGGAGGCATGCCGGTGCCGACATCGGCTCCTCGGCTTCGGGCGCGACGCCGACGGGCAGGACCACGGTGAACCGGCTCCCTTGATCCACGGTGCTTTCCAAACTCACACTGCCGCCGTGCAGCTCGACGAGTTTGGCCACCATGGCGAGGCCGAGACCGGTGCCTTCCTGCGCCCGGGCCAACCCGGAATCGAGTTGGGTGAACGCTCGGAACAACTTCGATTGGTCGGAGGCGGTGATGCCAATACCGTCGTCCCACACCGTAAATTTGACCCGTTGCGCGCTCGGGGAAGATTCCACCCGCAGGCCGATGTTGCCACCTTCGGGCGTGAATTTGACCGCGTTGGTGAGGAGATTCACCAGCACTTGTTTCAGGCGTTTGGGATCGGCGTAGAAAGCCCCCTCAATGTCATGCCCGTCAAAACTCACGTTGATCTGCTTGTGCATCGCCTGCGTCCGCACGAACAACATGCAGCTCTCACAAAAAGAGGGCAGATCGATTTGGTCGGGAATCAGCTCCAGCTTGCCGGCTTCAATCTTGGAGAGATCGAGAATATCGTTGATCAGGGCCAGCAGGTGGGTGCCGCTGCTGGAAATCGTGGTGATCGATTTTATCTGGCGTTCGGAGAACTCGCCGACGCCCTGCTCCAACAAGGCCTCACTCAGACCGAGAATCGCATTGAGCGGGGTGCGTAGCTCGTGGCTCATGTTGGCGAGAAACTCGTCTTTGAGTCGGGAAGCCTGGTCGAGTTTTTGATTGGCGGCGGAGAGTTCAGCGGTGCGTTGTTCGACGCGTGCTTCGAGGTCGGCGTTGAGGTTGCGAACGGCTTCCTCCGCTTGCTTGATGGCCGTGATGTCTTCCAAGGCCACCGCGACACGGACGGGACCGTCGCCGGAAAAGCGCGTGATGCGGCAGAGGAACCAATGCTCGTGGCCGACTGGCCGGGAAGCGTATTCGTAGTGGGCGTTCGAGCGCTGACCGGTGATCACTTCGCGAATGAGTTGCGCCACAAGGAGCGCGTCGGTGTTTCCCGCGGTCGCGGCGCGATCACAGTAATCCAGCAGATTTGCCGTCTCCCCGATTTCAGCGAGTGATGGATTGGAGCTCTCGTGGAGAGCGTTCCACGCGCGGTTGGTGGCCACGATTTTTCCGTCGGTGTTCAACACGGCGATTTGAGAAGACAAGGCATCGAGTGAGGCCCGGACGAAACGTTCGCTCACGGCCAAAGCCTGTTGCACGCGGGCGCGTTCGATCGTGGCCCAGCACCGATCGATCACCTCTTGCACGAGCGTGACTTCGCTGGGAGTCCAATCCCGGGGCGTGGTCTGATGCACCGCCATCAAAGCACGAAGACCATCTCGATTGATCAGACTACAGGAGATGGCCGCCCGGGTGTTGATGGCGTCAAACGTTTTGACTCCACCGTTGGCGGGGATTTCGGCATGAGCGTCGCGAATGACCAGGGTTTTACCCGCGAGCAACTCGTTCACGGTGCGTTCGCCGAACGTCGATAGCTGGTAGGTGCCTGCCATGCTGGGACAGTCTCGGGTGAAATCGTTGTCGACCGTGAACGTGTCGCCGTCTGGTTGCACCTCCGCGTAGGCGCAGCGGGAAGCGCCGAGGAATTCTCCCAAGCGTTGCGCCACGGTGGCCATGATGGCTTTGGGGTCCGTGAGGGCCCGGGTGGCTTCACCGAGTTCGTTGAAGAAGCGCAGTCGGGCCTCGTTCTCAATCAAGGCCTGCTCCACTTGGTGACGCTCCGTGACGTCGCGGGAGATCGCGATGAAACGCGTTTGCCCGTCCTCCAGATTCACCATCTGCAGGTTCACTTCCACCGGAATCTCGTGGCCGTCTTCGTGCCGATGACTCGCTGTGAAATTTAGAATTTCAAGCTCACCGCGTTGGAAGGTTTTATAAAGTTCCCACAAGCCGGATTCCGAGATGCCTTGGTTGATATTCAAGGGAGACATCTCGAGCAATTCGTCACGGGAATAGCCGAGCTGTTGTTCCGCGCCCTGGTTCACATAGCTGAAGTTGATCGAGCCGGTGCCGAATGGGTTGGACAAGAGCACGGCATCTGCCGTCGCATTCAATGCGGCGAGCGCCTGCCGCATTTCCCCCTCCGATTTGATGCGTTCGCTGATGTCCCGGGCGACGGCGACGAAGCAGTGTCGGCCGTCTTCGAACTTCACCATTTGCACATTGATTTCGACCGGGAAGGTATGCCCGTCCTTGTGTCGGTGCCGGGTGGTGAGGCTGATGACTTCGCGTTCATCTTGCTCGAGATTGCCAAAGATATTTTGCAGCCGCGACTCGTCCAATTCGGGGTTGATGTCGAGGGGCGACATTTCGAGTAGCTCTTCCCGCGTGTAACCCAGTTGATTGACCGCCCCTTGATTCACGTAGGAATATTTCCCGGTGCCGGGCACTGACACCAGAGCAGCATCCGCGGTGGCATCCAGAGCTGCCAGGGCCTGACGCATGGCACTCTCCGACCGCACGCGTTCGCTGATATCGCGCGCCACTGCGATGAACCGGCGCGTGCCATCTTCCATCACCGCCAACTGCAGATTGATCTCCACGGGAAACTCGTGCCCGTTGCGGCGACGATGGCGGGATGTGACCTTCAGGATCTTTTGTTCGCCGCGGACCAGCGGGGCGAGCAGCGCCCCCATTGAACTGCTGTCGTATTCGGAATTGATGTCCAACGCCGACATGGTGAGAAGCTCCTCTCGTGAATAGCCCAACTGCTGCACGGCGCCTTGGTTGGCGTAGACGAACTTGAGGGTCTCGGCATCGGTCACGAGCGTGGCATCAGCGGTGAAGTCGAGAGTGGTGAGTGCCTGCTCAATCTCGGCCGTGCGTTCGGCGACCCGCAGTTCAAGGTTCTCGTTGAGTTCCCGAATCTCGTTTTCGGCCCGTTTGCGTTCGGTGATATCGCGGACCACGGCGACGAATCGGGCGGGCTCGCCGGTGGGAGCAACATATTGCAGGAGAATTTCCACCGGCACCACCTTGCCGGATTTGTGCTGGTGGCGCGTTTCGAACGTCACGGACGGCTGGGTCCCGGCGATCAACGGAGCGATGATTTGACGGAAACGGGCCTCGGTGAAGTCGGGCTTGATGTCGAGGGGGGTCATCTGCAGCAGCTCTTCGCTGGTGAATCCCACCTGCTTGATCGCGCCTTGGTTCGCGTAGGAAAAGCGCAGGGTGTCGGGGGTGAAAATAAACACGCAGTCCTGGGTGTGATCCAGGGTCGTGATGAACTGATTGAGATTTTCCTGAATTTTTTTCCGGTCCGTGATATCGGTGTTGGTCCCGCGGATTCGAATCGCTTTCCCGTGTTCGTCGCGGGCCATGACCCGACCCTGGCTCAGCAACCAAATCCAATCGCCGGCGGCATTCTTAATGCGTTGCTCAAGGACGTAGTCGTCGGTGACGCCGTTGACCGTTTCCCGGACGGTTGCGATCACGGTTGGTTGATCGTCCGGATGGGTTTCCGACATGAGTGCCCGAATGGTGGTGACCGTGCGTTGCGGTGTCTGCCCCAGCATCTTTGCCCATCCGGCATCGAGCGTAATGCGATTGGCGACCAGATCACTGTCCCAGGTGCAGGCGCGCGCAGCTTCCAGCGCAAGATCGAGTTGTTCCTTGGCGGTGCGCAGTTCGTTTTGCGACTCACGGTCCGCGGTGACATCGCGAGACACCGCCAGTAGTTTTTCGGGCTCACCCTGTTCGTTGAGGATTGGCGTAATGGCCACATCCCACCAGCGCGGAGAACCTTTGGCGGTCGGGCAGAACCCGCGGAAACGGCCGAAGCCACCGCTGGCCGCCGCCGTGACGGCCGCTTGAGCGGACTTCCGGTCGTTACCCTGCCAAAATGAAAGCCAGTCGGCGTTTTCGACCGAGCAGAAATCGTCCACCTCCATGATTCGGCAACCGTGGGGGGCCATGTAGACGAGTCGGCCGTCGAGACTCAGCACCTTGAGGCAGTCGGGGCTGCTGTTGACGATACTGCGGTTGTAGGCCTCGCTGGCGCGGAGTTCTTTGGCGAGTTGGTGTTCAACCGTGATACTGCGAAAGACCAACGCGATCCCGGTGATCCGTCCGTCGTGATCACGGATGGGGGCGGCGTGTTGGTGGATCCGATGCTCCGTGCCGGTGCGATCCGCCAGTATTACACTCGTGGACACGGTGCCGATCATGTCACTTTCCAGCGCACGGTGGATTTCAGCCAAAGCGGATTCGCGCGTGAATTCGTGGATGGGATGATAAACTTCGTCGATGGTGCGGAATTTAGCGTCCAACGCCGACCACCCCGTCAGTTCTTCCGCGATCCCATTCATATGGGTGATGCGCTGCTGAAGATTGATGGTCAGGACCCCGCTGCCGATGGCCTGCATGATGTCCGCCAACTCTCCTCCCGGGGGCTGCGCCAATTTCGCCCGCAAGCGGACCCTTTGCTGATGGAGATTGCGCAGCGCGTGCAAAATCAAGGCAAACACCGCCACCAGGAGACCGAGCTCCAGCGAGGTCGCGGCTTGCACGTGCGTATAAGCGGGCGGTTCCCCATCGGTGGCGTGAAGTTGGCTGACCCCGGACCAGCCCAAAATCGCTGAGACTGCGAGATCGACACCCTGGCGTCGGCGTCGGTGTTTCCTCCGGTCATCGGGCAACGTCGACGCCTGCGCTCCGGGAGGACGTCGCGTGGCGGGGACAAGGTGACGGAGTATATGGCTCATTACTCAGGGAACAGATGGAGGAATTCCCCCACGGCATCGGCACAATCTGCTCTGACCAAAGAACTTTGTGTTAAAACGTGGCATTTGAGCCCCGTCGGTTGGCCCTCCGACGCTTCGACCGAATAGGTGGGCACGTCCTGAACGGGGGTATTTCGGGTCCGCGACCTCGCGGTGAAAGGCGCTGTTACCCGACGACTTGGCTCAAAGCCGCGGCCATCGTGGCGATTTCGTAGGGTTTGGGCACGATCGCGGTGAATCCATGGTCAGCATAGTTACGCTTGTTTCCTCCGTCGGAAAAACCGCTGGAAGCCACGGCTTTAAAGGAGGGGTCGATCGACTGGAGATGCTGTAAGGCCTCAATCCCGCCCATGCCGCCACGAATGGTAAGATCAAGCAGCGCAGCCGCGAATGGCTGCCCGGCGGAGCGGGCGTTCTGAAACTCGCGGATCGCAGCTTCGCCGTCGTGCACGATCACGATGTCGTAGCCCAAGTGGGTGAGCACGAGCCGACCGATGCGGCAGACGTCCGGCTCATCATCCATGAAAAGAATCTTAGCGGAGGGCGGAGGCGAATCAATCGACATGGGAGCCTTGTCATCATGGGGGAAAAGACGGTCATCTCAAGGTGATTACCGGGCGCGAAATATCCGGTTTAAGGCCGGTTAAAAGCCATGGTCGAGCGAGCTTTTGAAAAAACCCTGCCAACACACGCTTGACGGAGGCCGGATTCCTCCCAGTCTGCGCAATCCTTCCCATCACTGCCCGATGGTGTAATGGTAGCACCGGTGACTTTGACTCACCTAGTCATGGTTCGAACCCATGTCGGGCAGCCAATTTATCAGAGAATTTTAGCTCTGAAATAGCTTCCAAGTCAACCACTTGCGCAAGCTCCACTAGTTTGGCTAGGGTATCGCGAAACGCCAATTTGTGCGGGTTTTGTGCGTCTTTTGTGAGTGTATTTGTGCGTTCAATATGCGCATCACCGTGCCAAGGGATCTTGGCTACCTCATCGTGTAGCTGCAGCGCGGTCGTGTCGGTGTAGACGTTCGCAGTCAAAGACGGGTCGGAATGCCCGAGTATTTCTTGCGCCGCCCGTTGACCCACGCCGGCCGCCGCTCCCCAGGTTTGAAAGGTTTTCCGGAAGGCGTGGAAATGAACTACGCGGCCGAGTGCGTCGCGCCGCTCGATACCGGCGCGACGGAAGTCCGCAAGCAGCGTATCGTAACTGGGAAAGGGATCAAAAACACGTTGCGCAGGAGTCGCGTCCTTTGGCCGCTTTTCGCTCAACTCTTGCGCGAGGCGAGGGTGCAACGGGATCAAACGCGGTTCGCTGTTCTTCGTGTCCTCCGCCTGGAGCGTGACCACTGGAGTCGGGTTGAACTTCACTTGCGCCCATTTGAGCTGTTTTGCCTCATTCTTACGCGAACCGGTGTAAGCTAGGAACAAGTAGGGGAGGCGACGCCCACGAGATACGCGCAACAGGCGCGCAAATTCATCTGGCATGAAGGCCCGGCTCTTCCGGACCGCCTTGCCCCGGATATCGACATGAGTGACAGCAGCCAGGGGATTTACCGGAGCCATGCCCATACGCACGAGCCAATTTAGGAAGGCGTTAATTGAGATCTGCGCCTCTTTCTTCGTCTTCGCCGCCCCAACCATGCGCGACCGGTAACGCACAAAGGAGTCCGGAGTGATGTCCGCGATCCGCTTCCACCGGCACGAGGATAGCACCTTCTCAATGCGCCGGACGGTATCCCGAACGTGCCCCGCTTCGAGTTCGCGCCCCTTTAGATCGCTTTCGTATTCCGTCAGAAGTTCCGGCAGGGGAGTAGACGCCGCTTTCCGTTCGGAAGCCGGAGCAATGAGCCCCGCCGCTTCACGCTGTTTCGTAACGATGATTTCATGAAGCTTTGCCCTGGCAACGGCTTCGTCAGAGACACCCAACGCGATTGTGACCGGTGATTGACCAGGTTCGGTTGCGTAGCGTCCTGACCAGAGACGGGAAACGGTGCGTTTCCCTTTTATTTTTCGAGTAGGTCTGAAGACGAATTCGATCACGCAGCAAATAGCAGCAAAGGCTGCCGATATTCTCAAGTGCAAATTGCAGCTAAAAGTGCGTTTTAGTGTGCGTGGCTGAAAAAGAACGATTTACGATATCCTTGCCGCCGCATGTTGCTGATGAACTCCGGCACCATGCAGCTGTTCTGAGCTCTAACCCAACCGAATACTGCGCCTTAATTATCCGCAAATGGTTTGCTGACGGTTCACCGCCCGTTACCCATGAAGAAGCGACTCTCAGGGAGAGAATAGTGCAAACCCAACAAGCGTTGTGACCTTCCCGGAAGGGAACCCGCTCTGCTGAAACGGAGAATTGAGGGCTATTATTTCATAAATTCCATCATCCAATGAACACCATCGCCATTGCTGAATTTACTTCTTTCGAATGGATTGCAATAGCAGGTGCCCTAGCTTGGTTTCCTCACGCACTTATCGCTGTTCGTTATTTTATTAGCCGCCCCGAAATTACGATCATAACCGAACGAGCTCCAGAAATTGGTTTTACGTCATTAGGACCAATTCTAAACCTACGCATTGCTTTTAGCGTTAAATATAAAGCAACTGTTGTATCCGATATTAGAATCAGAATCCGTCATGAATCCGGTGACGAGAGAGTTTTTGGATGGCAAGGCATCACTCACCGTATGCTTCAAATGGGAAACCCAGGAGGTAACCCGATTCCGTTTGAAAAGGAACTATCTGTCTTGGCGATAAAAATTTCAGAGAAAGATATTGAAGAACGTCATATACGATTTCAGGAACTTAAATTCATTCATGATAAAGAACAATTAATACCTGCCGCAGTTAAGGAAATTAATCACACGAAAAACCTCAATAACCCACCCTGTGAACCAAAGGATACTGCAGCCGTTCGTGACTTAATTACATTTGCGCAACAATCGCTCATTTGGAAGGCCGGAACCTATAGAGCCACATTTGAACTTAAAACTCCCGAAAAATGCGCAATCTTAGGCAGCTCTAAGTCATTTACCTTATCCCCCGAAGAAATAAGAAATCTTGAGAACAATAAAGATCTGATTGATCAAAACATTAGTGCTGTAGCAAACTCAACAAGTGACCCTGAAAAGCTAAATTGGCAATGGGTCTACCCAAAATTCGATAGTCCGTCTGTTTCATTAAATTTGAACGTGTGATTGTTTTGTCTATTGGCGTTCGTATTTTAATCGGTTAAAAAAATGGCACTCGAAACTTACTTTGCTTGCTTGGAGCAATCTCTTAACGCACACCTTCAGAAGGTTCGAGAACAATATAGTCATTCTGGAATTAAAGGGGCGGCACTCGAATCTTCCTTTCGAGAAGTTTTGAAAGATTTTTTGCCCCGAAATCTGGAAATTGGTCATGGAGAAGTATCAGATTCCTATGGAAACCGATCAGCACAATGCGATTTCGTCGTGCTTTCCGAGATTCATCCGTTTCGTGCACCACTTTCTGAACCAGGAAGTTTTTTGTTTGATGGAATTCTAGCCGCCGGTGAAATAAAGGCTTCGCTAGGCACATCGCAATTGAAGGATTCCATCTCAAAAGCGGAGCATTTTCGCTCACTAAAGATAAGAGTTCACAAAGGTGACGAAATTCGAATGAAAAAACCATGGCAGAACCCATATGCTGAAAGTCCTCCATTTTTTCTTTTTGCCTTTGAATCAAGAATGTCAGAAAAGAGTATTGTTAAAAATTTGAGAAATATCAAGAATCGTCACCTTGATGCAATATTCATTCTGGGTAAGCCCGCAATGATCAACTGCTATAATGGTCGTTCGAACTTCGGTATAACATTTAAAGACGGAACTGAAGCGGAGGAATGGGCAGCAACCAGCCTAAATCCGCTTCAGAATCTTGTTGTATGGCTGTCAGTGTGTATGCCAAAAATTAAAAGAAACTGGCCCCTTTTACCAGAGTATATGAATATTAAATCTAAATTCGAGTAAGCCCGCCGAGGGGAGAATTGTGTGACTCTTAACAGGTTAAAGCAGCTCTTTCGCTTCGGCCGGCTCTTTACCTGGTAACTAACTTACCCGGTGGATTCAGGAAGCGGGACAGGCTGACCGGCTGGAGATTCATTAAGCTTAGCGCCATCAATCGAATTTAGCCCCTGACTCTGTTAGCCAGCCGAAGGGGACATTGCGAGCCAGCCGAAGGGGACAAGCCAGCCGAAGGGGACATTGCGTGACTCTTGACAGTTGATTCCTGAAATATCCCCTCAGTCTTCCGCGTTTCACTCGCATGATCCTCGACTTTAAAAACCTCCCGGACGCCCCCATCATAATCGTAGACAAGCCAGGTGACCCGGCGGTCACGAATGCTTTGAAACAGCTAGGTATCCCCAACCTCTTTGCGCGTGCCGTAGAATTCGACGAAGCTCGCTTGGTAGCCGCATTCGACAACCACCCGACGCATTGGCTCGTGATTTCCCATTTCCAAGGTTCTGACCAGCCAAACGGCGACGGTCTTTCGCTCTATGGTTACCCCAAATCAACCGTTTCTCGTTCGGAGATGGAGATGAAACTCGTTGAACTTGCCAAAGAGATTGAGGCTGACCGCCCTCTGAGCTTTTTCCAGCTGCCAGAATAACCGGCAGTCCTTGGTTAAGAGCCCTCAAGATGGAAAACAGGTAGTAAGCGCGTAGGGATTTCGTGGACCGACCGGTTATGATGTGAATTGTCATGTTGTTTCGTGGTTGAGGTTTGGATACGGTGAAAATTCAGAGGCGACGCAGGCGGCAGAGGCTTTGTCCGATTAGTTGACCGTTTTCGGTTCCGCTGTTGTTGAAATCCCCGCAATTTTGTTCTCCGAGGAACTAAAATTCTCCCCGCCTGTGCTGACTTGATTCCTTGAGCGTGGCGGACCGATCCACACGCGGCCGAGGTCGCGAAGCTCCACGAAATTGCGCTCCACGCGTTCCAGGAACGGACGGATCACGTTGCCGACGTCATCAAGCTCTCCGTCGCGTTCCGTGATCGTGCGTCCGTCCGAAAGGAGCACGTTCACGTGAGAGCCTTTGACGATATAACCTCGCACCCAGAGTTCCGGAGCTTTCGCCGTTGGAATGTCGGTTTGGGTGACGCTCGGAGGAGCAGGTTCTTCCGTGGAGTCTGGAGTCTGTTCAGGTTTACTCTGAACCGCCGTTACTTGCTCGTTACGGCCTTCATAAATGCAGGAGCGAGTCAGCACACCTACCGCACTGCCGAGGGCGCAGAAGAGGATTACACGAAGCACAGAACGCATGATGAGACGATCAGCAGGCCTTCCGCCCACCCGATGGTTGAGGGTTTCCGTTTCTTGACGCGTTTCCTTTTGGGGATGCGTTCCAGGGGCGAAGCCGATACCACTTTCATATTGGCGAACTGATCGGCCGCTTCGCCTAGGAGCGCGTCAGAGTTGTAGAGTTCGCAGGCCCAGGAGGGGCGCAGAAACACTTCCGAGTGTTGTTTCACCGGCTTCGCGTTGCCGACCGCGATGTCGAAACACACGCGGGTAAACACAGGGATGGGGAAGGGGATCAGCCCCATAATTTTGTAGTGCCGGAAGTTCCGGCACATCCAGAGCAGGTTCGCTTTTTTGCGAAGCTGTTTATCGATGTCTTCCGGACTTTGGGTGATGAACAGTAGGATGATATCGAGTTTCCGGCACAGCGTTATGAAAGTGAGCATTTCCCGGTCGCGGGGATCTTTTCGCGTACTTTGGTAGTCGCGGGAATTCCATTCCAGGTGTGCTTCATCGAGCATGACCAGGACTTGCGAATCAGCGGTTCCCCTGGAGATTTGACGGTGAAAGTCGCGGAGTGATTTTCCGTCCAGAATCGTAAGGCGTTCCGGGTCGTATTTGTAGCCGCGTTCCGCCATGCGCTGTTCGATTTTGTCCGGAAACATTTCGACGTTCGTGAAGCAGTAAGCGCCGCGTTCCAGGTGCCAGTAGGCGCGTTCGGCCGCGCACATCGATTTGCCGCCGCCCAGGGTTCCCGCGATGATTTCGATTAACCCGTTCATGAGATCGTCGGAATGAACGATTTGATGGCTCGGATCACTGAGCACGTCAGTCTCAGTCCGGCATAGGTCACGATCATCGAGAGGACCGTGTCCAGGGGGAACAGGTAATTGATCAGCGAAAGCGGTGACACATCAAAGGTGCCGGCAGTGGCTGGCGCGACGAGCGCGTCAATGCGCTGAAAGAGTGATTCCCAAAGGGAATTCACCCATCCGCTAATTGTGAGCGCGATAGTGCCGAGGACCAAAACGGCTTTCAGGACCGGCGTCGTTTCCGTAAAAAAACGAACGATTTGATAAAGGACGTTGAGCATGGTTCAGGTCGCGAACGCTTCGCGAATAGCGCGCAGAGACATGAAGAAAAACCAGATGGCGAGCGCACCGCGCACCAGGGCTTTGAATATGGTAATACCGGTTTCGTAGTCCGAAAAATCGATATCGATAGCGAGGTCAGGCCCGCTCTGCATGGGTAGGGAAAAGGCGAATACAGACACACTGCCGAGGCCTTCAATGCTCACGAGTTCGGGTAGTTTGTTCTCGATCGCGAGCACGCCGGAGGGTTCGAGTTCCAAACCTACTTCATCCGCAACATCTGTTTCGTCCGGAACCGTTGGGTCTTCCGGCCCGCTTCCGTCTCCTTCGATTGCTGCCTTGAGTGAGTTGATCGCACTAACGGTGTTCGAATTGCCGCTTTGGATTTCCGACCGTATGGAGACGAGGTTTTTGGCGAGATTGGCCACGCCGCTTTTATAGGTCGCGTTCGTTAGTGCGTCGTTGGGTTTGGTGTCCGTATTGGGTGACCAAATAGGCGCATCGTTGTTTTGAGTTACTCCTTCCGGAGTCGTGGCCGTGGGGGCTTTGTCACTTTGTGGCACTTCGACCGGTTCAGGCAGCTCGTCCCCTGGCAGCACTAATTCCGGGTCAATTTCGACCCCGGTATCAAGTTCGGTCAGTGCTCCGTCCACCACCATCCATTGGTCATCGGAGTATTCCAGATCGGGAATTTCTTCGACCACCGTCACAACGGCGTAAGAAGGCACTTCAAATTCCTGAATCACAGCCTGACCAGGCTGAAGCGTTATTTCTCCGACAGGGCTGCCGTCCTGAATGAGTCGATACGTCACCGCAACGTCGCGAGTATTGCGCAGCGATAGGCGAACCGTCTTGTTTTGGTGGTTACTTCCCACCGGAAACGGTTGGTGGATCCTTTCGCCTTTGACGTAGGTCGGGACAGTTGCGTTATCCGTGGAGTAGACGCGTTCCACGATGTAATGCGATTCTCCTGACAATACGTCGAACGGTCCAAGAATCCCGACCGTGATCGGGAGCCCCCCGTCTCCGGTGAACCATTGCACGTTCGCTAGCTTTGACGCGTAACTCGCCGGTGTTCCATCGTCATGAATAACCGAGATGACAAGGTTGTCTCCGTTCACACTTCCAGTCCATGGGGCACTAGAGGCCTCTGGATCCGCGACGTTGACGGTACGAATGTAGAACTGGCTCGTGTCACTCCCAGGCACAAATTCCCACTTCGCAGAGACCCAGAATTGGAAATTGCCTTCCACGGCTAGATCTTCACTCCATGCCGTGAGTGCCGACAGTATGAACATTCCAAATACGATGAAGTATTTCATCTCAGCCTCGATTGCCCCCGTCTTTGATTCCCGCCCGGAAAAGCCAGAGGATGAACCAAACCAGCAGCAGGCAAAATTGTAGTTGTTCTATCGTAAATTCCATGGGGAGAAAGAGGGGGGAGGGAACACCTCCCCCCTGGTTTGATCAGCTCGTGAACGACTTGAAGACGCGCACGGCCCACTTGCCGCCGAACTTGAAGGCCATGAGGCCTACGCCCGCGACGGCAGCGATTGCACCGGCAGCAAGGCCCGCAGTGGCGATTGCGCCGAGTTCCGTGGTGATGGCGGAGATATCCATTTGTTTTCCTTTCCTTGGCTCACAGTTCCGCGACGGTCTTGAAGCTCGACCAGATGTGACCTGCTAAGTATCCGGCTCCGTAGATGGTCACAGCGAAGGCGAGCACGGCACCGACGAGAGGAACTAGATCTGCCATGAGTTTTGTTGTTTTTGTTGGGTTATCCGGCTTTGCCGGTTCTTCGGTCAGGGTGACGCGAAAAGTTTAGACGGTGGCTGGCTCGGGCGTTTTGCCGTGCGTTCCGTTGGCTTGGTTCAGGGTGAGAAGCTCCAATTGGTCGGAGGGCTTCGTCCGCTCGAGGAGGTAGTCCAATTCCGCGGTGTAACAGGTCACTTCATGCTCGAGGGCTTTGATTCGGTCCTGTTGGCATTGGACGTAGAGTTCCACTTGCGTGCAGGTCGCAGGAGGGAGCAGCGCCTTTACTTCGGCGTCTGCAATTTGCTCTTCCAGTTCGGAGAGCTTCCTCCGGAGTCTCGCTTCTAGGGCTTTTTCTCGGGATGTCATCGGAGTCAGTTAAATTATCTTTCAACAAGGGTAAGCCGCGCGGTGCGCTGGCGCGCACCCGCGCGGCTTGTCTCACTTTGTGGAACCGACCATTTCAGGCCGTTTAAGCTTCACCTGGACTTTGAGGAGTCCGTCCGCGGAGTAGTGAGGCACGACAGGTGCAATCACTTCGTCGTTGTCCTGGAGCAGGATGGGGGATTGCCCCGGTTCCAGGCTTTGCTCGACCTTGACGAACTGTTTCCCGGCGAGGACTTGCCCCTCCACGATTTGAATGGTTCGTCCGGTTTTGGTTTGGAACGAACGGAGTTCGAAGTCTCCGACCGCTTTGCCGATTACGTATACCCCTGGAGGCAGGGAGGAAGCTGCGTTAGCCATGTTGTTGTTATTTTTTGGGTTTTGATTTCACAGTCCGCTTGCGTAATGCCATAGCGGATACGGAGTTCAGCGAACGCCGCCAACAGATCGCCCCAACGTGATGTTTGCATCACGAGGAGTTTGTGTCTGGTGGTGCCGTCCGAAGAGGTTGATCGGGCAACGACACACCGAGTCCATCGGACGATTCTCTCCCCGATTGTATCCATTTCGTGGGCACAGTCGTTTTTTGTTTCGTCGATATCATCGAGCTGCCGGGGGGACGGCGTGTCCTCTGGTGGCGCATCGTTGCCCGAAAAGAATCCCATGGACGTTTGAAATAGGCGGACCTTCGTCATGGAGGTGAGCCAGTCGGGTAAGTCCCCGGCTTGCTTGCACATATATTTAAAGAGGTAGGTCCATTCCTTGCGACGGACCCGGCGGATATCAGTGCGACCGAGGCCCCAGGCTTTCGTGACTTCTTCGCCGGGGATATGTCCACCGTAGTCGAACCAGAAATGCCAATGAGCGTAAACGAGGCCGTTGTTGTCCGGTTGATGGAGTTCCATTTTCCAGAACCAACGGCGGATCTTATAGCGCTTTCTGAGCCGAGCTATGAAACGACGAAGGCGAGCCTTCCCCATTTCATACGCTTCCGCTGGTTCCAGCAGTCGCCAAGTCCCTCCTTCGTCAGGACACAGCTCCCGATTGACTGTGAGGGTAATAAACCGACCTCCGTCGAGGTCGGGCATGCCGCGTTTCTTCATTTGCCGACATTTCGCGGCCGCGTTGCGCTCCGTCCAAAAGTTCGGAGTCGTGTAGGGCATGAGTTCTACCACAGCGAACCCCCATTCGGTTTGTCGTGGCGGATGACGCGGAGCTGACCGCAGCGCATGCATTGGCACGTCGTTTGACGAATATCCGCATCGAGGAAGTCCCATTCGTGGCCGTTCCACATGCACAGGCACCAGAGCCGGAGTTTACGCAGCACCTTCATGACGCTATGCCTTTTCGCCTTCGGCGACCCCTACGCGGGGGGCGCCCCCCGCCAAAACCACCGTATTGATCCTAGGTAGCTCCGTGATCGGTCCGCCCAGGAGCGGGTTTGCGTTGATTCGACCGTGACGGAGATTGTCTTGCCGGCGCCATTCTAGCGCCGTGCCGTGGAGAACGCGGGCCGATCTGGACGCGAGGTGTAGTCCGTTGACAGTAGCGGCGAATTCGCCGCGTTCGGTGGCGTCAGCCAGGGCGCGGAGCGTTTCCGCCAGCTTGTGCGCTTTTTGTGCGATGTCGGGACACTTGAGCGCGCCCCCCTCATAGGTGCTCATGGTGCCTTCCTTTCTGCCTCACAGAGCGCCAGAAAAGTTACTAATCCTAGCGCTATTTGTGAGTGTATTTGTGCGTTTACCGTTTCGCCGGTTTCGCAAGTAACTACTACCGTAAGTAGTTGCGAATCAATGCAATATGGTTCGAACCCATGTCGGGCAGCCAGGAAGCTTTAGCTGACGGGATGACAGGCGAGGGAGAGAACCAAAATGGTTCGACGAAGACCGCGCGAGCGGTCGGAGATGGGGCACCCGCAGGGTGATCCCGCGAGAGCGGGATGCCGCGAAGCCGGCACCAACCCATGTCGGGCAGCCAGGAAGCTTTAGCTGACGGGATGACAGGCGAGGGAGAGAACCAAATGGTTCGACGAAGACCGCGCGCGAGCGGTCGGAGATGGTGCACCCGCAGGGTGATCCCGCGAGAGCGGGATGCCGCGAAGCCGGCACCAACCCATGCCGAGCCGCCACGTTGCCCTAAAATTTGGCCGGGTGGTTTTAACGGCCCGCTCGCGATGCGCAGGCTTGAGCGACTGCACGGGAGTAGCTGAGCTGACCACCGTGGATTGTTTTTTAATCGCGTCCCTGCGCCGTGGTGGCGCCGTTTTGAGCCTGGCGGGCTTGGCCTGGCTTACCGCGATGGACATTCGGGCTCAGCCCGAGCCCGAGGATGCGGCGATGCGCGTATGGGACGAGGCGGCGACCGGACGACCGCGCATGTCTCAATTGATCGATTTTTGGACCGTTCCGGTGGAGGAGCGCGAGGCCGGGGTGCGGTATCGGTTCGAAGTCGATGTGCTCTACTATGATCCGGCGTGGAATATCCTGCATGTGCAGGACGCGAGCCTCCCGGAGTTTCTTCAAACCGAGAAGACGTTGCCGCTGGTGACGGGGCAACGGGTAGCGATCAGCGGTGTCACCGGATCACCGGGGCAGGAATTTTGGATTCGCGACGCGCAGTTTGAGTCGCTCGGTCCGGCCCACATTGGGTGGGAGGCGGTCAATCTCTCGGCGGTCGACCATCAGGCGGTAATCAATTCACCGATCGAGGTGGTCGGCCTGGTCATGGCCCAAACCTTCGATGATCCGGAGCATCTCGAACTCTCGATGCTGATCGATGGCATCGCGACCACGGTGTGGGTGTTGGTTGATCCCGAGGCGCCGGTGCCGGCGTGGGAAGGCGTGGTCGTGCGGGTGCGGGGCGTGCATGGCGGGCATTTTGACGCGGCCGGCAACCTGGACTCGCTGGAGCTGTTTTGCCCGAGTCCGCATCACATTGATTATGTCGCGGCGCTGGCGGTCGCGCCGCAGTTTGAAATCCCCGTTACTGATGTGGGGCGGGTGGTGCTGTCGCGCGAACCCGGGCCGGTGCGGCTGCAGGGCAAGGTGGTGAAAGCGCCGGAAAAGGGTCAACTGACCCTGCGCGACGAAACGGGCCAAGTCGTGGTCGAGACGTGGCAACAGCTGCCCGTGGCGAAGGATGATCCTCTCGAAGTCGTGGGATATCCGGCGGTCGATGGCGTGAGCATACGATTAACCCGGGCGTGGGCGCGAATCCCGTCGGACGACCGCCGGGAAGTGGATCTGAGTCAGGACCAGCAACTGCGATGGCTGCACCGAATGACCGCCAGTGTGATGGAGCTCACGCCGTCGGAGGCCGCCAAAACCCATCCGGTGCAGGTGGATGGTGTGGTGACGTGGTCCAGCGATGATGCGATGCAGTTTTTCCTGCAGGATTCGTCGGGTGGCATTGGCGTGGTGCGGGCGGATGCCCGGCAACAGCCCCCGGCGGTGGGAGCCCATGTCATGGTCACAGGATTTACGGCGCAGGGTGACTTCGCTCCCGTGATTCGGGCGAGTTTAGTCAAAACCGTCGGTAATTTGTCGTTGCCCCGCGCTCGCCAAGTCACCTTGGAACAAGCGCAAACGGGAGTGGAGGAGGCGCAGTGGGTATCGATGTCGGGCTTCGTGCACGATGTGCGACGCGATGGCGGTTGGGCGCGATTGGATTTATCCACGTCAGCGGGACCGTTGTCGGCCCGGCTGCCCACGGATGCGAGTCTCACCGATCTGGTGGGGGCGGTGGTGGAACTGCATGGCGTCTGCACGGCCGTCGCTGATGAAGACCGTAAACTCAGGGGCATTGAAATGTGGGTGGCGGGACGCGACCAAATCGAGGTGTTGGATCCGGGGCCCCAGAATGTTTTTGCCCTGCCGTTCACTCCCATCAGTGAGCTGGGGCGTTTCAACGCCGCCTCGAGCTTGCGGCGACGTATCAAAGTGCAGGGTGTGATCATGCACCAGTCCGAGTCGGGACGGATCTATATGGAGGAGACCGGGGCTTCGTTGTTGGTGCACTCCCGCCAGCGTCAACCGCTGCGTCGGGGAGATCGGGTGGAGGTGGTGGGGTTCCCGGGACGGGAAGGCGGGCGCATGGTGCTGCGGGAAAGCACCTACCGACGCATCGCGGAAGGGGCGTCCCCGCCCCCGGTGGTTATCGATGAGCCCGGTCGGTTGCGGGCGGAGTTGGACGGTCATTTGGTCCGGATCGAAGGGCACGTGCTGGAACGGTTTCGCGCGGACGGTGAGGGGCGACTGTGGGTGCAAAACGGACGGGCGGTTTTTGAAACTCATCTCGAAAACCGCACCGATCGTGACGTGCAAATGTTGCCGATCGAAGGCAGTCGGATCGCTGTCACCGGCGTTTACGAAGTCGAGTTCAGTGATCGGGCGCGACCGTTGAGTTTTCGGCTCCTGGTCGATGAAACCGAACAGATCGAAGTCCTGTCGGCACCGCAGTGGTGGACCCGGGAGCGTGCGATCGGCGCGGGAACCCTGTTGTTGGTGAGTGTGATGCTCACGCTGCTGTGGGTCCGTCATTTGCACGGGCGGGTCAAGGTGCAGTCGCGGGAACTCGATGATCAAATGAATCGAGCCACGCGCCTCGAAGCCGACCTTCAGCGGGCTTCGCGACTCGAATCGTTGGGCACCATGGCGGGAGGTGTGGCGCAGGATTTCAATGAGTTGCTCGATCGCATGTTGAGCAACATCGCCCGGGTAGAGGAGAGTGCGGACCCGGATGGGAAATCAGGCATCTGGTTGCAGGAAACGCGGAGCGCAGTATCGCGTGCGCGGGATTTGACCCGTCGCCTCATGACGTTTGCGAAAGGCGGCGCGCCGGTTTGCGCACCGGTTGATTTGGTCGCCTTGGTGCAGTCGGAGGTAAATGCCTTCGACGTGGGAGTCTCCACCGAGGTGCAATGGACCGTCACATCCGATTGCCCGCGGGTGCCGGTCGACGACGGGCAACTTCGGCAGGTGGTGCGGAGTCTATTGCTCAACGCCGGACAGGCCATGCCTCGGGGCGGTATCTTACGTTGGGAAATCCGGCCGGTGCGGATTGATGCCGACAGCGATCTGCTGCTGGCATCCGGACGGTATGTGCAGATGATTCTGCACGACAACGGTGAGGGGATGGGCGAGAAGACGCTGGGGCGCGCTTTTGATCCCTACTTCACGACGCGAGCCGGCGCGGCGGGATTGGGGCTCGCGGTGGTTTATTCCGTGGTGCGGCGTCATCACGGCCACATCGTGATTGAGTCAACCCCGATGCTGGGGACCGATGTAAGCATTTGGCTGCCGGTCGATCGGGAAGCGTCGCGGCCGCCATTTCCCCTCGATGACGAGGTCGGCTCAGCCAAGCGCTGACCACCCGACCGCGACCTAGGAATCGCGGGACGAAGCTTCGTCGACACGACGCACGGGCAGGGTGCCGCTGCGCACATGCAGATCCCGCTGCGGGAATGGAATTTCGATGCCGTTTTCGCGCAGCACCGCTTCGATCTTGTAATAGAGTTCACTGCGAAAACGTTTCGGATTTTGCAGCATTTCGGCGGTCCAAACACCGATCTCGAAATCGAGTGAGCTGTCGCCGAAACCGATGAAAAAGATGTTGGGTGCGGGGTCTCGCAGCACTTCGGACTGGCTCAGCGCGACTTCGGTCATGAGGCGGCGGAACTTCGGCACGTCTGATCCGTAGGCGATGCCGACGGGGACATTGATCCGCACCTTGGGGTCGCCGTGACTCCAGTTGACGACGGGTTCGCTGATGAAGTTGGAGTTGGGCACGATCACCGAAATGTTGTCGTTGGTGACGACAATGGTGCTGCGCAGGCTGATTTTGGCGACCTTGCCCGCGACGCCGTTTACCTCGACGCGGTCGCCGATCGCGATCGGACGTTCCGCCAGAATGATGATGCCGGAGATGAAGTTGTGGACGATGTTTTGCAGGCCGAAGCCCAGACCCACACCGATCGCTCCGGCGAATACGGCGAGCGAACTCAGGTCGATGCCGACAAAATTAAGCGCGAGGTAAAACCCCAGCGTGAGAAAGATGTAACCACTAATGCGGGCGATGGCGAATCGCATGCCTTCATCCAGGTGGGTGCGGGAGAGCACCCGGGTGAGAAAAATCCGTCTCAGCACGGCCTCCGCGAAGATCACCAACGTGATCAGAATCAGGAGCTTGAGAATGCCGAGGGCCGTGATCGGCGTGTCGCCCAGATCGAACAGCGGATGACGAAGCAATTCGATGATCTGGGCGAGCAGTGAAGGGGTGGTTTCGTCCATGGGGCGGGGGAGAATCAGGAAGTAACGACGAACGGCGCGAAGTATCCGTGCTGCGCCGGGGGGTAGCGACCAATGAGTCGCACGCCTTCGTCGAGGGTCTCTTCTTCCTGAACGTGCCCGACCTGATGGAGTCGTGCAACCACATCGTAGCGGTCGTGGGGCACGAGGAGTTCGGCACTGCCAAACGTGTCCCGAATGAGATCGGTGCAATGGGTGGCGAGCTCGTCAAGCCCTTCACCGGACACGGCCGAGACGAACAAGGCGTCGGGCACCAGCAATCGCGCGCGGTGCAGTTGCTCGGGCGTCGCGGCGTCGACTTTGTTGAACACGGTCAGACGCGGCCGGGAATCGGCGTCGAGTTCGCCGAGCACTTCCAGCGTGGTCTGGCGGTGTTCGGCGACACTCGGGGCGGTGACGTCGAGCACATGAATCAGAAAATCGGATACAATCGCCTCTTCGAGGGTCGCCTTGAACGCCTCGACCAGGCCGTGGGGCAGGCGGCGGACAAATCCCACCGTGTCGGTCACGAGCAGCTTTTGGTTGCCGGGCAGAATCAGCTGGCGAGTGGTGGGGTCGAGGGTGGCGAAGAGCTTGTCCTCAGCCAGCACGGTGGCGCCGGTCAAGGCATTGAGCAGGGAGGATTTGCCGGCGTTGGTGTAGCCTACAATGGCGGCGGTGGGCACGGGCACGCGGCGGCGTTTCTGGCGTTGCACGCCCCGGTGTTGCTGCACTTCGACCAGCTCGCGTTTCAGGCGGGCGATGCGGTCGCGCACGATGCGGCGGTCCTGTTCGAGCTGGGTTTCACCTTCACCGCTCATGGCGCCTTTGCCGCGTTGACGGGAAAGGTGGGTCCAGGCCCGCGTGAGCCGGGGCATGGAATACTCCATGCGGGCGAGGGCCACTTGCAGCACGGCTTCGCGCGTCTGGGCCCGGTCGGCAAAAATATCCAGGATGACCTCCTGGCGATCGATGACGGTGAGTTCCGAAATGCGTTCCCAGTTGCGCTGTTGGGCCGGGGACAGGCCTTCGTCGAAAACGATCACATCGCATTCGAGCAGGCGGGCCTCGCCGATGATCTCATCGACTTTGCCGCTGCCCACCAGCGTGGCGGGAGTCGGCTGCCGCAGCTTGACGATGATGGAGCCCACGACGCCGATGCCGAGATTCTCGACCAGCTCGGTCAGCTCGATAAGCAGCTCCTCGGCTTCACCGGCGGCCATGGTCGCAGTTTGGACGCCGACGAGGAAGGCGCGTTCGACCCGGAGGGGGTCTTCTTTGGTTTGAGCGGTGTTGTCGAGGAAGTCAGCCATGCAGTCGTGGAAGTAAAAACGACCACATTGCTACAAATGTCCAGCGGGGCACAATCCTGCGATTTGGGTCCGAACGTGGGCGCGTGGTCGGCCTATTCCCGGCTCAGGCGCGTGATGGTGGGCCGGTCCTCGGGGCCATTGGCCATGTGGCGGATTAGGCGCTCGTTAAATTCCTTGGCGGGGTCGTGGCCCATGATTTTGAGCGCCTGCACGAGGGCGGCCACTTCGACCAGGCGGGCAATGTCCCGACCCGGACGCACGTAGAGATCCACGGCGGGAACCTGTTGGTCGAGAATCGGGTAGAAGTTTTCCTCCAGACCGGTGCGCTCCTCGCTCACTTCGGGGGTCCATTCGTGGAGCGAAACCACCATGTCGACGCGCTTTTCGTTGCGGACGTTTTTGATACCGAACATCTCCGCTACGTTGATGATGCCGATGCCACGGACTTCCATGTAGCCGCGATTCAGGGCCGGTCCGGTGGCGATCAGTTCGCGTTCGTCGACCAAGCGGATGTGGGTGAGGTCGTCGGCGACAAGGGAGTAGCCGCGTTCGATGAGCGCGAGGGCGCACTCGCTTTTGCCCACGCCACTGTCGCCGCGGAGCAGCACGCCGATACCCTTGACGTCGAGCATGGTGGCGTGCTCGGAGGTGAAGGGGGCGAACTCGTTGTCGATGCACAGCGTGGCCAAGTTTATCCAGTGACGCGTGATCATCGACGTGCGGAACAGCGGTAGTTTCATCTCACGGCAAACCTGCAGCATGGTGCGGGTCGGCACGTAGTTGCGGGCGAGCACGAAACACGGGACCTGCCGCCGGGCCATGGCCCGGAACACTTCTTCCTGCTGGTCCCCGGTCAACGTGCGCAAATAGGTCATCTCGGCGGCGCCCAGGACCTGCACGCGTTTGTTCGCGAAGAATTTGTAGAATCCGGTCAGCGCGAGCGAGGGGCGGTTGATCGTGCCCTCCTTGACCAATCGATGCAGGCCGTTTTCGCCGGCGAGGAGTTCCAGTTTCAACTTCTCCCGGTAGGTGGTGAAGAAGTGTTCGACGGTTATTCCGCTGATGGTGCGATTCATGAAGGCAAAGGGACGACGGGGGAAAGTCCCGAGGATGGGTCCCCCGGCCGTGATTGCACCCGAATAATTTCAACCTCGGGGCGGCATTTTTACGCGGCTCACACAATTGCTTAACAAAACCGTGCAAAGCTCGGGACGTGGTTCTCCTGAAACGCGATGACGCTGCGCTGGTGATTGTCCCGAGGTTAGTCCGATCGATTACCGTCGCCCTGCATAAGTGCCGGTGAGCCCAAACGCTGCGCGAGGGGAGGTCGGCCGGGAGTCTGATCTTCGCTCGCGCAGCCCCGGGCGGCTCACATGTTGAAATCTTTGCCGAGGTAGATCTCGCGGGCCTGCTCGTCCTTGATGAGGAAATCGCCGTTGCCGCTCGTGAGAACCCGACCTTGGTGAATCAAATAGGCGCGGTCGACGATGCGCAGGGTTTCGCGCACGTTGTGGTCGGTAATGATAATGCCGATACCGCGATCCTTGAGCGACAGCACGATGCGCTGCACCTCGGAGACGGAAATCGGGTCGATCGCCGCAAACGGTTCATCGAGCAACAGGAACTTGGGTTCGGTCACCAACGCACGGGCAATCTCCAGTCGACGGCGTTCGCCCCCGGAGAGCGTGTAGGCTTTTTGCCGGGCCACGTGCGTGAGGTGCAGTTCCTCCAAATGGCGCTCGACCACGGCGGTTCGCTCGCTGCGCGGGATCGGCAGGGTCTCCACAATGGCCAGCAGATTTTGCGCGACCGTGAGTTTGCGAAACGTCGAGGGCTCCTGCGGCAGGTAGCCGAGCCCGAGTCGGGCGCGCTCATGCATTTTGAGCCGGGTCACATCCTGACCGTTGACCAACACCTTGCCCTTCGTGGACCCGACCAATCCGACGATCATGTAAAATGTCGTGGTCTTGCCCGCACCGTTGGGACCGAGCAACCCCACCACTTCACCGGCGGCGACGTTGAGGTCGACGCCGTCGACGACGGTGCGCTGGCCGAAGGTTTTGACCAAGCCCTGGGTCTCGATGCGGGAGCGGGAGGAAGCAGCGTCAGCCATGGTGCGACGGGTGGTCAGTTTTGGGGATCGGGAGCAGTCTCGCCCAATGCCTTTTGGGCTTCCGGACCGAGATCCTGAATGGGAGGGCCGGTGAGTTTGGGATGCTTTACCTCGAGTTTACGCTGCCCGCGGTAGAGCGTGATCTGGCTGCCGGCCGCGATAAAATCGGAACTGTGATCGATGACCATGGGGTCCTCGTAGAGCACGACCTTTTGTTCAGCAGGCAGCACCTCGGCGCGGCCACAGGTGGCTTCGCGATCGCCTTGCACGAGGCGCACATGGCCCGTGGCGAGCAGGAATTTGAAGCCGTTCAATTCGCCGATGGTGGCGTCGGTATCGCCGGTGCGTGCCGCCACGATTTCGAGTCGGTCGCAGCTGATCGACATGTTGGTGCCGGTCAGCTTCACATTGCCCACGCACAGGGCGCGCGTTTCGGTCGCCGTGCTGGTCATGACGAGGTCGTCGGCTTCGAGCACGGTTTCCTGAACCGTTTCCTGCGCCGAAATGGCGAGGGCCGAGATCAGACCGACGGCGAAAAGGAGTAAGTGGCGGAAGTTCATTTTAATATGTTGGCCAGGCCGGTCTTGAAGACCACGTGGGCTTTGCGGCGAATATGGATGCGGCGCTCTTGGTGTTCATAGCTCCAGTCCTCGCCTTGCACGGTGACGTCGCGGCGCTCGAGACGCACCGTGGCGGGACCGGTCACGACTTCGGTCTCGGGCGTGAGAATGGCGATCGGCGCGATCAGCACGGTATCGATCGTGCGGTCGGCGTCGCCGGAGTAGAGGGTCAAAGCCATCTCGCCGAGACGGATATGGGCGGTGTCACTCAGGTCGGCGGACCCGCCCTGCACGCGCACTCGCGGATACCCTTCATCGCTGAAAAAAGACACCGCGTAGTTCTTCACCGGCTTGGGTGCGCTCACCCGCTCATCGCCGGCGCCGAAAGCCCGCGAGAGGATCGAAAGTCCGAGCAAAGTGGTGCGGAGGAAAAGGCGCATGAATTTAGTCCTGACCGCGGTGAGCCAGGATCTGTTCACAAATTTCGCGAACCGCGCCCGCCCCGGCTCGGCGAGTGGTGGTGCAATCGGCGGCCGCGACGGCGGCCGGCATGGCGTCGGGCACGGTCACTCCGATGCCCGCAAGGCGCAACGCCCCGGCATCGATGTCGTCATCGCCGACGTAGACGCAGGCGGCGAGTTCGATGCCCAGCGCATCGGCGAGTTCGGTCAGCGCGGTGTGCTTGTCGACTCGTCCCTGAATGATGTGCGGAATTTTTAACTCGGTGGCGCGCACCGTGGTGGCCCCGGAGGCGCGGCCGCTGATCCATGCCACGACCACATCATCGCGCAGGAGGCGCACCATGCCGAGACCGTCGAGCACGCTGAAGGTCTTGGTTTCGACCCCGTCGGAGGCGACATGAATGGACCCGTCGGTCAACACGCCGTCGACGTCGGTCGCGAGCAGTTTGATGGCGGCCCAACGAGCGGCGGAGATGTCGGATAGACTAGGCATTCGGGTTAGACTGATTGTTTACACGAAGATCGCCAAGATCGCGGAGGGCCGAGTTTACCTGTTTCGTGATCTGAGCGATCTTCGCGTAAAACATGAAATTGTGGAAAAACTCAGCCGATCCAGTCGGCGATCTTTTCGATGATGGAATCGACGGACGGTCGGTAGGCGGCTTCGAGCTCGGGGGCAAAGGGCACGGGCATGTCGAGCGAGGCGATGCGCAGTGGCGGCGCTTCGAGATCGAAGAAATGTTCCTCGGTGAGTTGGGCGACGAGCTCCGCGCCGAAACCGTGGGAGCGGCGACCCTCATGCAGCACGATCAATCGATGCGTGCGGGCGAGGGACGCTTTGATGGCGTCGAGGCGCAGGGGTGACAGCGCGCGCAGGTCGAAAATATCGAAGCTGTAATCGTATTCGTCGCGGAAATACGCGGCGGCCTGGGTGGCGAGCCCCACCATCTGACCGTAGGTTACGACGGTGGCGTAATCGCCAGCGGCCACGTGGCGCGGTTCCCAGACCTTGCGGTAGTTGCCATCCCACGACACGGCACCCTTGGCGCCGCGGTAGAGCATCTTGTGCTCGAAGAGCAGAACAGGGTTGTCGTCCTCCACGGCCGCCAACACGGCGTTGAAGGCATCCTGCGGGGTGCTCGGGTAAAGGGCCTTGATGCCGGGCATCGAGAGCAGCATCGACTCGAGTTCCTGCGAGTGGAACGACCCGAACGTCAGCCCGCCACCACAGGGCATACGGAGCACGAGTGGCACTTTGGCGCCGGAACGGAAATGGTAGGTCGCGGCGTTGAGCGTGATCTGGGTCGCGGCTTCGGTGACGAAGTCGGAGAACTGAAACTCCTCGATCGGGCGATGACCGGCGAGGGCCAGTCCGACGGCGTAGCCGGTGCAGGAACTCTCCGCCAGCGGCGTGTTGAACACGCGGCTGCGGCCGAAGTCGTTGAGCAAACCATCGGTGACTTTGAAAGCCCCGCCGTAGGTGGCGATGTCCTGACCCAGGATGAGCGACTCGGAGCGTTCGGTCAGGACCTTGCGCAGGGCGGCGTTGATGGCTTGCGCGAAGTTGAGCTCGGTGGTCTCGGCGGGAGTGGCTTCCCACGGCAATGGCGCCGCAGTCGGAGCGAACACCTCGGCGGTGAGCTTCGCCATGTCGGGCGTGGGGCGGGCGACGCCGAGGGAGTGCTGGATGCACGATTCGACAAACGCGTTGAGTTCGGTTTCGAGCGCCGCGACGGCGTCCGTTTGACCGTTTTCGACGAGATGAGCGCGCAGCTTGGGCAGTGAATCGGCGGCGAAGAAGCCGTCGGACTCGCCGGGCTTGAGGTAGTCGCAGGTGTCGTAGGCGGCGTGACCGCGGAGGCGGAGGGTTTTGGCCTCCACGAGCAACGGGCGCCCGGAGGTGCGGACCGTGGCGACAGCATCAGCCAGGGCATCGGCGGCGCTGAGGGCGTCGGTGGCGTCGATGTGCCGACCCTCGATCCCGTAACCGGCGGCGCGGTGCCACAGCGGCGTGGATTGGTTGAACTGTTCGTCCAACGGCGTCGAGTAGGCGTAGTGGTTGTTCTCGATGACGAAGAGAATGGGCAGGGACAAGAGGCTCGCGAGATTGAGTGTCTCATGAATGTCGCCGGTGGAGGAGCCGCCATCGCCGAACAAACACAAGCCGACGGCTTGATGACCGGCGCGGCGTTGGGCGTCGGTGACGCCGACGACATTGGACAACATGGCCCCGAGGTGAGAGATCATCGGCAGGGACCGGTTGGCCGGGTCGCCGTGATGGATGTTGCCCTCGCGCGCCTGGGTGGGGGAGGCGGCGTTGGCAAAATACTGGTTCAGATGCTCGCAGAGGTGGCCGCTCCAGATCAAGTGGCCACCGAAGTCACGATGGGTGAACGAAACGACGTCGGTGGCTTTGTCCAAAAGCAGGGCGAGCGGCACGATGAGGCCCTCGTTGCCTTGGCCGCCCGTGACGGTGCCCTTGATGAGGCCCTGGCGAAAGAGCTCGAGGATGCGGTTGTCCGCGCGGCGAGCGAGGTGCATCCAAGCGAACAAACGGAGTTGCGCGGGCGTGAGATCGTCGCCGGAGAGTTCGGCGGCGGTGAGATTGCGCTGAGAGAGAATCGAAGGGGGAGACGGAAATGCCATGTCCAAGCCGCGACGTTGGGCGGCGAAAGCCGAACTGTGAAGGGCGAAAACCGAGGCGGACCTCGATGGGGAGGGGATCTCAGGGCAATCGCTGGAGGAAAGACTGACTAACGCTGAAATCAGCATCGACCAGACCGTGCCCGGCGTCGTGCACGTGGTGGTCGACTTCGGCGCCACCGGAACGGAGATGACGGGCGAGACGTCGGGGGTCGTCGGCGGTCATGAGGGGGTCGTGATCGCCGCTGGCGAGGAGCACGCGTTTCCCGGTCAATGTGCCGGGAGCGGCGGGCGCGTCGAGCACCACCATGGCGCGCAGGAGGATCCCGCCGGTCAGCACGTCGGGTTGGCGCTGCATAATGGTGGCCGCGATGTTGGCCCCGTTGGAAAACCCAATGGCGATGAGGCGGGAGAGGTCGATCTGGTGCGTCTGAGCCGCTATGCGAACGAATTCTGCCAGGGCATCGGTGCGGGCCCGCACATCATCGAGGTCGAACACACCCTCGGCGAACCGGCGGAAGAAGCGGGCCGCTCCGCGCTCGGAAATATTGCCGCGAGGACTGAGCAGGGCCGAACCTGGCGAGAGTTTGGCGCCCAGCGAAATCAGATCGTGTTCACCACCGCCCGTGCCATGGAGCAAGAGGAGCGGGGGAGCGGATGCGTCGGCCGCCGGTTGAAACGCGTAGTGATGGTCAGCCAGTAAACCCGTGACGATGGACATGCGTCACGAGTATGTGCTCCCCGATGGGACTCAAGCGGCCGGATAAGTTTCCCGCCGACCACGGCGGCGCTGCGCGACGAAACCCATCACGGCCAACCCCGCAAGGGCGGCATAGGAGGACGGCTCGGGCACGGCGGAGGCCGCCACGATTTGCAGGCCGGCGACCGAGGTGAAACCGGAAAGCTCGGTGTTGGTTTGGAAAAAACTCAAGGAGCCGTCGGTAACGGCGATATTTTCGAATAGGCCGAAGGTGGGAGAACCGGCCGAGCCATGGCCGAGCGATGCGGGTGAGTAGCCCGAAATGGCATCGGCGGGCTGACCTTGCAGCGTAAAGGTTCCCGTGCTGAGGCTGCTGTAGACGTAGATATCGTAGAGCCCGTTGGAGAGACCGAAGACCTCAATGGACCAAGCCGCGCTGCTGGGAGAATTGAAACGATCACTCTGCAGGAGATCCTGGTCAGAAATGACTTCATTGCCGTAGAATCCGTAGAGTCCGCCGTCGGGCACAAGCACCTCGACCGTCGCCCCGGCGGACAGATTGTTGAGATCGACCAATGCCGTGGTGCCTGTGGTATCAACACGATTCCACACGCCCGGTTGGTTGGCGGAACCGCCGAAGGAGTTGGGCGGCTCGGTGTAGTGGCTCCCGAGGTCGATGTTGTAAGACTGAGCATGGAGTGATGCGCCGAGGATGAAGACGCCGGTCAACAGTGCGGTCGTGTTAAGTTTACGGATACGGGATAACAGTGAGAACATGTGCTGGGAAGGTTGGTGGTTGAAGGACTTGTCGTTACCCGGTGCAAGCGTGCCCGAGTCATGACTCTTAAACGGCGCTCACGCATCGATCCTGACATGCAGGTGCACGAATCCCGCGCGTCAGCATCGATGCCGCTTCCACTCACTTGGGGGGAAACGCGTTGCAACCGGGTCGCGGCGCAGGCGCAAAAAAGCCTCGTCGGTTTGCGACGAGGCGGGAGATCCAGCGGCGATTTCGGCGGTCCGACTACGCGTCGATTTTTTCGATGCGACGGATGTGGCGACCGCCTTCGAACGGGGTGGCGAGCCAGACGCGGACGATGTGCAACGCTTCGTCGATCGTGACGGTGCGTTCACCGAGGGAGAGGCAATTGGCGTCGTTGTGGGAACGATTCCAGATCGCGACCTGCTCGTTCCAGCAGAGACCGCAGCGCACGCCTTTGACACGGTTGGCGGTGATGGCTTCGCCGTTGCCGGAACCGCCGAGCACGATGCCGCGTTCGAATTCACCGGCGGCGACGGCTTTGGCCACGGGGAAAATATAGTCGGGGTAGTCGCACGACTCAGCGGAATGCGTGCCCATGTCCTTCACGGTATGGCCCTCGGCGAGGAGCATTTCGATGATCTTGCCCTTGTAGGCGAAGCCGGCGTGGTCGGAACCAATGGCGATGGAAAAGGTTTGGGACATGGCGGCAAAGAGCAGAAACCGTCCGAGCCGGGAAAGGCACGGAAAATTGTCGCAATTCTTTAATCAGGTCCGGGAGGCGCCGCCGAATTTTACGGCGAAGGGGTTTCGGCGAGGAAGGTGTCACGCGGAATCAAGTAGATTTCAACCAGCACAATGCCTTCGAGGTCATCTTCGGCGCGCAGGGTGTAGACGCCTTCGTCGAGGGTTTTGACAATCGCGGTGTCGGCCGAGGATGCATTGATGGGAAAGGCCCCGACGGCTTGTTCGATGTTTGCCAGATTGTGCGGGTATACTGGCGGGCTTTCGACGATGAGTTCGCCATTCCCATCGAACAGGGAGAGTCGTGGTGATATCGCCACATCCTCGACGCCAAAGTTTCGCAGGGAGGGACCGACGGCCCGCATGAGTAGATTGAGACTACCCGTGCCCTCCACCACGAAACCGGCGGTCAGAGGGCGGTCGGGTTTGATCACGCCACGCGTTGAGAGGTTGGTGAGATGGCTGCCGTTGCCGTCGGGCACCAGATACAACTCGACCAGGGTTTCGCCCGTCGTGCCATCGGTGTTGGCGGCATTCGCCGTCAGAATGGTCGACTCGATTCGGTGGGGAATGACGTGAACCAAGGCCGCGTCCTTGCTGGCGGGATCGAGGGCGAACGCTCCTACGGTTTCAAAGACGGAGGCCAGGTCACCGGTGGCATCGCCCCAGCGGAAGTTCTGGGCGATGAGCTCGTCGGTGGGGTCGCGCAGCTGCAGTCGCGGGTCGTCCATGGCGTTTTCAATCCCGTAGGGGATCAATCCCGGCCCGATCGCCCGAAGCAGGAGGGATGCGGAGTTGGACGTTTCCACGATGCCCTCGCCGCTGATGACAAATCCGGGCACCAACGCGGCCGCGCCCGAGCCGGCCTCGGCGCGCACGGAGAGGTTGCTCAGATGAACCGGAGTCAGCGGAGCCCACGGGTAGTCCGGGATGTCACCGGGCAGTGGCTCACCGCCATCGGCCGGGTAGCGAATCGGGCCGCGCCGAATGGTGGTCTCGGCGTTGAAAATCAGCACATCGTAGAAGCCCGGTGCGAACGGTTCGTATACTCCCGATATGATGGAAGTGGGGGCGAGTTGCGGGCGGTTGGCACCCGGAATCGGAATGCCGTTGTGTCGCCATTGGTAGCCCCAGGCCCCTTGGGCATTTACTTGGAACACTTCGGGTCCCGGCCCCCGCCACAGCTCGGGGGCGGAGGCGGTTAATGCCGGTTTCCGAATGATGTGCTCCTCGCTGGTGATGGATCCCGCGGGATTCGAGACGACGACGTGATAGACGTCGCCCAAGGTCGAGACGTTGATCGGCACATTCAGGTGGTCTCGATCGTGCACGATGGCCATCCCGTTGCGAAACCACTGGTAGTGGAGTTGAGGACCAACGGCAGCCACCCAAAGTGTTTGGTCGAGGCCACCCGATGCGTTGGGCCGGATCGAGGCTACCAAGTCAGTCGCGCCAAAGGTGGGCGGCGTGTTGGAGTGCACGGTTACGTAGAAAACCGCCGAGGTGAGGTGAGAACCATCGTTCACTTTTAGCACGAACGGAATCTCCTGTCCGTCGGTCGGGACATCGAACGACCACGAGAGGCGGGTGGACGTCGCGTTTGGCACGTTCAAGCTGCCGCGGGCCCATTGGGTTTCGTAGGTCCGAGCGGATTCCACCGTGGCGGCCAATGACAGGGTATGATCGGCGAAAACCTCGAAGTGAGTGTCGCCCGCAATCGTGATGCGTGGTCCCACACCATCGCGGGCCGACCAGATGTCGCTTTCGAAACCAGCCAGCGTGAGTCCGTTGCCGGTGACCAGATCACGGGCCCGTTCGTTTGTCGCCAAAACCGCCCGCGTCCAATGTCCGCCGTCGTCGCGGGCAGCGAGATAGCGCAAACCGCTGGTCGCCTCGTCCAGCCCCACGACCAGCAGATGGGAGCCCGAGTAAACGGCGTGATCAATGCGGCTCAGCGGGGCATCCGTGACGACCTCCCAGTGCGTGGCGTTGGGGGAGGTCCAAATCTGGTTGCCGTCGTGAACCACGAGGAGACCTCCGCTGTGCTTCATCTGCGTGGGGGAAGCGATGCCATCGAGGTCGGTGGCGAGCGGAGACCAGGCAAGCCCGTCCGGAGACGTGAAAAACCCGATGCCACCGAGCAGCAGCAGGAAGCCATGGTCGGAGGAAACCACGGTGCGCGACCGGACATCGGCTTCGAGATGGTAGCCGAGGTTTCCGGGGCTCAAAGCATCCGGGATTCGAGTCCAGGTGAGCGCGTCCCGGGAGCGGTAGATGGCGGTGCTTTCGTGCTCAAGAAACAGATACACTCCGTTGGTGTAGGCGGCCTCGGGTTCGACGGGGGCTTCAAACGTGGTGGCGAGTTGAAACTCAGCTCCTTCGTTCCAAGTCCACAGTTCGTTGGCAATCTGACTATGGGGATTGTTGTCGAAAAAGAAGAATCGCTCGCCGGCAATGCTCACGGCCCCGAAAGGTCGTCGGGAGAGGGTATCGATGATACTCATGGGCTCCCAATGGATGCCGTCGTTTGAGAAGTAACCTCCGTTGGAAATCCAAACGTCGTTGCCAAATGCCAGCGAGCCGGACTCCGGGTGCCCGTTGGCCAGGCTCCAAGATGGCAGTTGATTGATGCTCCCGGTGAAATCAGCCGACTCGCCGTTGCCCGTCGACCGACTCCAGCCGTCGAGGGTGATATCCCCGAGTTGGGCTTGGTGTGCTGGAGCGTGGGAGTAGGAAGGCGTCTCGGTGACTTCGGTCCAGGTCAAGCCGTCGACGGATTTAAGCAGGGTTGCCGCGAAGCCCGGTCTCTCCGCATAAAGCACCCCGTCGGTCTCACCCTGATTGAGCTGAGTGACGCCGACCAGTCGTTGTTGCCACGTTTTACCGTTCTCGGACGTGAAAACCGATCCCGCTTCGCCACCCGCGACGAACCGTTCTCCGATGACAAATAGCTTGTTGAAAGACTCATAGGTGCCCGCGTCCTGATTTAGCCAATTTAGCCCGTCGGTGGAGGTGGCGATGAGTCCGGCTTTTCCGGCCCAAACAAACGTGGTGGAATTTGCCGCGAAGTGGGAGAAGTGGTGGGAGCCAATGTTGACCTCCCGACGGAACGCGATTTGTCCCATCGCCACCACCGATAGAAAACTGCCACAGAGCAGGGCCTTGATCAGAAGAACCGGGATTGAGCGATGCGTAGACAATGGTCGGGAATTAGAGACGAACGAGCGGACCTCTGGCATACTGGTAATGACAATGCTCCGCAACGGTTCCGCTACTTCAACTTGGGAGGTATTTTGCGGTTCGCGGTTTCATCAATTGCGACGCAGCCCGAGGCACACCTCACTCGACTTTGCATGGAGGTGCGCCCTGTCCGGACGGGCACGGGAGCGGAGACCGTTTACATCTGACTCAAAGTGAACGCAGGGTGGCGAGTAGCGAGCGACCCTCGCCCTTATCCTTCACGGCGATGACGGGCACGGGCGGCCAAGTTACGGCGAGTTGAGGTGGGCCCACCATCGGTCGTCGTGGGAACTGATTCGGAGGTAATGGGGTCAGTGCGTTTCATGCACTCTTTTGCTCAAGCCCGGATGGCGTTTCTGGTGGCGACTCTCGTCGGGTTGGCTGGTTGCGCTTCCACACCGGATGCGCGGATTGCCGCCGATCGGGAATTGTTCGATCAATGGCCACAGGAGGTGCAGGAACGCGTCGCCGTCGGTGAAGTTGAAATTGGTTTTACGCCCGACCAAGTGCGCATGGCGCTGGGAGACCCGGATCGGATCTCACGTCGCACCTCGGCCATGGACGAGGCGGAGGTTTGGATTTATGAACAGAAACGCTCGCCCATCAGTTTTTCGGTGGGTGTGGGTGTCGGCACGAGCACGGGTCGGCATTCGTCCGTCGGCAGTGGCGTCTCGGTGGGCACGGGTCGGATTCGTTACGGGGAGGCGGCTCGCGTCGTCTTCATTGACGGCGAAGTCGGCTCGATCGAGAAGACCCGGGGCTAGTGCGCTTCGTGCGTGGCTTCGTGCGTGGCTTCGGCGAGTCTAGTCGCCGTCGATGACAGCCCAGAATTCCGCAGAATTAGACAAATCATCCAACCCGGCGTCGGGGGCATGAGCAGCCAATTGATCGCGGGTGTGGTGGCCGGTGGCGACGGCGAGGGTGCGTGCGCCGATGATCTGGCCACAGGCGATATCGTGTGGGGTGTCGCCAATAATCCAGACATCGGTGGGAGCGAAGGTGCGATCATGGTGAGCGGCGGCGCGGCGCAGAGCGTGCGGACCGAGTTCGTTGCGAATCGCGCTGTCATCGGCGAAGGCTCCAAACGGGAAATAGTTCCAGAGATCGAAGTGTCCGAGTTTGGTTTTCGCGCCGCGCTCCAAGTTGCCGGTGAGCAAGCCCTGCGCGATGTCGTTGCGTTGCTGAACTTCGGTCAATAACGCGAGAATACCGGGGAGCACAGCGGTGGTGCGCGAGAGCTCGGCGGGGAGGTTGCCGATGTAGGTTTCGAGGAGACGCGTGACGTTATCGGGAGTGTGCTCGATGTCGTATTTCTCGAAGATCTTGGCGGCGATCCAGCGATCAGTGCGCCCGGCCCAATCGATGGTCGAGAGGTCGGCGGGAACCGGTAGGTTAAAAACGGATTCGGTGGCTTGTTCGAGAGCCCGCAAACCCGCTCCGCCCGAAGCGAGCAGGGTGCCGTCAATGTCCCAGAGGAGAAGTTTCATGTTCAAAGCAGTCATTTAGCGGTCGTCGGCGCGCCGACACGCCGATGGAGCCAGTCTGGTCGCAGCCGCCGACTCAGAATTTGACGTGGGCGAGAAGCGCCTGTTCTTCCGTTTCGGGCAGAGGATCGCCGTCGCCCTCAAGGATCCGGCGGGCGAAGGGTTCGAGCTGCTCGGCCGGAATCTCGACTTTGCCGATCCCTTCGCGCCATTGAATGACCGGAAGCCCCCACGGTTTGTTCTCGAGAATAACATCGGCGAACGCCTTTCGCATGGCGCGCATGGAACGACGGGTCTCATCGTCGAAGCGCAGGGCGTCGGCCTCTTCCACGGCATCGGCTGATCCATTCATAAACGAGACGTTTGCGGATTGTTCGACGATGGCAAGTCGCCTCGCGTCGGCTATTTTCAGGTGGTCATACCGCTCCTGGCCGATCAATCGAGGCTGGCCGTCGGAATTGTCATAGAGGCGCCATTCGTGGAGGAGCGGGCGGTAAAACAGCCGAATCGCTTACAGGGCGTGGATGGCGCTTTTGCTGACGGCGAGGCCGGCTTCCTTGACGGCTTCACTCATGGTCGGGTGGGCGTGAATGGTGCGGCCGAGGTCTTCGGCGCTGCCGCCGTATTCCATGTGCGTGACGATCTCGCTGATGAGTTCGCCGGCGTTGCGGCCGAGGATTTGAGCGCCGAGGATTTTGTCCGTGGTGGCGTCGGCGATGATTTTCACGAAGCCGTCCGCACCGTCGTTGGCGTGGGCGCGGGCGTTGGCGGCGAAATTGAACTTGCCGACGTTGACCTTGATACCGGCCTTTTTGGCGGCGTCTTCACCCAAGCCGACCGTGGCGATCTCGGGGTCGGTGTAGATGATGGCGGGCATGAGGTCCCAGTTGATGTGACCGGCTTTGCCCGCGATCCATTCGGCGACGGCGACACCGTCTTCCTCGGCTTTGTGGGCGAGCATGGGGCCGTCGATGACGTCACCGATGGCGTAGACGCCAGCGGCGGTGGTCTTGAGGTGAGCGTCGACCTTGATGCGCTTTTTGTCGGTGAGTTCGACGCCCGCCTTGTCGAGGTCGAGTCCGTCGGCGTAGGGACGGCGTCCGACGGCGACGAGCACCTTGTCGGCGGGGAATTCGAGTTTTTCGTCGCCGCGTTCGGCGGTGAGCACGCCGTCTTTGAAGCCGGTGACCTTGGCGTTTACTTCGATCTTCAAGCCCTGGGCTTTGAGGATGCGGGTGAAGTTGCGCACGACATCGGCGTCGGAGGCTCCGGCGATTTGCGGGAGGAACTCGACAACGGTGACGTCGGCACCCAAGCGGGCCCAGACGGAGCCGAGCTCAAGGCCGATGGCCCCACCGCCGACAACGACCATTTGTTTGGGCACTTCCGTAAAGGAAATCGCTTGGTCGGAGGATACGATGGTCTCGCCGTCGAAGGGCATGAATGGGAGCTCGACGGGCGCGGAGCCCGTGGCGATGACGATATTTTTGGCGGTAAGACGCTGGGCCGAGCTGGAGCTCGGCGTTCCCAGGGGGGCGACGTCGATTTCGTGGGCCGAGATGAACTTGGCTTCGCCGCTGATGACAGTGACCTTGCGGGCCTTGGCGAGCATCTTGATGCCGCCGGTCATTTTGGCGACGATGCCTTCCTTCTTCTTAAGCATGGCGGCGACGTCGAGGGAGACGCCGTCGATTTTGATGCCGTGCTCGGCGGCGTGATGTTTCGAAAACGCGAAGTGTTCAGAGGAGGCGAGCAACGCCTTGCTGGGAATGCAGCCGACGTTGAGGCAGGTGCCACCGAGCTCGGCGCGCTTCTCGACCAAGGCGACCTTGAGGCCGAGTTGAGCGGCGCGGAACGCGCAGACGTAGCCGCCGGGACCGGCGCCGATGACGATGAGATCGAAGGAGGAGGAGTCAGACATGATGACCTTTCTGCTTAATCTTTCTTTTTATCGTTCGCTCCACCCGTAGTCGGGAGAAAGAGAAAGATAGCGAAGAAAGAGAAAGAGGGTTTTAGATATCCAGTAAGAGGCGGGTGGGATCTTCGATGGCCTCTTTCACCTTCACGAGGAAGGTCACGGCTTCCTTACCGTCGACGAGGCGGTGATCGTAGCTGAGGGCCAGATACATCATCGGGCGGATGACGACTTCGCCGTTGACCGCCATGGGGCGCTCATTGATCGCGTGCAGCCCGAGGATAGCGCTCTGCGGAGCGTTGAGAATGGGGGTCGAGAGCATCGAGCCGAAGATGCCGCCATTGGTGATGGTGAACACGCCGCCGTCGAGATCGGCGAGGGTGATCTTGCCGTCACGGGCGCGTTTGGCGACTTCGCCGATGGCGGATTCGATGCCGGCCATGGAAAGGGTGTCGCAGTCGCGGATGACCGGGACCATGAGGCCCTTGGGCGTGGAGACGGCGACGCCCACGTCGTAGTAGTTGTTGGTGACGATTTCCTTGCCGTCGATCATGGCGTTGACGCCGGGCACTTCCTTGAGCGCGTGCACCACGGCCTTGGTGAAGAACGACATGAAGCCGAGCTTGAAGCCGTTCTTCTTCACGAAGACGTCCTGATATTTTTTGCGCAGCTCCATCACCGCGCTCATGTCGACCTCGTTGAAGGTCGTGAGCATGGCGGCTTGTTGTTGAGCCTGGACGAGACGCTCGGCGATTTTGGCACGGAGCGGGGTCATTTTCTTGCGCGTTTGGCGCTCGCCGGAGGCGGCGGGTTTGGCGGCGGCTGGCTGGGGCTTGGGTGCGGGAGTAGGGGCCGAGCTGGAGCTCGGCGTTTCCGGGGACTTGGCGGCGGCCAGCATGTCGCCTTTGGTGACGCGGCCGGCTTTGCCGGTGCCTTCAACGGTGGATGGATCAACGTCGGTTTCTTCGGCGAGTCGGCGCACGGCGGGCGATTGGGTGGATTCGGCCGCGGGGGCGTCTGGTTCTTCCTCTGCTGGGGCGGAGGACGTGGGTGCCGTCTCTCCCTTGGCGTCGGTGTCGATTTCGGCGACGACTTCACCAATTTTCACTTCGGCACCTTCCTCGACCTTGAGGCTGATGACGCCGTCGGCCTCGGCGAGGCCTTCGGACGTGATTTTGTCGGTTTCGAGTTCGAACAGGGCCTGGCCGTTTTTGACGGTGTCGCCATCGGCAACGTGCCATGTGGCGAGGACGCCGGAACTGATCGATTCGCCGAGGGGCGGGATTTTGACTTCGAGAGACATGAGCTAAGTGAGAAGGATGAAGAGTGAAGTAAGACGTCGGGTTAGAGGCTGAACGCTTCCATAAGGAATTGAGCGAGTTCGCGCTTGTGGAGGGCAAGGGCGCCGACGGCGGGTGAAGCGGCGGCATCGCGACCGGCGTAGATGGCTTTGCGGCCGAAGATCGTTTCAAGTTGCGGCGCGAGGTAGGACCAGGCGCCCATATTGTGCGACTCCTCCTGGCACCAGACCAAACGGGCGTCGGCGTGGCTGGCGGCGAGGTTTTTCAGCTCTTCGGTGTGGAGGGGATAAAGCTGCTCGATGCGGACGATGGTGGTGTCGGTGATCTCTTTTTCGCGCCGGTAGGCGTCGAGATCGTAGTAGACCTTGCCCGAGCAGAGGATGAGGCGTTTGGCCGCCGCAGACGGCGTGGGGTCGGGCATGATCTCCAAGAAGGAGGTGCCCTCGAGGAAATCTTCGACGTTGGACACGGCTTCCGGATGACGGAGCAGTGACTTGGGCGACATGACGACCAAAGGCTTGCGGAAGTCGCGGTGCATCTGGCGACGCAGGGCATGGAAGAAGTTGGCCGGGGTCGAGATGTTGGCGACCTGGATGTTGTCTTCGGCGCAGGCTTGGAGGAAGCGTTCGAGGCGGGCGGAGGAGTGCTCCGGACCCTGACCTTCGTAACCGTGGGGCAGGAGTAGCACGATACCGGATACGCGCTGCCATTTGGATTCGGAGGTGGTGATGAACTGGTCGATGACGACCTGGGCGCCGTTGACGAAATCGCCGAACTGGGCCTCCCACTGGCAGAGCATCTCGGGGTAGTCCAGGGAGTAGCCGTAATCGAACCCGAGCACGGCCGCTTCGGAGAGGAGCGAGTTGTAGACGCAGAGTTTACCCTGCTTCTCGGCCACGTGATCGAGGGGGGCGTAACGCTCGCGGGTTTCCTCGTCGTAGAGGTAGGCGTGGCGTTGGCTGAAGGTGCCGCGGCGGCAGTCCTGGCCGGAGAGGCGCACGGGGGTGCCTTCGCCGAGGAGGGTGCCCCAGGCGAGGGATTCCGCGTAGGACCACTCGATGGGGCCGCCGGCGGTGAAGGCCTTGGCGCGATTGTCGAGCAGGCGCTGGATCTTCTTGTTAACGTGAAAGCCGTCGGGCGTATGGGTGAGGGCGTGGGAGACGACGGCGAGGGCGTCCTGCGTCACTCCGGTGAGAACGGGAGCGTGACTGTAACTGGGTTGGAAGATCGCGGTCGAGCCGCGGAACTGGTCCTGGGTTTCCTTGGCGGCGACGCGGGCGGCGTCGGCCTCTTTGGCTTTCTTGAAATCGGCCTCCATCGCGCCGGTGTATTCGGCGACAATCGCGTCGGCGTCAGCTTGGGTGATCGTGCCTTCCTTGATGAGCTGGTCGGTGTAGATCGACGAAACGAGCGGGTGGCTGCGAATCGACTTATACATGAGTGGCTGGGTGAAGGCGGGCTCGTCGCTCTCGTTGTGGCCGTGCCGGCGGTAGCACACCATGTCGATGACCACGTCGCGTTGGAACTTCACGCGAAACTCGAGGGCGAGCTGGGTCACGTAGCAGACGGCCTCGGGATCGTCGCCGTTCACGTGGAATACCGGGGCTTCGATCATCTTGGCGACGTCGGTGCAGTAATGGGTCGAGCGGGCGTCGGCGGGATTGGTGGTGAAACCAATCTGGTTGTTGATGACGAAGTGAACGGTGCCGCCGGTGCGGTAGCCCGGGAGTTGGGAAAAGTTCAGCGTTTCCGCGACAACGCCCTGACCGGCGAAGGCGGCGTCGCCGTGGATGAGCAACGGACAGACTTTGCGGCGTTCGAGATCACCGCGGATGCGTTGGCGGGCCCGGGCCTTGCCCTCGACGACGGGGTTGACGATCTCGAGGTGGGATGGGTTGGCGGCGAGTCGCACCTCGACGTCGCCGCCGGTCTTCGTGGGGAAGACGGCCTCGAACCCGAGGTGGTATTTCACGTCGCCATCACCCGCAACGGCGTCGGGGATGTAGTTTTCGGAGAACTGGTCGAAGAGGACGGAAAACGGCTTGCGCAGGATGTTGGCGAGCACGGAGAGGCGACCGCGGTGGGCCATGCCCATGACGACTTCCTCGATGCCTAGTTCGGGGCATTTCTCGAGGAACGAGTCGAGCGCGGCGATGGTGGTCTCGCCGCCTTCGAGCGCGAAACGCTTCTGGCCGACGAATTTGGTGTGGAGGAACTTCTCGAACAGCTCCGCCTTGTGCACGCGGCGCAGGATCTGGGTTTTGCGAAACTTGTCGAAAGACGGCTGGTTGTTGCACATCTCCATTTTCAGCTGGAGCCAATCGCGGGCCTCCATGTCGCCGACGTGCATGTATTCGACGCCGATCGTGCCGCTGTAGGTTTGGTTCAGCGTATCGATGATGTCGCGGAGCTTCATCTGTCCTCCGCCCTTGTAGCGGGTGAGGGTGAACGACTCGTCCATGTCGGCCTCGGTGAACTCGAAGGACTCGGGCGAGAGTTTGGGGTGCGGAGCGGGCCGCGGATTGAGCGGATCGAGATGCGCCTGCATGTGCCCGTGAGAGCGATGGGCATTGATCATGCGAATCGCCATGACCTGTTTGCGACTGTCGACCACGTTTACTCCGGCGGCGCTGGCACCGGCGGAGGTCATCGGACCACCATCGTGACCCAGCGTGAAACCTTGGAAAAATGCGCGCCAGGTGGCGTCGACGGACGAGGGGTCTTCCAACCATTGCTCGTAGAGAGATTCGAAAACCTCAGCGTTGGCGCCGGCGGAAAGGGAGGACGGATTCATGATGATGGGAAGAGGAACCGCGTTTCGCAAAATGAGAGGCGTTGCGCGGTCGGGTTCAGGCAACTCACCTGAAGATAGAGATTTGGTCGTGATCGCAAAGTAAGCGTAACGTTTACTCAAGTGCGATCCCGGTAGAAACTACGTCGATTGATGTAGTTTGAGATTCCCTAACACCGGGCAGGAGCGGCATTAATTCCCCTATTCAAACGATGGAAACCGAAATCAAATCTTCATTATCCGCTTTGATGACCGCGATCGAGCAGTCTGACGGGCAGGTCATTGCCACCGAAATGGCGCGCCTGGATGGTTTTCTACAAACGGGGCGCGGGGCGTTGCACCCGCAGCTGGTGCATTTTTTGGAGAACCGCAGTTATGCGAAGGCGGTGATGTTTTTGGGCGGAGATTTCGATATTCCGGTGGGAGTGTGCGGAGGACGTCATGGCCGGTCGTAAGGATCGCAGCGGCAA
The DNA here is from genome assembly GCF_029023725.1 of Synoicihabitans lomoniglobus. Lineage (GTDB taxonomy): Bacteria > Verrucomicrobiota > Verrucomicrobiia > Opitutales > Opitutaceae > Actomonas > Actomonas lomonigloba. The sequence continues at coordinate 915,074 of NZ_CP119075.1, forward strand.
GGTTTCCACCGACGGAGGGGGAGACTTGGGGCAAAATCCGTTCGCAGCGCTGGGTGGACTGAGCAATTTACCGGCGGGACCGACTCCCACCGAACCCGCCCCGCCCCCGACCGCCTCGTCGAAGCGTGGTCAACCGAACAAAAATCGCGGTCGCGTCGAAATCCGACGCCTCACAGGTGGACGAGGTGGAAAAACGGTCACGGCGGCGTCGGGATTCGTGGGCATTAGCGAAGCCGAGAAAGCGCAATTGGCCAAACGCCTGCAAAAAGCCTGCGGCGCCGGTGGCACGGTCAAAGACGGCGCGATCGAAATCCAAGGCGACAAACGCGATCAAGTCGCGGCGATCCTGACCGAAGCGGGATTCCGCCCGGTGATGGCGGGCGGGTGAAAGGTGCCGCGGTGGGGCTTATCTCTACCAGATTACGCTTCCGGCGTATGGGTTGAATGGCGAGTCGTCGGTGACGAAGGGGAGGTTTTCGATCAATGCCGTCGAAATGATCAGTCGGTCGAATGGGTCGCGGTGATGGAATGGCAGGTTGGCGACTCCCAGCAGGAGGGGGCGTTTACGCCGCCAGACCGGCTGCCAAGGCCAGTGCGGGGCGGGCGCGATTGAGGATGTAGAGGTGGTAGCCGGGGGCGCCGTTGGCGATGAGGCCGCGGATCTGGTCCAAGGCCCAGTCGATGCCGATGATTTCGACGACGTCGGGGCTTTCGGCCGCGACTTCGAGACGGCGGTTGAGTTGGGCGGGCAGGGCCGTGCCGCACATGGCGGCGATGCGGGTGATCTGCTTGAGCGAGAGCACGGGCATGATGCCGGGCACGATGGGAACGGTGATCCCGGCGGCGCGGCATTTTTCGACAAAGCGGTAGTAGATGGCGTTGTCGAAGAAGAGCTGGGTCGTGATGAAATCGGCCCCGGCGTCGACCTTGCGTTTGAGGTTGTCGAGGTCGGTTTCAAGCGAGAAGGCTTCCGGGTGCTTTTCCGGGTAACCGCCGACACCGAGGCAAAAATCCGGGTGCCGCGCCTTGAGCAGGGTCACGAGTTCGTTGGCGTAGCGCAGGCCGTCGGTAGCGACTTCGAAGGTGGTTTCTCCTTTGGGCGGGTCGCCGCGCAGGGTCATGATGTTGCGAAAGCCGTCGGCAAAGAGGCGGTCGGCGTGGGCCTCCAACTCGTCGCGGCTGTGGCCGACGCAGGTCAGATGTGGCATGACGGTGAACCCGAGCTCGTCTTTGAGCAGGGCGGAAACTTGCGCCGTGCGGTCCCGGGTGCTGCCACCGGCGCCGTAAGTCACGGAAACGAAATCCCATTCGATGGCCTTCAGTGCTTCGGCGGATTCGCGCAGGGCAATGACGCCGTCATCGTTTTTAGGCGGGAAAAACTCCAGCGAGCGGAGCGGGCGATTGGAGGCGAAAAGCGAGGAGATGGACCGGTCCTGAGTCATTACGCATCATCATATCGGAATATAATGATATAATATCAAGCCTCTATTCCAAAGGAGCGACAGAGGGGGCGAAGTTTCGCTTCACATCGAGACCCATGAGGCGCAGCGCCGCCCGACCGAGGGGGGCGTAGGGATTGGCCAGCGTTTCAATGGTTTCGAAGTGATTGCTCTCAGGGATGATGAGTAATTCGGCGGCGAGTCCGTGGGCTTGCCCGGCGCGGTGGAACTCGCGGGCCTGACGTTTGAACTCGGGCGTTTCCAAGGTTCCGTGGGCGATGATCAACGGACCCGTGATCCGGTTGAGATGATGAATCGGGCTGAGGCGAGCAATGGCGGGCGCATGGAGCGTCACGTATTCGCGTCGGCTGGACAGCGCGACCGGGTCGAGGTCATACATGCCACTGACGATGAGGCCGCTCTTTAACACGTTGGCCGGCAGGCCGAGTCGCGTCCAATCGGTGATCAGCATGACGGCGGCGAGGTGCCCGCCGGAGGAGAATCCGGACAGGTGGATGCGGTCGCGGTCCCCGCCGAATTCGGCAGCGGCATGATGATAAACCCAAACGATCGCGGATCGCAGTTGGTCGACGAGCGGTTGCAGGTTGCCGTCGTGATCTGTGACCGAAGCAAAGTCGGGCACGACGAAATGGGCCCCTCCACGCACGAACAATTCTGCTGCGAAGGCGTTGTCGCGAGCGCGGCCGAATCGCCAGGTGCCGCCGTGGATGTAGATGTGGATCGGAGCGTTTTTCGCGGCCGTGGGGTAGACGTCCAGATGTTCAGTTGCGTTCGAACCGTAGGCCAGGCGTCGCGGTTCGCCGATCGCCTGCCGGGCCGCGACGCTGTTGGCGGCTTGTCGTTTCAGAACCTGAGCGAGATTGGGGGCGTAGACCGCTTGGTCGTAGACCCGGTCGAGTTCAGCTTGCGTGTAATCGAGCCACACGACCGGCTCGGCCGCGGGCGGGCGGAGGACACCGAATGTCAGCATCACCAGGGCAAGGAGGACGCGGGTCAGACTCATGACTGCGAGGCCAACCAGTTGCGCCAACCGCCGAAGGCCGTGATGTCGGTGGCGTGCTCGAAGCCGATCGGTTCGCACACGAAACCCTTGGTGGTGGTGCCGTCGGCCAGTGTGATGGTGCCGATGGCGAGAGGAGCCGGGACTTCGGCGGTGAATTGTCCGAACGCCGTCGCATTCAGCGACCAAATTTCCACCGCGATGGCCGCGCCGTTGCCATCGACCGGGCAGTGCCGCAGTCCGGGTTTCGGCGGTTGGGTCGCGCTCAGCGCAAACAGTTCGTAGTCGGGCGAAGTCGTGGTCTCGCGCACAAACGTGGCACCGCGATCGGTGAGTTGGTGGTTGAGCGGTTGACCGCGCAGATGCGCGCCGACCACGGCCAGTTCGATCGCATCGTCGTTGGTCGGGGAGGGAGCCGCGATCTCCGGTTGATCGGAGCTGAACCGTGCGCCGATCGCGGCCAGTCTGGCGTCGGACCAAGCCGGACCGAACAGCGTCACGCCAAACGGCAGGCCGTCGGGACGAAACCCCGCGGGGATGGCGAGGGCGGCGGTGTCGAGCAAGTTGGCGAAGTTGGTGTAGTGACCGAGGTTCGAATTGAGGGTGATCGGGTCGGCCTCGAGTTGGGCGCGGGTATAGATCGTCGCCGCCGTGGGCAACACCATGAGGTCGACGTCGGCCCAGACCGCGGCGGCTTCGCGCTGCAGGGCTTTGAGTCGGTAAAACGATTCGAACGCATCGACGGCGAGTGGTTGCGCGCCGCCCTCGATGATGCGGCGGGTGACCGGGTGCATGGCGTCGGCATGGGTCGCGTGAAACGCGCGCACGGCCGACCAACGTTCCGCCACCCACGGCCCCTCGTAGAGCAATCGCGCGGTGGTGGCGAAAGGAGTGAAATCAATTTCGACGCGTTCTCCGCCGAGTGACTCCAGTCGGTTGAGCGCGGCAGCGTAGAGCGGTGGGTTCAGGTCATCGCCGAACCACTGCAACTGATCGGCACGCGGGAGGGCGAAGCGGAAACCGGCGGACGAGCCGCCGGGCACCTTTGGGGCCTCGCGGGCATAGGGATCGGTGGCGTCGAAGCCTCCCGCCACTGCGGCGACGGCGGAAGCCTCGGTCACGGAGGCGGCAAAGATCGAGACGCAATCCAATGAGCGGCAGGCGGGAACCACGCCGGTTGTGCTGAGCCAGCCGCAGGTTGGCTTGAGACCGACCAAGTTGTTGAACGAGGCAGGCACGCGGCCCGAACCGGCGGTGTCGGTGCCAAGGGAAAAGGTCACCAACCCGGCCGCCACGGCCACCGCCGAGCCGCTACTCGACCCCCCCGGAATCATGGCGGGGTGATACGGATTGCGCGGCGTGCCGTAGGGTGAACGCACGCCGACCAGGCCGGTGGCAAACTGGTCGAGATTGGTTTTGCCGATTGGAATGGCGCCGGCGTCGAGCAGTTGCTGCACGACCGGCGCGGAGGCGGTGGGGATGTATCCAAATTCAGGACACCCGGCGGTGGTCGGCACGCCGGCCAGGTCGATGTTGTCCTTGATGGCAAACGGCACACCGTAGAGCGGTTGGTCGCGGGGCCCGCGTTGCATGATCCGTTCGAGGTGGCCGGCCAATTCCGCCGACGAGAGCCGGTGAATCCAGACGGCGGGATCGTCAAGGGCATCGATGCGACGCCCGACTTCCGCGACCACCTCGGCCGGCGTGATCACACCGGGGGCGTAAATCTCGCGCAGCGAATGCAGATCAAATTTAAAATTGGCTAAGTTCACTCGTGGGAGGCTGTGGCGGGAGCGGCGGGAGGCAAGGGAGTGACGGCGGCGAATTTCGCGCAGGCGGCCATCAACGCGGCCACCAGTAGGTAGCTGAGCGCCAGACTCAGGTTCTGTCCGAGGGCGACGTGTTCCCCGTGCATCATGCCGATGAACGTCAACCCGGCGCCGGCGGCGGCGAACGAGGCCGCCCGCCAGAGTTGGCGTTCGATCACAAACACGGTCGTGGCGGCCAGCACGATGCCGGACAACGCGGAGCCGTTGCCGAATGTGCTCATGACGTCGAGCAGCACGCCTTTGCCCGCGAGCGCCCCCGCCAGCTCGGGCGATATGTCGTTGATTCCCGCGGCGGAGAGGGAGTTGCGGATCAAACTCTCCGCCCAGTGCGCCAGGTGTGGCATCACCCCGAGAATGACGGCGGGGGCGTGACGCAGCGGCGTTTCCTGAAACGCCTGCGAGCCGATCAACATGCCGATGTAGAGAAGAATCGGCAGAATCGCGACCACCGGTATCAGCGCCAGCAATACGGATATGATGCCCAGCCAACACAGCACCAGCGCCATGATGCCGGTGGCAAAAGCGTAGCCGCAGCGTCCGCCCATGGCTTTCCACCCCGGATGGCCGATGTAGACCGCGAGATTGTAGGGGTTGCCCATCAGGCAGCCGATCATGCTCACCACGCCGTCGGTCATCAGCACCTGGCGGGTGGAGAACTGGTCCCCCGCGGCGGAGGCGCTCTCGACGTTGTCGAGGGCTTCGATCAAATCGTAGATGCCAAACGGAATCGCGGTGACAATCAACAGGCCGAGGTATTCGAAACCGGAGAACGTGTGCCCGATGGCGGGAATCGGCACGCTGAAGCCGAAGTGGGTGAACGACGCGGTGAGGTTCGAAAGGGTCATGCCGCCGTAGTTGAGATCGAAGAGGTTGGAGCCCCACGCGATGGTGGTGCCGCCGACCAATGCGATGAAACCGGCGGGCAGTCCCTTCATGAATTTCACGCCGCCAAACCAGCTGACCAAAATCACCGCAAAGCAGGTGAGGCCGATGATCGGAGTGGCGAACATCTCCAGCGCCGGTCGCATCGAAATGTAGGTGATCGATATGCCGGTGAGCGTGGCGAGCAGGGCGGCGCGCGGGGTGACGCGTCGTATCCAACTGCCGAATATACTGCCGATGAAGAAGACCACGCTTTGCAGAAACACCCAGGTCAGGCCGGCTTCCCATGCTTTCACCGGATCACCCGTGGCGAGCTTGATCGGCAGCATGATCACCAAGGTCCCGATGAACATGTGCCCGACGCCGGGCCCGGACGGCATGGCGCAGATGTCGGTGCGCCCGGTCTTTTTCATCAGGTCGTAGGCCATCCAACCATAGTAACCGGAGGACAAAAACAGCATCAGGCCGACGGCGGGCAGAATGCGGCCGAAGACCAGTTCGTTGGGAAAGCCGAGCACGAAGGTCAGCAGCCCGGTCATGGTCAGGAGATTGACCAGGATGTTGGTGCCGAAGCCGAAAAAGGCGTTCCAGTCACCGGGAACCCAGAGCTTGGGTTTGGCAGGAGGGAGGGCGGTCGAAGTGGTCATGTTGAAACGGGAGAGGCGGCGAGGGCGGCGAGGACGCGGTCGGTGTCGGAGACCCAACCGAAGATGCCGCCCTGCGCCTTGATCATGGCGAGGCCGGCGGCATGAAATTCGGGAAAGTAGGACGCGGTGGCGTCGGCGGGCACGAGGCAGTCGTAGCCGCGGTCGTTGGCCTCGCGCACCGTGGTGTGGACGCAGACCTCGGTGGTCACGCCGGTGACAATGAGTTGGGTGATGCCGCGGGCCTGCAGCACGGTCTGTAAAGTGGTCGCGTAGAAGGCCCCCTTGCCGGGTTTGTCGATGATGGGCTCACCGGGCAGCGGCGTGAGTTCGGTGATGATGTCGTGACCGGGTTCACCGCGCACGAGGATGCGGCCCATGGGACCTTGGTCGCCGATCGCCAGTGCAGGATTGCCGCGCGTGCGTTTTGCAGGCGGCAGGTCGGACAAGTCGGGGCGATGGCCCTCGCGGGTGTGCACCACGAGCAGGCCGTGCGAGCGCCACGCAGCCAGCAGGCGGCGGTTCGGAGCGATGGCGCGGCGCAGTTGACTGACGTCGTTGCCCAACGATTCGCCAAAACCGCCGGGCTCGACGAAGTCGCGTTGCATGTCGATGACGAGCAGCGCACAGGTGGACGGCGTGAACGGAAAAGGGCCGGGCTCGGCGTCGATGGTCGGAATGGCGAGTTCCATCGGGTCAGGCGGCGGCCGAGGAGAACATGGTGGAGACGGGAGCGGTGCAGACACCGGCTTTCTCGAGTGCGCGGGCGACGCGCAGGAGCTTGGCCTCGCTGAACGGCGCTCCGATCAGTTGGACGGCGCAGGGCAGGGCGCCCGACGGGTGCACGGGGGCGGCCAGAATGGGCAGGCCCACGAGCGAAATCGGTTGAGTGAACAAACCGATGTTGGGCCGCAACGGGAGTTCTTGGCCGTGAAAAGTGAGCGTGGTTTGACCCAACGTCGGAGCGCACAGCGGCGTGGCCGGAGCGATCAGGACATCGACCTCCGCGAAGATCGCCCGGAGCTGGTCGCGCCACCAAGCGCGGAAGCGTTGCGCTTGATCGACCCAGGCGGCGGGCAAGAGGGCACCGGCGAGAAGACGGTCGCGGACGTTGGGATCAAAATCGTGGGCGCGTTGCCGCAAGCGGTCGAGATGGCGGGCGCCACTCTCGGCTGCGGTGATGACGAAGGCGGCGGTGCGGGCCAAGCCGGGCTCGGGCAGCTCGACCACGCGATCCGAGGCCAGCGCAGCGGCGACGGTGGCCACGGCGCCGTGGACGGTGGCTTCACCGCCGCTGGCAAAGTAGCCACCGAGTTGCGCGATGCGCAGGCCGTCGAGTCCACCGCCCAGTTGGGTGGAAACGAGCGGCAGCGGGACGGAAGTGCAGGCGGCGTCGCGACTGTCGGGTCCGGCCATGGCGTCGTAGGCGACGGCGAGATCGGCTACGGAGCGGGCGAACGGACCGATGGTATCGAGAGCATCCACGAAGGGGAAGGAACCCGCGCGGGAAAGCGCACCGTAAGTGGGCCGGAGTCCCCAGATACCGCAGAAGGAGGCCGGGACTCGAATGGAGCCGTTGGTATCGGTGCCGAGGGCAATCGGCACCAGACCACCAGCCACCGCGGCGCCGGAACCACCGGAGGAACCGCCGGCGGAGCGGCTGAGTTCACGCGGATTGTGGGTGGCGCCATCGTGGATGTTTTCGGTGACGAAATCGTAGGCGTATTCGCCCATGTTGAGCGCGCCGAGACAAACGGCCCCGGCCGCCTGCAAACGCGCGACGGCGGTGGCGTCCCGGGAGGCGGGCGGGTCGTCGCGGTTGATCTTGGAGCCGGCGACCGTGACTTCACCGGCAAGATCGAACAGGTTTTTAACGGCGTAAGGGACGCCCGCGAGCGGACCGGGATCGCGACCGGCCGCGATGGTGGCATCGACGGCGTCGGCCTCGGCCCGGGCGCGGGGGGCGGTGACGAGAGTGAAGGCGTTGAGCTCGGTATGCGTGGCGGCGATACGCTCCAGCAGCAGGTCGGTGACGGAGCGCGCGGAGATGCGGCGCTCGCGGACGGCGGCGGCGATCTCGGTGGCGGTGGCAGTGACAGGATCGAGGCTCATGGGTTGAAGACCGGGGCGGGTTCGGTTTCGTCGGGAAGCTCCATGGCCAGCAAGGGTCCGGCCAATCGCGCGATCACCTCGAGGTTGCGGGTGACGCCGAGTTGATGGCTCGGTTCGATGGTCAGGTTCTGCGCGGCGGCGGCGTGTTTGAGGTAGACGGTCCAGTCGGGGCCGGCGGGCGGAGTGAACGGGGCGAGCGAAACGTGGGCGGCGACGATGCGCCAATTGCCGTCGATGAGCGTCCACAGCTGCGATTGGCGACCCTGGCGTTCGATGCCGGAGACCTTGGAAACGTATTCATACATCACGGAACCGATCTCGGGGCCGAGGGTGGTGACGGTGGTGCGCAGGCCGCGACGCTGGCTGAAATTGATCACCCGGTTTTGGCGAAAGGCGGCGATCTCGTCGGCACCATAGAGCTGTTCATTGACGCCAAAACGAATGGCTTCCGGGGAGTCCCAGAAAAAAGCCTGCAGGGCGGGCACATCGTTGGCGATCAACGCGGCTTCGTAGGCATCGAAGGCGGCGGTGACGGCCGCGACGGTGGCGGGGTCGTTGACGGTCAGCATGGGAACGAGGAGAGGTGGCGCGGTAGCAGGAAGGAGGCCGGATGAAGGCCCGGCCCCCTTCCCTGGACTACAACTACGGATGAACGACTACCATTTGTAGGAGGTGGTGAGTTCGACCGTCGGACCGACGCTCGGGCTCACGAACACATCCCAAAAGAGGAACTGCGGATTGTAGTATTTCTCGTCGAAAATGTTGTTGGCGTTGAGCCGGAACGACCAATTGCCCCGGGTGTAGAACAGGGCGGCCCGTGTGACGAGATAGGAGGGCAGGACCACCTCCTGGGCGTATCCGGAGAAGAACGACGACACATAGGTCGCACCCAGCGAGGCGCCCCACCCGGAGTCGGCCGTGTAGGTGCCGTTGATGGAAATCACCTTTTCCGGCGTGGGGGCTTCGATGGGCGCGGGCGCACCGATGATGGCACCGAGACCGACGAAGCGACCACCGTAGACCAGGGCCGGATCGAGTCCGAGGGTCTCGGGCGGGAGGCCGAGAAAGAACGGCGTGCTGAGCAGCTCCGTCTGCTGCCATGTGCCGGCGGCGGTGAAGCTCAACTGCTTGGTGGGGGCGTAGCGCATCTCGAGCTCAACCCCCTTGGACTCATAATAGTCGAACGCCCCGGACAGGTTGTTGAACGAGGTTTTCTCCTGTTGGTAATAGGCGAGTGTGCTGAACAGGCGTTGATCAGCGAGCGTGCCCTTGAGGCCGATTTCGGTGATCTTGGAATCCTGCAACCACGTGCCGCCCTCGACGTTCTGGCGGGCGATCATGCCGCCCTGGCCGAGCTCAAGGTAGCTCGACTCGGCGTAGGTAAGATAGGCCGTGAGGTCGTCGGTCACGTCGGCGGTGAGACTGGCGTTGTAGGTGAAGGCGTCGTCGGTGGCGTCGGCCAGGGCGTAGACGCCGGACGTGTCGGTGCCGAGCGTGGTGGCTTCATACCGATCCCAGCGACCGCTCACGATCATGCCGAAGCGCTCGAACTTACCGTCGACCAAACCGAACACGCCGACGTCGGAGAAATCACCGATCTGGCGCCAGTTGTAGGGCACGTTCCCGGTGCCGGTGTAGGCACCTTCAAAGCGTTCGTTGGCGGTGCCGGGGACTGAGATATCGCGGCGGTCGAGCACCTGATAGCCGCGGCCGCGGGACTCGCGCTCGTCCCCGTCGGAGTAGCGGTAGGAGAGACCGAAAATCGTATCGACGGTCGAGTTTTCCGCGGGGAAGGTGCGCCATTCGACGCTGGTCTTGTTTTCGAAGGCCATGGCGACGTAGTCGGCGGTGAATCCATAACTCGAATACTTCGTGTGATTCATCGAGTCGTAGAACGTCTGGTTCTTCAGTTTCAGGTTCGGATTGAACGTCTTGGTGATGTCGAAGTAGGCGGTGATGGAATCGGTGGTGGCGAAATCGAGCGGGTCGACCTGCACCTGATGGTGGTTGATGGGCGAATACCCGACCGTGGTGGGGTCGAGGGCGAAGGCCGCCTTCTGGTTGTCGGACAACGCGCCGTAGGGGAACGGGTCGGCAAAGGCGAATTGCTCGAGGGAGTAGGGGCTGACTTCGGCCGGGGTGAGGATGCCGTTGCCATCGGTGTCGAGTTTGAGGGCGGCCTGACCGCCGAGGTAGAGCGCGCCTTCGGAATCGATGAGGTCCTGCGTCACCCGGTTCCACCCGAGGCTTTGGTTGAGATCGGACCACTGGGCCATGAAGCCGTATTCCAGCAGCACGGACTCGGAAAGTTCGGTGTCGAGGGCCACCTGCAGCAGGGTGCTTTTATTGTAGATACCGGTGTAGTAGTGATCGGAGTCCTCGGCTTGCACGAAGACGTAGGCGCCGGAGCGCATGCCCCCGATTTCAAACGGGGTGCCGTATTCCAGACTGCCGGACATTTTGCCATAGTTGCCGACCGTGACAGTCGCGATGCCGACCGGGGTATCGATGAATTTGGCCGTCTTGCTCTTGGCCGTCTTGGGAATGAAATTGAGAATTCCGCCGACCTTGCCGCCGCCATAGACGGGCGGAGCGGGGCCTTTGATGATTTCAACATAGTCCGTGGAGGCGATCGGCGTGGGGAAGTTGCCTCGGTTCTCGATCCGGCGCATGCCGCGGAAGAAGTTGTCGGCGCGCTCGCCGCGCACATCGAGGGCGCCGGGCACACCGAAATAGTTGCCCGTGAAGGAACCGGCCGTGACCGACACGAAATCGTTGACTGTGCGGATGCCATAGAGGTCGGTCATGGCACTTTCGATCAAGGTCACCGATCGCGGCGTCTCTTCGAGGCTGCGACTGGTGCCGAATACCGAGGTGGACTCGCGCTTCGGCAGGACATCGTAGACGTCGGCTTCGGCTGCGGCGACAAAGGCATCCATGACAATGACGTCGGAGTCGATCTCCTCCTGGGCCGACAACGTCAGAGGGAAAAGGGGAATCAGGATCGCGGGGAGGAGCAGGGCGGTCCGGAGCGATGGCATCCGGAGTCCGGATGCGTGGGCAGGCAGTGTCATGATAATTTGGTGTTTCGGTGAGTTCGGATGGTGAAACCGAGTCAGCGATGAGCAGTCTTCGTGCCATGTATACAATCATGTATTCTAATCATGAATCCAGGATTGTGTTCAGCATTGCGGACGAGAGGGAAATCCGTTTCTCTTCGAGGCCAATGCCACCGGACACCTCCCGAGCCCCCGTCAAAACCCCCGATTCTCCTCCGGAAAGCGCCGAGCACTTGGGAGCGCAAATTTTAACCAGATTGCGCGAACGTGTGCTCAATTGGGATTATCCGCCGGGGCACCATCTGGGCGAAGTTGCCCTTTGTGCGGAATTTTCGGCCAGTCGCATTCCCGTGCGCGAGGCCTTGCGGGCGCTCGCTGAGCAAGGACTGGTTAAGAAAGTCCCCAATCAGGGCTGTTTTGTCATCCAACCCGATGTGATCGAGACCCAGGACCTCTACGATATGCGGTTGGCACTCGAACTATTTGTCGTGGAAATGCTCGCGTCCTCCAAGCCGCCGCCCCCGGAGTGGTTGGACGAGCAACGGGCGTTTTGGGAGCCGTGGTTACAGGTCAAGGCCGATGCGGTGATCGATCGCGACATGTTGGTCGACCACGATACGGAGTTTCACCTCGGGCTGGCTGAAGTGCTGGGCAACGAGTCCATTCTCGGCGCACTGCGAAACATCAACGAGCGGCTGCGCTTCGTGCGCCTGGCGGCGATCACCAACCCGCACCGCATCCAGGAAACCGCCGGTGAGCATTTGTCTGTGCTCGACGCGCTCACGCGTTCCGACGCCGAGGCGGCCCGGCGGAGTCTTCGCCAGAACATTCATCACTCGCGCAACAAAGTGGAAATCGCGATTTCACGCGCACTCATGGCGGCGCATGACCGCCGACGCAGTGGCAAAGCGACCGCCAGCCCGGCGGCGTAGGCTTCCGAAGCCGGACCACTCACGCATGTCAGCCAAGGCGCCCCTGGCCAACCCTGTTTCTTCCCGTCTGAAGCAAAACACGTTTTGCGGTCTGGGGCTGCATGGATCCGCCTAAGGCGTGGGTCCCGCCGCGCCGTCGGTCTCGCCCGGCGGCGCGGGAATCGGTTCGTAAAGTTCGGTAATCGCGGTGGGTAGTCCGGTGAAGCTGTAGTCGGAAACCTTGAACGCGAGGCGTTCGGGCGCGTCGGTTAGTGGCGCGAGATCGGCGTCGCCGGTGACGGAGGCAAACACGGGTCCGGCGGGGATGGTTTCGGTGGTGTCTTCCGGAATCGTCGGCCCTTCATCGTCGGCTGCTTCGGTGGGAGGCGCGATCTCCGCGGGGTCTTTTTCGACAGTCCGAGCGGCGCGACGGGCGAGCGCGATGGAAACGGTTTGGCCGTCGAACGTGGTGAGAGTGACGGTGCGGGACTCGGCCGAGGCGGCGGCGTCGACCGCATCGGGGGCGTCCCGGGGCGCGGTGTCGGTGAAACGCAGGTTGGCCAGCGACGAAAGCATCGAGGTGAGTCGGGAATCCTTGAGCCGCTGACCTTCAGGCAAGTCGGTGGAGCTCCAGGAACCGCCGGGTTCGCTGCGGCTGGCGGTGAGGGCGTCCGTCTCGGCGACGGCAAATGAAATACTCGCCACGTCCTCGGCGGTGAGTCCGATCATCTTGGAATTGGCCCAGTTCTTGGGGGTGCCGTCGAGGTAAGAGCTCAGCCGGGCGAGGTAGGCGGGGGCGTCCGGGGCGGAGTCGAAGCGAACGTAGCGTCCGCCGCGTTCAGCGTCCTTGCCCAGGTGAGCCGTCCAAGATTGTTCGTCGGCGGTGGTGATGGCGATTTCGGAGGAGCCAAAATCGAGGCGAGCGGCGCGTTCCGGATCGCGGGTCACGATCCGGTCGACGGTGGCTTCGGTGAGCTCGCGCACGAAGCGGCTCAACTTGGCAACGTCGGCGGGCAGGTCGTGATAGGAGGCCACCGTCCACTCGCCTTGATCGTCGCGCGTGAGTTCCACGGTGGTGCCAGCGTGCGTGAGGGTCAGATCGTTGGCCGCGGCGGCGATGGTCGCGTCGAGCAACGGCTGACCCACCCGGGGGTCGACGTTGGCTGGAGCGGATGGGCGGTTGAGGAAGGCCACGCCGGCGGAGAGCAGCGTGAGGATGATGACGGAAATCGTGAGCGTTTTAAGATTCATGGCCGAGGGGTAAGGTCGGGAGGGAAGGACGAATCAGGCGCGGCGGCGACGTTGGCGGAACCAGAGACCGAAGGCTCCGATGCACAACGGACCGGCAAAGAGATTGATGAGGACGAGCTTGGTTTCGAGGGCATCGATGTCCTCGCGGAGGGCGCGGCGGATATCACGACGTTCCCGGCGCATTTCCGCTTCCTGGGCTTGGAATTCGGCGATGGCATCGGCGACCTCGGGCGAGGCGACGAGCATGCCGCCGTCACCGACTTGGGATTGCAACTCGGTGAGTTGGCGCTGCACGTCGCTGAGGCGACCTTCGAGGGCCTCGAGCTGTTGCTGGTAGCGTTTCTGGGCGTCGGCCTCCATGTCGCGGACGACGGTGAACGGATGTTGCGAGCTGCCCTTGGTGCGGATGGAAATCAAGTCCTTCGAACCGGCCATGAACTCGATCAGGTTGCTGGCGAAGGCGAGGTTGTCGTTGATGGGTTCGGCGGCTTGCACGCCGAGGAAGTTGTAACGACGGACCGAATACGAGTCCATCAACCAGTCGGCATCGGCGACGACGACGAGGGTGCCGGAACCGGAGGTCTGGCCGGGGGTGTTGTCGACGGCGGGAGCAGGTTCCTCGCCTTCCGCTGCCGGGGGCGGGGCGGGTTTGCCCTGCGGGAAAGCGGTTTTGAATTCGCCGGTGACCATGGCAGCCACGGTCTGTCGGCCGGTTTCCTTGATGGACTGGGCGAGGGCGTCGGGTTGCGCGAACTGCAACATCATGGCCGGGATGTCGCCGGCTTGATCCGACGTTTGGATGAGCGGCGTGAAGGTGAGTCCACTGTCGTCGATCGGGGCGAGATGGCCCGCTTCGACCAGCACCATGGAATTGAGCTGGGCGGTGGGCATGACCTCGGCATTGAAGCTTTCGGCGGGGAGCTGCAACCAGTGGGGGAAGCGGGCAATGCCGCCGCGTCCATCGTTGACCTGAGCGCCGTAGCGCAGGTCACCGGTGACGCTTTCGGTGCTGTAAGTCACGCCCCACGTGCGCAGCAAACGCGGCAGGTCGGACGTGGTGTTGGGCGGCGGACCACCCATCATTTGCTGTTGGGGGCCGGCTTGACGTTTGAAGTGTTCGGACGACGGATCGACCGCGACAAAAACCGGCGTGCCACTCAGCAGGGTTTGGTCGATGGCGTATTCAAGTTCGGGCATCAGCGCTTGGGGATGCACCACGACGAGCACGTCGAGGTTGGCAGGCAGCTCCGTCGCATCGGGTTCGATCGGCAATACCTCGAAGGAGCGTTCCCATTCGCCGATGATGAACTGGGCGGGCTGCGGCCGCTGACCCATCTGCGCCATCATGGGATTGAACTCGGGCGCTTGCAGCGGGAGGCTGCTGATGAGGCCGAGGCGCCGTTTTTCGAAGACCTGCACGCGTTGAATGAGCTCGGAGAGATCGTATTCGAGAAACTGCTCCCGCTGGGGGTTGAAGGTGCTCATGGCCTCCTGCAAATCGGCATGAGTGGCGGCGAGGCCGAAGTAAACCTGTTCACCGGTGCCGGGAATGACCTGGGGCTGGATACCGGCGCGGGCGGCGGCCTCCTCCTCGGGCGTGTCGGGCTCGGGATGGATGACGTTGAGGATCAATTTGCCGCGGGCGGCGCGGTCGTATTGGCGGAGCATCTCCTCCACGCGGTTGGCGTAGTTTTTATAGGAAATGGGGAGGCCACTGGCTCCGGACGAGAAGTAGAAGTCGAGCGTGACCGGCTCTTCGATTTTGGAGAGCAAGGACTTGGTGCCGGGCGAGAGCGTGTAGATGTCTTCGGCGGTGGCGTCGCCGCGGAAGGGCAGTTGCGACGCGAGATAGTTGACGAGCACGAGGCCGACAAAGAGCAGGACGATGGCAGTGATTTTGGCGCTGGGTTTCATGGCGAAGCGGCGATGGGGTTCAGCGTTCGAGGGCGACCACGTTGAGGAACAACGCGAAGCCGGTCAGCGAGAGGAAGAAGATGATGTCGGACGGATCGATGATGCCCTTCGTGAAGGGTTCAAAGTGCGTCACGAACGAGAAATTCGCGAGTAAGTCGGCGAGGGCGAGCGGGAGGAAACTCTCCAGCAGTTCGCTAAAAATGCTCCAGCCGAGAAAGACCAGTACGAGACACACGATCACGCTGAGCACGAAACTGATGACTTGATTTTTGGTCAGGGCGGAAGTGAGCGAACACACGGCGAGGTAGGAGCCGGCCATCAGAATGCTGCCGAGATAACTGGCGAGGATGACGCCCCAATCGGGGTCTCCGAGGAAACCCACGGTGAGCGCCATGGGAAACGTGAGCACGACGGCGGCGCTGAGGAAGGCCCAGGCTGCCAGGTATTTGCCGACCACGGCTTCGAGCGTGGTGATGGGCAGGGTGAACAGGAGTTCGACCGTGCCGGTGCGTTTTTCCTCGGACCACAACCGCATGCCGGCGGCGGGGATCAGGAAGAGAAACAACCACGGGTGGAATACGAAGAAACTTTCGAGGCTGGCTTGGCCGGCGTCGAAGAAACGTCCGACGAAGAAAGCCAACCCGACGGCGGCCATGAGGAAAACGACGAGAAAAACGTAGGCGACCGGCGAGCGGAAGTAGCCGAGGAACTCGCGCTTAAAGACAGGAATGACTTGGGACATGATCGGGCGGGTCAGACGTCGGACTGAGTGAGGGAGGCGAAGATGGCGTCAAGGCGCGCGCCGGGTTGGCGGGCCTGGAATTCGGCCGGAGTCTCGTCGACCACGACCTGGCCTTGGGAAATCAAAATGATGCGCGTGCAGATGGCGTCGACCTCTTCGAGGATGTGGGTCGAAAGCACGACGGCCTTTTCGGTCGCGAGCTCTTTAATGAGGGCGCGCACCTCGTTTTTCTGGTTGGGATCGAGACCGTCGGTCGGCTCGTCGAGGATGAGCACGGCGGGATCGTGCAACACGGCCTGGGCAAAACCGACGCGTTGTTTGAACCCCTTGGAAAGCGTTTCGATGGTTTGGCTGCGCACGCCCTCGAGATGGGTGAGACGGATGGCGCGATCGACCGGCGCCTGGCGGGCGGAACCTTTGAACCCCCGCGCTTCAGCGATGAAGTTGAGAAACTCGGCCACCGTCATCTCGCCGTAGGCGGGAGCACTTTCGGGCAGGTAGCCGATCTGCCGCTTCACGGCGACGGGATCCCTGGTGACATCAAAGCCACCGACCACGGCGGTGCCCGCGCTGGGTCGCAGAAAACCGGTGATCATTTTCATGGTCGTCGATTTGCCGGCGCCGTTGGGCCCCAGGAAACCGAGAATGTCTCCGCGCTGCACGGTGAAGTTGATATTATCGACGGCGAGTTTGGTGCCGTAGGATTTGCTGAGACCGTTGACTTCGATCATGGGAGAAGAACGTGGGGTTGAATGCCGAGGGTCCGGTATGAAATGACGAAGCGGGAGGTTTCAAGTCCGGACCGGAAACCTTTCAAAAATGTAAGGTTCAGGGAGAAGCGGGCGGGGGGTAAATCAGCGGAACACCCACTGGGAGAAAACGTAATATTTCACGCCGTAGGACAGAGCTGAAGTGAGGGCAATGGCGGCGACGTAAGGCACCTCGAACGGACCGATCATCGTCGAGTAGAGCATGAATTCGAGCAGCCGAAACGTGACGGAGGTTCCCAGAAATCGCACCGCTTGGCGGGCGGGGGCGCCAGTGCGGCCGGCGGGAAAGACAAAGCGCCGGTTGGCGTAGAAGTTGGTCACCATGACCACGGAGATCATGATGGCGTAGGCGGGGCGTTTGCCGAGCCCGACCCATTCGACGAGTGCAATGACCCCAAATGTGAGGAGGGCGTAGCCGCCGAGACCGACGAGCAAAAACTTTCCCATGCGCCGCAGGGTGGCCCGGTGCGGAGGCGCGCCGGGGGCGGGGGTGGCGTCAGGAGACGTCGGCGAGCTCACGATCCTTTTCAGTTTTCAAGCGGAGCTGTCCACACGCGGCGTCGATGTCGTGTCCTTTTTCGCGTCGCAGCGTCACGGATACGCGGGCGCGGCGGAGGATATCGGCGAACTTTTCCTGGCGCGTGACGGATGGACGTTTCCACGGCAGGCCCTCCACGGTATTGTAAGGGATGAGGTTTACGTGGGCGTGCAGATCCATGGCAATATCGCGCAATTTCTCGGCCTGCTCCAGCGCGTCGTTGACGTCCTCGATGAGAATGAACTCGAGCGTGACCATGCGACCGTTTTTCTCGGCGTAGGTTTTCACGGCCGGAAGGAGTTTGGCCAGCGGGTAGGCCTTGTTGATCGGCATGATCTCGGTGCGCACCTCGTCGGTGGCGCCGTGGAGGGAAATCGCCAGCCGCACGTTGAGATCGGATTCCGCCAGTTTAAGAATATTGGGCACGAGGCCGCTGGTGGAGAGGGTAATGCGGCGCGCGCCGAAACCGAGGCCCCAGCTGGAGTTGACGATGGTGAGGGCGGTCGAGATGGCCTCGTAGTTGGCGAGAGGTTCGCCCATGCCCATGACCACGATGTTGTCGAAGGAGACCAATTCCTGGCGAGCGCGGGGCGTGCGGGCATCCTCGCGGTAGCACACGTGCAGTAACTGGGCGACGATCTCGCCGGCGTTGAGGTCGCGTTTGAGGCCCATGAGGCCGGAGGCGCAGAATTTACAGCCCATGGCGCAGCCGACCTGGGTGGAAATGCAGATGGTTTTGCGGGAGTGTTCGAGGCCGACGCCCTCCTGAGGCACGCGAATGATGACGGTCTCGATGAGGGATTTGTCGCCCAACTCGAGGAGGAGTTTATCGGTGACATCGAGGGATTGCTTCCCGTGCACGAGGCTGAGGGGAAGCAGTTCGAAGGTCTCGGCCAACCACGCGCGCAGGGGCTTCGACAGGTTGGTCATGTCGTCCCAGGAGCGGGCCCGCTTTTTGTAGAGCCACTCCAAAATTTGTTTGGCCCGATAGGCGGGTTCGCCGTGTTCGCGCAGCCGGGCGGTGAGGGACTCGAGGGTCTCTCCGGTGAGCGGTGGTTTGGCGGGCGTGAACTTCATGCGTAGGAAGGAACGGTGGGGGGGCGAGTGGTGAAATGGAAACCACGAATTGCGGGAAAGAGGGGAAAGATCGATCCGGGGAAGGGGGCGACGGCGAGATTGTTTGCGTGTGTTTCGGTCGGATCGTGGTTTCTACTCTGCGCCTCGATCGGAAATGAACCTGCTGCATCGCCACATTTTTTGGAGTGTTTTGACGTCCTGCCTCGCGGCGGTGGGCCTGTTCTCGGTGGTGTTGATCCTCGGCAATGTGCTCAAGGACATGATGAGCTTCGTATTGGCGGGGCAGCTTCCGGCGACCACGTTTTTATATCTCATGGGGCTACTGATCCCGTATGTCGCGGCGTATTCGCTGCCCATGGGCATGCTCACGGGGGTGCTGTTGGTGCTCGGCCGCATGTCGTCGCAACGGGAAATCACGGCGATGCGGGCGGCGGGCATGAGCATGGGATTCATCGCGCGCCCCATTGTGATTTTGGCGGTGCTGGCGACGGCGGCGTCGATGGCGGTCAACTTCGAGTTCATGCCGCGCGCGCGCACGGCGTATAAGCAGATCCTGGCGCAGGCGGTGCAGACGAACCCTCTGAGCTTTATTGTGCCCAAAACCTTTGTGCGGGACTTCCCCAACCTCGTGCTCTACGTCGACGAGAAGGAGGGCGCGCAGTTGCGCGACGTGTGGTTTTGGCGATTGGACAAGGAAAGCCGCGTGCGGGAATTTGGCCGGGCAGGCGCGGGAGAAGTATCCTTTGATGAAGAGGCCGGGGCGTTGCAACTGGTGCTGCGCGACGTGGTGGCGGAGGCACGCAGCGATAAGGATCCCGAGGACTATTCGAAAATTCTAGGCACGACGACGATCGGCGAAGTGCCGCTGACGTTTCGGGTCGACGATATTTTCAGCCGCCGCAAAGCCCGGACCAAATATGCTTGGATGACGTATGCGCAGTTGAGTGCGGAGCGCACACGATTGCAGAGCACGGGTGGAGTCGGCGAGGTCATGAAACTCGATATCGCGGTGACTGAAAAGGCGTCGAGTGCGGTGGCGGTGTTGGCGTTTTCGCTCCTCGCGATTCCGCTGGGCATCAAGGTATCCCGCAAAGAGACCTCGGCCAACCTGGGCATCGCGCTGCTTCTCGTGATGGGCTACTATTTTCTGACCGTCATCGTGTCGTGGTTGGAGAACAGTCCCGAGTTGCGCCCCGATCTTCTGATGTGGGGGCCGGCGGCGTTGTTTTTGTTGATCGGGCTCTGGCTGTTTCGCCGCGTCGACACGGTGCGATAGCGCGAAATATTACGGAATCGTCATCCGCTGATGCGCTTCACGTAACCTGCGTCTGGTATGGTGGATGGGGCCGGACGAACTCCTCGGACCGGCAGATCGAAACCACAACGCCTTACCGATACCCATGAAAACGTTTTCCTCCCTGTTGCTCATCCTACTGGTCTCGGCCGGCGTTTGTCTGGCAGACAGCGAAATGGCGGGTTCGATCGCAGTCCCGCGCCAGACCCCCAAATGGCAGTTGCCGGCCTTGGCTAAACTCTCGGCCACGGACGCGATTGAAGTCGCCCGGGCTGCGGAACCCGGAGCAGTGGTGGAAGTGAAGCTCAAGGTGGACGACCACTTCCTCATATACGAAGTGGAGATCGTGCGGGCCGACCACACGATGGTCGAGCTGGCGATCGATGCGGGCACCGGCGCGATCCTGGAAGTCGACGAAGACAACTAGACGGCTGTCGGCGCGGCGTGGACCCGAGGGATAGTGACCTCGAAACGAATCAGCCCTTCGGGATCGGGGACGAGTTCCACCTCGCCGCCATGGTCGCGAGCAATTTCGCGGCAAAGGCTGAGACCGAGGCCGCTGCCGCGGGACGCGTGCGATTGATCGACCTGGAAAAAGCGATCAAAAAGACGAGGCATCGCATCGGCGGGAATGGGGTTGCCGGTGTTGCGAATGATGAACTGCGCGTGGTCGCCCGACGCCTGCAGGGTGTAGTCAAGTCGACCGGCGTCCCGGTTATATTTAACGGCGTTGGCCAATAGGTTGAGCAGTAGGCGGCGGATCTGACTCGGGTCGCCGAGAATCATAAGATGGGGTTCGATGTTGGCGGTGACGGTGAGCTCCCGCTCCGCGCTGAGCAGGTCCACGTCTTCGGCCATCTCCCCCAGCATCGCGCTCAGATCGAAAGTGGTTTTCTCCGGGCTCGATCGGCCGGCGTCGAACCGGGCGAGGAGGAGCAGTTGATCGATGATCTGGTGCATGCGATCGACCTCTTGCTGAGCGCTCAACAGACCGGACTCGGCGGACGGTCCGAGCTGGTGGGTTTCCAGCATACGCTCGATCTCCCCCTTGATGACGGTGAGGGGAGTGCTCAACTCATGGGAGGCGTCACCCGCGAAGCGTTTGGCTTGGAGGTAACTTTTTTCAATGCGTTCGAGCATGGCGTTGAGCACCTCGGTGAAGCGGGCGATTTCGTCGTCGTTGCCGCTCGTCGGCAGGCGTTGGCTCAATTCGCCCGCACCGATGTGGGCGGCGGCGGCGGTGGCATCGCGGATGGGTTTGAGCGAGCGGCCGGCGACGAGCCAGCTGATCCAGGCGGTGAGGGCGGTGACGAAGGGCAACAGCACGACCTCGGCCGTGATCAAGTCGAGCAGCACGTCGCGGAATTCTTCGAGATTGTGACCGACCACGATGACGTGCTCGCCCGAGCTCATCACGAAAACCCGCCAGTTTTGATCTGCCGATTTTTCGAATCGCAGTCCCTCGAACCCGGAGGCGGATCGAATTACGGGGGACGGGAAACTGGGGGTGCGGCCGATGATCTGTCGTTCGGTCGTCAGCAGGGCGAGACCAAGCCAAGGCTCGAACTCATCTTCTTGGAAATCCTCGGGCTCGAATTGATCATGACTGATGTCGGCGGCCAGCTCGAGAGCCTCTCCGCGCAAGTGTTCGTCGATGGCCTCCAGGTCCTCGAAATAGACGTAAATCACGGTCGAAGCGGCGAGGACGATGAGCGCGAAGGTGGTGACGCTCGCCGTCCAAACCGAGATGCGAAAACGCAATGAGCGGGTGGACATCATTCGGAGGCGAGAGAGTAGCCGACGCCGCGGACGGTTTGAATCAGTTTGGGCGTGAAATCGTCGTCGATCTTGCGCCGCAGCCGCTGCACGGCGACGTCGACCACATTGGTCTCGGGATCAAATTGATAACCCCAGACGCGTTGACATAGGAACGTGCGGGAGAGCACCCGGCCCGGGCTGCTCAGAAAAGTTTCGAGTAGAGCGAATTCGCGGGCGGTCAAATCGATGTCGGTGCCGGCGCGTCGCACGGTGCGCTGGTGGAGGTTGAGGCTGAGATCGCCGTGGCTGAGCACGCTGAGGGTGTCGCCGGTGTGGCGGCGCACAATGGCGCGGAGGCGGGCCACCAGTTCGACGACGGAAAACGGTTTGGGCATGTAGTCGTCGGCTCCGAGTTCGAGGCCTTCGACGCGCTCGTTTACGTCGCCGCGGGCGGTGAGCAGGATGACGGGGACGGTGTTGCGCTGGCTGCGCAGCTTGCGCAACAGGCTCAAACCATCGCGACCGGGCAGCATGACATCGAGGACCATGGCGTCGAAAGTATGCTCGTTGGCGAGCAGCAGTCCTTCATCGCCGTTGTGGCACACTTCCACGGCCCAGCCTTGTTCGGTGAGTCCGGCCGAAATGAGTCCGGCCACCTTTTTTTCGTCTTCAACTACGAGGATTCGCACGGCGTCACCCTAGGTGTTGGACGGGGAGCGCCCAGAATAATTCGCTGGGTTCATTACAGGTTGATGGAGCATTCGTTACAGCGCTGTCATGTTCCGAACGTTTGTTGCGGCGCTGCTTCTTACGCGGCATGGCAGATCTAGAAATGGGCATATTGCAACGATTTGAGACAGCGGCTCCGGTGCGCTGGATAAAGACCCGCATGGGGGGAGCAGGGCTGTTTTTGCTCATGTTTGTGACGCTTGCGTTACTCACGCGGATGGCTCTTTTGCTCAAATCGGCCGGCGAGGTTTCGTGGAATTTGACGCTACTGGCGTCGTTTGCGTGGGGCGTGGTTTACGATGTCGGCGCGGCGCTGTGGTGGTCATTGCCGGTGGTGCTGGTGCTGATGCTTTTGCCGGCACCCACGTTCCAGTATCGGGCGGTCCGCGGGGCCGTGATCGGTGCGATTGGCGTGGGGTTTTTCCTGATGTTGTTCTCCGGCGTGTCGGAGTGGACGTTCTGGGATGAGTTTGGGGTGCGCTTTAATTTCATCGCAGTCGATTACCTTGTCTACACGACCGAAGTGATCGGCAACATCCGTGAGTCTTATCCGATGCCGTTGATCATCGGAGGCGTGGCGTTGGGCGCGATCGGACTCACCGGGATGATGGTGCGCACGGGTTTGCCGCAGATCTGGATGGAGGCGGCGGCCACGCCGTGGCGTCGTCGTTATGCGACCGGGCTGGTGTGGATCGTGGTCGCGGTCAGTTTTGGTTCGCTGCTGAGCGAGCGTTGGTTGCCGACGTTTGCCAACAACTACAACCGGGAGCTGGCGAAGAACGGCGGCTGGGCCTTGTTCGCCGCCTTCTGGGCCAACCAACTCGAGTTCGATCAATTCTACGAGACGTTGCCGGAGGACCGGGCGTTTGCCATGGTGCGGGAAAATCTGGTGCGCGATGGCTCCGTGTTGATGGGTAGTGAAGCCGAGGATACGTTGCGCCAGATTTCCGCGATGCAGCCGGAGCAGCGGCCGAACGTGATTCAAATTACGGTGGAGAGTCTGAGTGCCAGCTTCATGGCCCGCTATGGCAATACGGACGGGATCACGCCGGAGTTGGACAAACTCGTCGCGGACTCGCTCGTGTTTGATCAATTTTATGCGACCGGCACCCGCACCGTGCGTGGCATGGAGGCGTTGACCTTGTCGCTGCCGCCGACGCCGGGCCGCTCGCTGGTGAAACGGCCCGACAACGAGAACCTGTTTTCCTTGGGGTCGGTTTTTCAAAGCAAAGGCTACGACACGGCGTTCATCTACGGTGGTTACGGTTACTTCGACAACATGAACTACTTTTTCGGCCACAACGGTTACCGCATCGTGGATCGCGGGCAGGTGGCGGACGAAGACATCACGTTTGCCAACGCCTGGGGCGCCTGTGACGAGGATTTGTTCGACTGGTCGCTGCGCGAAGCGGACGCGACGGCCAAGACCGGGAAGCCGTTTTTTCAGTTTGTGATGACGACTTCGAACCATCGACCGTTCACGTATCCGGAGGGGCGGATCGATCTGCCGTCCAAGGAATCGCGGCGCAATGGCGGGGTGAAATACACCGACTACGCCATCGCCAAGTTTCTCCGCGATGCCTCCACGCGTCCTTGGTATAAGGATACGATCTTCGTGATCGTGGCGGATCACTGCGCGAGTTCGGCCGGCAAGACGACATTGCCGGTATCCAACTACCACATCCCGTTGCTGATTTTTGCGCCGGGCGGTCAGATTGAGCCTGGCGTGGTGGACGAAATCACCAGCCAGGTGGACTATGCGCCGACGCTGTTGGGACTGTTGAACTGGTCCTACCCGAGCCGGTTTTTCGGCCGGGATGTGATGCACGATGGGTGTGAGCGGCCGGCCCGGGCATTCGTGGGCACCTATCAAAAAATGGGTTTGTGGGACGGCGAACGGCTGGCCGTCTTGAGTCCGGTGCGTCACAAAGCCATGTTTGGCACGACCACCGGCACCGAAGTTTTAATCAGTGAAGGTCAGGATGATCCGTTGATTCAGGAAGCGACTTCCTATTATCAGACGGCGAGTGATCTGTTCCGACTCGACGCCTACCGTGCCTACACGCCTTGAAACCTGGCGCTCGTGGTGGATCGTGCTGGGCCTGTTGGCGCTCACGCTCGCCCTGTCGGAACTCACCTCGATCGACATCCGGGTGCAGGACTGGTTCTTCAATGAGGAGACCGGCACGTGGTTGATCGGGCGACGTGATCCGATTCCGCGGGCATTGTTCTACAATGGTCCGAAGTATGTGATCATTCTATTGGGCGTGACGCTGCTCACACTGCTGCTCGGTCGACCGTCCTGGCGGGAACGGTGGCACGTCACGCGCAAGGGGCTTGGCGTGGTGTTGCTCACGTTGGCGATCGTGCCGGCATTGATTGGTCAAATCAAAGCCACGACCGGCGTTTACTGCCCGTGGGACATTCGTCGCTACGGCGGTCCCGCTCCCTACGTGCGGGTATTTGAGATGCATCCGGAAAACGATCGGCCGCCGTATAAAGGCCGCGGATTTCCGGCCGGTCATGCCAGCGGTGGATTCGCTTTGGTGGGGCTCGCTGCGCTGACGCAGACGCGCCGCCAATACTACGCGGCAATCGCGCTCGCGTTGGGGTTGGGCTGGGTAATGGGTATCTATCAATTTGCGAAGGGCGCGCACTACGTGAGCCATAACCTGGTCACCATGTGGATCACCTGGTTGGTCTACGTGCCGATCCAGCGCGGGATGAGCCGCGCGGGCCGCGAATCGAATCTCACGTAACGTCAGGCCGCGACCGTCGGCACGTCGCAGGGTTGGATGCGGCGATCCCGAGTCGCGAGAACAAGTCTCTCGGCCAAGATTTGAGCGGCGAGCATGCGGTCGAACGGGTCGGAGTGAACCGCGGGCAGTTGGAGGGATTGACTGGCGTGGACCGCGGTCACCGGTAGCTCGGCAAATTCATCCTCCAGCAGGACGGAAACGAAACTGTCGGGATTTTTTAACTTTCCCTGGGCTTGCTCGAGGTTTTCTAGCCGGTTGATACGGGATCACCCGGACCATCGGCTTACCTGCTTTGGCGATGATGACCTCCTCGCCGGCCGCCACTTTTTCGACCAACCGGGAGAGGTGGGTTTTGGCGGTTTGAATGTTGATGATCTCGGACATGACGACCTGGCTTTATCCTGATCAACGCAGTTCACAGAAGGTAACAAAGTTAACAAAGCGTTGTAATAAAGTGAGTTAAATCGAGTAAACTGCATGACATCCAACTCACCTTACGGGTGAATAAATTGATGCCCATAATCGCCTGCAACTCGTTCCAGCTTCGTGCTCTTCGTTGCCTTCTGTAAAATCCAACTGCGGAATCTCGGTTGATGAGACCAACCAGACCAGACTTGGTCTGGTTGGTCAAAGGAGGAGCCAGCCCGGGCCGCGTTTAGTCGAGGAGAGCTCGATTCATCGCGCTGGCGACGGCTTTGATGGAGGCAATGTCGATGCTGGTGTCGATGCCGGCGCCGTAGAGCGGTTTACCATTTATCGGTTGAATCTGAATGTAGGAAACCGCCTGGGCGCGGGCGCCGATGCCGAGGGAATGTTCGGTGTAGTTGAGGAATTCAAACTCCAGCAACTCGGCTTCGCGGACGGCGGTCACGAACGCGTTGATGGGACCGTTGCCCTGGCCCGTGAGGGTGCGGCCGGTGCCGTTGATGACTAGGTCCGCTTCGCAGGTGACCACCTTGTCCTTTTCAGTGGTGCGGAAGTCGACGACCTCGATGGGTTGTTTACGATCGAGATACTCGGCTTGGAAGGCTTCGAGAATGTCGGCGGCCGACAGCTCCGTGCCCTTGGTGTCGGCGAGACGGTTGACCACCGGACCGAATTCGCGGTGCATCGCCTTGGGCAGGGTGAAGCCGTATTCGTTTTCGAGGATGTAGGCCACGCCGCCTTTGCCCGACTGGGAATTGATGCGGATGATCGCCTTGTAGTCGCGACCGATGTCGGCGGGATCGATGGGAATGTAGAGGACATCCCACGGTTCTCCCGCGATCTGTTTGTCCCACGACTTTTTGATGGCGTCCTGATGCGAGCCGCTGAAGGCCGTGAACACCAAGTCGCCCGCGTAGGGGGAGCGGGGCGGCACGTCCATGCGGGTGGTGCGTTCGTAAATCTCCCGGATCTCGTTGAGGTCGGAGAAGTCGAGCTTCGGGTCCACGCCCTGGGTTTGCAAGTTGAGTGCGACGGTCACGATATCGAGGTTGCCGGTGCGCTCGCCATTGCCGAAGAGCGTGCCTTCAACGCGATCAGCGCCGGCCAGCAAGCCCAACTCGGTGGCGGCGATGCCGGTGCCGCGGTCGTTGTGGGTGTGCAGGGAAACGATGGTCAGATCGCGGCGGGTGAGGTGGCGGCACATCCATTCGATTTGATCGGCATGGATGTTGGGCGTGGCGTATTCGACGGTGGCGGGTAGGTTCAGGATGACCTTGTTGTCGGCCGTGGGTTGCCAGACGTCGGTCACGGCTTCGCAAATTTCCAACGCGAAATCCATTTCGGTGCTGGTGAAGCTCTCGGGCGAGTATTCCAGCACGATGCGATGGCCGGCCGCGACCAAAGGCGCGGTCTCCGCTTTCATGAGCGCCACGGCATCCGTCGCGATCTTTTTGATGGCGGGACGATCCGCACCGAACACGTAGTTGCGCTGGGCGGGGGAGGTGGAGTTGTAGAGGTGGAAGATGACGTTCTTCGCCCCGGCGATGGCCTCGCAGGATCGCTTGATGAGATCTGCCCGGCATTGGCACAGGATCTGGATGGAGACGTCGTCGGGGATACGATTTTCGTCGATGAGACGGCGGCAGAAATCGAACTCGATTTGCGAAGCGGAAGGAAAGCCGACTTCGATTTGCTTGAAGCCGATGCGCACGAGCATGTCGAAGAACTCGAGTTTTTCGACGACGCTCATGGGTTGGGCGAGCGCTTGATTGCCATCGCGCAAGTCGACACTGCACCAAATGGGCGCGGTGGTCTGGGTGCGGCTGGGCCATTGCCGGTCGGGCAAATCGATCGGCGGGAATGGTCGGTATTTCGAAGCGGGGAAAGCGGACATGGGAAAAGGAAAAAAGGTAGAAATGAAGAGTGAAGTCGAGACAGCGGAAGCCCGATTCGTTTCCGCGGATAGGAGCGGACGTCGCAGCTGCTGGTAGGCAAGAGGTGGACGCACAATCAGTCCCACGCGGGACCCTCTCGGATCGTGCGTCTAGCTAAGTCGTAGCGGGAGCAGTGCGGGTGCGAAGTGTCGCATCGTGTTGGGGTTATCGGATCGAGCTGGTCACGAGTCAAGGTCCCGGGCGGAACGAGGGTCGACGATTTGAAATATGGCCGCCGGGTGTAACCGGTCGATCACGGTGACGTCTTGCTCTGAGTGTATGCAGTATTATCTCTTTCCCCATGCCGACCCTGGATAAGCCCTTTGACCATGCGGCTTGCTTGGAGCGCGTGCGCGAAGGCGATCAGGACGCCGCGCGAGACTTGGTGGACTCCCTTTACCCGCAGGTCGTCAAAATCGTGCGCGGTCGTTTGCCGCGATGGGTCGCGGAAGAGGATCTCGCCCAGGAGGTGTTTCTAAAAATGTTTACCCGACTCGAACAATATCGCGGGGATGTGCCGTTGCCGCACTGGGTCTCACGAATCGCCGTGACGACCTGCATCGACCATCTGCGCAAGCAGCAGCGGCGACCGGAGTTGCGGCGGGCTGATCTCTCGGAGGAGGAATCCGACATGTTGGATGTGGTCACCGCCGATACCAACGCCGAACAGGCGGGCGATGCGCTGGCCGCTCGCGAACTGTTGGGCAAGCTGCTCGATCAACTCAGCCCGGACGACCGCATGGTCATCCAGTTGCTCGATTTGGAACAGAAATCGCTCATCGAAGTGGGCGATCTGCTCGGTTGGAACACGACTTTGGTTAAGGTTCGCGCCTTCCGAGCACGTCGGAAGTTGCAAAAGCTATGGCAAAAACTCGAAGCTGAGGAACACGTATGAACCGCTCTCGCTCATCATTGGACCGTTTGATCGCCCGCGCTCGCGAGGCGAAGTCGGCATCGACCGATGACATTGCCGTGCCGATGGGATTTTCCGCGCGGGTGGTTGCTCGCGCCGAAATCGGCCGTGAAGAAGCGCCCTGGTGGCAAGTGATTGAACTGCGCGGCTGGCGGGTGCTGTCCGGCGCGGTCTGTGTCGCCCTCCTCAGCGTCGCGCTCAATTTGCAGCCCATCGCCGATGCGATCGAGCAGGACGTGCTCGCGGCCGATGATCCGGTGACCTTCATCCTGGGGGATTCATGATCATGAAAAAAGGTCGCACCTGGATGGCTTGGTTGGTCTTGGTCGGAGTGTTTCTGGCCGGCGGTGTCGCGGGTGGTTTTATTTCTCTGCGCGTCGCCAAAACCATGATCGAACGTGGCCGGGGACCGGATCGGTTTGCCCCGCGTTTCATGGAACGCCTGACCGAGGGGCTGGATTTGACGCCGGAACAACAGGCGCAATTGAAACCGATCGTCGACCGGACATGGGTAGTCTTGCGGGAGCAACGCCACGCCAGTATCACCGCCATGCGCGACATGGAGAAGGAAGTGATCGGGCTGCTCACGCCGGAACAGAAAATCGCCTACGAGGAAATGCAGGCGGCCCAGCGGGAGCGGTGGAAGGACATGATGGGGAAACGCGGTGATCGTCCCTCGAAACGAGGCGACATGCCACCTCCCGGAGGACCTCCGATGGGCGAACCGCCGCCGGCTCCGCCCGAAGGTTAAGAGGCGTTTGTCGAAATTCAGGTTGAGTGCACGCTTGTGCCGCACGGGTCGGCGCGCTTACCTCCGGCTCATGTCATCGCCGATCGCCGGCAAGCGTATCATCCTCGGAATCTCCGGGTCCATCGCTGCTTACAAAGCCGCGGACCTCGTCAGTCAGCTGCGTAAACGCGAGGCTGAGGTTTTTCCGGTGCTCACCCGGGGAGGAGCTGAGTTCATCACGCCGCTGACGTTGCAGACGCTCGCCCGGCAGCCGGTTTCGGTCGATTTGTGGAAGGAAGGGCAGGGGTGGCAACCCGGTCACGTCGAACTCGCCGACAAAGCGGATCTGATGGTGGTGGCACCAGCGACCGCCGATGTGATCGCGCAATTCGCCCACGGGCTGGCTCCCGACTATCTGGGTTCCCTGCACCTGGTGGCGCGTTGCCCCGTGCTCATCGCTCCGGCGATGAATGGGAAAATGTGGGAGCACCCGGCCACGGTTGCCAATGTCGCCGTGCTCAAATCGCGCGGCGTGCACTTTATCGGACCCGAGGACGGCATGTTGGCCTGCGGCTACGAAGGGGCGGGTCGTTTGTGGCCGGTCGAAGGCATTGTGGAAAAGATCGAAAATCTGTTGTTAGCTTCTCCCGCATCATGAGCGCCAAAGACTCCAGCATTCTGTTTTTCGCCTACGGTCTGAAAATGGACGAAAAGCGCATGATGGCGCTCGATGCCGATTGTGAGTTGATGGGCACCGCCCGGCTCGATGGTTATCGGTTCGAGTTCACCGCCCAGGGTCATGCCAACCTGCAGGCCGATCCCGAGTCGAAGGGGTGGGGCATCCTGTGGCTCGTGCCGGCCCGGCAAATGGAGGCTTTGGACGCTTGGGCCAAGTCGCGCGGTTTTGAGCGCACGGTATTGTTTGTGATCAGCCCGGCCGGGCCGCGTGTCCCGGCGACGGCGTTTATCAATCTCGACGGCACGACAGGATCACCCGACCCGGCGGAATGGACCGAAATCCTCGCGGCGGCGCGAACCGCGAAGTTGGAACGCAGTTATCTCACCCATCTTAAATCACTCTCACCGGGTTCGTGAAAGATTCTCGTTGATCTTGGGGATGGGACTCTCGCAAGGTCCGCGTTGGCCAGGCGCCATGCATGGGCAGACGCGCGAACTCCGCCAGGACCGGAAGGTAGCAACGGTAGCGACGTTCTCCCAGTGCCGTGGAATGCCTGGCCACTTTTATTTCTTTGCGGCGGTTTTCGCTTTTCGATCCGCCCCGCCTACGTTCTAGCTAGGCCTCCCCGTGGCAAAAACCGGATATCAAGTCATCGCCCGCAAGTGGCGGCCCCAGACTTTCGACGACGTCGTCGGCCAAGATCATGTCGTGCGCACGCTGCGCAACGCGATTGCCCGGGACCGGATTGCCCACGCCTATCTGTTCGTGGGGCCACGTGGAACGGGTAAAACCTCTTCGGCGCGCATTTTTGCCAAAGCACTCAACTGCACCGACGGCCCCAACGCCGATTTTGATCCTGCTGATCCGGCCTGTGTTTCGATCGCGGAGGGCACTCATCTCGATGTGATCGAGATCGATGGTGCCTCGAACAATGGTGTCGATCAGGTGCGCGACCTGCGCGAGACGGTGCAATACGCGCCGGCCCAGGGTAAGTATAAGGTCTACATCATCGACGAGGTGCACATGCTCTCGGCGCAGGCGTTCAATGCGCTGCTAAAGACGCTCGAAGAGCCGCCGGAGCACGTGAAATTTGTGTTCGCCACGACTGATCCGCAGAAGGTGCTGCCGACGATCGTGTCACGTTGCCAACGTTTCGATCTGAAGCCGATTCCCGCCCCGCTCATCATCGAGCGTCTGCGTAAGATCGCGGTGGACGAAAAGGTCACCATCAGCGACGAAGCGGTGGCGTCCATCGCCCGCATGGCGGACGGGGGCATGCGTGACGCCCAGTCCATCTTCGACCAGATGATCTCCTTCTGCGGTGACGACATCACCGAGCCGGACGTGCTTGATGTATACGGCCTCGTTTCCGCCGAAAAGCTCGCGCAGCTGGCGGGAGCAATTGCGGCCGGCGATCACCAGCAACTCGTCGCCATCGTGGACGAGTGCGACGAATCCGGCCGCGATTTGGTGCGCCTGCTGGCTGATTTGCAGGTGGTGGTGCGCACGGCCTTGCTCGATGCCATCGCCCAAGGCGGCAAAACCACTCACCTCGGGACGGAACTTTCCACCGAGCAGGTCACGCGCATGCTGGACGCCCTGCGTGAAGGCGAGGGCGCGGTGAAGCTGGGACTGGCCGAGAAAATCAATTTGGAAGTGACCTTGCTCAAAGCGGTGGAAGCCAGCCGCGCGCGCGCCATCGACAGTTTGATCAAAGAACTCGCCGCGTTGTCCAACGAGGCGGGGGACGCGTCGCCCGACCAAAAAAAAAAGGCCTGATTGATCGCTTGGATGACCGGCTGAGCGAGGTGCTCAAGCTGGAGACCCTGGAAGCGAGCCATCGCTCCGCCGCCTTGGCGGGCGCCCCGATCGCGGTCCGCAGTGCCCTCGACCGCAAGGCGCAGGCCCCGACGACGGCACCGGCGGCGCCAAAACTCCAACGTGAAAACGATGACGATGACCGCGAAGACGGCATCGAGTCGTGGTCAAACGCCGATATGGAAGCGGCGATGGCGGCCGAAGCGGAAGCGCGCGACGGCATGAACGGCGGCACCGAGCCCCGCAAGCCGTCACGGCGGGAACGCGAAGCCACCCTCGATGGCGGCCCGCTGCCCGACCTCGAGGCGATGATCGCCACGGTGCCGGCGGACTTGCAGGAGAAGATGGACGACTTGTTTCGCGCCAAATTCCAAGGCGTGCGTCGGGTGCCCGCGGCCACGTTGAAAAAAGCGTCCTCGACGGCGTCGACGTGATCAGCGGCCGACGGCGCGTGAGTCAGCCCACCGGGACGACTCGCACCGGCCAAACTCCATCGACCAACGGTCGCCGGCCGCGCACGGTGCGCAGATAAAAATAGCCGTCGACGGATGCTGTGTCGAAGGGGGGCAGCAGCGGAATGGGGCCGCGCCGGTAGAGTTTTTCTTCCACGCCCTCAAAGCGGTCGAGCGTGCGGAGAGCATCAGCGTCAACCGACCAGACCTCGCCTTGCACGCCGCGAGTGTCGGTGGGATCGCGCACCAAGCCGGGATAGTCCGCCACGACAAACAGGCGGTGGCCGGGTGGCGTTCGGGCTTCGCCGACGAACTGCTGGCCGGCCATGACGGTGTGGTTGGAGGCGCCGCGCTTCAGCGTGCCGTAGACAAAAACAAGGGTTCGTTCGGTCGCCATGATCAGGGATCGACCGGGAAATCGATGATCACCGCGGTGGTGTTGTCACGGCCGGACGTTTGCACGGCCTCCTCGACGATCGTCTGGGCGGTGGCGCCGTCGCGCAGCAGGTCTTCGAGATGATGGTCCCAGATACCGTCCACCAAACCATCCGAGCAGATGAGGAAACGATCGCCCGGTTCGCAACCCACGGCGCCGATCTGCGGTTCGAGGAACTGGAATTCGCTGCCGAGGGACTGTTGCAGGGAGTTTTTGGCGGGGTGATTGCGTGCTTCGCGTTCGTTGATCTCGCCGCGACGGCGCAGCCAGCCCGGACGCGTGTGATCGTGGGTGAGCTGTTTCATCGGCCCCGTTTTGGGCAGGTAGTAGATCCGACTGTCGCCGACGTGAGCGAAGTAAAGCCAACCGGGAGTGAACCACGCCAGACTGAGCGTCGCGCCCATGCCCCGGCATTCCTCGTAGGCACGACCGAGGTCGGAGATGGCCTTGTGGATCTTGGCGAGCAGTTCTTCGAGCACGTCGCTGAACCCCGACGACAGACCGCTGGCGGACTGGCGAAAACTGCGCGGCAGCAAACGCGTGGTTTGCTCGATTGTGATCTTGCTGGCGAACTCGCCGGCGGCTTTGCCGCCCATGCCATCGCTCACGGCAAAAACGAAATCGGTGCTTTGCAGGGAACTGGAGCCGTGCTTGCCCAGATACTGCATCTCGTGGCCGTCGAATTGCAGGCCAAGAAAAGTATCCTCGTTGTTCTGGCGAAAGCGGCCGACGTCGGAGTGTCCGGACCAGGAGAGTTCAAGGGGCGGGGAGCGATCAGGCATCTTCGGCGGCGTCTTCGGGATTCAAGTCTGGTTTGAGTGAAACCGACGGATCATCCAGCAAGGTGGCGAACTCAAAATCAATGAGGCAGAATCGTCCATCCTGCGCGCGGTAAGTCACATTGCGGGCGAAGGCATCCTCATGGCGCACGCCGTAGTCCTCGAGTTGAGCGAACAATGCTTTGGCCTTGGCGGAACTCAGGTGCTGCACCCGGGTGCCGCAGTTGGTCGTGACGATCCAGAGCTCCTCCTCGTTTGCATCCAGCAATTTGGGCACAAATGGGCAGTCCCGCTGCTCAAGATAGCGCAGCACTTTGACCTCGGTCGCAAAACGTTCGCGGGCTCGGGCCCCGCGGTAACGCTTATGCACGCGACCATCGAAGCCGATGTGGACGGTGGCTCGGGCAGTGTCCTTGATTTCAGGCATGACTAAAATTCATGTTATGTAACGACTTATCCAGAAGTATCCTTGCGCAAGTCAACCGGAACACAAATGCGTTGGGGAAGTATGCATGAATTTTGTTTCTTCGTGGCATATAAGGTGCTCAAACTGCGGGGCGTCGGTCAATTTTGTCGATCGTCGTTGAATTGTCGAAGACTCCTCCGTCCTCGGCGGTAACCCAGCAACCCATTCGTTACTCACCCTTAGTCAATATGGCCAAACTGAAACTGGAATACATCTGGCTCGACGGTTACACACCCGTCGCCGGCCTCCGCGGAAAAACCAAAATCGTCGACGGCGATGCCGATAAGTTCACCCTCGAAGACTGTCCCATGTGGGGCTTCGACGGTAGCTCGACCAAGCAGGCGGAGGGTAAGAGCTCCGATTGTTTGCTGAAGCCGGTCGCGCTTTACCCGGACAGCAGCCGCGAAAACGGCTTCATTGTCATGACGGAGGTTTTGCTTCCGGACGGCACTCCTCATCCGACCAACACCCGCGCCACCATCCCGGATGACGAAGGCACGTGGTTCGGCTTTGAGCAGGAATATTTCTTCTACCAGGACGGTCGCCCCCTCGGTTTCCCCGAAGGCGGCTTTCCCGCTCCGCAGGGACCCTACTACACGGGCGTCGGCTTCAAGGCCGTGGGCGACATCGCCCGCACCATCGTGGAAGAGCATCTCGATGCTTGTATCGATGCCGGTATCAACCACGAGGGCATCAACGCCGAAGTGGCGAAGGGCCAGTGGGAATTCCAAATCTTCGGCAAGGGCTCCAAGAAGGCCGCCGACGAGATCTGGGTTGCGCGCTACTTGCTCCTCCGCATCGCGGAGAAGTATGGCGTGGACATCGAGTTCCACTGCAAGCCGCTGCTGGGAGCCTACGACGATCCGCTCGATTGGAACGGTTCCGGCATGCACTGTAACTTCTCGACCGAGTTCATGCGCACCACCGGCGGCAAAGATTACTTCCTCAAGCTCATGGATGCCTTCTCCAAGTATCGTGAAGAGCACATCGCCGTTTACGGCCCGGACAACCACCTGCGTTTGACCGGTCTGCACGAGACCCAATCGATCGATCAGTTCTCCTGGGGTATTGCCGATCGCGGTGCGTCCATTCGCGTGCCGCACAGCTTCGTCAAGGGCGACGCTTACAAGGGCTACCTCGAGGATCGCCGTCCCAACTCCGCCGGCGACCCCTACGCCATCGCCGGACGCGTGCTGCAGACGATCCAGACGGTTCCGACCAGCTAAAAGACCGGTCCGACTACAAACTACGACTTACTTCGAGCCACCCCGCCCTGTGCGGGGTGGCTTTTTTTTCGGTCGCGCTTGGGACTGATTCCACCTTTTTGGACAGCGTATGCCGTCTCCCGCCCACCGCGCCCCTGTTGGCGTTTGGATCGATCGCTTGGTGGCGGTGGCTTTGATCCTGAACCTGGGGTGGATCACGTGGCATTTGGGCGGCTACCTCGCGGGTTCCATGGCGATTTCGTTTCCCGTGTTGATGACGACATTGGCCGTGGCCGTGGCGCGCTGGACCCTGCTGGAACCTACCGCGTTGCCGCGGGGCTGGTGGTGGCCCTTGCCGATGTTGGCGTATGTCGCACTGCACATGGGCGGACTGGCTCAGGTGCCGGGGCGGGCGTGGCTGGACGGACTGTTGTGGTTTTGGATGGCGGCGGCCTATTGGTGCGGATTGCAGGTCGCCCGCGAGCCCATGGCGCGTCGCATTTGTGGGGTGGGGGTGGCGGCGTTGACCGTATTGGTGGCGGCGCTGGCGATTTACCAACGGGTGGTCGACCCGGCTTGGTTGCCCATGGGACGGCGTCAAGCGCCGCAATTTCTCGCCCGCTCGGGAGGGGCGTTTGGCGTGCCCAACACCATGGCGGCCTGGATGTTGATCGTATTGCCCCCGGCGCTGATCGGGTGCGTAGGGCGGGGGAGGCGATCCCGTTTGGTGCGAGTGGCCGCAGGAGGGCTGGTGGCGTTGGCGATGCTGGCGTTGGTTCTCTCGGTATCGCGCGGAGCCTGGTTGGCATGGGTGGGGGTGCTGCTGGTCTGGCCGTTGGCGGAACGTGGGTTGACAGGAGCGGCGCGGCTGCGGCGTGTGGCGATCGTGGTGGTGGGTATCGGGGGTATCGGAGCGGGCGCTTGGGCGATGTCCCCGGAAGTCAGAAATCGGGTGAGCCATCTGCTTGATCAAAAAGGAGAACTCACCCGGCCGATATTGTGGAACGTGGCGTGGAGATTGTGGGAAAGTGCGCCGGTGGGTGGAACCGGAGGAGGCAGCTACGCCTCTTTGTTTGATCGGGAACGGCCGGTCGGTTTTCGCGATTACCCCACGTGGGCGCATAATGATTATCTGAATACGCTGAGCGACTACGGCGTCATCGGTTTCGGGCTGAGCTTTGGTCTGGCCGGGGTGGTGACGGTGTGGCTCGTGCGTCGAAGGGGGGGCGTGAAACTGGATGCCTCCTCGATCGCGACGGAGTTGCGGTGGCGAGGGGCCGTGGGGTTGGGTCTGCTGGGCTTTGCAGTGGCGACCGTGGTCGACTTCCACCTCAAAATTCCGGCTGCGGCGATGTTGGCGAGCTTGGCCGCAGCCGGTTGGATAAGTCCGGTGCGGGAGCGTCGTTTTCGCGGCGGTGAGGTGGTCGATCCCCAACGGGGCACGTGGGCGGTGATGCTCGGTTTGGGTTTCGCGGTGGGCGCGCTTTGGCTGGGTTGGGCGGAAGCTCGGCCGCGTTATCTGGCGGAAGGGTGGCGTTTTGAGGCGAGGGCGCGCATCAATCGGCAGGCCGCCGTAACCGACGCATCCGTTTTGCAAAAGGAAATTAAGCCCGGAATCGCGCTGTTGCAGCAGGCGGTGGAGGTCGATCCGGGCAACGAACGGGCCTGGAGTGACTTGTCATATGCCCTCTCTCTGTCGGTCCATTGGGAGCCGGCTCAGGCGAATGTAAAAGGAGTTGAAGCCGAGCAGGCGGCGCGTCGAGCGCTGACGTTGAGCCCCGCCGTCGCGGAACACTGGGTTCGCCTCAGTGTGGCGTTGGATTTGCAAAACCGTTGGAAGGAAGCAGGTAGTGCGATTTCATCTGCCTTGGGAATCGCTCCGAACAGTTCGGTTGTGTGGTATTATCAAGGGTTTCACCTGAGTTTGCAGCGCTCCACGCGTTTGATCGCCCGGGCTGCTTTAGCCACTGCCTTGCGTCTTGACCCTGGAAACAGGGAGGCAAAAGCTCTACTCGCCGCCTTGGAGCGGTCCTAGTTGTTCTTCTTGCGCCCTTTCCCATGTTCAAACTAACGACCTCGCGCCTTCTTCGCGTCCTTGTGCTGTTGGCGGTCACGACCGCGGTTCACGCTCAGTCGCGTCGAGGTTTGATCCGACTCACCCGCATCGGACCAACGGTCGAAGTGGAGAACGCTACGGGCGATGAGATCGTCCGCCAAGTGTATCTGCCGTCGCAAAACGGGGAGCGCATCACGGAAGACAATATCGTCATCACCACGGGGGACAATTCGCGGGTGATCTTGGTGTTTTCCAACGGTGCGACCATCAATGTGGCGGAGGATTCCAAGTTGGATATCAAGGCATTCCGCCAAGACCCGTTTGCGGGCGAATACTCGATTGCGAGCGCCACGGAAGAGCCGCCCGCCCGGTCGCGCACGGAGATCTATCTCGAACGGGGCGAGTTGGTGGGTAACGTAAAGTCTCTGCGCGACGACTCCACATTCACGGTGGCGACCCCAGCGGGTTCGGCGGGTATTCGTGGGACCACCTTTCGGGTGGTATTTCGCCCGACCGGCACGGGACAGGCGTTCTTTTCGGTCACGACACTCGAAGGCGATGTGGGCGTGACGACCGGCACCGGCGAAACGGATGTGCCGGTGGGGGTGCTCGACCAGCAGGAGATCGAGCTTATCATCGAAGTGGACGATGAAACCGGAGAGGTGACCGTCATTACCCCGACCGAGGAATTGGTGGTGGAAACGGCTTCACCCGAGACCATGGCGGAGATCACCACCGCCGTGCAGCAATCGGTCGAAGAGGTGCTGGAAATCGTGTTGACCGCCGACGCGGATCAAACCGAGGCACCGGAGGAAACCGAGGAGCCTTCGGAGCAGGAACAGCCGGTGGAAGATGAAGAGGATGAGGAGGAAGATGAAACCGAGGAGGAACCCGATCAGGACGAGGCCACCGAGGAGACGGATGAAACCACGGAAGAGACCGCTCCCGAAGAGGGAGATGCCGGGGAGGAAAGCACCGCCGGAGAGGAATCCACCTCCAATGATTTTAACGAAAATGGCGATTCCGGGGAGGAGCCGACTCCGGAAAATCGGCCCGAAGAGCCGACTCAAACCCCTTCCCCGATCGATACCGATGAGACCACTCCGGGGGCCGGCGGGTAAATGGTTCGAGTGCTCGGTAGACGATCGAGAGCCCGTGCCGACATGGTGCGGGTTTTGAAGCGACGTCGTAAATTGCCATGAACCGAAAACGACTGAAGTCGCTGGGCTTGGTGGTGGCGCTGTTGCCGGTTCCGCTCCTGTGGTGCGTGCTATTTTCGATGGGGGGACTGAACCGAGCCCGCGATTGGTCGATGGACTTGCGGTTCTGGCTGCGAGGGGAGCTGGAAGCTCCGGTGAAGGTCGTCTATGTCGACATCGATTCCAAAGCCATCGATGCCAAAGAGATCGGGGGATGGCCGTGGAGTCGGCACTATTTTGCCACGGTCGCTCGCACGTTGATCGAGGAAGCCGGCGTGAAGGTGGTCGGAATCGATATCGTGCTGTCCGACTCCGGCGTGGCGGAGATCGCGGATCTGGAGAAGCTGATCGCAGGCAATCGTGAGTTCGGTCGTTATCTACACTCGGATCAGCCGGTGGTGTTGGCGGCATCGTTTTCCGGCAATCAGTTTCGAGACGTTAATGGCAACTTGTATCGCCGCGAACTGCCCCGCTTGAGCGACGGTTTGCCGCCCATCGATCAGATTGAAGGACCGGAAGTGCCCAACTTCATGGTCGGGCACCGCGCCCCGCCTTATGCTCCGGGCGGCGTCGGATTGATCGACACGGATTTTGGTGGCACGCGGCGGGTGCCTTTGTGGGCGCCGACAAACGTGCGCACTTACTTCCATCTCTCGATCGAGATCCTGCGGCGTTACTGGGATGTGGGGGATTTCGGCGTGAAGGTGAATGGGGACGTGCTCGAGTTTGTTTCGGAGGATGGTCAGTTGCTCCACAGCGTGCCGATGCTCGACGGTCAGATGTTGGAGGTGAATTGGTTCTCCAAATGGAATTCATCGGCGCAAAATCCGCGTATCAGCTTTGCCGATGTGTATGCCTATGCCCACTTGCTCACTTCGGGAGATGAGGTATCGGAAGCCAGTGCGCGTGAGTTTTTCGCCCAGGATGATTTTAAGGATGCCATCGTGCTGATCGGGCCGGTGGATCCCTTGCTGCAGGACCTCGCCCCCACACCGCTTGATCCCGAGCCCGTGCCCAAAGTCGGTGTGCACGGCAATGTCATCAAGACCATCGCTTCGGGCATATACCTGCAACGGCTCCCGCCCTGGCAGATCTATTCCATCGTATTCGGACTGACCATCGTGGTGAGCGTGATGTCCTCGTGGGGCGGAGGCAGCAGTGGGTTGGCGCGACTTTTGGCCATCCTTCTCATGCTGGGCTACCTCTATCTGTCGATCCATTGGTTCATCGATAATCATTTGGTGTTGCCCATGGTCACCCCGGTGGGGTCGGCGCTCTCCACGACGTTGCTCGCCGTCGGTTGGCAGGCCATGCGGGAGCAAAAAGCCAAGGGTCGCATCAAGGGCATGTTTGGCACCTACCTCGCCCCCATGGTCGTCGAATCGATGGTGGAGTCCGGTCGTGATCCGGAGCTCGGGGGCCATGATGCCGAGATCACCGCCTATTTTTCGGACATTCAGAGTTTCTCCGCGTTTTCCGAAGTGCTGACGTCTTCGCAACTCGGCGAGTTGCTCAATGAGTATCTCACCGCCTGCACGGATATCATCCAGGCGGAGGGAGGCACGCTCGATAAATACATCGGTGATGCCGTGGTCGCCATGTTTGGAGCGCCGGTTGATCTGGAAAACCACGCCTACAAAGCCTGTCTTACGAGCCAACTTGTGCAGGTGCGCTTGGATGAACTGCGTCAAAAATGGATCTCCGAAGGCGATAAGTGGCCCGCGCTGGTGCACCAAATGCGCACCCGGATCGGTCTTAACACCGGCGATTGCATGATTGGCAACATGGGCAGTCGCACGCGTTTCAACTACACCATGATGGGCGACAATGTGAACCTCGCCGCCCGGATGGAAAGCGGGGCGAAAAGCTGGGGCTCCTTCAACATGGTGACCGAAGCGACCCGTGACGCGTGTGAGAAACATGGTGGGGATCGCATCGTTTTCCGACCTCTCGGGCGCATCATCGTGAAGGGACGTTCCAAGCCGGTGCCGATCTTCGACATCGTGGGTCTGCGAGAGAATTTGTCCGCAGACACCTTCAAGTGTATCGATTTGTTCCAGCAGGGCATGGCGCACTATTACCGGCGCGATTGGGCCGGCGCGGCCGAGCGGTTCCAACAGAGCGCCACCTTGGAGCCGGTGCAGCCCGGACGAGATCTGGGCGTTAAATCGACCCCGTCGTTGGTTTATCGCGGTATCGTCGCGGAGATGGAGCGCAATCCGCCTCCGGCGGATTGGGACGGCGTTTACGTGATGACCGAAAAGTGAGTTGGGCGGACCAGCGTGACGAAATCGCGTCGGGAGTGAACCAGCGAGCGCCCGTCTGCGACCTTGGGGTGAAAAGCGATGAAAAGAGACGCCCGCCAAATCCTGACCGAACTGCTGGTCTTGAATGCTCAGGGCGGTGACGCGGCCGCGTTTGGCCAGTTGCATGACCTGTGGCAGGCCGACTTGAAACGATTGGCGGTGGGGCGCGTGGAGCGGGCGGATGCCGCCGCCGAGGTCGCCCAAGATGCGTGGGTGACGATTGCCCGGAGCCTGCGTCGGCTCGATGACCCCGCCTGCTTTCCGCGCTGGGCGTTTCGGATTCTCGAGCGACGCTGCGCGGATTGGATCCGCCGGCGGCAGACCGAGCGGCGTCACGCGGCTGAGTTGGCCGCCATCGGCGAAACGAATACGGCTCCGTCCGTCCTGCCGCCGCCGTCCGAAGAGGTGCTGGTATTGCGGGAAGCGATCACGCAGCTCGAAGGGGATGCGCGCCACCTGCTGAAACTATTTTATGAGACGGGGCTTTCGGTGAACGAAATCGCCGAAGTCCTGGGCGTGCCGGTCGGCACGGTGAAATCCCGTCTCTTCCACACCCGGGAAGCACTCAAACGTCAGCTCGAAAGGATGAAATCATGAAAAACCTGGATGAACAAATCGCGGCCGCCCTGCGCGGCTCCGCCGTCGGCGATGAACTCGCCGCCGAACCCAACCTGGCCGAGGAATTGATCATCGCGTTTCGCGGCCGCA
The DNA here is from genome assembly GCF_029023725.1 of Synoicihabitans lomoniglobus. Lineage (GTDB taxonomy): Bacteria > Verrucomicrobiota > Verrucomicrobiia > Opitutales > Opitutaceae > Actomonas > Actomonas lomonigloba. The sequence continues at coordinate 955,910 of NZ_CP119075.1, forward strand.
ACCACTGGACCAATCTGCTCGCGGTGCTGTTCAGTGTTGGCGGTCTCGGCGTCGCCATCTGGTCGGGTCTCCATTTCTACGAAGCGGAGGCCGTGCGGGAACAACTTCTGTGGGGCGGAGTGTGCCTCTTCATGATCCTCTTCATTTCCTTCATGAAGGTGTGGTTCTGGATGGAGATGCACAGCAACCGGGTGTTGCGCGAAGTGAAGCGCGTCGAGCTGTTGCTCCTGCAGCATCTCGATCGGGGCGACGCTTGAACCCGGATACAAAAAAGCCCGGACCGCGTGCGCGATCCGGGCGGAAAGTATTTTTTTAATGGATACCGATCATTTGAGGATCATCTCCTTCACTGTCTTGCCGGCGGGCACCATGGGCATGACGTGTTCGGTATACGGCACGATCACGTCGAGGACGTAGGGACCGTCGTGGTCGAGCATCTCCTGGATAGCCTCGCGGAGCTCGGACTTCTTGATCACCTGGCGACCCTTGACACCGTAGCCCTCGGCGATCTTGACGAAGTCGGGGTAGAGCGCAGCGGGGTTGTCGGGACCACCGATGTTGTCCTGATCACCCAGGACGGTGTTGCCGCGGATGCTGTTGTAGAACCGATCTTCCCACTGCACCACCATGCCGAGATGCTGGTTGTTGAGGATGAGCGCCTTGGCGTTGATCTTCTCGATCTTGGCGGTGGCGAGCTCCTGAATGTTCATGGCGAACGAGCCGTCCCCGTCGATGTCGATGACCTCCTTGTCGGGGGCGGCGACCTTGGCGCCGAGGGCAGCCGGATAGCCGAAGCCCATGGCACCGAGCCCGAGCGAACTGATGTAGCGGCGCGGCTCGTCGTAGCGGTAGAACTGGGCGGCCCACATCTGGTGCTGTCCGACGCCGGTGGTGATAATGGCGTCGCCCTTGGTTTGCTCGTAGAGGACCTTGATGGCTTCCTGCGAGGTGATGTGGGGGCTGTCTTCGAAAGCGAACGGATGGTCCCGCTTCCAGCCATTGACCTTGTCGTGCCAGGCGGAGGTGTCGGGCGGGGTGAACTTGTGAGCGGCGATGAGCTCGTTGAGACGTCCGAGCGCCTGTTTGATGTCGGCCACGATGGGCAGATCGACACTCTTGTTCTTGTTGTGCTCGGAGGCGTCGATGTCGATGTGCACGATGTGCTTTGCATCGGGCGCGAACTTGTCGACGTTGCCGGTGATGCGGTCATCGAAGCGGGCCCCGAAACAGAGCAACAGGTCGCATTGGTCGACGGCCCAGTTGCCGTAAGCCGCGCCGTGCATGCCGAACCACTGGAGCGAGAGCTCGTGGGTTTCGGGGAACGCGCCCACGCCCATCAGCGTGGTGGCGACGGGAATGTTGGCCGCCACGGCAAATTCTTTCAGCTCGGTATAAGCTTCGGCGGAAACGATACCACCGCCGACGTAGAGCATCGGGCGTTCGGCGTTTGCCACGAGTTCGAGCACCTTGAGCAGATTCTCGTCGGAAGCGACGGGCGTGTGGTTGATCGTCGGGTTGGCGAACTCGACGGAAGCCGGGAAGACGGGGGTGAGGCGCGCCTGTTGCACGTCTTTGGGAATATCGATGACGACGGGACCGGGACGACCGCTGCGGGCGAGATGAAACGCCTCTTTAAAGATACGCGGCAGATCGGCCGCATCCATGACGAGGTAGGAATGCTTCACGATCGGCAGGGTCATGCCGTAGAAGTCGGTCTCCTGAAACGCGCTCTTGCCGATGAATTTCGAGTAAACCTGACCGGTCAGCGCGACCATGGGAATCGAGTCCATGTAGGCATCGGCGATGGCCGAAACGAGGTTGGTGGCTCCGGGACCGCTGGTCGCCATGCACACGCCGACGTCGCCTTTGACGCGGGCGTAACCCTCGGCGGCGAACGAACCGCCTTGCTCGTGGCGGGGCAGGATCGTGCGGATCTTGTCGGTGCGGGCGAGGGCTTGGTGCAGCTCCTGCGACGCGCCGCCGGGATAGGCGAAAATCACGTCCACGCCTTCACGAATGAGGCTTTCGACTACGACGTCGGCCCCGTTCATTTCGCGGCCGATCTCGGGCGAGGGGAAATCAGTGGGTTCAGTGGACGTTTTCATAGCGCAATATGGTCAGGCAAAAGGAGGCGGATAAAAACGTAGCGAGGTCCCGACTGGCAAGCGCTTTAAGTGAGTCGTGAATCACGCCGTGAGGAGACTTTGCAGTTGGTCTCAGTCTGCATTGCGCCTCAGCATCGCGGCGTGATTCGTATTCTTTTCATTGGAGACATCGTGGGCCGGCCGGGTCGGGACAAAATCGCGACGTGGGTTAAACGCCTGCGGGACAAGCACCAGCTCAACTTTGTCATCGCCAATGCGGAAAATGCCGCCGCCGGGGCCGGCATCACCGGATCCATCGCGCGCACGCTGTTGGAACAGGGCATTGATGCCATCACCCTGGGAGACCACGTCTGGGATCAACGCGGCTGGGAGCACGAGATCGACGGTTTGCCGAAGGTGTGTCGTCCCGCGAATCTGCCCACCGACTGCCCCGGGCGCGATCACGTCGTGCTGGAGAGCAAGGGGTTTCGACTGGCTGTTTTTACGGTGCTGGGGCGCACGTTTTTGAACATGAAATCGGACTGCCCGTTTCATTGCGCGGACGCCATGTTGACCAAAACCGTGGGAGCCGGGACGGCTGATGCGGCGTTGGTGGAGATACATGCCGAGGCGACGTCGGAGAAAATCGCGCTGGGTTGGCATCTGGACGGTCGCGCGATGGGCGTGCTCGGCACCCACACGCACGTGCCGACAGCCGACGCCGAGGTGCGGCCGAAAGGCACCGCCTACATCAGCGATGTCGGCATGACCGGTCCCTATCACAGTGTGCTGGGCCGTCAGGTGGAGCCGGTCGTGGGTCGGTTTCTCGACGGCATGCCGCGTCGGTTCGGCGTCGCCGAAGATGACACGCGCCTCTCGTCGGTATTAATCGAATACGACCCGGTCACCAAACGCGCGACAAGTTGCGAGCTGCTGGTGGTGAAGTGAGTGCAATGCAGTATTGCGTCATCAATCCACCTCGACTCGTGACCAGTAGGCCCAATCAAAATTGTAAGTGCCGACGCGACGCGTGCTGAATTGAAGCTCGGTCGTTCCGGGTGGAAGATCGACCCTGAATTCGCGAGTTTGTCGGTCCTCGGCTCTACTGACCGGATCCAGAATGTTTGAAGCGATGGTAGCCGTAGTGCCATCTTTCATCGTCGCTAAAATGAGAAATTCAACACCGTCTGTGTTGTTTTGGTCGTCTGCGAAAGTCTCGGCTTGGAGTCCCACCACATAAGTGACCGATTTAGAGTTAGCCGGAATTTGAACCCAGAAATCGGCTTCAGGATGAGCACCCAAAGCAAGCCTCCCATCGGTTCCGTGCGTGGCGCTAAAACCGAATTTACAGCGATATCGGTATGGAATTGGGGAAACTGGGAAAAAGACTGCGGCCGCCTGCTCTGGGGTGCAAAAATGGATCTCCCCGTCCGCAATAATGGGATCAACTGGCAAAGCCGGGGTGATGGCCCCGCGAATTTCCACACCTGAAAAAGTGGGGTTGTCGCGAATTCGGGAGAGGATGACGTTGCGAATATCTGCTTGGAGATAAACGTCGGTGGTTTCATGCGAAATCGCCAGCTCCGGATTTAGATCAAAAAGCTGAACGGCCGCAGCGATGAGTTGAGAGTTTTCTCGCTGTTTTCCCGTCAGAATTAACGCGGAGACCGGTTCACTGGCCAAAGGTGCAAAATAGCGGTTCAGTTCAACTGGGTTGTTCGTGACCTCTTCTCGCAGCATCAAACCGCGACGACCTGTGTAATAAGGCAGCATCGCGCCCCAATCCTGCCCGGCGACGATAATAACACCTTCGTCCGGGAGCATCGTTCGTAATACAATTGTGAGGCCAGTGCCTCCGTATGAAACGAGGCGGTGAATGGGCGCGTAGTCTCGTGCATAGCCGAAAAGCTGCGAAGTGACGATGGAGAGGAACATCACAGGACCAAGCCAAGCGCGGCGACTGAAGGCATCCACACGAGAGATGGCCAAACCGGCTGCCGCCAATGGGAATACCGCCACTGCGTAAAAATAGTAGTCGTGGCGATGATACAAAACGGGGAACGTGCCCAGCGTCGCAATATACACGATCACCAAGCCCCATAGAGGTGTCGATTTGCGCCACGATACCACGGTGCCGAATATCAGCACGCCGAACAAAATCCACCAAGGTGCGACGGCGTGGTCGTTATTGCTAAGCAAAGCCCCCAATGACTCTCTGCTAATCCGATCCTGCCAAGTTCCCCAATTCACATCCGAGAGAGCCGTAGACTGAAGGGACTGTCCTCCCGGCGATTGAGACTTAATGTAGTCGGCATAACGAAGCCACCACATGATTGCCAATCCGGGCAGTGCGCCTGCGGCTGCGCCCCAGCAGATCGTGCGACGCAAACCAAGCCAGGCCCGGTGTTTCCATTCCGTCCAACTCCACCGCAATCCCACCACAATCGCGATGGCGCACCAAGGCACGAATGTTGTGACTTTCACCAAAATGGCGGCAGTTCCCAGCAGACTGGTGCTGGCGAGCCAACCCAATCGTGGAACTCGACATAAACGAACAAACGTCCACAAGAACCAAACGCTGAGCATCAACGCCATCGACTCAATGAGGATGGCTCGAGAATAGAAAACGTATACGGGGGCACTTACAATAAGCGCGAGCACCAACCATCGACCAGCGCGTGAAACTTTGCTTTCACCGAGCAGCAGGAATATGCCGGGCAGCGTAAGGTAAAAAGATGCGAGGCTTACGAATCGACCGGTCTCTGGAATCGTCCATCCACTGAGGTTTACCAGAATTGCTACCGTCCATTGATAAAGAGGGAACTCCATCGGGATCGACCATGGTGGACCGAAAAGAGGAGTAGGGTAGGCGAGCGCGAAATTGTTATCCTTTTGGATGAAAAGAATACTGAGAGCCGTTTGCGTCTGTCGGAACTCGTGACCAGCGAGAAAGCCAAGACTCCAGTTGTAGGTCGTAAGCCAAAATTGAATCACCAGCATCGTCGCAAAAACGGCGATCGGCCACACTCGGTGCATTCGTGTGAGACCACCGGGGTTCACTGCGAAAGGGTCGGCTATTTTAGACTCGTCGGACTCGGAGACGCTAGACGGATACCGCATCCGTGTTTTCGTTGAAAACGCCGATTTTGCGGAAGCGTTCGTAGCGCGTCTCGAGAATTTGTTCGGCGGACAGTCCCTTCAAGTCGTTCAGGTGCTTTTGCAGCGCGTAGTCGAGCGTCTCGGCGGCTTGCGCCGGGTCGTGGTGGGCCCCGCCGAACGGCTCGGATATGACTTCGTCGACCACGCCAAATTTTTCCAGCGACGCGGCGTCGAGTTTGAGGGCGGTCGACGCCTGCGGGGCGGCGGCGGCGTCGCGCCACAGGATGGCCGCGCAGCCTTCGGGCGTGATCACGGAGTAGTAGCTGTTTTCGAAGACGAGCACGCGATTGGTCACGCCGATGCCGAGGGCGCCGCCGGAACCGCCTTCGCCCACGACCACCGAGATCGAGGGCACGCGTAACATCGCCATCTCGCGCAGGTTGACCGCGATGGCTTCGGAGACGTGTCGTTCCTCCGAGCCGATGCCGGGGTAGGCGCCTTGGGTATCGATAAAACAGAGGACCGGGATGCCGAATTTCTCGGCCATTTTCATCAATCGCAGCGCCTTGCGGTAACCCTCGGGCTGGGGCAGGCCGAAGTTGCGCGCGATCTTGTCCTTGGTCTCACGCCCTTTCTGCTGGGCGATGACCATGACCGTCTCGCCGTGGAAAAACGCCGTGCCGCCGATCAGGGCCTGGTCGTCGCCAAACTGGCGGTCGCCGTGGAGCTCCTGAAAATTGGTGCAGATCGCTTTGATGTAGTCGAGCGAGTAGGGACGGCGCGGATGACGGGCGATTTGCACGCGCTGCCACGGGGAGAGATCGGTGTAGATACTGCGCTGCGTGGCATCGATCTTCTTCTTGATGCCGGCGATTTCACTCGCGAGATCGAGATTGTTCTCCAGCGAGCGCTGGCGGAGCGAATCGAGTTGTTCAGCGAGCTCCCGGAGGGGCTTCTCAAATTCCAGCGTATAGGCGGGCGTGTCCATTCGGGGCGGACGCTAAGTGGTCGGGTTTGATGGTGTCAACGAGCTGAAACGAACGTGATTTGCGTCAGTGCCCGTGATCACGACACCTCGTCGGACTCGCCGGGCGGGGTCTTGAGCTGTTCCTTCCAGCCGAGCATCTTGGCTTGGGCCCCGAATTTTTCGGCGGCGGCCTTGTTGCCTTTGCCGACCCAGATGCGGGACAGCGTCGTGTTGATGAACAAATCATCGGGCCGCAGGGCGTGCGCCTTTTCGGCGGCAACGAGCGCTCCGTCGAGCATCTGCAGGTTGAGATGGATTTCCGCACTGGCGTGCCACGCGGCGAACGATTCGGGCGCGGCGGCGGTGGCCTCGTTAATTTTGGCGATGGCGGCGTCTTCGTCGCCCATCGTGTAATCAAAGGTGGCCTCTTCGATGAGATTTTGCAGGTCCGCTTCGGTCATGTTGTCGAACCGTGGGGGCGTTGCGCCCAAAAGAAAAGACCGGCCACGCGGGCCGGTCTCGAAATTTCCGCGCAAGGGGCGAACCGATTGATTAAGCGCCGGGTGCCCCACCCACGACGGCGATGCTCAGCTCGACCTCGTTGGCGACTTTGTCCTCCATCTGACCGGGCTTGATGCCGTAGTCGGAGCGCAGGATCGAAAAATCGCCCCGCACGACGAGCAGGTCGCCGCCCATATCGGGCTTATTGATGCGCTTGCCGAAGGCGCCGGCGAGGTGGGTGATCTTTACCGGAATCGAAACTTCCTGGGTGACGCCCTTGAGGGTGAACTTGCCCACGGCATTGCCGGTGGTGGTATTGCCCGAGGTTTTGGCCATTTTGAGGCCGTCGATGACGAAGACGATTTCCGGATGACCGGTGGCATCGATCCAACCGTCACTGAGCAAGTGCTCGCGCATGGTGTTGTTGGTGACGGTAAGTGAAGGCGCGGCCACGACGATGGTGCCGGAGGTGGCGGCGGGTTTCGCCGGGTCGAACATGACGGTGCCGGAGATGCCGTTGGCAGTGCCGGAAATCGGCTCAAGCAGGGAGTCGAGGTGGAAGGAGATGGCGTTGACGCCTTTGGGGTCCTTGAAGTCGAACGAGACGGGAGCGGCGAAGCTCGATCCGGCTACGGCCAATGCAAGCAGTGAAGCGGTGAGGATTTTTTTCATCGGTGGGTGATTATGCTGGTTGGGAACGAACTAGAAAACTGAGACCAAAAAGCACGGCGGCTGCGGCGATGCCGCCAGCCAAATACTCGAGCCCGGGAACGAAGTGTTCCTCGTAGGTGGTGTATTCGATTTCCGTGATTTCGTCGACCAAGGTGACGGGAACTTTGTCCATGCTCCATCCCGGGTGCGCGCCTTTGGCGGCCCAAAAAGCGATCGTGGCGATCGCCAGGGCTGCGGCGCAAAATCGTAGGATCGGTCGAAGGCGGGGCATGGTCAGAGAGTAGCGAGGAGGGATTGGGCGCATTTGCAAATGATGACGCCGCTTTCCGATCACCACCGGGAGTCAAATAATCAGCATGGCATCACCGTAGCTGAAAAAACGATACTCTTCCGCAATCGCCTCATGGTAGATCTCCTTGATCCAATCGATGCCATCGGTCTTTCCCGGGGTCAGCAGAGCGGAAACGAGACAGAGGAGGGTGGAGCGCGGTTGGTGGAAGTTGGTGACCAGAGCGTCCACCCCGGCGAATGAGCGGGGCGGGTAGATGAAAATATCGGCTTCGCCGAGGAAGGGATGATCCAGTGGCGTGGTGTGTTGACTGCAAAAATGCTCCAACGCTCGCACCGATGTGGTGCCCACGGCCACCCGACGTTTGTCGCCCTGCAGCACGTGGTTTTGGGTCAAAGGGGGAATCTCGTAAATCTCCCGGTGAATGTCGTGATCAGTGATGAGATCGGTCGTGACCGGCCGAAACGTGCCCAGCCCAACATGCAGGGTGACCTCCGCGGTGACGACGCCTTGGGTTTGGAGTTGGGTGAAAATTTCCGGGGTAAAGTGCAACCCGGCGGTCGGTGCCGCGACCGCGACCTGGCGTTGACGATCGGCGTAGACGGTCTGGTAGCGCTCGAGATCATCGGCGGAGCGTTGATCCTCATCAGAGCGACCGATGTAAGGAGGAAGCGGCATGCGCCCGCAACGATTGGCCATGGCGGCGACGGATTCCGTGGCATTTGTCGGCGTGAATTGCACCAGCGCCACGCCGTCGTCGGCCTTCCGTATCACGGTGGCATGGAACGCGTCGGCCCGCGAAAAGGTGGCCCCCACGGGCAGACGTTTCCCCGGCCGCAGGAGGCACCACCATGACTCGCCCGCGGCCTGCTCCACCTCGGCGCGGAGAAGGAAGCACTCGACCTTGCCACCTGTCGGACGCACGGCCGACAAGCGGGCGGGCAACACGGCCGCGTTGTTGCGAATCAGCACGTCGCTTGGCCCCAGAAAGTGGGGCAGGTCACGAAACTGCCGATGCGTGACCTGTTGGGTTTTGCGATCGACGACCAACAGCCGTGAAGCGTCTCGCTGCGCGGAGGGAGCCTGCGCGATGAGGTGCTCAGGTAGGTCGTAGTCGAAAAGTTCAGTAGCTAACGCGGTCACAGGTAAAAAGGGCGAACTGGGTTGAAGGCCCGCACGTTCCCGCCGTCAACCCTCGGCCGTCGCACCTCGCGCATCCTGCCCGCCGCCGCCGAGTCCCTCGACTACGTCGAATGGGGCAACCTCTGGCACCGCACCGACTTCAACGGTCACACCACCACCTTTGGCTACGACAGTCTCAACCGACTCAAAACCAAGACGGCCGATGCCACGCATCCGTCGCTGACCTACGCCCATGCCATTGCTCGCTTCGAATATGACTACGATGCCAACGGTGCGCGCGTGGCCGTCCGCACCCACAGCGACCTCTCCACGATCAATCTGAGTTACGACGCCGACGGCATCCGCCGCCAAGAGACGATCATCAACAGCGTGGGAACTGTCGAGCGCACGACCTCCTACCTCGTCAACCCCTTCCGCATACGCGGTAGAACGGACGCTTACCCTATGGATCACATGATGCAGTTCGTTAATTTGGCGGCCGCCGACCGCTTCACCGTCTCGCCGTTGTGCGAAAATTTCGATATCAGTCGTAAGAGCGGCCACAAGTGGTTGAGTCGTTATGCCGCCCGAGGAGCCGACGGGCTGCGCGATCTATCGCGGCGGGGCGAGGCTGTTCCCATCAGACCACCGAGGAGGTGGTGGCTCTGATCATCAAGCTGCGGAAGAAGCGACCGAGCTGGGGTCCAAAAAAGATTCAGGACATTCTTGTGTGTAACCATTGCCTGGAGGCGAAAGGGATCTATATTTATTCCGTGTGGTGGTGGTTAAGAATCGCACAGAGGAATGCTTCGCGCGCGGCTGACTGGAAGTCCGGATTGGTATAGGCGACGGACCGCAAGCATTAAGTATTGACTCTTTATGGCAGGGGAGCGGCGGGGTCGGCTTGTTCGGCTTCGAGCACGCCGAGTTTTTTGATGCGACCGGAGTTCACCTGCCGGGCGAACCAGAAGGCGACCCAGGTGGAGAGGCAGCCGCATCCCACGAGGTAGAGGAAGCCACTTTCGTAGTCGTAGGTGCCGACGGCGGCTTCGCCCGAGAAGTGAGAAGCGCCGGTGACCCAGAGTCCGATGCCGTTGTTAACGAAGATGCTGGCCACTCCGCGGGTGATGCCGATGCCGGCCGAGACGGTGCCGAGGCGATGGCGGGGCACGAAATCGAACATCATCGAGACCGTGCAAACGACGCCGATGCTGCCGATACCGGTATGGATCAGCCAGTAGGTGAGAATCGCTCCGAACGGCGGTGACGCGTCGTCGCCCACGCGCAACTTCAGGTAGACGAAAAAGACGAGGTGGCAGGCGGTGACACCGGCAGCCAAAATCTTGTAAAGCACGAGGCGGTCGAGGCGATCGGAGATCCAGCCGCCGAGGGGCAGACAGATGAGGAGCACGAAGGGTGAACCCAGGGCGATGATGTTCCCGTAGGTCTGTTTGGACAGCCCCCATTCCTCGGTGAACAGCAAGGGCGTGAGACTGCCAAAACCGATCCAGAAAATCATCTGCGACACCGCGACGGCGTAGATGGGGCGCCATTGCGGCTCGCCGAAAACGTTGCGCACGAAGTCGCGCCCCAGCGTCCAGACGCGTGCGACGGTGAGAGGCGGCGACTTGGGGGGCAGGACCGCGGGTGGCGTTTCTTTGATACCGAAACCCACAAAGGCCATGGTGCCGAGGGCGATGACGGTGCCCGTCCAGAAGACGGCCTTGTCGCCGGTGACCGTGCCGAGAAACGGCAGATGGTAGACCTCGTCCCAGCGACCGATGAGCACGGCAAAGAAGAGCACCTTCAAGGCCTCGCGCACGAAGGTCATGGTGGCCTGCGACCGACCGCGTTGTTTGGGTGGAACAACCTCGTTGATCAGCGACTCGGCCGGGTTGTCGACATCGCGCAGCATCTCGTAAAAGAACAGCGCGGTGATCAACAGCCACAGGGTGCTGATCTGAGGCAAAATGATGCAGCCGATGGCGATGGTGCCCCAGCCCACGAGCAAAAATGGTTTGCGTCGGCCCCAGCGGGTCCAGACGCGATCGCTGGAGTAGTTGCAGGTCGCGCCGACGAAAATATTGAACAGCAGGTTGAAGCTGCCCACGGCGGTGATGAGCGCCGGAACGTTGGTGAATTCGCTCAGCTTGAACGTGATCGCGACCTGCGAAATTTGTTCGAAGTAGAGTTTCGCCGCCCACGGGCCGGAGAGCAGGAAAACCCAGATCCAGGGCGCGTGTTTTTGACCCGTGCGGATGGGCCAGAGGTTTGGTTTCATGGCGCTTCCACTTCCTCCCAAGCGAGGGGCGCGAGATAGATGCCCCGGGGGTCGTCGTTAAGCCATTGGTAGGCGAGCAAGTAGTCGCGGCCCTCATGCGTGACGATCTCCGGAGCGAGGAACTTGATGGGCGTTTCGGGGGCGAGGCTGGCGACGGGTGGGCCTTCCCACTTGAGCGGGTCCTTTGAGCGAAAGACGTATAGTTGCTCGAACCGATAGTAGTAGTCCTGACGTTTGATCACGAACGGGCTCTCCGCGTAGACGAAGGTGTAGCCTTTGGCGGGAGGCGTGATCGGGGGAATCTCGGTGGCCGCGTCACTCCAGGGTCCGGTAAGGTGAGGGGCGGTGCGGGCGCGAATGGTGTGGTCGCGCGTGGCGGGGTTGATCCCGGGTTCGGGCGAAGTGTAGTAGGCAATCCAACGGCCCGACGCCTGCCGGTCGTCGAGGATGCAAACATCGCGGCCCATCGGGAAGACGGCGGTGAGGCCGTGGGGCGTCCATTCGAGGCCATCGGGGCTGGTGAGCAGATGCGCGCCGTTGCTGTTGTAGAACAGGTGATGCGTGCCGTTTTCGACCACGTGAAACGGCGCCTGCAGGTGGCCTTCGCGATGGTCCCAGTCGGCGTGGGAGGAGAGAAAAATACCCTTCGGTTGCCAGCCTTCGCGCGTTAGGCTCGGGCTTGACCAGCGATAGAGCAGGCGGGAGTTGCCGGGGTGGCTCGTATGGCGAATGCAGGAGATGAGATGCCAGGAACCGTCGTCGGCTTGGAAGGCGGTGAAATCCACCGGTTCGGCGCGGGGAGTGGCCCATTTTTCGAGTGGAGGTTTGCCGACAAGTTTCAGCCACGGTCCGTCGAGTCGAGGAACGAGAGGCTCGGCGAGGGATGCGGATACGAGTGTGACCGCGAACGCGAGAGGCGCAAGGAGGCGGGGAAGGGGCATGGGGAGGGGCAGACGGCGGCGGAGGCCAGGAAGGGGGGAGTTGACAGGGCCGTAGCGGGGGGCACCAACCGTGCAAGGGTCATCCTGTTGAAACGGATGCAGCACGTCCAGGGGCGACCGCGATGGCACGGCGGGAGGTTTTCGCATCAACGAAAATTAAAGCGGGGGAAGGTGGCGGGAACGCGGGCGTTTTTCATCAAGTTGTCGAGCCGGGAGGCGATGGCGGGATGGTCGGCGGCGATGTCGGCGGTTTCTCCCGGGTCGTGAGCGAGGTCGTAGAGCTCCACGGGGGAATCCGGGGCGGCATCGACGTTGTAGCGCACCACTTTCCAGTCGCCCTGGCGCAGCGCCATGCGGCCGCCTTGGTCATGGAATTCCCAGTAGAGGAGATCGTGTTCGACCTGGGATTTGTCATGGGTGAGTTCCGGCACGAGAGAGATTCCATCGATGTTGGTTGGCGGGGTGACGCCGGCGAGTTCGCAGAACGTGGGCAACAAATCCCACTGCGCGGAAATGTGGTCGGAGGTATGCGCGGCGGGGATTTTCCCGGGCCAGTGAGCGATCAAGGGCACACGAATGCCGCCTTCGTAGAGATCGCGTTTGTAGCCACGCAACGGACCGTTTGAGTCAAAATAGTCCGGGTCGTGCCCACCTTCGAGATGGGGACCGTTGTCGGAGGAAAACAGAATGAGAGTATTGTCGCTCAAGCCCAAGGCGTCGAGTTTGGCGACGATCTCACCGACGTGCCGATCGAGCATGGTGACCATGGCGGCAAACGTGGCGCGAGGTTCGGGTTGGGAACCGTAGGGACCTTGGCGGAATCGGGGACCGGAATCGGTGCCGACGAAAGGCGTCTCGGGCTCGAATTGGCCGCGGAACGGGGTGAGGTCGGTCGCCGTCGCCGCCATTTCGGCATGCGGCGCGACATGAGCGTAGAATAGGAAGAAAGGCTGTCCCGGCGCGGCGGCGGCATCATCGATGAAGTTCAGCGCTTTTTCCTGAATCAGCGCGGGCGCGTAGGTGCCAGTCGCTCGGTCAAAGTTGCGCCAGAGCATGACGCGCTGATCATCGTCCCAGAGAAAATAAGGGTAGTAGTGGTGAGCCTGACGCTGGCAGTTGTAGCCGAAAAAGCGGTCGAACCCTTGATCGATGGGTTCGCTGCCGGAGCCCGGCGCTCCGAGTCCCCACTTGCCGAAAAGACCTGTGCGGTAGCCCTGGTGTTGGAGCAGTTCGGCGAGGGTGGTGGTCGCGGGAGGCAAGGGATGCTGGCCCTCGGGTTGCACCTCGGAATTCCCGCGAATGGCGGTGTGCCCGGTATGTTGACCAGTCATCAGGGCCGAGCGGGAGGGCGCGCAAACCGTGGATCCGGCGTAGTGTTGCGTAAACCGCATCCCGCGAGCGGCGAGCTGGTCAAGGTGAGGCGTGGCGAACTTTTTTTGTCCGTAGCAACCCAGGTCGCCGTAACCCAGGTCATCGGCCAGGATGTAGATGATGTTGGGCCGATCGGCGACGGCGGCGGCGGCGCTCGCGATGAGCGCACAAAAGCATAACAAGCGATTCAGCATGACGGGGTAGGGAGGGGCGCGGTCCACTCTGCGGGAACGGGATCAACATTCAAGTGGTCGACGTTGCGACTTTATGCATCCCGTTGAAGCGGGATTCAACTGGATGATTTTATCGAAGGTTGAGGCTCGGTCCCAGGACCTGAGGAATCGTGGAACCTCACCCCTGTTTGTATGAATTTACCCCGAATTTCAGCGCATGTCCGCGTGGCCTGCGCACTTTTCACCTGGCCCATGTTGGCTTTCATCGCCGCCGCCGAACCTCAGATTGTTTTTGCGGATGATTTTGGAGCGGCCTCGCGTGGTGGCGTCGGTCGGAACATCATCGACCAACCTCCGCCGACCGGTCTCGGTTACGCGACCAATGTGCACGAAGGTCATGCCTTGCGAAAGTGGATCATCGCCGATGTCGAACCGGCGGGTCCCCGGCGCTCGTTCTGGACAATCCCCATTCTCGAAGATGGCACCGTCGCCGACTATGCCGAACAGGCCGGTCGCTCGCGCAACTCCATCGCCTACGTGGGCACGCCGTTGCCCGCCGACGCGGCTCACTACGTGATCGAGTTTCGCCAGCGCGCCCACGACAACGACTTCATCGGCTTCGTGCTCGGTGCCTCGTCGCCCGATTTGCCGCACGATGGCATTGAAATCGCCTACCAGCGCCAGACGCCCGGCACGGATGACACGGTGCCCCACGTCCACTATCGCAGTCCCTGGGGGGAAGGCGTTATCCTGGACCGTGCGTATATGCGGCAATGGGTGCAGCACCGTATCGAAGTGCGGGGCGACCACGTGAGTTGGAGTCAGAACGGAGAACTCATGCTGGAAGGCCCGGTTGCCACGATGCCCGTCGGTGGTTGGTTTGGTATCCGCCAATCCTACGAACGCGGCACGCGCTACGACGACGTCCGCATCAGCCTCGTCCCTTAAATCCCTCCACCCCCTTGAACCTCTGCTCATCCATGCATGCTTTCCGGTATCTCCTCGTTGCCCTCTGCGGATGCGGGGCACTCATCGCCGCCGAACACGACGTCGTCGTTTACGGTGGCACCTCGGCGGCCCTCACTGCCGCGATCCAAGCCCGGCAAATGGGCAAAACGGTCATTGTGGTCTCTCCCGACCGACACCTCGGCGGGCTGACTTCCGGCGGACTCGGTTTCACCGACAGCGGTGACAAATCCGTGATCGGCGGGCTCGCGCAGGAGTTCTATCACCGCGTCTGGCAGCACTACCGGCAACCGGATGCCTGGACCTGGCAAAAACGCGCTGAATTCGGTAACAAGGGCCAGGGCCATCGGGCGATCGATGACGAGACCGAAACCATGTGGCTGTTCGAACCGAGCGTGGCCGAAAGCATTTTCGAGGCGTGGGTGGCCGAGCACGACATCGAGGTCGTGCGCGATGAATGGCTCGACCGGGAGTCGGGCGTGGCGATGCACGGTGATCGTATCACCGCTATCACTACATTAAGCGGGGCGACCTATCGGGGGGCGATGTTCATCGATGCCACCTATGAGGGCGATCTCATGGCGGCGGCGGGCGTCGATTTTCGCGTCGGCCGTGAGGCCAACCATGAATACGGCGAGGAGCACAACGGCGTGCAGACGGGGGTGTTGCATCACAACCACCACTTCGGTGAACGGGTCGTGCCGCGGCCGATCGACCCCTACGTCGTGCCGGGGGATCCGACGAGTGGCGTATTGCCCCGCATCAGCACCGAACCGCCGGGTGAATTTGGCAGCGCCGACCACCGGGTGCAGGCGTATTGTTTTCGCACGTGCTACACCAACGATCCCGACAACCTCGTGCCGTGGCCCAAACCCGCTCATTACGACCCGAGCCAATACGAACTGATCGTGCGGGTTTTTGACGCCGGATGGCGCGGTCTTTTCGGCAAGTTCGACCGACTGCCCAATCACAAGACCGACACCAATAACCACGGTCCGTTCAGCTATGACAACATCGGCTACAACTACGATTACCCCGAGGCCAGCTACGAACGTCGCCGGGAGATCATCGCAGAACACCGCGACTACCAGCAGGGGCTCATTTGGTTTCTGGCCCACGATCCGCGCATCCCGGCCGACGTGCAGGCGGAGTTCAACCGGTGGGGACTGGTCCGCGACGAGTTCACCGACAATGGCAACTGGCCGCACCAACTCTACATCCGCGAGGCGCGGCGCATGGTCGGGCGGCATGTGATGACGGAGAACCAATTGCGCCAACGCGAGCCGACTCCCGAACCCATCGGTATGGGCAGTTACACCATCGATTCTCACAATACCCAGCGCTACATCACCCCGGAAGGCTACGTGCAAAACGAAGGTGACATCGGCGTGCATCTCAACGGGCCCTATACCATCGCCTACGGGTCGCTGGTGCCGCGGCGCGGTCAGGCGGCGAACCTGCTTGTGCCGGTGGCTTGTTCGGCCACGCACATCGCCTACGGCTCCATTCGCATGGAGCCCGTATTCATGATTCTGGGACAGTCGGCGGCGACCGCCGCCGCGCTCGCGCTCGACCTGGAGGTGCCGGTGCAGGATGTGCCGTATGACCGGCTGCGCACGCAATTGCTGACCGATGGTCAGGTCTTGGCCGCCACGGCCCGGAAGGAGGACGGTCATGACCACTAGGCACGATGGGTTGCGACACGCATCCCGCGCCCGATGGGCGCAGGGCATGATTATTGGCGTCGGTCTGATATTGATCGGAGGCTGTTCCCACCCGGCTGGAATTGCGTCCCCTCGGGATGAGATCCTCAACCTTCCGGGTCTCGTCGCGTGGTGGGATTTTAGTGAACCGGCGGGGACTCCCCGGCGGGCGATTGCGGGCCGCGGGACGTTTCCCCTCCAAGAAGTGGGTGGGACGATTCCTCGCACCAACGCCGGGCCTTTCGGTGGCTATGCCGCCGTGCTGGATGGCGCTCACTATTTTCGGATCCCTTATGCGGAAACCGGGCCCTTGAATATCTCCGGTCCGAATGCGCAGGTCACGATGTTTGCCGCCGTCAAAGTCAGCAACCTGCATCAGAGTCGCACCATCGCGGGCATGTGGAGCGAGGGTCAGGGAGCGGGAGATGACACCGGAACGCGCCAGTATGCTTTGTTGATGAACATGCCGACCTACGGCGGCCGCAACCAACTGACGCCGCATGTATCCAACGAAGGAGGGGTCACGCGACGGGCCGACGGCAGTGCCTTTCCATGGTGCGCGGACTACGCGGCCACGCGCGAGGAAGTGCCGACGGACGAATGGTGCACGCTCGCGTTCACCTACGACGGGCGTTTTCTACGGGCCTACATCAATGGCCGGTTTGAAGAGCGGCCGCTGCAGCCGGAGGCGGACCGGCGAGCGGATCGTTATTTTACGCAGGAAGGGCCGGACGGGGGCGACCGGGGCATGAATCCGTATTACCACGGCCGCGGAATTTTCGCCTACGATCCTGCGCAACACGCGACCACCAAACCCGGCGGTGGCGCGGATTTCACCGTCGGCTCGCGTTATGCGGTCGGCTCGATGCTGCGGGAGGCGACCATTGGCGAATTTGGCGCGCTGGCGGTGTTTGACCGGGCTTTGAGTAGCGCGGAGATCGCCCGCCTGCACGCCGCCTCCGGGGTGGAAATGTTGAATGATGCTCAAGTGACTCCGTGATTTGCCGGCGTCGAGCTCATCGGCGATGGCGTTGACGGCTCTTGCCAGATGCCAGTCGCGCCATTGAATCACGGGGCCGCCAGGTTTACCCCACCCATGAGCAAACGTATCACCCAAAAGGATATCGCCCGCCATCTTCATCTCGACAAGTCGACGGTGTCATTGGCGCTGCGCGATGCGCCGGCAATCAATCCGACCACCCGGGACCGGGTGATGAAAGCGGCCAAGGAACTGGGTTACCGGCCCGATCCGGCGTTGGCGGTGTTGGCGCAGTGTCGGTGGGCGGGACATGAAAAGGGCAGTGGTTCGGTGCTCGCCTACCTGATGGATCTTCGGATCCAGGGCGGCGAACAACACGGTCGGTTTTTGCCCGCGGCGAAGGCCCGGGCGGAGGAGCGGGGATTCATTCTGCAGGTGTTCGATTTGGCGGAGTATGCCTCGTTGGAGCAGGCTTGTCGCGTGTTGTCCCATCGCGGCATTCGTGGACTGTTGGCCCCGCAATTTCTGTTTGGCGACGACCTCGAACGACTGAACACCATGATGAAGGATTTCACCGTCATCGGTCTCGATTTGGGATTTTATCCCATCCCGTTTCATGTGGTGGCGCCGGATGTATTTGAGACCGGGCGACTGGTCTGGGAAACGGTGGTGAAGCGAGGCTACCGCCGCATCGGGTGCGCGGTGTTACAGCATCAACCGGAGGCTTACGATGACCGGGTCCGGTTGGGGGCGGCGATGGCGCAGCAACACAAGTTGGTGCCGCCCCAAGACCACATTCCCCTGCTCACCAGCGCGCCGGATGATCGTGATTCGTTTTGCCGTTGGATGGATCGTTACCAACCGGATGTGGTGATCGGATTCATTTCCCGAGTTTACCGGTGGATCGAATCGACCGGGCGCAAGGTGCCGGAGGACGTCGCGTATGCGAGTTTGATGGTCCTGATGGAGGAATTTCCCGACCACTCGGGGGCTCCGGTGCCGAACACGGAAATCGCCGTGACCGGAGTGGACGCGTTGATCGCGGCGATTCACGCCAACGAATGGGGCGTGCCCCAGCTGCAGCGTAAGTTTATCCTCGAGCCGGTGTGGCACGAAGGAAACACGCTGCCCGACCGCACCGAAGCGGTGGTGAGCAGGGTTCCGCATTTGGTGCGCTGAACGCCCGGGAGTGAGCGATGTGGTCTGACGTGACGGCGCCGACCGCGACGGACTTGGCGCGGGCGTGATCAGCGGGGGGAGCTTTAGCGGTTAGCGGGTGGTCATCTGATCCGAGGTCGAGGCGGCGAGCTGGGCGGAAACGAATCGGATGGCATCTCCGCCGCATTGGTCCATGGAGCGCCAGATGTCGTGACCTACTCCGGCGAGCACCCGGTAGTGGAAGTTGATTTCAAGCCCATGCAGGTGCTCCAGAAAAGGAGCATGGTGCGCATACATGCGGTCGGTCCCGCCCACGATAAAATACAGGCCGATCCGATCGCGGATCCTGGTTTGGTTGAGGGTGGCCCAATGGTAAACGTTGTCGGGATCGGCAGCCGTCTCGGCGTTTTCGGCACGCCTGGCGGGGTTGGCACCGAGGGCTCCGCCGAACGAAACCACCGCGCTGAACATGTCGGGATATTTAAGTCCCAGGCGGGTGGCTCCTCCGCCGCCCATGGAAAAGCCCATCAAGGCCCGACCCTCGCGGGAGGCGATCGTGCGGTAGCGGCGATCGATCTCGGGAATGAATTCATGAATCAAATACGTTTCGACCCTGACATTGCCGGTCGCGCGATCCCGGTATCCGCTGAAGTGACCGGCGTTGGGCAGCACGTAAATGACTTCGCCAATGTTGCCCTTTTCGATTTGGGCCGCGACATACTCCGTCACGGGAATGTCCGACGTCTCGCTGCCGGTGGCACCGTGGAAGTAGTAGACGACCGGATAACGCGTGTGAGGCGCGGATGCGTAACTCGGAGGCAGGTAGATATTGAAACCGATGTCACGATCCATGGCCGCGCTGCGGACCACACCGTGCGTGACGCGCGGAAGTTCCAGCGGGATGTTCCACTGCCATGTGCTCGGATCGCGACCGATCTCTTGTTTATAGGCCACGGAAGCCGGATTCGGCACGCGGTCCACATGGTCCGGGTTCACGGACTGCCCCCGGAGCGCGAGTCCCGTGAGCAGCAACGGGGTTAAAGATAAAAGGCGTGTTTTCATGTCGCGAGTGAAGGGGCGCCGCCGGGCGGTCTAGGCATCGTGCCAGGGCGTTCTGAACCGGTAGGTGCCGGAGCCTACTTCGTAGGTCGTATGGCCGTCGGCGTGAGTCGTTGGGGTCGGCGTAGAGCCGGTCCCGGCATCGACGGTGATCGGCGCAGAGTCACCGGGGTGGGGCACCACGACTGCGGCCGTGGTGTTGGGTGGCACGGTGACTTCGAGGGCGAAGACGCCGTCCGCAATCCGCCATGCACTGCTGATACGGCCGTGCAGGGATTCGAAGCTCGTGTTGGCGTGAGTCAGACCGCCGCCGGGGACGGGGGCGATGCGAACGGTGCGGTAGCCGGGAGAGGTCGACTGGATGCCGCCGATGGTGCGGTAGATCCAATCACCGACGGCTCCATAGGCGTAGTGATTGAACGAGTTCATGCCCCGGTTTTGGAATGATCCGTCTTCCTTGATGCCGTCCCAGCGTTCCCAGATGGTCGTGGCACCGCGCGTCACCGGGTAGAGCCACGACGGGTAGTCCCGGCGCATGAGCAACTCAAAGGCGAGGTCGGTGTAGCCGTTTTCGGACAATGTGTCGGTCAGCAGCGGCGTGCCGAGAAAGCCGGTCGTGAGGTGTCCGTATTGCCGGACATTCGCGGCCAGGTGGGCGGCGACGGCGGCCTGCTGAGCGGGCGGCACCAAATCGAACCCGAGCGCGAGCACGTAGGCGGTCTGCGTATCCGACATCAGGCGGGCGCCGGGAGTGATGAACTCTCGTTGAAACCCTGTTTTGATCTGGCGGCTCAGGACCGCATAGGTCGCTGCATCGGATTCGTGCCCCAGCACCCGGGCCGTTTTGGCCAACAATGCGGTGGAGCGGGCAAAGTAGGCCGTGGCAATCAGGTCCTTGTCGGTGATGGCGTCCTGCACGTTCCATTTGCTGGTTTTAAAGAACAGCCAGTCTCCGAAGTGGCCGGAGCCGTTGACGATCAGATTGTCGCCCGTCTCGCGGCGGACTTTTTCGACCCAGTTGCGCATGCAGGTGTAGTTGGTTTCGAGAATGCGTTTGTCACCGAAATTTAGATACACGGTCCACGGCACGATGACGGCGGCATCGGCCCAGCCGGCCACGCCGCCTTCCTTCAACACCTTGGGGATGACGTTGGGGATGGATCCGTCGGTTTCCTGGTCGGCCATGACGTCGCCGGTCCATTTGGTGTAGAATGCGGCGGTGTCCATGAGGAACGAAGCGGTGGGTGCGAAGACCTGCGTGTCACCGGTCCAGCCGAGGCGTTCGTCGCGCTGGGGGCAGTCCGTGGGCACGTCGACGAAGTTGCCCTTCATGCCCCAGACGATGTTGCTTTGCAGCTGGTTGAGCATCTCGTCGGAAGAAGTGAACTGGCCAGTGGGGCGCAGATCGGAATGGATCACGATGCCGGTGATGGCGTCGGGCACGGGTGGATTAGGCGCGGTCAGTTCGACGTAGCGAAATCCTTGGAGAGTGAAGTGAGGTTCGTAGGTTTCATCGCCGTCGCCGTGGCGGGTGTAGTGCACTGTTTGCTGGGCGGAGCGGAGGTTTTCAGTGTAGAGCTTTCCGTCGGGAGTGAGCACTTCGGCGTGGCGCAGCACGAAGGTTTCGCCGGGTTGGCCGGTCGTTTTGAGTCGCACCCAGCCCACCATGTTTTGCCCGAGATCGTAGAGCCAGCGGTCGTCGCCGAGGGGCGTGACGTTTACCGGCGTGATCTCTTCGATCCGGCGCATGGGGTCGTTGACCGTGGCGATGAGGTTGGACTTGGGGTGGTCGCGGACCACCGCGCCGGTCCACGAGGTGGCATTGAAACCGGGGCGATTCCAGCCGTCGGGAAAGAGTCGCGCGTCGTAGGATTCACCGTTGTAGAGATCGGAGAAGAGAATCGCGCCGGTTGCGGCCCGCCAGGTGGGGTCGGTGCCGATCCGGGTGATGGAGCCGTCGGAGTGCGTGATTTCCAGTTGGCTGATGAGCGCGAGTTTTTCGCCGTAATTGTTGCGCTTGCCGCCCCAGCCCATTTGCCCGCGCCACCAGCCGTCGCCCACCAGGGCACCGAGGGTATTGTCGCCCTCGACCAGCAGGGCGGTGACGTCGTGCACTTGGTAGGGAAGGCGGTGGGCGTAGCTGGTCCAACCGGGCGTCAACAGATCTTCGCCGATACGTTGGCCGTTGAGCGATGCTTCGTAGACACCATGACTGGTGATGTAGAGCCGCGCGGATGCGATCGGTTTGGTCAGCGCAAAGTCCCGGCGGAAATACTGCGCGGGGTTGGAGATGGAGGTGTCTTCATCGATGGCGGCCTCGATCCAATCGGCCGACCAATCGGAGGGTTCGAGCAGGCCCATTTCCCAGCGGGCGGGTTCGCTCCATGCTGAGACGTGGCCGTGATTGTCCCACACACGCACCTGCCAGTGCATCACCTCGCGCGAGACCAGCGCCGGTCCTTCGTAAACGATGTGCGTGGTGCGGTCGGAGTCGACGCGGCCGGATTTCCATCGCGGCGATTTCGCCGCAGACAGGTCGCCCAACGTCGCGGCGGTGCGGATCTCGTAGGCGATTTGGTGCGTGTTCGGCGCGGTCGACTGCAATTGCCAATAGAGGCGGGGACGGGGGCTGTCGACGCCCAGGGGATTGGTGCGGTATTCGGTGCGCAGGTGCGTCGGGCTCAGGGTGGCCGCGGGGACGGAAACGGTCATGATGGTGAGCAAAGTGGCAATCCGGGGCAGACTCGAGAGGCGCTTTGGCAGCCGGTGCGTGGTGAGGGAGCGGGGTGGAGACATGAGGCGGACGATGCCCTCAGGGAGAACGCCGGGCACGATCGCGCGGCGCATTTAAGCGGAGGGCTCGGGGCGAAGCCACCCGGTTTGGAGAAGAAGGAACGTGCCACGGTGCCTCCGGGGGCGTCAATCGGTCGGAGCGTTCATCTCGTTGACGGATCATCGATTGATCAATCTGCCGGTTCTTGGGCCGTCGTCCGGATACAGGGCAACGGGGGGGGGATTTCATGAGGGGAGGCGGGGAAGGGAAAGCGCGCGCGGCTGTCACGGCGCTGCGCCTACTCGACGACGAGGACACGACGCATGCAATGGGTCGCGTTTTCATCTTGATGATCATAAGCGCAGGTTGAGCGATGCAGGCGAAATTCAACCGGATGAATTTGGCTCGGGTTTACGCCACCGCGGCGGCGGTGCTCTGATGGGATCTCGTCGGCCGTCTTCCCCTTGATCGTCGCTCCTTCCTCTTCCTCGTTTTTCATGCGTCTTGCCCCGATATTCGCAACTACGCGGTGCAAGCGTTTCCGCTCCGGCGCCCGTGCTTTCGTTTTTCTCGTATCCCTCGGTTCCCTGCCGGGCGGCCCGGGCCCGACAACCCTCGCGGCGCAGGAAATGGCCCCCGCGGTGGGCTTTACCCCGTCCGAGCTTTTTGGATACTGGAAACTTGATGGCGATTTTAGCGATGCCTTGAAATCGCATGACGGCACCTACGTGGAGGAGTCCGGCGGACCGGCGGAGTTTGTGACGGGAGCGGACGGCCGGGCTCTCGATCTGACCGACGGAGCGGGTTTTGTTGAACTCGGTTTGGAGGTGGGGCCGGGTCCCAAATCGATTTCATTTTTTGCCCGCACGCCCGACTTCGAGCCGGAACTCGTGTGGGTGGGCAATCGGTCACCCGGCGTGCGTGGGGATTATGATCATCGGTTTTACCTGGGGTCGTTTACGGAGCAGCTGTTTTGGGGTGGGGGACGAAACCACCGCCGCGGGGGCGTCTGGCCCGACCTCAGCCCGGACCGGTTTCATCACTACGCGCTGGTGCAGCGGAGCGGAACGGAAGCGGGAGGCTCGTTGGAGATTTATCAAAACGGCGCGCTGTTGCAGACGGTGAATTACGATGGATCCACCGGCAGTCACGCCGAGCGGCTCATGCGCATCGGCCGCGGCGGCGGACAACTGACGCATCCGTGTGTTTCGGTGGTCGATGATGTGGCGATCTTCAAACGGGCGCTGTCGGCGGCGGAGGTCCGTGCCATCGCGACCACGGGCAGCGTGGGGGCGCTGCTGGCGTCGACCCCGCCCGTGCGACCCAATGTGGTGGTGCTGCTTTCGGACGACCTCGGCTACCGCGACCTGGGTTGCTACGACGGTCCGGTGCGCACGCCGGTGCTCGACCAGTTGGCCGCCGACGGGATGCGGTTTACCGATTTTTATGCGGGAGCGGCGGTGTGTTCGCCCTCGCGAGCGACGTTGCTGACCGGTCGGCATCACATCCGGGCGGGCATCTACAGCTGGGTTCACGATCAGAGCCAGGAATCCCATCTCCTCAATCGGGAGATCACGTTGGCGGAGATCTTGCGCGACGCGGGTTACGCCACCGCGCACGTGGGCAAGTGGCACCTGGGATGGTCCACCCCGGAGCGCGCCAAGCCAACGCCGGCGGACCATGGTTTTGATCACTGGTTTGCGACCGCCAACAACGCGAAACCCAGCCATCGCGATCCGGTTAACTTCGTCCGCAACAGCCGACCGGTCGGGCGCCTCACCGGATACGCCGCGCAGCTGGTCGTCGACGAGGCCATCGCCTGGTTGCGGCAACCGCGTCCCGCCGGGCAGCCGTTTTTTCTCAATGTGTGGTTCCAGGAACCGCATCACCCGTTGGCCGCGCCGCCCGAACTCACGGCGCATTACGGGGAGCCAACGGAGGAAGGGGCGGTGTATTCGGCGACGGTTGAAAATACCGATCGCGCGATTGGGCGATTGATCCAAACGCTGCGATCGATCGCGCCCGCGGAGGAGACGCTGATCATCTACGCTTCGGACAACGGCAGTTATCGTCGGGACCGGGTGGGGGAGCTGCGCGGGGTGAAAGGCACCAATTGGGAAGGCGGTCTTCGCGTGCCGGGGATTGTGAGCTGGCCGGGCACGGTGCCCGCCGGGCGCGTCGAGTCCACGCCGGCCGGAGTGGTGGATGTGCTGCCGACCGTGTGCGGTCTGCTGGGATTACCGAGCCCGACGGGAGTGCATTTGGACGGGGCAGACATTTCGCCGGTGTTGCGAGGATCGGCTGAGACCTTCGTGCGGCCCCAGCCGATGGTTTGGCATCTCCATAAGTCGCGACCGATAGTGGCTTTGCGCGACGGCCGGTGGTCTTTCGTGGCGGACCCGGATCGGGAAATCTCCCGGCGGAACTTGTTCGAGGAGGCGTGGATTCCCGACATCAAGGCGAGCGGTTACGCGAATTTTCAACTGTTTGATTTGGAAGCGGATCCCGGCCAGTCCGAGGACGTGGCGGCGCGCCATCCCGCAGTTGTCGCGCGCCTGCGAGCCGCGCTCCTCCGCATCAACGACAGTATCATGCGCGAGGGTCCCGACTACGGAGCCTCGCCGAACAGCTAACGTAAACCGGATCGTTTCAACATGATGATTTCGGTCACAATTGCGGCGCGATAGTCGCCTTAGCAGAACCACCCCCTCCCCATGGCAGCTTCGCCAGAACACCCCAATTTATTATTCATCATGACGGACCAACAGCGCTTCGATGCGCTGTCCTGTCACGGCGGATGGATCCAAACTCCCCACCTTGATCGCTTGGCGGCTGAAGGCGTCGATCTCCGGGGGCACTTCGCGCAAGCCCCCGTTTGCGTGCCATCGCGTTGTTCCTTGTTCAGCGGGCGCTATGGACACGGTCACGGCGTCCTCGAGAATGACGGCCGGCTGGGGGCGCATGAAGCGCATCTGTTCAAAGTGCTGCGCCAGCAGGGTTATCACCTGACCTATTCCGGCAAAAATCACCTGCTGCCCGAGTCGGAGATGATCGCCAATTTTGACGGCTATGATTCACACGGTCCCGAGCGGGCGGAGGAGCCGAATCGCGCGGCGTATCTGGCGTTGGAGCGACGTTCGATGAAGAAGCTGTTTTCGGGAAACTCCCATGACTCCGGCGAGTATCATGATTTTCCCGACGAGGTGACCGGCAGCGGCGTGATCGCCGCCGAAACGAAACGGCATCTGCGGGCTGCGCCAGCGGATCAACCGTGGTGCGTGGTGACCTCGTTCAGTGATCCCCACGTGCCCCACCTGGCTCCGCGGCGGTTTGAGTCCCTTTATTCACAGGAGGCGATTCCGCTGCCGGAGTGGGATGAATCCGAGCTCAATTCCAAGCATCCCCGGGTGCGCGTGAAACGGGGGGCGCAGGGATCGGCGACGGCCGACGAGGCGGACCGCCGCCGTTACCTTTCCATCTACGGATCCATGTGCTCGTTCGTCGATGAATTGATTGGCGGTATTGTCGCCACCCTGCGCGAGCGACCCGATGCCGCCCGGACCATGATCGTCTTCGTGTCCGATCATGGAGACTTTTGTTGGCACCACGGATTGGTGAAAAAGGACCTGCTGCTTTACGACGATTTGCTGCATGTGCCGACGCTGATTCATTGGCCGGAACAACTGCAGCCGCAGGTCATCCGCCAGACCCTCAGTGAGCATGTCGACATCCTGCCGACCATCTTGGAACTCGCAGGGATCGTGCCGCCGCCGGTTTGCCAGGGCCGCTCATTGGTGCCGCTGTTGCGGGGGGAGACCGCCAGCCACCGCGATGAAATTCATGCCGAAGTCTGTTATCCGGAGATGAGATCCGCTTACCGGAGTGCGCAGGAATTCCGGGCTGCGTGGGAAGCGGACCAGCTCTCCGGCGGTCCCCTCGCGAACTCCGCGCCTTTCAATGTCCCCGGCGACCACACCAAATGCGTGCGCACCACGCGTTGGAAATACATCTGGTTCGGCGACGGATTCGAGGAACTTTACGATGTGCAGGAAGACCCGGACGAAGCCCACAATCTCGCCGCCGAGCCCGAGTTTACGGCCGTGATCAACGACCTCCGCAAACGACTGGCCGATTGGTTGCGAGTGACGGCCGACGACCGATCCGAGTCCGACCGGCAGGAAGTGATCAACGCCTACGATCAGTGGGATCACGACCTCGCCGACTCGCGCTAACCGCCGCTGGTTGCGCATTGAGCAGCTTGGGCTCATATTCCGTTACCCCGTCATGCCCCGATCGAAACGTCCCAACGTCATCGTTTTCTTCACCGACCAGCAGCGTCACGACACCACCGGTGTGCATGGCTGTCCGCTCGGACTCACGCCCAACTTTGACGCGTTGGCCCGTCGCGGCACCCACCTCGTCAACAGCTTCACGTGTCAGCCGGTCTGCGGTCCGGCCCGCTCCTGCCTGCAGACCGGGCTGTATGCGACGCAGACGGGGGTGTGGCGCAACGGACTCACGCCGCATACGCACCTGCGCACGTTGGCTCATCACTTCAATGCCGCCGGCTACGCCACGGGTTACATGGGCAAATGGCATCTCGCCGAAGACCAGCACCTCGGGCCGGTGCCGACCGACCGTCAGGGTGGTTACCAAACGTTTCTCGGCGCCAACCAACTCGAGCTGGTTTCCGATGCCTACGATACCCGGCTCTGGGATCAGGACGGAGTCGAACATCGCCCTCCGGGTTACCGGGTCGACGCGTTGACGGACGCGGCGATTCGCTATGTGGACACCCCGCGCGAACAACCGTTTTTCATGTTCCTGTCCTTCCTGGAACCGCATCACCAAAACCACCGCGATGATTATCCCGCTCCCGACGGATACGCCGAGCGCTACACGGGTCGCTGGCTGCCGCCGGACCTCGCGTCACTGGGCGGCACGGCACCACGACACTGGGGCGGCTACTGCGGCATGGTGAAACGGCTGGACGAGGCCCTGGGGCGCTTGATCGATGCCCTCAAAAGCACCGGTCAATTGCACAACACCGTCATCCTGTTCACGTCCGACCACGGCAACCACTTCAAGACCCGCAACAGCGAATACAAACGCTCCTGCCATGACGCCTCCATCCGTGTGCCGACCGCGATCTGCGGCCCGGGCTTCGACGGTGGCGGCACGGTGCATCAACTGGTGAGCCTCGTCGACCTGCCTCCGACCCTGCTCAATGCGGCGGGAATCGCGGTGCCTGACGAGATGGAAGGACATTCCCTCCTGGACCGGGACACCACCTGGCCGCGCGAGGTGTTGGTGCAGATCAGCGAAAGTCAGACCGGACGCTGCGTGCGCACGGCGCGCTGGAAATACAGCGTCTCCACGGCAGGCTCCGCCGAGTCCGCCGCGACCTACACCGACGATTGTCTCTACGACCTCGAAGCCGATCCGTGGGAATTGGACAACCTCATCGGTCGCACCGCCTACGGTTCCGTGGTGGCTGAACTCCGCGAACGTCTGGTCACCCGCATGATATCCATTGGTGAAACCGTGCCCACGATCGTGGATGCTCCGGCTCGACCATCGGCTCAACGCCGCATCCATTTCTCCGACGAAGACATCTGATTCCGCTCCCTCGCCGTGCCAAAAATAGTATCCTCCACCCGGGGCCACGACAGCCACACCCACGACGCCGTGAGTGCCGGACTGTCGGGCGAAATGTCTCGTCCGGTCAAACTCACCTTTGTCGGCGCGGGCAGCTTCTTCGCCCCCCGCTTGATCAACGATGTCATCAAGATTCCCGGCAATCGCGACGGCACCATCGCACTCGTCGACATCGACGCCAAACGCCTCGCGCTCACGGCGCGGCTCGTGCGCAAGCTCGTGAAAACGCAGACCGCCGAACGCTGGAAAGTCGTCGCCTCGACCGAGCGTCGAGCCGTGCTCTCCGGCACCGATTATTTGGTCAACTGCATTGAGGTCAGCGGCCTCGACTGCGTGCTGCACGACAACGACATTCCGCTCAAATACGGGATCGATCAATGCATCGGCGACACCATCGGACCGGGTGGTCTTTTCAAGGCACTGCGCACCATTCCGGTGTGGTTGGGCGTGCTGCGAGATTGCGAGGAACTGTGCCCGCAAGTCGTGGTGCTCAACTACACCAATCCCATGGCGATGATGTGCCTCGCCGCCGGTCGCACCTCGTCGCTCCCCGTGGTCGGTCTCTGTCATTCCGTGCAAGGCACCAGTCAATTGCTGGCCGACTATGCGGGCGTGCCAATCGCGGAGATGAACTGGGACTGCGCCGGCATCAACCACCTCGCGTGGTTCACACGGCTCGAACACGCGGGAGTCGATCTCTACGCGGATCGTTTGTATCAAAAATTTCGCGACGATCTCGCCGCCGCCGAAATCGAGCACGCGGCAGGTAACGCATCACACGACGCGACCGATGTGAAAGGCGGCAAGGAAGCCAATCTCGCCTACACCGCGCGCGATCTCGTGCGCAAAGACATGTGTCTGCACTTCGGCGCGTTCATCACCGAAAGTTCCGGCCACCTGTCCGAGTATCTGCCGTATTACCGCAAAAGCGACGCCGGCCGGGCGCTGCTGCGCCAGGGCTACGACGGCGGCTCCCGTTTCTACGCGACCAACTGGCCGCAGTGGCGGGACGAGCGCGATCGCGAGCGCCGCGACATGCTGGCCGGACGGATGGAACTCGGCTGGGCGCGCTCTTGGGAATACGCGTCGTGGATCATCGAAGCCCGCGAGAAGGACACGCCGTTTCGCATTCACGGGAACGTCATGAATCAAGCGCCGGGCGGCGGCGGCGCGCTCATCACCAATTTACCCGCCGACGGCTGCGTGGAGGTCGCCTGCATGATCGATGGCAACGGCGTGCACCCCACGCGTTATGGCGCGTTGCCCCGCCACCTTGCCGCAGTGTGTGCGAGCAACATGGGCTTTTTCGATGTGGGCGCGCAGGCCGCGATCGAGCAAAGTGTGGAGCTGGCCATCCAAGCGCTGTATCTCGATCCGCTAACGGCGGCGGTGTGCACGCCGTCCCAGATCCGGGCGATGGGTTTGGAAATGTTCCAAGCCGAGCAGGCGCATCTGCCGGGCTACCGTTGAACAGATCATGCATTCGCCCCTTTCCATGCTGCTCGAAAAACTCCGCATTCAAACGCTGAGACAGGGGTGGGGGGTCGCTTGGTTGTTCCTGGTCGCCGCGGGCATGCTTGGGGCCGCTCCCCCCAATATTCTGATCGTGCTGACCGATGATCAGGGGTTCGGCGACGTGGGCATCAACGGTAACCCGTATCTGGATACGCCCCACATGGATCGCCTGGCACGCGAAGGGGCCCGGCTGAATCATTTCTTTGTCGAGCCGGTGTGCGCGCCCACGCGGGCGGCGCTGTTGACCGGACGCAATCCGACGCGCACGGGGGTTCACGGCGTCACGCGCAACCGGGAAATCATGCGCACCGACGAGGTGACGTTGGCCGAGTTGTTGCGAGACCAGGCGGGCTACGCCACGGGCGCATTTGGCAAATGGCACAACGGTTCGCATTGGCCGCAGCATCCGAATGCGCAGGGATTTGATACCTTCTTCGGTTTCTGCGGCGGCGTCGTGGGCGACTATTACGATCCCGGGTTGGAGCGCAACGGAGAGCCGGTGGCGAAACAGGGTTACATCGCCGACGTGCTCGCGGACGAAGCCATCGCGTTTATGCGCGAGCAGGCGCAGCAGAACCGGCCGTTTCTGTGCTACGTTCCCTTCAATACCCCGCACACCCCCGTCAGCGCCCCGCACGCCGAATGGCAGCGCTGGCGGAACCGCTCCGAACCGGCCGACGCCTACACGCGGGCCGTCTATGCCATGTGCGAAAATCTCGATATGAACCTGGGGCGCCTGCTGGCGGTGTTGGACGAGCTCGATCTGGCCCGCGACACCATCGTGGTTTTCCTGGGGGACAACGGGCCCAAGGGAGAGCGGTTCAACGGCGGCATGCTCGGCACCAAGGCCTCCGTGATGGAAGGCGGCGTGCGCGTGCCTTGTTTCATTCGCTGGCCGGCCCGGATCGCCCCCGGCACGGTGGTGGAGGAAAACGCGGCGCATATCGACCTGCTGCCGACTCTGAGCGCGGCGGCGGGCATCGACGATCCGGCGGCTTTTACCCAGCCGCTCGATGGCATCGATCTGTCGGCCCGGTTGGAAAGCCGTCCGGGTTTTGCGATGCCGCAACGCTACCACTACACGTGGTTCGATCGGCGCCGATGGTCCATCCGCTCCGATCGCTATCGCGCCACGGCCTCCACGTTGCACGACATGATCGATGATCCGGGCCAGACCGAAAATCTGCTCGAATCCGCACCGGAGCAACACGCCACATTAATACAGGCGTTTCGTGATTGGGCGCAAACCGCCGTGCCCGCGGAACTCACGCCGTTGCCGGTCGAAGTGGGTTACGATGCCGCGCCCCGCGTGGCGATCGAAGCGCACGAATTTGAACTGAGTCCGGGCGAAGGGCAGGGCATCGCCTACTGCGAGCAATTTGGCTACGCCGGTCAATGGATCGAGGCCTGGAGCGATGTGGCGGCCAGTGCGTATTGTCCGCTGCGCGTCGTGGCGTCGGGGCACTACCGGGCCACGATCCGCTATGCCTGTCCGCCCGAGGCCATCGGGTCGCGATTTGTCCTGCAAGCAGGCGCCTCGCAACTCGCGTTTACGATCGATCAATCCGGCGGTAGCGCGGCCCATCCCGCGGCCGAACAGGCGGGGTTGCGACAGGGGGGGTATTTGTCACGCGACGTTTGGATGGAAGCCGATGCCGGCGTGATTGATTTGGCGGAGGGCGACGTCCGATTGGAACTCCGGGCGCTGACGATGCCGGGCGAGGCGATGCCGGAGATCAAAACCGTAACCCTGACCAAAATAGAGCCATGATACGCCGGCTCCGATTTTTCTTCCTTCCGTTCCTTGGACGCGACTTTGCGCCGAGGCGTCATCCGCCATGCGCGGGTTGGTTGAGCGGCCTCTTGCTGGTGGCGACCGTCGCCGTGACTTCCGCCGGGAAACCGCGCGTCGTGGTCACCACCGACGGCGAGGTCGACGACATGAACTCGCTCATTCGCATGCTGCATTATGCGAATGAATTCGAGTGGGAAGGCATCGTGATCACCAGTTCGATCTGGCATTACGCCGGGGACGGGAAGGGCACGTTGTTCACGTCGGAAGACCCCGAGCAGGTCGAACGCTACGGTGAACGCACAGACCTGCGATGGACGGGTGTCGAATGGGTCGACGACATCATCGATCTCTACGCCGAGGTATATCCGAATCTGCGATTGCATGCGCCCGGCTATCCCTCGCCGGAGTCGCTGCACGAGCTGGTGAAGGTGGGCAACATCACCTTCGAGGGCGAAATGGCGGTCGATACCGAAGGCTCGCAGTGGATCGAAGCGCTGCTCCTCGATGACGAACCCGGACCGCTTTGGCTGCACGCGTGGGGAGGGGCCAATACCATTGCCCGCGCCTTGAAAGCGATTGAAGCGCGCCATCGCGGCACGTCGGAGTGGGAGCGTATTTACCGGAAGGTCACGGAGAAGGCGGTGCTCTACATGGTGGCGGATCAGGATGCGACCTACCGCAACTACATCGAACCGCACTGGCCCGATCTGCCGGTCCTCTACAACCTCAATCAACACGAGCCGATCGGCTACGGTTGGTGGCGGATCAATCAGCCCAGTCGACTGGCTTATCTGCGCGGCGCGTGGTGGCGCGAATACGTCAAACTCGGTCACGGCGCGCTGGGTGGACGCACCTATCTGTGGGGCGACGGTCAGCAAACGGCCGGCGACCCGTTGCAGCAGAACGGCAGCCTGGCGGAGACGCGCCAGGCGGGCCGTGATCGCTACGATTTCATTTCCGAAGGCGACAGCGTGGCGATTCTACACCAACTGCCGGTCGGACTGCGCAGCGAGGAGGATCCGACTTACGGCGGGTGGGGCGGTCGCCTCGTGCGCAGCGACGGGGAGGCCGTGCGTTGGGAGGCGACCCGGGCCGTCACCGACCTCAATACCGAAACCGGGGCCGCCGACTATGCCTATCCGGTGAGCCGGTGGTTGCCCGCATTCCAAAACGACTACGCCGCCCGCGCCGACTGGGCGGTGTTGCCCTATGACGAAGCCAACCACCCGCCGGTTGTCACGGTGGAAGGCCCCCTCGATCTCACCGCGAAAGCGGGCGAAACGATCACGCTGACCGGCACCGCGTCAGACCCCGACGGCGACGCCCTCGATCTGCGCTGGTGGCAATACCGCGAAGCCGGCACCGCACCGTATCCGGCGACGCTCACGGTTCTCGGAGATGGACGGGTCCAGATCCAAGTGCCCGTTCATGCCGAACCGGGCCAAACCCTGCATTTCATTCTCGAAGCCACCGACGACGGCGAACCCGCGCTGACGCGTTACCGGCGGGTGATTGTGACCCTGAACTAAATCCCCGAGCCGTCTTACCGTTATCCCCTCCTGATATGAAACTGATCATTTCCTATCTTCCCCTCCATCGAGTTGTCGCTATCATTCTGCTGTTCGGTCCTTTGCTCTCTGCTCCGCTCCGGGCCGAGCGCGTGGTGCCGGAGTGGCCCGCTGCGGATGAGAAAATTCGCGTCATCATAGACACCGATCTGGCCAATGAAATCGACGACCTTTACGCGCTCGGTCTCGTGCTGGCGGCGCAGGAGCGGTTCGACATCGAAGGCATCGTGGCGGCGCATTGGGGCGACGCGGGCGGACCGGACGGATTGGACGAATCCTACGAGCTGATCCTCGAGTGCATGCGGGTTGCAGGCATGGAGGGAAAGATTCCGGTGCTTAAAGGATCGCAGCCATTCCAGTTCAGCCAACAGATCATCCCTTCTCCCGGCGTGGACTTCATCGTCGAGCGGGCGATGGACCCGTCGGACGAGCGACCGCTCTGGGTAATCTCGCTTGGGGCCTGCACCAACATTGCCATGGCTTGGAAGCGGGAGCCGGCGATCAAGGACCGGGTGATCTCGCTGTGGCACGGTCGGACCCAATGGCCGGTGAAGTGTCCACCGCGACGAGCGGTGGATTCATGTCTGAGGAATCGTTGGTGGTGGTCTTCATGCGGCCCGTGTGACGAACGGCGGCGAACGCGCGACGCGTGGCAGGGTGCCGACGCAGCGCAACGACTCGGTTAGGCAATGCGTGGAGAAGGCCATGCTTCGCAGCTTGAGCATCTCATCGAAGCGCACTAACGATTGATACTGTTCGGTGACGTCACGACGGAAGTCGCGACCTTTACGGGTGGATTTATGTTTTGGCATATCACCGCCAGTCTTGTCACTGGCGTCCCAAATAACATCCTCGACCTGTCGTGCGTCCCGAACGTCATACCCCTCACTCCTCACTGCGCCGCGCAGCGGCTTCGTTCAACAAGTCGCCCGAGCCAACGACGGCCAGAGCCGCCGTCAGCTGTTCCGTTGTCCTCCAAGCGAATCCCACATTTCATTCGCTGACCGCCGCGGCTCAGCTTTAGCGTTCGGCAAGGACAAAATGGCCTCAAGACCGCGTCACCTTTCGCTCGTAAAGTTCACGTTACCCGGGATGAAATTCCGGTATCCACTGAAAGAAATGACTACCTATGTTTTCTTGGGCGAAATACCGAATATGAAAGGGCACTGCGTAGTCTCCGATTTTAAAACCGGAAAGATCTATTCCGGATATCATACCGACCTCTTTACTGAACTGACTGAAGATGAAACCTAAGCAGCCGAACCAACCGCTACAGAGAACCTCCACAGTTATCACGAATCGTGCTGCGCACGCTTCGCGCCAGCTGCTCCGGTCTCTGACCTGAAACGTTGGCGAAAAATTCACCATGATCGAAAGCAAACGAGGGGCAGGTCTCATCGACTTCATGCAAGGGAATGCTTCCGGCAAGAATGTTCTCCTGCTGTTTGTGTTAACGATGGCCGTTTACCTGCTGATGCTCTCGGTCACCATCCCTCGGGTTCAGAGCTACGCTCCGGAAACGACGCTGTTTGATTTGTCGCCTGCGGGATACACTCATGCACAAGCGCTGACCCTGCTGGAATCCCTCGGTCGTGCAGGCAGGGATACTTACCTCTTCCCCCAGTTAGCACTCGACTTTGTTTACCCGGGTTTGTTTGCGACCTGCTTTTCGCTGATGTTGATCTGGCTATATTCAAAACGAATTCGGCCCGATTCGAAGTGGTTGTATTTGGCTGTAATTCCAGTGCTCGGCGGTCTTTTCGACTATATCGAAAATATACTGATTATTCGAATGATCACGATTTTTCCCGATGTGACCGAAGGATTGGTTTCTGCAGCCAGTAGCGCCACCTTGCTGAAGAGTGCCTTCTCCACGGTGTCCTTTCTATTACTGGTCGCAGGATTCGCCTTGCTCCTGATGAAAGGCCCAGTGGCATGCTTCGAGGGAGAAACCTGCGCCGGGAACAACGGCCAACAAAACAGTGGAGGCAACGCCTGACGTTGCGTGCCTCACTTATGACGTTCGGCAGTATCCATGGCATCCGTGAAGTATAAGTGGCCGCAGAATGTTCCAGGGGAGTTCTATGTCGACGAATGCTGCCTGGACCACCACTGCTGCGCTGAGATCGCCCCCGATCACTTCAGAAGAATTGACGATGGAGGTCACCTTTACGTCTATCGGCAGCCTTCCAATCCGGAAGAAAGAGCGCGGTGTATGGCTGCACTTGATACCTGCCCGATGGCAGCAATCGGTTGCGATGGAGTGCCTCCAAAGCTCTTTTCCCTCTCATGGTGGAGGCGTATCCTGAGATGAAAAAGCAGGAGCCGCGCTTGCGCGCGATGAACGCGGTGTGCGGGTGCGGTGAGGCAGTTGCTATCGCGCGCGAGCACGCTCCTACGGCCGAACCCATGCAGCGAGTTTCAGCTGTGGTTTGGTCAATTTGTGAGCGAAGAGACGGAGCGAGCCCGAGGCTGGAGTGATCGGGTCTTGTTCCGACCTCATTGTGCGCCAGCTGCGTTGAGAAAAAGTAGGAGCCGCGCTTGCGCGCGATGAACGCGGTGTGCGGGCGCGGTGAGGTCGTTGCTATCGCGCGCGAGCACGCTCCTACGGCCGAACCCATGCAGCGAGTTTCAGCTGTGGTTTGGTCAATTTGTGGGCGAAGAGACGGAGCGAGCCCGAGGCTGGAGTGATCGGGTCTTATCCCGATCCCATCGTGCGCCAGCTGCGATGAGAAAAAGTAGGAGCCGCGCTTGCGCGCGATGAACGCGGTGTGCGGGCGCGGTGAGGCCGTTGCCATCGCGCGCGAGCACGCGCCTACGGCCGAACCCATTTAAAGAGCACACGCTCCAGCGCTCAATTTCCTCAGTTTGTGTGATCCGAATTCGGGCAACCTTAAACGGACTGATTCGGTGTCTTCTTTTTTAGCCCCTTGCAACGGATTGAGGGGATTGCGTCGCCGGACAATCGGTCGAAGGTGGAGTCCAGCTATGGATTATTTTAAAACAATAGGCGAAAGCCTTTCGGCGCGTTGTGGTGATGGTGCTTTGGGGGAGGACTTCCCGGAACTCGCCGCCGCCGCGTTGGCGGAGTTTCCGGTTCCTGCTGGTATGGGCATCGCATTCATGGCCGATTGGGCGCTGGGCCGGGAGGAGCTGCCGGAGCAGGTCAATTTTAACAGCGGATTTGGTGAGCCTCCGTTGGTGGTTTACGAAGAGCCCCGATTTTATGCCGAAGTCCTCTTTTGGTTTCACGGTCGCACCGCCATTCACAGCCATGGATTTTGCGGGGCCTTCCAAGTGTTGGCGGGCTACTCGATGGAGGCGGAGTTTTTATACCACCCCACGCCGGGATCCGAACCCGGGATCCAACTGGGGGAACTGGAGCCCATGGCCCTGCGGTTGATCGCGCCCGGTGAAATCACGCGCATTTTGCCGGAAGAGGCATTCATTCACACCGTGATGCACATGGGCAGTCCTTCGCTCACGTTGGTGATCCGTAACAAGGGCGGGCCGACGCAGTTTGATTACGCCCTGAACGGATTACGCGTGAATGCCTATCAGCACGCTCAAACCTATGCGCGGCAGGCCGAAGTGCTGAGCGCTTTTCACGAGGCCAATCCGGATGCGTTTGCCGCCCGGTTACTGGAGTTTTTAGGTGCCGGCAGTGCCCATCGCATGGCTCGCATTTTGAAAGAACTGGAACAGCAACTTGACGAGGAGTTTTTGACGGGTGAGCTCCGCGATCTGGCGGTGCAGCGATTCGGCGCGCTCGGTGAAGCCATGATCGAATCCGTGACCCGGTCGCTTCACGGCGGCGAAATCTGGAATGAAGTAGCGGCCCAGGAAGACCCAGCGGTTCAGCTCCGGACGGCGCTGTTGGATCTCTTCCCCGATGAAAAGGATCTGCTGGCGGTGGTGGGGCGAACCTTCCCTGACCGTGATCCTGCCGAGGTGCTGGAAAATTGGGCCGAACAGGTCAGCGAGATGGGCTGAAAACATTGTCGAACCGAGGCAATCTTATCCTGAACCCGCTGCCCCGGCTCAAGTGGATGCAAAGTCCCGCCACATCCGCCAACTGTCTCGTTGTCCTCACCGACTTGCTCTATCTCCCGGGCACGCGGCGGCTCATCACGTCCTGGCGACTGCACCAACCGCCGCTCCCGATCATTGTCCTGAGCGCGCAGGAAGAAGCGCTCCGCGATCCCTTTCTATGCGCGCATTGTCACCGTCGCATTCCGATCAATCCTGCGCCCTACGCCGACATTCGTCCTTACCAGAAGCGCCGCTCCCGGCGGCACGCCCAAACGTTCTTCAAGTTCGAAGCGTTCGGTGACTTCGGCTTTGAGCGAAACCTCTTCCTCGATAGCGATATCCTGTGCCTCCGCGAAACGCCCGCGCTGCTCGCGCCGGGAACGGTTCCGCTCCGCGCGGCCCGGGATACCGGCTTCCGCAAAACCCGCGCCTACAAAGGCCACGCGATTGAGATCAACAGCGGGGTCCTCTCGATCGGTCGCGCGATTCAAGGAGCCGCCACGATTGCCCGCCTGCAGGACATCGCACGCACGCAGCCGGGGCGCGGGGGCTACAACGCCGGAGACCAAGGGATAGTCAATAAGTGGATACACCGCGACGGAATCGACGTCGAACTGCTGCCGCCGGAATATAACCTGATCAAGAAGGACTACGCCGACACCACCGGCTTGGCGGACTGCCGTCTGCTACATTTTGCGGGTCACAAACCCTGGCTCGGCCAGCGGCACCACGGTGACTCCGGCCCTCCTGTGAGAGCTCTCGAGCAACTCTGGCATGAAGGTCGGCGCGGGACCGGTCTCCCCATCGGAGAAACCTGACAAGTCCCGCCTCCGGCCCTCGGCCCGAAAAAAAGCCGCCCCGACGAATCGGGGCGGCGATGATGCATACCAAGTGGTGGTGCGATGCTCCGTTAGAACGAGAAGGTGTTCGACAGGAACCATTCCTGGCTCGGGGCGATGCGCGCGGAGGCCCAGGTCTGGCCGTCCGGTTGGACGGAGATCGGGATAAGGCTGTCGCCTTTGCCCACGTTCCGCATGTTCAACTGGATTCGCCAATCGATCTTTTCCGTGAGTTGGCGCGTGTAGCCGACCCAGAGGTCGAGCGCGTCTTCCGACGGGCCGTAGTAGGGTTTGCTGAGGTCGAAGCTGCCCAATCCGCCGGCCCCGGCGATCACGGGGTAGCCGATCACAACCTTGTCCTGCCAACGGTAGCTGGCGCCCACATTCACGTTCTTGAGGACGCCCTCATCGAACATGTAATTGGTCACCACGTTGTAGCGCCATTTGCGAAGCTCGGACGCGGCGGTGTTCTCCTGGAGTTTCATCAGGGTATACTGGCCGCGCCATGAGTTCCAACTGGAGCGCAGCTCGTTGGGCGCGGACCAGTCGGAGTTGAACCGGACCAAGTCACCCCCCGGGCCAGCCATCAAGGTGTCCATGTAGGCCACCAACTCATCCAGCACCGGACCGCCGACATTGACGCGGACGGCCTCGGTTTGCGACGCGTTGAAGGCAATGCGCCAGTTGGGCAGCGGGTTGGCGGTCAGTTCGAATTCGTAGCCCTTCGACGCGGTGTCGGCCGTCACCGCAAAGCCCTGCATTAAAGGAGCGGTGCGGTAGTCGAACACGCTGTTTGGATCGGGCTGGATGGGGTTGGTCTCGTATTGACCACGGGTCTGCAAGGCGGACTGCGTGGTCGGACCGGCACCGTAGTTCCATGCTTCGAAGAATCCCGTTCCGGCGAGGAATACCTGCATGTCATTGAGCGCCTGAATGGAGGCATCACGGCGGGCGTTGGCTTCAGCCGTCGTTTCCAAGTGTGAGCCGGCCGGTCCCGTGGCGGACGCACCGGCGGCGACTGGACGTCCGGAAGTGTTATCGACCCAGGACGGGTCCCACAGATAACGCTGACCCGTGTAAGGCGTGAGGTTGGTTTGCCCGGCGGTCGACCACGCATAGGCCGACATGTAGTAGACCTTGATGTTGCGCCAGTTGAGCGCATCCCGGATGGTGCCGTAGATACCGCTGTTGTTCAGCTGGGTATTGGCTCCCGACAGTTGGGTTTCGTATTTGATCGCCCGGAAGGAATACTTGCCGTCCTTGGTGCCAAGCAGGACACCAAAGTCCTCCGTCTCACCCGTGGGGTTGGCGATCGGGTTGCCGTAAATGTCGCGGCGCAGATCGGTGACTTGGAAGTTGTTCGACTTGTTATACGACAGGCTGACGTTGAGTGGCAGCGGGTCGCGATCGCCCAGCAACTTGTTGACGTGCACGACAACACCACCGGCGGTGGAGTGATCCTTGAACGTTTGGGTCTGCGGAAACTCATCGGGTAGGCGATACGTGTCCGGGTTCAGGTTGAGCGCACCGCGAGCGGCGGAACCGCTTTGCGGAAACGCACTGACGCTCTTGCTCTGCACCTCATCGTAGCGCCAACCGAGCGTGGGCACGATGGCGTCGTTCCACATGAACCCCTGCCAGGAACCGGCATAGGATTCGGTCTGACGCATGCTCTGCGACGCCGCCGTGACCAGGCTTTGATCTGCACCATCATCGTAGCGCAGCAGCGTGTTGTGGAAGGTGCTGTTCCAGCCGACGTAGTTGGCGGGATTGGACGCCTGGGTGAGCTGCGGGTAAACGGCACCGGTGGTCGGATTGACGGCTGGGCTGCCGTTGAAGATCCGCTGCAAGTTGGCCGGCACGTTCCAGGGATCGCTGGGGTTGACCCCGGTGGGATTCCGCCAAGTCATGTCGAACTGATAGATGTTGCCGTCTTGCAGCGTCACATCGGACAGAATGGGCGAGATATTGGCATTGGCGGCCGAGGTGGCGTTGGCCAGGGACGATCCGAGGTAGATGATCGCCGATGGCGGCAGGTTGGTGAGTCCGTCGGGATTGCCTTGGAGCTTGTAGGAGGCATAGGCCGCGGAATTGGCATACATCTGCCAGGAGCGATTTTCGGTTTGATACTCTTCGCCACTGTAAACGCCGTTGAAGCGGTGCTTGCCGAGGAGTTTGGTGAGGAAACCGTTGTCAAAAAAGTCCGTGGCACGCAGTTCACCGAAGAGCGAAGCGCGGATATATTCGCGGTCGCTTTCGTAAGAGTTGCCGCGCCCCGGACCTCCGGCGACGAAGGGTCGGCCGAAATTGGAATTGGCGACATTGCCGTTGTTGGCGTTGTTGGGTCCGACGACGTAGTCGCTGAAATTCTGCAGGATATCGATGTTGAGCGTCGGGTTGCCCAGCAACGCCTCGCCGCCCCGGTTATACTTCTGGCGATCGTAGGTGAGTTGCACGCCGAGGCGGTCGTCGAATGCGGTCTGGCTCAGATCGATGTTATACGCATCCCAACCTTCCCATTCCTTTTTGGTGGGACCGTCGATGAGGTTTTCGTAGAAATTAAAAACCGTCGGATCGGTGAGCGTGATGTTTCGATACTGTCCGTATCGGGCATTCGTCAGGTTGGCGTTGTTCGCGTAGGAGCTGAAGCTGGAAATGGCGGAGTAGGCATCGGCATAGCGCAATCCCATGAGACCGTTGGAGGCACCTTGAGGAACCCCATTGGCGTTGAGGGCACCGGTGTTTACGACGTGACCCCATATCCGATGGAGTTGATTGCTCGTGCCATCAATGATCCACAGCGGCTGCTGTTGATTGACGAGCCCGCCCAGCCACGGGTTAAACGTCGAGGCTGAAGACCCCAGCGTATAGCCATCCTGAATAGTGAGTTTACCCAAGCCACCGTCCATGCTGTCGGGGTCGAGGTTGACCGGCCGGAACCACGGCGTGATGCTGTCCTGCGGTGGGACATTGCGCGGTCGGTTGGCGTCGATGTCACCGTGCTCATACTTGATTTTGAGGCTGGTGCGGAACGACGGATCTTTGAAGAGCTGGGGGTCGAATCGAATCGCCCCGTAGATGCGCTTGTCATCCTGGAACGCGGGATCCTGCTGGTAGCGCTCGCGATGGTAGAGGCTGTCGAGACGAATGGCGAGGACGTCCTTGATGAGCACTTGATTCACATCAACGCTCGCGCGCTGGCTGCCGTAGGAGCCGACGCGAAACTCGATGTTTCCACCGTTGCGAAAGGACGCGCCGTTGAGCGATGCGTTGACGATGCCGGCGGGACTGCCGAGGCCGAAGAGGATTGAGTTCGGGCCACGCTGGATGTCGATGCGATCCACGTTGTAACCATCCCACGGGATATCGGTGGTGAAGTAATCACGGGTGTTGTCGGCCGAGGCCAAACCACGCACGCGTTGCGCGCCGCCGGGAGCCCGCAGGGTGCCGGTTTCATCCACGCTGGTGCCATTGCCCAGACCGGCGTAGGTGCCGCGGGTGCCGGCGACTTCCGCGTTGGTGGTGTATTGGAGCAGCGTGCTGTTGTCGGTGGCTCCAATGTCCTTCATGAATTCCTTCGTGATGACGGAGATGGCGGAACCGACATCGCGCAGCTCGGTGCGAATGCGGGTGCCCGCGAGGGTTTCAGTGGCGAGGTATCCGTTTTCTGCCGAAGCGGTGACTTCAAACGGCGACAGCACGACGGTGTCGCTTGTTTCGTTCTCGTCGCCGGATCTCGTCGTGGATTGGGCTGAAATCGTGCAGGCGCCGGCCAAGGCGAAACCAGCGATCAACAGCCGGTGAACTGAACTCCGTCGAAACGGATCAGGGTGGGATTTGTTCATAGGGTAGGTTTGGGTAGGGTTAAGCGAGCCGGGCGACTTCGAAGAGAGGCACAGCTCGCCGCCTTGATGAACGGGTCGGGTGGTAGGACCGGCAAGAAGGCAAAGGTCGAGGCCTGTGATATGACTTTAGTCGAGGTGATTCCTAGTCGCTATCGAGGCGGATTGGCCCCAGCGTGGTTCGCTTCTCGGCATCATTTTTATGGTGCGTGATCACCCCCGATGGCCGCCGCTCCCGTTAAGTCGAAATTCGTGCTGCTTCCGTTCTTCCGCTTCCTGCGACCGGGATGCTGGTGCTTCCTCGTGGGCGCGATGGTCGTGGTCGGGCGCGCGGCGGAATTGCCGCGAGGACTGCCCTTCATCCGCTCCTATCCCCTCGACGAAATCGGTAACGTGCCCCGCAGCCTCCAATTGGGGTTTGATCGTTTCGGCCGGGTGGCGGTGATGTATGATGGAGTCTACAGCGTGCTCAACGACGCGTCCTGGGTCGATTGCATCGATTCTACTTCCGGGCGGAGTCTGCGGGTTTCCGCCATTCGACAACTCGGGGGGCGAGGTTATTACGGTGCGCGCGGCTCCTGGGGGCTGGTCGAGTATTCCGCCGATGGTGACTTGGAAACCCACTCATTGGTTTCGGCGGATGCCCCCGCTTGGACCCGAGTGACACCGTTCTTGAATTTCTTTCACACTGAACAAGGTGTGTATTTTTACGGCATCGACGGAGTGGTGTGCTGGGACTTCGAACAGCAGCGCAACTTTTTCTACGAAATGCCGCGAGCCACCCAGGCGTTCCCGGTAGGCGCGCGCGTCTTTGTATCCAGTGAAGACGGACAACTGCGCGAGCTGCCGGGCGGCGGAGCGCCGGCTCGGATCGTCGCGGTTGCGGGATTGACCGGCGAGTCGGTGCTGCTTTCCGTCCGGCTGGACGCGGCGCGCGTGCTGCTGACTTTGAGCAACGGGGCGTTGGTGGAGTTTGATGGCGAAACGGTGCGGCCGTGGCCGGCGAAAGATGCGATGCTGCCTGCGGGGCGGATCACATTCATGGTCGCGTTGGCGGAAGGCGGGGTGGCCATCGCGGTGGCGGATCGCGGGGTGTATATGTTTTCCGGCGACGGAAAGCGCGATTGGGCGCTCGATCTGCCGGAGCTGAGGCGGGTCGAAAGCATGGCGGCGGGTGAACCAGGGGTGTTGTGGGTGGCGGGGGAATCTGACCTCCGCCGTATTTTCTATGGTTCGACGCTGACTGGTTTTGGCGAACCTCAGGGGTTCACCGCGGTATGGCCCACCGTGTCGGCCTGGGGCGATCGAGTGATGATTTGTTCCAATCGTTCGCTGTATGAAGCCCGGGCCAGCGCCGCGGGTTATCCTTCTCCGTGTCGATTGCTGAGCGATCGTTCCGTGCGCATGACGGATCATGTCGCGGCGCGGGGGGCGCATTTATTGGTTGGTAACGAGCAAGGGGTATTGGCGATGGATGCGGGCGGTAATTTTTCCGAAGTTGGTCGGATCGCCAACGTCTCGGGGCTGGCGTTTTTGGATGACGAAACCTGCGTGGCCATAGGGGGGGCGGAGATCGCGGCATTTCGTTTCCGCGAAGGTCGGTGGCGCGAGTGTGCGGATCGCATCGCAGGCGTGGGAGACGCGCCGGTGCGGTTTGTTTACGGCGAAGGGCTTTGGGTTGAAAGGGGCGGAGAACAGGTGGGCCGACTCAGGTTGCGTGACGGTAAACTGGAAATGCGCCCCGTCCCCTTGGCGTGGCGGGATGAACCGTGGACCAACGTCGGCGTGGTGGGGGATCGGGTGATATTGAGCGGGTCAACGCCGGGCAATCGCCAGATCCTCGATGCGCAAACGGCTGAGCCCATCGCGTCGCCAAAGTTGGAACAGTTGTTGAATCGGTCGCCCTACTGGATACTGCGCATAACCGAGGACGAAGCGGGCGTGCTTTGGGCGACGCACCGGCAAGGCGTCGTGACTTTCGTGCCGCGGGACGATGGATACCAGATGGACGCGTCCACCTTTTTGCTCCGGAACGATGCCTACCCGGCCGTCTTTTCCCTGCCGGGTGGTGAAACTTGGATCGGGGCGGGACGTTCGCTCTATCGAGTCCAAGGCGATGTGTCACGGCCGCCACCACCACCGCCGGCGAAGCTGGTCTCCTTGCAGGCCGGAAAGTTGAACCGGGAGTTCGTGGACCCGTCCGGTCAATTGGCGGAGGACCTCTCGTTTCCCTTCGCGGAGGGCAATTTGAGTTTCCGATTTTGTTCCGGCACCTACGCGTGGCGAACGCCGCCGGAGTATCGGTATCGACTGCAATCGACCGAACCCTGGAGGCCGGTGGATGCGAGTTTGATGCTGCGCTTTCCCAACCTGAGTGATGGCGATTACCGGTTGG
Organism: Synoicihabitans lomoniglobus; assembly: GCF_029023725.1. GTDB lineage: Bacteria > Verrucomicrobiota > Verrucomicrobiia > Opitutales > Opitutaceae > Actomonas > Actomonas lomonigloba. The sequence continues at coordinate 999,692 of NZ_CP119075.1, forward strand.
AAGTGCGGGAACTTGATGCGGATGATTCGTCTGAACCGCTTATCGTGGTGCCGTTCACGGTGGAACCTCCATGGTATCGCACGTCCGCCAGCTATGCCGCCTACATTGTGGCCTTGGCGGGGGGCGTTCTAGCGACTGTCCGTTGGGTCAATCAACGCTCGTTGCGGCGCAATACGGAGTTGGAAAAATTGGTGCGCGAACGCACCCATGCCTTGGAAGACACGATGCAGAAACTGGGCGAAGAGACCCGCCATGCCGCGACACTGGCCGAGCGCAGTCGGCTCGCCGGAGAAATTCATGACAGTATCCAGCAGGGGCTCAGTGGAGCCATTTTGCATCTCGATACCACGATGGACCAACCGACGGTTCCGGCGGATGTGAACGCACAGCTATCGGTGGTGCGGAAGATGTTATCTTATTCGCGCGAAGAGGTGCAGCAGGCGGTGTGGAACCTCGAGTCGCCCTTGTTGCAAAACTCGTCCCTGGGTGATGCGCTCGGCAAGATCGCGGGATTTATCAACTCTGGTTCCACGCCGATTGAAGTCGTGGTTCTGGACGAGCCTAATGCCTTGGATTCGGCCACCCGCCATGACCTGTTGCGCATCGCGCAGGAGGCGATCACGAACGCGGTGAAGCATGCGGAGGCGCTTAAAATCGTCGTGAGCCTGCAGTCCGATGATAGTCAGGTGACGCTGAGTGTGCAGGATGATGGCAAAGGGTTTGAGGTGGCGAAGAGCCAACCCATTGAGGGGCACTTTGGTCTGCGCGGTTTGCGGTCGCGTGCCCGTCGGATCATGGCGGACGTCTCCATCACCAGCTCGCCGGGCGTCGGCACAACCATTCGCGTGGTGGTCCCCATTTCAGCCCCCTCCAAACATGACCGTGGCACCTCAACCTAGAACCCCGGGTAAAATCCGTCTGCTGGTCGTGGATGATCACATGGTCATGCGCATGGGCCTCGTCTACGCCGCCTCGGCACAGCCCGACATGGAAGTCATCGCGGAAGTGGAAACGGGGGAAGAAGCGCTGCTGGTTTACCGGGATCATCACCCCGATGTGGTCGTGCTCGATCTGCGTATGAGAGGGTGGGGCGGTCTCCAAACTATCCGGGTGCTGCGCCAGGAATTTCGCGACGCGAAAATCGTGATCTACAGCAACTACGCGCGAGGCGAGGAAGTGTTCCAGGCGCTGAAGAGCGGTGCCTCGGGGTTTGTGGTGAAAAACATGGAAGTGAGCCGCCTGCTGGAAGCCATTCGCAAAGTGAAGTCCGGAGGTCGCTACCTGCCGCCGGAACTCGCGGTGCGGATGAGTGAGCGGGCGCTCTCACCGTTGTCGGATCGCGAACACGAAGTGCTGGCCCTCATATCGACGGGGCAAAGCAACAAGGAAATCGGCAACGCGCTGGGCGTGACCGAAGGCACCATCAAGCTGCACGTCACCAACATCTTCAGCAAACTGGAGGTCAATTCGCGCACGGAGGCCCTCGTCGTAGCGGTCCAACGCGGCATCATCGATATCGAGCCGAAAGGTGTGTAGGGGAAAGCCCGATGGCACCTCGACTTTCCCAGACACTCCCCAAGCAATCACGCGGGATAAACCTAGAAACCGCAGTTTGTCACAGAGAGCACACAGGAAAACCAGAGTTGCCCAGAGGTTTAGATCTCAAATCGCGCGCGGCAGAAGTGCATCCGGCGGGTGAAGAGCATTAGCGTTATGATCGATTTCAGAAACCCTTCTCTGTGCTCTCTGGTGCAAATCTTTGTGGCCTCTGTGACTCACTCCGACTGCGGAATCTTGGATAATCTCAACATAACTCGAAATTGCCCGGAGAAGGGCGGCTCACCGACTTTCGCTATGATGATCCTCGCCGCGCCCCTGCGACCGCCGGACGATCCAACGGCGAAGCCGGTGAAAGATTTCGGTCAAGGTCACCGTATCCACCCTGGTCGACAAGCGATTGTTCACCCGGACCAGGAACCGTCGATCCTCCCAGAGTCGATCGCTCGGAATGAGCTCGATTTTGAACGTGTCTCCCCGATACAAGTCCTTTATCGAAATGCGAAAACGAGCAGCTTTCCTCGGCATGCTCCTGAAACGCAAAAAACACCCCGAAGCTTTCACAAAATATCCGTCCCCAAGCAGATAGGGAGAAGAGGAGTAAAAAACCCGCCGCTATCGTATCTCCTCGAATCAGCGACATTCGAAACGGTATTCAGATCTTAAAAAATGCCCCTCCAATCCCCGAAGCCACGAGCCTTATTCGATTTACCAACGTTCCCGGTAAAAACAAATGTAGGCTAATAACACTGTTCGGTGAAAGCAGATATGCGAGTTACGCGAATCCTTATTCCACTATTTGCACTGCTCCTCTCTAGCTGCATGACCACACGTGTCGCCCAGGTCTTCCGGACTGCGACTCCTGAAGATGTGCGTTCAATTTCACCGAAGATTGAATCACTCGATTCCGCACTTCGAAATACCGACGGACTTGTGCGACGAGATACTTCGTCCGATGACTGGTATTTCTCATACTTTGGACCAGCAAGGTCACGATTCATGGGAGTGAGTATTTCGTGCTTTGATCGGCGAGACCACGGCATTGAGATTGTGATCAGTTATGATCCTGCGATTTCTCACGATGCGCCGGCCATTGCTGAGCTACGGAGTATTATGGCACGCGTTTTGGGAGAAAATCTCATGGGATCACTTATTCGGGAGAAGCGCTCGACGCCATTCGCAGAAACAAAAAGACCGAACCCTGAGAGTTTGGATGTCGCGGAGCCGACATCCTGACTCCTGATGAACAAGCCCCAAGCAAGGTCAGGCGTGGGTGCCTACGCCTTATGCGTTTTGTATTTCGAGCGGGTTATTGAGCGCAGAGCCGAAGCCGTCCGCCGCTGACCCGTTCGGTGTTCCTCGAAGCACGTTTCTGACTTTCTCCGGGTTGTTTTGGCGGATTTAGTCACGCGTAGTGGTGCGCTAGATACGCCGTAGCGTGATTTGCGCGCCATGCAGGCGCGCCGTCGCGTGTCCACCGCGACGAGCGGTGGATTCCTGCGTGAATAATCATTGGAGATGGCAGTCTTCATGCGGCCCGTGAGACGAACGGCGGCGAACGCGCGACGCGTGGCAGGGTGCCGACGCAGCGCAACGACTCGGCTTGGCAATGCGGGCACACCAGGTGCCACTGCACCACGTCTTCGGCCTGCTTCGGGCGCACGACGATCTCCACTTCGAGCAAGGTCTCGACGACCCGCCGTCGCCGCCACGCCGCCGGGTGCTCCCAGCCGAAGTGGCGCACACGATGGACTCCGGCGGGCAAGACGTGCTGCAAGTATCGCCGCATGAACTCACCCGCCTCCAACGTGCACTCCTTGTGCTCACCACTCGCACTGTCGCGGTAGCCGAGGCGCACCGACTGAGCATCCATGGAACGGATACGCTCGTCGCTGATGGCGGTGCGCTGCACGTAACGTGCGAGGTATTTGATCGCGGCGACCCCGGAGCCGACGTGCTGGATGTCGACCACCCACTTTTTCCGCCAGCAGGAATCGGGCACCTGCGCGTGCCACGAAGGCAACGCGGCGCGCAGCGCCGCTGCCATGCCTTGGCGAAAGCGCGCCGCGACCGGTGCAGACGGCATCAGCCACGCGGGTTTGTGGGTATGGCGCCACGCGGAACCCTCTTCAGCCAAACCACCGCCCGGCACGATGAAGTGGACATGCGGATGCAACTGCATCTGGCGTCCCCACGTGTGCAACACGCCGGTCATGCCCAGATCGGCTCCGAGGTGTTTGGGCAACGACGCGATCGATTGCAGCGCGCGGGCCGACTCGCCAAAGAGCAGGTCGATCATCACCTTCGGCTCCGCCGCGAAGATCGCGCGCAGCGGTGCGGGCAGTGTGAAGGTCACCATAAAATATGGCACCGGCAGCAAGCGGTCCCGCTGGCGCTGCGTCCATGCCGCCGTGCGGGCCCCGCCGCACCGCGGACACGAGCGGTGATGGCAGCTATGGTAGGCGAAGTCGTGCTTTGTGCAGTGGGCACAGCGATACACGCGGCCGCCCATCTCGGGCGTCCGACACCGCGCGATCGCCGCCAACGCCCGGCGCTGCGCCGGGCTGATGGCATGCGTGCACGCGTAGCCCGGGGCTTGCGCCCCGAGCCACTCGGCCAAGGCCGACACGGATTTAACTAAATGCCGTCGAGCAAACGACTCACCGCCGCGCGAGCGGCGGCTTCATTGACGGCGGTCAGATGCGTGTAAATGGCGGTCGTTTCAATGGAGGAGTGGCCCATGAACTGCGCAATCAAGCGGATGCTCACGCCCTCTTCGAGCAGGTGCGTCGCATACGAATGACGCAGCGTGTGCGGGTGGGTGCCCTTGGGCAGTTTGGCCACCGGCACGACCAACCGCAGGCAGTTTTGGATCGAACCCACGCCCATCGGTTCGGACGCGAGAGCCAGGCGCTCGCGCGCACCGGGCCCCTCGCGCCAGCCCCGACCGGTGCCAGGGAACACCCACTTCGGATGCCGGTGCGTGCGCCAGTAGGCGCGCAACTCCTCGAGCATCGATTCGGGCAGCGGCACGTAGCGCTCCTTTTGCCCCTTCGTGTGGTGCAGATGCAGTCGGCACGGCTCACGCTTGATATCGGTCACCTCTAGTGTCGTTGCTTCACGGATACGCAACCCGCACGCATAGATGAGTCGCAGGATGGTGCGAAACCGAGGTTCGGTGATCGCCGCGAACAACCGCGCCACCTCGGCGCGGGTGAGCACCGCGGGCAAGGTTTTGCGATCGGGCGAGCGCACCAGGTCGAACAGCTTCCACGGGTGGCCCAGCAACTTGCCGTAGAAGTTGCGCATGGCGCACACGGCGGTGCGCATCGTGCTGCCGCTGTAGTGGTGGACCTCCTTGAGGTGCAGCAGGTAGGCGCGAAGCTGCGCCTCGTTCAATTCGGCCGGATCGCGCTTCACGTGCTGCGCGAGTTTGCGCACGTAGCGCACATACTCCGAGCGGGTGGAGAAGGCCATGCTTCGCAGCTTGAGCATCTCATCGAAGCGCACTAACGATTGATACTGTTCGGTGACGTCACGACGGAAGTCGCGACCTTTACGGGTGGATTTGTTTTTGGACATAGCACCGCCAGTCTTGCGATTGGCGGACCAAAATACATCGTCAACCGCCGTGCGTCCCGAACGTCATACCCCTCACTCCTCACTGCGCCGCGCAGCGGCTTCGTTCAACCAGTCAGTGCAGACAAGGCCGACAAGTCGGCCTGTCTGACTTCAAACGTTCGACGGCAAGATGAAGAGCCCAGCCGCAGATCCATCGAAAGGTGTAGTGGCTATTCACCTGTCCCTGAGCCTGCTCGTCATCGGTGGGGTCATCGCGGGTTTCGCCTACATTGACCGGCACGGCTATTACATGATTTCCGCGATTCCCATATACGTGCTACTCGGCTACCTCCTGTTTCAGAGCATCTCCGTCTTTTTCCACGCGGTTCGCGCGTTGATTCAGAGATCAAAGCCATGACCAAAAGAAGAGAGTCGAACCCTGAGAGTTTGGATATCGCGGAGCCGACATCCTGACTCCTGATGAACAAGCCCCAAGCAAGGTCAGGCGCGGGTGCCTACGCCTTATGCGTTTTGTATTTCGAGCGGGTTATTGAGCGCAGAGCCGAAGCCGTCCGCCGCTGACCCGTTCGGTGTTCCTCGAAGCACGTTTCTGACTTTCTCCGGGTTGTTTTGGCGGATTTAGTCACGCGTAGTGGTGCGCTAGATACGCCGCAGCGTGATTTGCGCGCCATGCAGGCGCGCCGTCGCGTGTCCACCGCGACGAGCGGTGGATTCATGTCTGAGGAATCGTTGGTGGTGGTCTTCATGCGGCCCGTGGGACGAACGGAGGCGAACGTGCGACGCGTGGCAGGGTGCCGACGCAGCGCAACGACTCGGCTTGGCAATGCGGGCACACCAGGTGCCACTGCACCACGTCCTCGGCCTGCTTCGGGCGCACAACGATCTCCACGGCGAGCAAGGTCTCGACCACCCGTCGGCGTCGCCACGCGGCCGGGTGCTCCCAGCCGAAGTGGCGCACGCGGTGGACTCCGGTCGGCAAGACGTGCTGCAAGTATCGCCGCATGAACTCAGCCGCATCCAACGTGCATTCCTTGTGCTCACCACTCGCACTGTCGCGGTAGCCAAAGCGAACCGTCTTCGCATCCATGGTTCGGATACGTTCATCGCTGATGGCGGTGCGCTGCACGTAGCGAGCGAGGTATTTGATCGCCGCTTCGCCCGAGCCGACGTGCTGGATGTCGACCACCCACGGTTGCCGCCAGCACGAGTCGGGCACTTGCGCGTGCCTTCCAGGCAACGCAACGCGTAGCGCCGCCGCCATGCCTTGGCGGAAGCGCGCCGCGACCGGCGCAGACGGCACGAGCCACTCGGGTTTGCGGGTATGGCGCCATGCGGTTCCATCTTCAGCCAAACCACCGCCCGGCACGATGAAGTGCACGTGCGGATGCAACTGCATTTGGCGTCCCCACGTGTGCAACACGCCGGTCATGCCGAGATCGGCTCCGAGGTGTTTGGGCAACGATGCGATCGTTTGCAGCGCGCGGGCCGACTCGCCAAAGAGCAGGTCGATCATCACCTTCGGCTCCGCCGCGAAGATCGCGCGCAGCGGTGCGGGCAGTGTGAAGGTCACCATAAAATATGGCACCGGCAGCAAGCGGTCCCGCTGGCGCTGCGTCCATGCCGCCGTGCGGGCCCCGCCGCACCGCGGACACGAGCGGTGATGGCAGCTATGGTAGGCGAAGTCGTGCTTTGTGCAGTGGGCACAGCGATACACGCGGCCGCCCATCTCGGGCGTCCGACACCGCGCGATCGCCGCCAACGCCCGGCGCTGCGCCGGGCTGATGGCATGCGTGCACGCGTAGCCCGGGGCTTGCGCCCCGAGCCACTCGGCCAAGGCCGACACGGATTTAACTAAATGCCGTCGAGCAAACGACTCACCGCCGCGCGAGCGGCGGCTTCATTGACGGCGGTCAGATGCGTGTAAATGGCGGTCGTTTCAATGGAGGAGTGGCCCATGAACTGCGCAATCAAGCGGATGCTCACGCCCTCTTCGAGCAGGTGCGTCGCATACGAATGACGCAGCGTGTGCGGGTGGGTGCCCTTGGGCAGTTTGGCCACCGGCACGACCAACCGCAGGCAGTTTTGGATCGAACCCACGCCCATCGGTTCGGACGCGAGAGCCAGGCGCTCGCGCGCACCGGGCCCCTCGCGCCAGCCCCGACCGGTGCCAGGGAACACCCACTTCGGATGCCGGTGCGTGCGCCAGTAGGCGCGCAACTCCTCGAGCATCGATTCGGGCAGCGGCACGTAGCGCTCCTTTTGCCCCTTCGTGTGGTGCAGATGCAGTCGGCACGGCTCACGCTTGATATCGGTCACCTCTAGTGTCGTTGCTTCACGGATACGCAACCCGCACGCATAGATGAGTCGCAGGATGGTGCGAAACCGAGGTTCGGTGATCGCCGCGAACAACCGCGCCACCTCGGCGCGGGTGAGCACCGCGGGCAAGGTTTTGCGATCGGGCGAGCGCACCAGGTCGAACAGCTTCCACGGGTGGCCCAGCAACTTGCCGTAGAAGTTGCGCATGGCGCACACGGCGGTGCGCATCGTGCTGCCGCTGTAGTGGTGGACCTCCTTGAGGTGCAGCAGGTAGGCGCGAAGCTGCGCCTCGTTCAATTCGGCCGGATCGCGCTTCACGTGCTGCGCGAGTTTGCGCACGTAGCGCACATACTCCGAGCGGGTGGAGAAGGCCATGCTTCGCAGCTTGAGCATCTCATCGAAGCGCACTAACGATTGATACTGTTCGGTGACGTCACGACGGAAGTCGCGACCTTTACGGGTGGATTTGTTTTTGGACATAGCACCGCCAGTCTTGCGATTGGCGGACCAAAATACATCGTCAACCGCCGTGCGTCCCGAACGTCATACCCCTCACTCCTCACTGCGCCGCGCAGCGGCTTCGTTCATCAAATCGCTTGAGACAAGGACCACAAGTGGTCCTGTCTCAGCTTAGACGATGGGCAGAATATAGTGAATTCCTACCCGCCACAGTTTCGAGTCCACATCGTGCTGACGTTTGAAGAGCATGGCCCGGATCGTCGCCGTAAGTTCGGTTTCGATGAGAGCGGACATCGCAGGTTGCCGATGAGCATGGATGGAGTCGAAGGTCTGCACACAGTGGGTCTCTGGATCGAAGAGAAGGGAGCCGTTTTTCTGGAGGGCGAAGAGTTTGATGCGGATTGTCGTGTCATTTGGCCCGAGGGATTTCGAGACGTCGTGGCCCCAGGAGTGAAACTCAAGCTATGGGATGCCGGATTCTTTGCTCGCGGAGAAGTGACCGAGCGTTGTGAATCCGGATGGGAAGTTCCCGCATGAGAAGAGAGCCCATCCAGCCGCTTCAGAGAACGGCGACAAGTCGCCGCCTCTGAGCTTAGACGTTGGGCAAAATGAAAATCGTTTACGCAAAGTTCGTCGCGTCGATTGCCATCGGGCATTTCATCCTCCTCACCATCTGGGCATCCTTTCGCCTCACCGATCATGACTATGCCCATATGTTTCAGGGCAGCCCATTTCACATTGCGATGGGGTATGCTTTAATTTGGCCATCCCGGATCATTTACGAATTCGCTCCCGGTTTTTCCAGTTCACGCGCAATGCTTGCGATCATTTATTTCGCAGATGCGATTACTTATTCGATTTTAGGGTTCCTTATTGTATCGTTCATTTCTCCTTCGAAGAAAAAATCATATTTGGATGAAACATAAGCCCAACCAAGCGATGCAGAGAATTCGGGCCAGTTACGCGTTTCGGCGTATGGACACCGGTCCGCTGGATCCTCTTCTCTGATCTTAGACGTTCGACAAATACTATGATAGCTGATTTTCAATATGGTGGATTCTGGCGACGATTTGGCGCGATGTGGCTGGACGTTGTATGCCTATCCCCTCTCGTGATTTTGACCTTGTGGGGGAATTCTACCTTTCGGCTATTTCAGGCCTATTACTTCATCCCGGGACTGGTGATCAGTGCCCTTTATTCCATTTACTTGGTGAAGCGATTCGGGGGCACGCCAGGGAAGTTGATCCTCGGACTACGAATCACGAAAATGGATAGTAGCCCTGTTGGATATCGTGAAGCCATACTCCGCGAGTTGCCGAATTACCTTTTTCACATCGTGCTTTCGGTTGGCTTGGTTGCTTCGGCCCTCCACCTTACGGACGCAGAATATTTGGCTCTTGGATGGAAGGATAGGTCGATCCGGCTGAAAGATCTGACACCGGGATTTTACGGCCCAGTCCAGATTGCGCAGACCGTATGGATTTGGAGCGAGTTCTTTGTTCTGCTCACCAACGAAAAGAAGCGTGCGATTCATGATTTCATCGCTGGCACTGTAGTTATAGTAAAAGATTCGAACCAGTCAGTGCAGAGAACAGCGGCCGCTGCGCAGCCACCGCCTCTGACCTGAATCGATGGAGCAACACGCCGCTGACATGAATTCACTAAACGATCGCTCATCGGATCCTGTCGGTAGAGGCACTGTAATGATCGTGGCCATCGCGGCACTCGTCCTGGGGTGTTTGCTGACCTACGCTTCCACTCGAGTTCTTGTTCGCGTTGGTTCGCCCAAGGAATTGATGGATCCTCTCGCGTTGGTTCTTCTCTCGGTCACTGCGGCCCCCGGCATCGGACTGGTTGTGACATCTTTTATCCTATTCTTTCCAGCGAAGAGACGCAGTCTAGGGAGAATGAGACGGTTCCCCCTAGTGCTGGCAGTCTGCGCTTTTATTGTCCCGTTTTCAGTCAGTTTGGACGGTCTCTCAAACTATCCAGATGAGACATTCGCGTTCCTCGAATCGAACCCTCATTTTATTGCTGGCGGAGGCATCTGTATTGGGTTTTTGGCATTCCTTTTTATTCGAAACAGAATAAGGAAATCTCCAACCAGTCGACGCAGAGAATTCGGGCCAGTCGGCTGCCAAAACGGGACCGGCTGCCAAAACGAGGCTGCCAAAGCGGGACATGGCTGCCAAAGCGGGACATTGTTTGACTCTTGACTAGACTGCGGAGCGGGCGGCTTCACGGGGCCGCGTGGTTACGGCGTTACCAGACGAGGCAGAGCAGAGATTCGGGTTTTGTGGCTTAAGGGCGGGCCGGGAGCAAACCGGTGGCGGAGAGCCAGGCTTCGGCGCGGGCGGGCCAGGTGGTGACTTCTTCGGCGGTGCGGCGGAGGCCGTAGCCGTGTCCTCCAGTTGGATACACGTGAAGTTCCGCCGAGACTTCGACCGCGTGGAGCGCGGCGTAGTAGTGGAGGGCGTTGTCGATGCCGAGGGGGTCGTCCCCGGTCATGACGATGAAGGTCGGGGGCGTATTGACGGTGACGCCAAGTTCAGGTGCGAGTTGAGCGCGGTTGTCGGCGTCGACGAGATACGCGGGGTAGATGAGCAGGGTGAAATCGGGGCGGCTGCTGAGTTGATCGGCTGCGTCGATCGCCGGGTAGGTGCGCGCGGAATAGTTGTTGCTGGCCGAGGCGGCGAGATGAGCGCCGGCGGAGAAGCCGAGCACGCCGACTTTGGCCGGATCGATGCCCCAGTCCCTCGCGTGCGTGCGGACGAGGCCGAGGGTGCGTTGCAGGTCTTGCAGGGGAGGCTGACGATAGGGCACGTCTTCGCGGCGCGGCACGCGATATTTGAGCAGGACGGCGGTGACACCGAGCGAGTTCAGCCAGTCGCAAACTTCGGTGCCCTCAAGGTCCATGGCGAGAATCCTGTATCCGCCACCTGGGCACACGACGACAGCGGTGCCGTTGGCCAGGGAGGGCGCCGGGCGGTATACGGTGAGCGTGGGGGTGGATACGTTGCCGATCCGGGTGACACGGCGGTTGGCGGCGAGGCGTCCGTCGGGGCCGGTGGTATCGGTTTCCGGCGGGTAGGTCATGGTTTCGCCGGGCGCGGAGCCGGGCCAGACCGGGAGCGTGACGGAAGCAGGAGCGGAGGTGGATTGAGACATGAAGACAAAGGTGCCGCGTTTGTTGGCGGAAATGATGTCGGGGGTGCCGTCGGCGTTGGCGTCGGTGACGACGAGCTGCACCCCGACGCCGGAGCGGTCGTCGACGAGGTGCGGCTCATAGGTGGCGGAGCCATCGGCGGCGCGGCGGAGGAGGAAGGCGTAGATGACGGGATCGCCGTTGGGCTCGGGGTCGCCGTGGTTGCCGTGGGCCCACCAGCGTTTGCCGGTGACGATGTCGTCGAGGCCGTCGCCATCGAGGTCGGCGAGGGCGAGGGCATGGAGTTGGGAAAACTGGATGCTACCGGGGGCGGTGGAACCGTCGCGAGCGAGAATGACGTGTTCGGCAAAGGTGATGGCACCGTCGGCGGTGCGTTGTTGCTCGAACCAGGACAGACCGTAGCCGTGGGCGCGAATGGAGGTGACGACATCGGCGAGGCCGTCGCCGTTGACGTCGGTCACGAGCATTTGCGCGCCGCCTTGGTTGAACTCGAACGGATGATGTTGCCAGATGGGATCGCCGGTGAGGTCGGCGGGTTGCTCCCACCAGCCGCCGCGTTCGAGCAAGTCGGCGCGGCCGTCGCCATTGAGATCACCGAAGCCGAGGGCGTGGTTGAATTTGCCATAGTTGCCGACGGGCGTGATGGGGTGGTAGGTCCACGGGGCGGTGGGGTCGACTGGATCGAAGGTGGCGTAGCCAAAGGTTTTGTCGTGGTTGCAGATCAGGACGGGTGAGCCGGTGCCGAGCAGGTCGTCGAAGGTGGGGGACTCGTTGTCGAGACCGTCGAAAACAACGTGGGGCGTCCATGGCGTGTCGGGAGCGGCGGTGGTGGGGTTCTCATACCACGTGGCGGTTTGGCCGGGGAAGCCGAGCACGAGAATATCGGTCCAGCCGTCGCGGTTGAAGTCGTGGCCGAACGCGAAGAAGTTGTCGGAGTAGGCGAGTGGATCGAAAAGCTGGGGCGGGTAGATGGGGTGGCGCTCTTTAAATTCCGGGGCGGCATACCAGTAAGGGCCGGCGATGGCGTCGGCGTGACCGTCATTGTTGAGGTCGGCAAAGGTCGCGCCCTCGCTGAGGAACGCGCCGCTGAGTTGGTGTTTGTCGTAGTCGGGGATTCCGGCAGCGGCGAACGTTGCCGTGGCGGCGAGGCTGAGGAGGAAGCAGTGGAATTTCATCGCAGGGATTCGAGGTAAGCGACGAGGTTGCGGAGGTCGTCGACGGGAAGAATTTGACCAAGACCGTCGGGCATGAGCGAGCGTTCCATGGCGCCGTAGGAGGCGATGTTTTCGTGGCGGGTGCGGATTTCTTCGCCGGTGAATCCGGTAAGAATGATGCCCCAGCCGCGGAGGTGGCCCTGCAGGCCGACGACGCTGCCGCCGTTGTTGAGTTTGATTTCCCAGCCCTGGTATTCGGGCGAGATGTCGTCGGACGGTTGGATGATCGAGCGGATGAGTTGGCGGCGGGAAAGGGTTAGGCCGATGTTGGAGAGATCGGGACCGATGACGCTGCCGCGATTTTTGACGCGGTGGCAGGTGATGCAGAGCGCGGTGGTTTCGTGGAACACGCGTTCGCCGGCGGCGGGATCGCCGCCTGTGCCGAGCAAGGCGTTCCAATCATCGAGGGAAGTCGGGCGGACGACCGGATCAGCTGCGGGGATTAAGCCGAAGGCTTGCAGGGCGCGAGTGGCTTCCAAGCGCACGGGAGGTGCGGGATCATTGAGGAGCTTTTTGAAGGCGGGTGTGATGCCGTCGGGGAGTTGGCGCAGGGAGGACACCGCGTCGGCGCGAAGTTCGGGATCGAGCGAGGGATCGAACGCCACAATTTGAATGATCGGGGTGGCGGCGGGCTCGCCGACGGCCGCGAGGGAGCGCATGGCTTCGCGGACCAGCGGGGGAGAATCGCTCGAGGTGATGAGCTGGAGCAGCGTTTCGCGAACAGCCGGGGCGGCGGGATCGGCGAGCTGAGGAATGGCGAGGGCGCGCCCGGCGTCGGGCAGGGAATCGTCTTGCACGAGGCGTTCAATGAGGGGGGCGGGGACGTCGCGTTTTATCGCGAACGTGCGGGTGCCTTTCGCATACGCTGCGTCGACGTCGGAGCCGAGGATCTGTTGGGTCGCCAGCACGAAGCGGAAGAGGCGTGGGCTGAGGTCGGGCGCGGTGAGCATGGCCTCGACTTTGGAGGTGAACGTCCGGTCCACCTGGTCACCGATGTGGCGCAGGGCGAGGATGCGCAGCACTTCGGATGGATCGGTCAGCGCGGACTCGATTTCGGCGGCGGTGAAGGCATGGCCACGATGGCGGAGGGCGAGCCACGCGCCTTGGCGCAGGTCGACCGATGGGGAAGCGAGGAGTTGTTCCAACCGCGTCAGGTCACCGTGGGCGGCGAGGGCGGCGACCGCGTGATGGCGCAGAAACGGATCTTCGTTGGAGAGAAGCGACTCGGCTTGGGCCGGGGAGAAAACGTCGGGGATTCGTTTCAGCAGGGCGGCGACGTCGGCGGCGGTATGGACCTCTGGTCCGGGCTGCTTCGGTCGCACCAACCAGATGGCGCCGCGCGAGTGGTTGGGGTAGTCACGGAGAACCCAATCGGTGATGAAAAATCCTCCGCCTTTGGCCGGGGCGAGGGCCACGGGCCGGAAGTGTTCGCCGCCATTGATGAACGGTTCGGCGGTGGCGGTGAAGGACGCTCCGGTGCGGTGGGGATGAAAAAGCGAGAGAGTGTGCTCGCCCCAGATCGTGACGGCGAAGGCGTCGGAATAGTTTGGACCGAGGCGGGTGGACGTCAGATCGAGCAGACCACTGGGGGCCTCGCCGGTCCCGGCAGCGATGGGCAGCACGCCGGGCAGGTCGGCGTTCCAGCCGGAAAAGGGATGCAGACCGGTGGGTCCGTAGCGAGCGAGGTAGCCGTAGTCGCCGCCGTCGATGACATGAACGACACGGTTGGGGCCGCGGGAGTCGGGATCGTTGTCGGCGCAGAGCAGACGGCCATGGCGGTCGAAAGCGATGACGAAAGGATTCCAAAAACCGGTGGCGACGCGATGAAGGCCGGAACCGTCGGGGTTGATGCGCACGATGTCGCCTCCCTCGCCGTAGCCGGTGAGACGTTCGTGGGCGGCGCTGATATATGCGTAGGGATAGCCGCCGACGTTGCCGCGCGAGGCGTAGATGGTGCCGTCGCGATCGATGGCGATGCCGAGGAGGTCGCCGTGAGGGTTGCCGCTTTGGGTTTCGAGGTGGAGCAGGACGGTATGCTCGTCGGTTTCGCTGGTGCCGTTGCCATCGGCGTCGTTGAGCCGGATGACATCACTGGCGGTGACAACGTGCAGCACACCGTCGGGAGCGAAAGCCAGGTTCATGGCCTCTTTTTCGATGCGGGCGAAGATCGTAATCTCGTCGGCTCGTCCGTCGCCGTCGGTGTCGACGAAGCGTTTGATGAGATCGGTCGACGGTCCGACGTAGTCCTTGGGTCGGACGTGGGTGTGGGACTCGACGACGAAGAGATCACCGTCCGCGTTGGTGACTGCGCCGATCGGGGTGACGATGTCGGGATCGGCGGCGAAGAGGATGACCTCGAGGTTGGGGTCGAGGGCGACCGGCGTGTCTTCGGCGTGGGCGGAGCTCAGGATAAAGCCCGCAAGACTTAGCAGCAGTCCAATTCGTCGGCCCCCAGGTAGGGCGGACTCGCCGAGCGGGCGGGCGAGGGAGTGGCACCGGCGGTGGCGGCGAAACCGCCCGGTCGGTCGTGATTGGTCGCGGTTAGTCACGGACATACGGAGTGAACATTTCGCGGGCGGCGGAGAGGTTGGCGGCGATGGGAGCGCGGGGTTGGTTCCACGCCATCTCGACCACGAGGTAGCCCGTGTAACCGCCGTCGATGAGGTCGCGCAGAAACGGATCGAAGTCAGTCACGCCCTCGCCAAACACGACGGTCTGGTGACCCTTGCCGAACGCGGCGCAGTCCTTGAGATCCACATGTTGGATACGGTCGCGGAATTGCGCGACCACGGAGGTGAGCGTGATGCCCGCGCCCTCGAAATGGCAGGTATCGAGACACATGCCGACGTGGGAGGAATCGATGGCGGCGAAAATCTCGGCGTAGTCCTCCGGGCGTTCGAGAACGTTGCGGGCGTGGTTTTCGAGGAGGAGCAGGACGTCCATTGCCTCGGCGGCGGGAGCGAGTTCGCGGCAGACCTTGATCACGTGTTCGATTCCGCCATGGGTGTCGCGCGGAGCACCGGTGAATTTGACGCGGCGGCAGCCGAGACGGCGCGCCTGTTCCATAAACCAGAGTTTGTGGGCGACGTCGTGGATGACGGCGTTGCGGCCCTCGCCGCCGAAGGAGGAGCCTTGCAGACTGACCGGACGCAGGTCGGAGGCAGCGCAGCGCTCGGCCAGACTGTCGATGTAGCGGGGCGTGAGCAGGTCGGGATACCAGAGGTTGAACTCGACGTTGGTGAAGCCGGTCTGCGGCACGAGGCGAAAGGCGGGGTCGTGATGATGGTTGCTGAATCCGTCGGTGCAGATCGTGGCCACGGCGAGTGCGGTGCCGGTCGGATCAGCAGACCGGGCCGCCGTGGGGTATGCGGCGGCCCGGCTGACCATTGCACCAAGCATTCCGGCGGCACCGGCAGTCACGGCGGTGTCGCGCAGAAATTTCCGGCGGGAAAGCGGAGACGGGGAGTCGTTCACGAACCGGAGGCGGTGCCGTTGGCATCCAGCGTGACCCGACGGTAGCCGCCCCGTGATTTGAAGAACAGCAGCAGGCCGAGGTAGACGACGGCCATGGCGATGGGAATAAAGGCGTCGACGCGCAGGGTTTTGCGATCACCGGCTTGGTCGGCGGCGACGAGCGCGTGATCGGCGGGCGTGCGGGCGGGGGCGGGGGTGGCTTTGGCTTCGCCCAGGATGCGGCCGTCGATGGCGGCTACATCGCGGAAGATCAGCCAACCGCTGGGCTCTTCCACCTGGCTCGCGGCGTAGACCTGCGGCGCGGAAGCGGCGAGGGCTTCGCTGGCGAAACGGTCCTTGGCGTAGCCGAGTCCGGGCAGGCCGATGAGTCCGGCGGACATCATGCCGAGCCCGCCCATGATGCTCATGGCAATCGCGCCGGTGCGGGGGAAACGGTCGCCCACAATCGCGAGCATGGTCGGCCAGAAGAAGGTTTTGCCGATGCTGTAAACCGTGAGGGCGAGCAGTGCGCCGCCGAAGCTGGTGATGCCACTGACGAGGTTGAGACCGAGCGAGGCGATGACGGCGCACGCCAGCAGCAGACCCACGGGCGAGAGACCGATCTTGCGTTCGATCCAGTCGGCGCAGAAGCGCAGGATGAACATACAGAGCGAAGTGAACACGAAGAGCATCTTGCCCTGTTCGGAGGAGAGGATGTTGCCGGTGATGTTTTGAATCCATCCGTCGGTGCCGAGCTCGACCGCGCCGACCATGATGTGGGTGCCAAAGAGAACAAACAACATCCAGGCTCCCAGTGCGAAGCCGGTGATGCGACCGATCGCGCCGATGACGGCGAGCGCGCCGACAACGATGATCCAGACCGGCAGATCCGGGAAGGTGGCGCGGAAGAACATGCCCAGCATGACGGCGATAAGGGTGCCGCCGAGCAGGCCGACATCCTTGAACATGGCGCCGAGGCTGAGGCCCTTTTCGGCGGCTTCGGAGCGCGGGTAGCGTTGGCCCCAGAACATGACGCCGTAGATGACGGTGGGGATCAGAAACATGGCGACCTGCAGTTTCCAGGACACCTGCATCTTGTCATCGAGGAGCCAGCCCATGAGACCGCCGAGCACGAGGCCGAGCGGCCAGGAGGCATGGAGGATGTTGAGGTAATGGGTGCGTTTGTCGGGGAAGAGGGTGGCGACGAGTGGGTTGGCCACGGCTTCGAGGGTGCCGTTGGCGAGGGCGAAGGTGAACGTGCCCCAGAACAAGTAGTTGTAGACGGTGCCGATGGCCATGCCGGTGGTGGGCGCGAGGGTGACCACGGCGGAGACGATGTGCAGGGCAAAGGCGACGATGACGAGTTTGCCGTAGCCGATCTTGTCGACCACGAGCCCGCCGGCGAAAATGCCGAAACAAAACCCGGTGAAGCCGGCGCCGCCGATGACGCCGAGTTGGGTGGCGGTGAAGCCGAACTCCGAGCCCCAGTTGTCGAGGATGCCGCCGCGAATGGCGAAACCGATGGCGGTGGCGAGAATGGCGGTGAAGCCGGCGTAGAGCAGTCGCTGCGCAGTGGCCGGGGAAACCGCGGCGGCGGTGGGGGAGGAGTCACTCATGGGGTTGGGGCGGGACTAAGTAAGAAGTGAGAAGTAAGGACTAAGAAGATGCAGGCCCCGGGGAAGGGGGAACTAAGTAAGGAGGACGAGGGCCGAACGGGGGGGGATTTGTTTGCGCAACTCGTCTGGCTTGCCCGGACGGGGTTAGGCGAGGGTGAAGGCGGGGAGTTTTACGATCTTGCCGCCACGTAGGGCGGACTGGTGGGCGCAGAGGCCGACGCAGGTCCAGTTGGCGGACTTGACGGCATTGGGGTAGGGAGCGCGGTCGTCGCGCAGGGCGGTGATGAACTCATGCGCCAGATGCGGATGCGAGCCGCCGTGGCCGGCACCCTGGGTAAAGCTAAGGTGGGTGGCTTTGCCGAGATCGTAGACCCCCTGCGTCGTGAACGGACGAATGGCCTTGGGCAGGCGCTTGGCGTAGTCGGGCACGGTGATTTTGCGCGGGATCTTGGGTTCGGGTTTTTTGGCGGTGTGCAACACGTGGGGCTCGTGCTCGATGAGCGACCACTCGAACGATTTTTTGGAGCCGTAGACATCGATCGACTCGCGGTATTGGCGGGCGGTGTCGAAGAGTGAGCGAATGATACGCGCGGAAAGATCGGAGTCCTTGAACTTCACGTGGGCGGTCTCGACCGCGAACGGGGATCCGTAGTGTTTGATCAGTTCCGGGCGGATGGTGCCGGAGCCGAAGCAGGACACGTATTCGGCCGAAGCGTCGGTGAGCGCGAGCATGGGACCGACGCAATGCGTCGCATACCACATGGGTGGCAGGCCGGGCCAGTAGTTCGGCCAACCGTCCATGTCCTGTTGGTGACTGGCTTGGAGGAACTGGATCTTGCCGAGTTCGCCCTTGCGGTAGAGGTCCTGCACGTGGAGGAACTCGCGGGCGTAGACCACGGTTTCCATCATCATGTATTTCAGGCCGGTCTTGCGGGTGAGCTCGACGATGCGTTTGCAGTCGGCGATGGAGGTGGCCATCGGCACGGTGCAGGCCACGTGTTTGCCGGCCTGGAGCGCTTTGATGGTTTGGGCGGCGTGGTCCGGGATGGGGGTGTTGATGTGGACGGCGTCGATCGCGGGATCACGCAGCATTTCATCGTAATCGGTGTAGCCTTTGGCGATGCCGAAGGCCTTTTGCAGCGCGCCCATTTTCTTGGCGTTGCGCTGGCACACCGCCACCAGGTTGGCGTGCGGATGAGCCTGATAGATGGGAATGAATTCCGCGCCGAAACCGAGCCCGGCGAGGGCAATGTTGATTCGTGGGGGCATGGGGAAAGGGGTAAAAGCGAGCGTATCTTAGCGGCTCGGCCACGGGGAAAACCATGAGAGGCTACGATTAAATATTGAGATATTTCACCAAGGCGTGATCTTGAAAATAAGACTGCACTGAGTGCGGTGCCCCGATTTTCCTCACTCTGGTATGAGATAATGCGTAAACGTTCCCTGCCAAGCTTACCGTCCCGGCGACGCGGGCCCCACCACGTAGCTTTGATTGTGGAAACCTCCAACGCCTACGCCCGCAATCTGCTGCACGGGGTGGTGCGCTACGTGCGGGAGCACACGCCGTGGTCGCTTTTTTTGGTCGAACAAAGTCGGGGGCAGACGGCGCCGGAATGGGTGGCGAACTGGCGGGGCGACGGGATCATCGCCCGGATCGAAAACCCGCAGGTGGCCGACGCGGTGCTGGCGTCGGGATTGCCGGCGGTGGATTTGAGTGCGGGGCGATTCGCGCCGTCGTTGCCCTGGGTCGAAACCGACGACGTGCAGATCGCGCGCATGGCGTTCAATCACCTCGCCGATCGCGGTTTCAAGGCGTTCGCGTATGGCGGGGACGAGCGCTTCATGTGGTCGCGATCGCGGGGAGTGGAATTTGCCCGGTTGGTGCAGGCGCGGGGATGTCGACTGCATGAACTGCCGCCGTCGGCGCAGGTGTCCGACGTAGCGCAACAGGTCGATCAATTGGAGCAATGGGTCGCGGGCTTGCCCAAACCGATCGGTATTTTTGCCTGCTACGATATTCGCGGTCAGCAACTGCTGGATGCCTGTCGCAATCTGGGGGTGGCGGTGCCGGAGGAAGTCGCCGTCGTGGGAGTGGATGACGATGATTTACTGTGCCAGCTGGCCTTTCCGCCGTTGTCGAGTGTGCAACCCAACGCCCGCCATACGGGTTACACGGCGGCGGCGTTGCTCGATGCCATGATGAACGGGGCGCCGCGGGAGGCGGTGGAGATTCGCGTGCCACCGCTCGGGGTGACGGCGCGGCAGTCCACGGACATTCTGGCGGTGAGTGACACGATCGTCGTGCGCGCGTTGCGCTTCATCCGGGAACACGCCTGTGATCCCATCGCGGTGACCGATGTGTTGGCGACAGTGCCGGTGTCCCGTCGGGTGTTGGAAAAACGCTTCGAGC
Source organism: Synoicihabitans lomoniglobus (assembly GCF_029023725.1). Lineage (GTDB taxonomy): Bacteria > Verrucomicrobiota > Verrucomicrobiia > Opitutales > Opitutaceae > Actomonas > Actomonas lomonigloba. Next base: position 1,019,465 of record NZ_CP119075.1, read on the forward strand.
AAGCCGTGGGACACTCGCCACATGCCGAAATCGTGGCGGTGCGCATGAACCGCGTGAAGGAACTGCTGCTGGAAACCGACCTGTCGTTGGAGATGATCGCGGCGCGCACCGGATTCGAGCATCCGGAGTATTTGACCGTGATGTTCAAACGCGAAGTGGGGGTGCCGCCCGGCCGTTTTCGCAAACGCGCCATGAGTGAATAATTTGCACAAGCCCGTTTCAACTGGATGAATCGACAGTCGGTTGCGCGAACGACGAGGAATTTGGCTTCGTGGGCGTTTGGATGACCGGTTCGGTTTGTGCTCGGCACCAAAATGTCCAAGCCTCGGTCCGGCCTTTTCCTTCAACCCCCTTTAACCCCCATGGACTCGTCCTCTTCTCTTCCTTCTCCTTCGCTCGCCGGCACGTTCGCCTTTTGGGTGCTACGGCTTTGGCTCGGTCTGCGTGCCGTGCTCACCGGGCTCGAAAAATACGCCGGTAAAGTCACCGAGCAGCAGCCCCTGCTCGATGAATTTGGCGAGCCGGACATCAACGGCGCCATGATCGAGGTGTCGCACAAGGTCTACGGGTTCGACCACTACCACGGTCTGCCGCCGCCGCTCGCCGCCAAGTTTGCCGAGGAGCCCCTTTTGCCGGGCTGGGCGCTGGGCTTGTATGACGCCTGTCTGGGGCCCGCGCTCATTTTGATCGGGGTGGCGCTCTTGATCGGTCTCGCGCCTCGCATCACTCTTTTTGCCCACGGGCTACTCTATGCGAGTTTGTCGGTCGGTTTGATTCTCCTCAACGAAAGCGGCGGCGTCGCCTGGCTCGGGATTCATGTGCTGCTGATTGTGGCGGCGCTGAAACTGGTCGACCATGACCGCGTGGCCGTGCTCCCCAAATGGTAACTCCGATGAATTCCTCCCCCCTTGCATCCCCCGCGCCGTGGTCTCGTCGCGGCTTTCTCAAAACCGGACTCGCCGCCGGTGGCATGGTGATTGCGGCACCGAGCATCATGCGCGGGCAGTCCTCCGCCAACGACATCAATGTCGTGCTCATCGGCATGGGCTCGCAGGGCCGGGTGTTGCTCGACTCGCTGCTCAATATACCCGGGCTGAACTTTCGCGCGGTTTGCGACATCTGGGAGCTCTCACGCCGCTACGGTGTCAATCGGCTCAAAAAAGCCGGTTTCGATCCCGCGGGTTACGAGAACATCGAAGACCTGCTTGCGACCGAGAAGGACATCGATGTCGCCATCATCGCGACGCCCGACTTCTGGCACGCTCCGCACACCAACGCCTGCCTCAAGGCCGGGATGGATGTGTATTGCGAGAAGATGATGGCACACACGGTCGAGTCGGCCCGCACCATGGTGCAGACCATGCGCGAGACCGGAAAACTCCTCCAGATCGGCCACCAGCGCCGCAGCAATCCGCGTTACCTGCATGCGCTGAACAACATCATCAACAAGGCGCACATCCCGGGTCGGATCACCAACATCAACGGCCAGTGGAACCGCGCCGTGTCGGAGGACCTCGGCTGGCCCAAGCGCTATGAGATGCCGCTCGAAACGCTGCAGCGCTACGGCTTCAAGGACATGCACCAGTTCCGCAACTGGCGGTGGTTCAAGGATCTCTCCGGCGGTCCCATCTCGGACCTCGGGGCTCACCAGATCGACATCTTCAACTGGTTTCTCGGCACGAACCCGAAGAGCGTCATGGCCTCGGGCGGGGCGGATTACTACACCACGCACGAATGGTATGACAACGTCATGGCCGTCTTCGAATACGACACCGCGCAGGGGCCGGTCCGCGCCTTCTACCAGGTGCTCACGACCACCAGCGCGGGCGGCGGCTACTTCGAACAATTCATGGGCGACGAAGGTTCGGTGAAAATCTCCGAAAACCCGACGCTCACCAAAGTCTACCGCGAGGACCGTGCGCCCGACTGGGACAAGTGGATCGAGCTCAATTACCTGCGCCGCTCCGCCGCCGCCCCGGAAGCGAAGAAAGCCGCGACGGTCGATGTGCGCGAAACGGCGCCGCTCGTCGCCTTCGACCTGCCGGTGGTATTGGACAAACCGTTGCACCAGCCGCATCTGGAAAACTTTTTCGGAGCGGTGCGGGGCCAGAACAAGCTCACCTGCGATGCCGCCCACGCCTTTGAAAGCGAAGCCGCCATCTTCAAGGTCAACCCCGCCGTCGCCGCCCGCCAAACCCTCGAATTCACCCCGGCCGACTTCACCGCCTGACCGGCCGACGCCCTGCTCAATTGGCCCACTAAATCACCCGAAATTATACGAAAGAGATTCTTAATCTCCGGTTGGTTTTGGTGTTATTTCGGGTGATTTAGTGGGACCTGCTTTTTATTATGAAATACCTGTCACTTCTCATTCTTTCCACGGCGAGTGTCGCCGTGGCCGCCGATTCCAAGGTGCTCGAGCTGGAGTATCCGCCACCCAAGGTCACCAGCACGCCGGCGCCGATCAAGCTGCCCAATCTGGAGACGCCCAATAAAAAGGCTCCGGCGATCAATGTGCCGGCCGACGTGACCAATCTCGCGGCCGGCAAGGCGGTCACGTCCTCCGATCCGTGGCCGATCATCGGCGAAATGGATATGGTCACCGACGGCGACAAGGAGTCCGAGGACGGTTACTACGTCGAACTCGGCGAGGGGTTGCAGTGGGTGCAGATCGATCTCGAAGAAACGGCGGAGATTTACGGCATCGGACTGTGGCACTACCACGCCCAGCCGCGCGCCTACCTCGATGTGGTGGTGCAGGTGTCCGACGACCCCGAATTCGCCACCGGTGTGACCACGCTGTTCAACAACGATCACGACGACTCCTCGGGTTTCGGCCGCGGCAAGGATCCGGCGTATTTGGAGAAGAACTACGGCCGGCTCATCCCGGGCAACCAGGCCAAGGGCCGTTACGTGCGCATCAACTCCAACGGCAACACCAGCGACGGACTCAATCACTACATTGAGGTCGAGGTGTGGGGCCGATGAAGATGTCACGCCTCCTGATCGCGGGCTGGATCGGCGGCGCGGGGATCGCGCTGGCCGCGACCGCGCAGGATGAGCGTCCGCCGGCCAGTTACACCAACTACTACACCCCGCAGCCCCCGGTCGTGGCCGCGCCGGCCGGCGGGGTGCCGTCCGATGCCATCGTGTTGTTCGATGGCTCCGGCTTTGCGGCGTGGGAATCGATGAACCCGGATCTCACGACGGTGCCGTGGGAGATCGCCGACGGCGCCATGGTGGTGAAAGGCAGGACCGGGAACATCCGCACGAAGCAGGCGTTTGGCGACATCCAGCTCCACCTCGAATGGCGGGCTCCGGAGCATCCCACGGAGAACGGGCAAAAGCGGGGCAACAGCGGCGTCTTTTTCATGGGGCGCTACGAAGTGCAGATTCTGGACTCGTATCAGAACGAGACCTACGTCCACGGCGGCGCGGCCTCGGTTTACAAGCAATACGCGCCGCTCGCCAACGCCACCCGTCCCCCGGGCGAATGGCAGGTCTACGACCTGGTGTTCGAAGCGCCGCGATTTTCGCCCGGCGGAGCGTTGATCACCCCGGCGCTCATCACCGTGTTTCATAATGGCGTGCTCACCCAGCATGCCGTGCCGCTCGCGGGACCGACGGAAAATCGTGGTCTGCCCGCTTACCAGTATCACGTGCCGCGCCTGCCGCTCGTCTTGCAGGACCACCATGACCCGGTCGCGTTTCGCAATATTTGGGTGCGCGAGTTGGACCTGCCACCGATTAAGCGTGGGCGTTAAGACCGGACGGTGCGGTGGCACGCCACCACGGCGCGGAGCGAACCAAGGAAGCTTCTGAATCCCCTCACTTCATCCCCTCAAATTTGGGCTGCGCGTGCGATCGTTCTGATCTTCGTGCTGGTGGGGGGGGCGTGGCGGTATGCCCACTTGGACAACCGGCCGCTGCACGCCGACGAAGCCGTGCAAGCCTGGCAAACCTGGCGGCTGTTGGACGGGGCGGGCTACCGGTATGATCCCCTCGATCGGCACGGGCCGTGGCTTTATTTTGGCTCGGCGGCGCTGCACCGATTCACGGGTGGAGAGGCTGCCGACTACGACGATCACGCCGCCCGGATTTTTGTGCTGCTGGCCGGGGTGGCGACGCTGGCGTTGTCGGCGTGGGGGCCGCGGTGGGCCGCGGGAACGACGCCGTGGGTGGGCGCGTTTGCCGTCGCGCTGCTGGCGTTGGAGACGCTCAGCTCGCTCTATCACACCTACTTCGTGCAGGAGGCGTGGCTGGCGTTGTGGGTGTGGGCATTTTTCTGGGTCGGACTGCGTCTGGCCGGTCAAACCGAAGTGCGCGCGCGGGACGTGTTCGGGCTCGGACTGCTCGCCGGGCTGGCGCAAACGAACAAGGAAATCACGCCGCTCTACCTCGGTTTGGCCGCGCTGGCGGGGTGGGCGGCCCACGGGGGGCGATGGTTCGTGCCGCGTTGGTCCACGGTAGGCTGGGGCGTTGCGGGCTTCCTGCTGCCGGTGGGGCTTTTTTATTCCAGTTTCGGATCACATCCCGCCGGGGTGCTGGATGCGTTTCGCACCTACGGCCTGCAGGCGGCGCGGTTGTCGGAGAGCCCGCACACGTATCCCTGGTGGCACTATCTGCGCACGCTCGGCGTTCTGCCCACCGGTGGACCGCGGTGGGGGCAATACCTGTTGCTGGCATTGGCGCTGGCCGGGGTCGTTGAAAGTCTGCGACCGCAGGCGAATCGCGCCCACCGGGCCGTGGCATATTTCACGGTATCGCTGTTGGTCGTGCACAGTGTGATTTCTTACAAAACGCCGTGGTTGATGCTCACGCCGGTGATCGGGATCGGACTGCTGGCGGCGCAGGCTTTGGCCTGGTTGGCGGCGCGGGGGCGGTGGGCGGCGGTGGCGGCGGTGGTGGTCGCGGGGGCCACGGTGGCGCAATGCTGGCAGGTCGGTCGGCTGGCGCTGGATCGTTATCCGGGCGATGCGCGCAATCCGTATTTTTATGAGCAAACCCCGCGCGCGTTCATGCGGTTGCCGGATCGTATCGCGCAATTGGAAGAAAACCTCGGTCGGCCGCTGCGCATTGCCGTTTTCAGTCCGGAAGACGCGTGGCCCCTGCCGTGGTATCTGCGCGAGCACGCGACGGTGGGATACATGGACGACGTGCCCGTCAATTTGGGGGATTGGGACATGGTGGTGTGGGATACCCAGTGGGGCGAGGGACCCTGGACCGGTTTCGATGATCGCGTGGTCGAATACGTGGGGTTACGGCCGAATGGGTTGCTGGAAATTTCCATCGCGTCTCCCGTCTGGGAGGCGACCTTCTCGCCGCTGCCATGAATCCCGCGGCCCTAGTGCAATTGGTGGAACTCGCAGGCTTGGAGAGCTTCGAGCACGAAGCCATGGCGACCCGGTTTTCCCTGTATCTGGCGCCGACGCCGGAAGGGGAGCGGCGGGCGATCGCGGAGGAAGCGTTTCGGTTGTTGGACAAAATGGAGGATTGCCTGAGTTTTTACCGCGAAGGCAGCGATGTGACCCGCATCAACCGGGCGGTCGAGGGGGAGGTCGTGCGCCTCGATGAATGGACGCACCAGTGTTTGTTGATCGCGCTCGAAGTCGCTGCGGCCAGCGACGGCGCGTTTGATCCCTTTGCCGGCGCGGCCGCCGTGGGGGCGAAGTCACAAGCCGTGCCGTCGCATTTGGCCGATCTGCCATTGCCGGAGCCCGACGAGATGGAGCCGGTGCTGGCGATCGACGCGGAACAACCGTGGATCACGAAACTGGCGGGCCGACGGTGGCTCGATCTGGGGGCGGTGGGTAAGGGCGCGGCGATCGATGCCATGGTGGCGGTATTGCACGAGTGGCAAGTGCCCACGGCGGTCCTGGTGGGAGGCGGCTCCAGCGTCTTGGTTTACGGCTCGCCGCCGTCCGGTGATGCGACGACCTGGACACTGGTGTTGCCTCAACTTCCGCTGCGGCCTCGCGTGTCGTTGACCGCGCCCTTTGCGCTGGGGGCGTCGGGTGAGGGGTTTCAACCCGGTCATGTCATCCCCGGGGCGGGGCGGACGGCCCGGTCTCAGGCGTTGGTATTGGCGCCGACGGCGGCCTGGGCCGATGCGTTGTCCACGGCGGCGCTGTTGTTGCCCGACGCGTCGATTCAAAGTTTGGGCGACGGGGTTGCCGACATGAGCTTTTTGGCCGTTTCAGCGGCTGGAAAGACCTTGCGCACGGGCAAGTTCACCGAGCTGAGATTTGCGGATCCCGTCGTTTCGCTGGTGATTCCCTGTTGGTGTGAAAGCGAGCGCCTGCCTGCGTTTCTCCACGCCTTGGGCGAGGCGTTGATGAATGAAACATTTTCGATCGAAGTGCTGGTGATCGACGACGGATCGCCCGCGCCGGATGCGGCGAAAACTGCGCGAGTGGTCGCCGATGCGGCGGCCCGTTTTCCCATGATAAAACCGATGGGCACGGTGGGGCAGCACCGCGGCAAGGGTGGAGCGATTTATCACGGTTGGCGTCACAGTGCGGCGTCCGTCCGCTGGCTGGCTTTGGTGGACGCTGACGGCGCGGTGCCGGCGGCGGAAGTGGTGCGCGGACTACGGGAGGCGCTTGCGACCGATAGTGAATCGATCCTCATCGCCGCGACGCGCTACCATCGTGATGCCAGCCGCCGGGTGCATCGGGGCTGGATCCGCCAACGCACCGGCGGATGGTTCGCGCGGTGGGCGCAGCGCCAGCTCGGACTCGGCGCGGTCGACAGCCAATGTGGTTTCAAAGTGGTCCCGGCCCCATGGTGGCGCGCCCGCGATGCGTGGACGGAGGAAGGCTACGCTTTCGATTTGGAACTCCTCGTGGCCGCGCGGGATGATGGCATCGTCGTGAAGAACCTGCCGATCTCATGGCGCGAAATCGACGGCTCGAATGTCAGCTGGCGGGATGGAGTTCAACTCGTGCGGCATGTGCGCGCTTTGAAGACCAAAGCCTCGTCCCCTCAGGAGTAAAAAGCTGACGGATCAGGCGAGGGTAGAATTTCGTAAAACCATTTTATACAGGGTTATACGAAGGCTGAAGCGGCAGGTATACCATTCGATATAAATTGGAACATTAAGCCGGATTCGAGGCGTCCTAAGGTCCGTGGTTGAACCGCCGCGAGCGGGGCTGGAGCGTTTTCCGTCGATGTTTCAAGGGCATTGCCTCGAGGACGTTCCGGCGTGCGACGCCGTCACCACGAACCGAAACAGCAAACGAAAGCAGTCCCTTCATGAGCAGAGTATGCGAATTTCTTTTTGGCTCCGGCCATGCCCGCCGACGGTTGATCGGACTCAGTTTGATTTTGGGGCTTAGCCTGGGGAGCACGCAGGCCGCGGTGGAAACGCCGTCACAGTTTTTCGGCTTCAAGCCGGGCCAGACCGGCGAGTTGGTGCGTTACCCGGTGGTGCTCGACTATCTGCAGTCCCTCGCGGCGGGCAGTGATCGGGTGATCTACGAAGAGGTGGGCAAAACCACGATGGGAAATCCGTTCGGTTTGATTACGGTCAGTTCTCCGGAAAACCTGAAAAATCTCGATCGCATCCTGGAAATCAATCAACGCCTGGCGGACCCGCGCGGACTGAGCGAGGACGAAGCGGCGGCGCTGATCGCGGAAGGGAAACCGGTGTATTATCTCTACGCCACGATTCACTCCACGGAGGTGTCGAACATCGCGGCCACCACCGAAATCGCCTACCAGCTCGCCAGCGGTGATTCCCCGGAAATTAAACAAATCCTCCACGATGCCGTGGTGTTGATCGAACCCTCGCAGAATCCCGACGGCCAATACTGGGTGGTCGATCACTGGTATAAGACCGCCGGGACCGACTACCAGCGGGTGTATCCGGATCTCTATCACAAATACACCGGTCACGACGACAATCGCGACTGGTTCATGTTCACGCAAATCGAGACCCGGCTCAACCTCGGGATTCAGGCGCGCTACCGGCCCGTAATCAGCCACGACATGCACCAGATGGGCAATCGCGGCGCGCGGATTTTCGTGCCGCCGTTTGACGATCCCTTTGATCGCAACATGCATCCGCTGCTGCAGATCGAGCAGGCGACCGTCGGGCAGGCCATGGCCGAGGCGCTGTTTGCCGCCGGTAAGGAAGGCATCAACTGGGGGGCGCGCTACGACATGTGGAGCCCCGCCCGGCAGTTCATGATCTACAAGGGGCAGCCGCGCATTCTCACGGAGATTGCCCGCAGCAATTTGGCAGACCCGCAGGTGAGCAAGGACGGCAGTCCCTTGGGGCCGCAGGAAATATCCCGGGACTTTCCGGTGCCTTATTCCCAGGACACATGGACGCTGCAGCAACAGGTCGACTACGGCGTAATCGCGGCCATGGCGGGCATCAAGCACGTGGCCCGCTACGGCAAGGAGTTCATGACCAACTTCTACCACGTGCAGAAATCGTGGGTCACCCGCACGGCCAAGCCCTACGCGTTCGTGGTGTCGGCCGAGCAGCGCGATCCGTATGCGACCTACGAGATGCTGGAGATCATGGAAACGGCGGAGGTCGAGATCGAGCGGGCGGACGAAGCGTTCACCGCCGACGGCACGACGTATCCGGCAGGGTCCTACGTCATTCGCACCGCGCAACCCTACGGTGCCTTCGCCAAGACCATGCTGGAACGGCAGGATTATCCGGACCTGAAAGTGTTTCCCGGCGGTCCGCCCAAGCGGCCCTACGATGCCACCGGCCAGACGCTCTGGATGTTGATGGGGGTCGATGTCGCGGAGATCGAGGCACCCTTTGAGGCGTCGCTGGATTTGGTCGAGCAGGTGGCGCCGGTGCCGCAGCCACCGCCGGCGGCGACGGCGGGGTTTTACCTGATCGGACCCGAATCCTACGGCGTGTTCAAGGTGGTCTCCGCCTTGCAGGCGGCGGACGTGCCGGCCGTGCGAACGGCGGAGGCGACAACGGTGGCGGGAAAGTCGTTTGCTCCCGGCACGCTCATGTTCCCTATCAATCCCGAAACACAATCGATCGTGACCACCGCCACGTCGAGCTGGGGACTGCCGGTGGTTGCGGCCACCGCGTTGCCCGGAGTCGATGGCTTCGCGTTGAAACCGGACACCCGGGTCGGTCTGTATCGCTCGGCTAACATCATGCCCGGTGGGTGGTTGATGTGGGTGTTCGATCAATACGACGTGAACTACCGCGTCGTGAGCGCGGACGATTTTACCGGCGACCTGAATGATCGCTACGATGTGATCGTCATGCCCTCCGGGTTGTCGAAACAGCGCGTGATCAAAGGACTCGATCAAACCAAGAACGATCCGGCGGAGTGGGGCTGGGCCGCGGGCATCGGCGAGGAGGGGTGGATAAAACTGCGGCAGTGGGTGCACGACGGTGGCACGTTGCTGGCGATTGGCAGTGCGAGTGAAACCGCCCGGGATCTCCTTGATCTACCGATCGAGCCGGCATTGCCCGCGCCGGAGCGCAATTACGGGGATGAGGAAACGCACGCCGAGGAGGAGATGGTGTCGGCGGCGGGGGCGGCCCAAAAACTGAAGGATACTTTCATGAGTCCGGCGTCGCTCATGTATACGCTGCGCGACGAAGTGGCCGACCCGACCTCGTTGTTTTACTGCCCGGGATCGCTGCTGGACAATTTGTTCGATCCGACGCAACCCGTGGCGTGGGGCATGCCCGCGCAATGGCCGGTGTTTTTCATCCGCGATCAAGCCTACCGTCTGCGCCCGTCGTTCGATATTCAAGCCGAGGTGGTCTCCAAATACCCGTCGAGCGACATCCTGCAAAGTGGGTGGCTCCTCGGGGAGGACTACCTGAAGGATCAGGCCAATGTCGTATCGTTTGAAGTTGGGGAAGGGTTTGTGGTCACGTTCGGCACGCAGGTGGATTTCCGGGCGCAGGCCCGGGCGACGACGAAGATGGTCTTCAACGCAATTTATCACGGTCCTTCGACTGCGATCCCGGCCGCCGATGTGGCCACGGTGCTGGCGCCGTGAACCCCGGAACGTCCCCGGCGCGGGCGCCGGTTCTGTCCGGCGTGCTGGTGACGTTGGGGGCGGCGGGGGCATTGGTCCCCGGCGTGCCGCCGTGGTTGGCGTTGCTGATGGGGGCGGCGATCGGGTTGTCCTGGGGGCCGCCGACGTGGTTGCCCGTCACGCGAATCATGCACACGACGCTGCAGCTGGCGGTGGTGGGGATCGGCGCGGGCATCAATCTGGCCGTGGTCGGGCGCGTCGGCCTGAGCAGCATTGGTTACACCATGATTGGTCTGGTGTTCACGTTGATCGTGGGCGTCGTGCTCGCCAAACGGGGTGGTGTCGGACCGCATGTGGGCGCGCTGCTTTTTGCGGGCACGGGCATCTGCGGAGGCAGTGCGATTGCCGCCGTGGCGCCGGCGATTAGGGCGCGGGCGGACGAAACTTCGGCGTCGATCTCGACGGTGTTTTTGCTCAACGCGGTGGCGCTGCTGATATTTCCGGCGTTGGGCCGGTGGCTGGGGCTGGACCCGGGTGAGTTCGGATTGTGGTGTGCGTTGGCGATTCACGACACGAGTTCCGTGGTGGGGGCGGCATTGACCGGTGGACCGGACGCGTTGGTGACGGCGACCACGGTCAAGCTGGTGCGGTCGCTGTGGATCGTGCCGGTGACGCTGGCGCTGGGTTTTGCGTTTCGCCGCATCCGACCGGCGGCCGGGGCGGCCAAGCTGCCGGTGCCCTGGTTCATTGGCGGCTTCGTGCTGTTGTCCGCGATGTTCACGGCCATGCCCGCACTGGCGGGGTGGATCGATCCGATTGCGATGGCAGCGCGGGCGTTGCTCTCGCTGACACTGTTCTTGATCGGTCTGAACATGAGCCGAGCGGTTTGGCGTCGGGTCGGCTACCGGGCGCTGTTGGTGGGCGTGGGGCTGTGGATCGCGGTGGCAACGGGAACCCTGCTGGCGATCAAACTCGGTTGGATATCGCAGGAGGTATAAACGTGCCCGTGGACCGTCCCGCACCCGTGCTGCCAACTCCCTGTTCTGACGGCCCGTCGTGTCGTCACCGCCAACGTTGAAACCCTATGAATGTAACGAAACTCGTTTGCTCGGCCTGCGGAGTAACCTTTGCGCCCGGTAAAGTCTACAACCTGTGCGCCACGTGCGGCATGCCGCTGTTTGTGCTCTACGATCTTGAAGCGGCGGGACGCACGCTGACCAAGGAGGCGCTCCGCACCCGCGAGGCGAATATGTGGCGTTATCGCGAAGTGTTACCCGTCGAGAATCCGGCGGAGAACATCGTCTGTTTGGGCGAAGGCTGGACGCCTTTGATGCCGATGCCGCGGTTGGGGGCGGAGCTGGGCATGGCCAATCTTTACATCAAGGACGAGGGCCAGAATCCCACCGGCAGTTTCAAGGCGCGGGGCATGACCGCGGCCGTGTCGATGGCCAAGGAATTGGGGATCAAAAAGCTCGCGGTCCCTTCGGCCGGCAATGCCGCCGGCGCGATGGCAGCATATGCGGCCCGGGCGGGTCTGGAGGCTCATATTTTCATGCCGCAGGACACCCCGCAGGCCAACGTGATCGAATGCCGGGAGATGGGCGCGCAGGTTACCCTGATCGACGGATTGATCACCGATTGCGGGGCGGAAGTGGCGCGACGCAAGGAGGCCGAAGGGTGGTTTGATGTGTCCACGCTCAAAGAGCCCTACCGCATCGAAGGCAAAAAAACCCTGGGCTACGAACTGGCCGAGCAACTCGATTGGGAACTGCCCGATGCCTTGTTTTATCCCACGGGCGGCGGCACCGGCTTGATCGGCATGTGGAAGGCGTTTGACGAGATGGAGGAGCTGGGCTGGATCGGTTCGCACCGCCCGCGAATCTACTCCGTCCAGGCCGAAGGGTGCGCGCCGATCGTGCGGGCGTTTGAGGCCGGCCAGACGCATGCGGGCGAGTTTCCCAATGCGCACACCAAGGCGTCGGGGCTGCGGGTGCCCAAAGCCATCGGTGACTTCATCATGCTGGAGGCGATTCGCAAATCCGGCGGTGGCGCCGTGGCCGTGAGTGATAACGCCATGATCAAGGCGGTGCGCGAGGTGGGTCAGCTCGAAGGCCTGTTTCTCGCGCCGGAAGGGGCCGCCTGCTATGCCGCGATGGTGGACCTGCTCGAAGCGGGCCAGATCGGGGAGGACGAACGCGTGGTGATCTTCAATACCGGCACCGGGCTGAAATACCTCGAGTGTTTCGGCGAAGACTGATGCCGCCGCCGATCCCGGGCCGACGTATTTATCATGAATCCGAAAAACCTGACTCGTAATATTCTTCTGGGCATGGGGCTCGGCTTGATCGTGGGCGTGGCGTGTAACCGCCTCGGGACCGACGTGCCGGGCGTGACGTTCGTGGTCGACGGCCTGTTTCCGCTGGTCGGGAGGATCTTCGTCAAATCGCTGCAATTGTTGGTGGTGCCGCTGGTGTTGTTTTCCCTGATCTGTGGGACCGCCTCGCTCAACGACCTCCGGCGTCTGGGCCGGATCGGGGCGAAGACGGTGGCGTTTTATCTGGGCACCACGGCGCTGGCGGTGGGCTCGGCCATCGTATTGGGAATATTGTTACAACCGGGAGTGGGATTCAATCTGAGCTACGAAAGCGATTTTGCGGTGCGGTCGAGTCCCCCGCTCGCAGACGTAATTCTGGGGATTTTCCCGAGCAACCCGTTTCAGTCGCTGGCCGAGGGCAAAATGCTGCAGGTGATCGTGTTTTCCATCCTGTTTGGCATCGCCATGTGTCTGGCGGGGGAAGCCGGCCAGCGGGTGCTGCGCGTCGCATCGGATCTGAATGAAGTGGTGATGAAGCTGGTCATCCTGCTCATGCTGGTGGCGCCGTTCGGCGTGTTCGCGCTGGTGGGCCGCACGTTTGCGCAGGAAGGATTCACCGCGATTCTGGCCTTGGGGAAATACTTCTTCCTCGTGCTGGGGGCGCTGGTATTGCACCTGTTCGTCACCTACGGGCTGTTGTTCAAACTGGGCACCGGCTTGAGCCCGATGCGACTGATGCGCAAGATGCGCAAAGTGCAGTTGTTCGCATTTTCCACCGCGAGCAGCAACGCGACCCTGCCGCTCACGTTGGAAACGGTGGAGCACCAGTTGGGCGTCAAGCCGTCGGTGGGCTCGTTCACGATTCCTCTCGGGGCGACGATCAACATGGATGGGACCGCAATTTTGCAGGGCGTGGCCACGGTCTTCATCGCTCAGGCGTTGCAGATCGACGTGGGCGTGCAGGGCTATCTGATGGTCGTGCTCATGTCGACCCTGGCCTCGATCGGCACGGCGGGCGTGCCGGGCGTGGGATTGATCATGCTGGCCATGGTCTTTCAGCAGGTCGGACTGCCGGTGGCCGCCATCGGCGTGATCTACGGCGTGGACCGACTGTTGGACATGGTGCGCACGGCGGTGAATGTCACCGGTGATGCGGTCGTTTCCGTGATCGTGGCCAAGTCGGAAGGCGAGTTTGACCAGACGGTTTTTGACGCTGTCGACGAGACCTGAGCGTTCGGTCGCGACCCGTCAGCGGGGCGACGATATATCGGATTATATATTCAAGTCGGTGGCACCCGCCCGGACGGGAAGCCTTGATGAAGCCCGTCGCTGGATGAGCCGGTGACTTCCTGCGGAGGCGCACAGATTCAACCATCAAACACGAGGTAACGATGAGCTCCGGTCCGGCCTGGTCCGACAAACTCAAACACGAAATCGCCAAGGCGGTTTTGGGACAGGAACAAGTGATCGACCAATTGCTGGTCGCGCTCCTGGCTGATGGCCACGTGCTGCTTGAGGGCATGCCCGGTCTGGCCAAGACCCTGTTGATCAACTCGCTCGGGGCTGCCCTCGGCGTGGATTGCGACCGGGTGCAATTCACGCCCGACCTGCTGCCGAGCGACGTCGTGGGCACGATGATTTTTCAACCCCAGTCGGGGGCGTTTACGGTGCACAAGGGACCGATCTTCGCGAATCTGGTGCTGGCCGATGAAATCAACCGTTCGCCGGCCAAGGTGCAGAGCGCGTTGCTGGAGGCGATGCAGGAACGGCAGGTCACAATTGGCGGCGCCACGCACGCCTTGCACGCGCCGTTCTTTGTCATGGCCACACAGAATCCGGTGGAGCAGGAGGGCACTTACCCGTTGCCGGAAGCCCAGTTGGATCGGTTTCTGTTCAAACTGCTGGTCGATTATCCGTCGGAGGCCGACGAGGAGCTGATGATGGACCGGTGGGGGCAGGTCACAGCCAAGCCGAAGCTGGAGGCGGTTTCCAGTGGCGTGGAATTACTCTCGCTGCGGCAGCAGGTGGATCAGGTGTATGTCTCGCCGCAAGTGAAGCGCTACATCCTGAAACTGGTGCGCGGCACGCGGGCCATGGCGCAGCCGGTCACGAGCGGGCTGGGTTCGCGCTACCTCAGTTTCGGGGCGTCGCCACGGGCGTGTTTGGCGTTGTATCAAGCCAGTCGGGCGCGGGCGTTTCTGCACGGGTCGGATTTTGTCACACCGGATTTCGTGCAGGCCGTCTGTCCGGATATTCTGCGGCACCGCATCGGGCTCACCTACGAAGCGGAAGCCGAGGGGCTCGATGCGGAAAAACTGGTGCAGGACCTCCTCGGTCGGGTGTCCGTGCCGACGGAATCCGATGCGGCCGCCGCCTGATGCCCGCCGATTCGAGATGAATTCCTCATTGCCGCCGCTGCCTCCCGGACCCGCCAACGCCACCAGCGAGGCGCTGGCGTCGCTACGTCGGTTGGAATGGCAGATGAAGCACCAGGTGACGAATTTGTTGGGCGGCGAATATCGTTCGGCATTTCGCGGCAAGGGCATGGAGTTTGATCAGGTCGTGCGCTACAACTACGGCGACGACGTGCGCGACATCGACTGGAAGGTGACCGCGCGTTCCACCGAACCCTACCGCAAAAAATTCGTGGAGGAGCGCGAGCTGACGGTGTTGCTCGTTTTTGAAGACCGACTGTCCCTGCAGTTTGGATCGGAAGGGCGGACCAAGCGCGACGCCATGATGGAGTTGATCTGTCAGGTCATGTTGTTGGCGGCGAACAACCGCGACCGTATCGGCATCGTGCACGCGCAGCCGGGCGGTTACACGTTGTGGAAACCGGTGCGCGGTCGCGCGGCCATCATGCAGGCCGCGGCCCAGTTGCTCGCGACCCCGGCTCCGGATCTGGCCGATACGCGACCGCTGAAGATGCCCTGGCGCTTCGTGGGACAGGCGGCGCCCAAGCACAGTATTTTGGTGTGGTGCGGTGACTTCGCGCCGCAGCCTGAACCACACGGTTGGTCGATCATCACCGGTCGATATCACGCCGTGGGCTTCAAGGTCGACGATCCCTGGGAACGAGGCCTGCCGCCGGACAAGGCGTTCAGCGTCTACGATCCGGTGGCCCAACATTTGGTCGTGTTAAATCCCCGCTCGAAAGCGCATCAGGAGGCGCATGCGGCGTGGGTGGCAAAGCGGGAGGCTCGGTTTGGCGAGTTGTTCCGCGATGCCCGCGACCGCTTGGTGGTTACGCCCAACGATTCAATGACGGATGCGCTGGCGCGGTTTTTCCGGGCGCACATGGCGATGAACTGAACCATGGATTCCTTCGCGTTTCAGGAACCCGGGTGGTTGGGACTGCTGATGGGCGTGCCGCTGGTCGCATGGTTGCGCTGGCGTCGGGGCACGAACGCACTCGTGGTGCCGTTTGCGGCCGCGTGGTTTCGGCCGGGCCTCAGTCCGGCCTCTCCCTGGCCATCGTGGTTGGCGGTCGGAGGCATCGTGCTGGCCGTGCTCGCGCTGGCGCGTCCGCAGGTGTTGGAAGGCCATGAAGAGGTCCTTAAGGAAGGTTACGACATCATGCTCGCGATCGACTTGTCGGGATCGATGTTGGCGGAGGATTACGAGCGAGCCGGGCAGCAGCTGAACCGGCTCGAAGCGATCAAGCCGGTGATCAAGGCGTTCATCGCGGACCGGCCCGATGATCGGATCGGACTCATCGTATTTGCGGGCCGCGCCTACACGCTGGCGCCACCGACCTTTGATCACGAATGGTTGGCCCGGCAGACGGAGAAGTTGAAAATCGGGTTGATGGAGGACGGCACGGCCATCGGCGACGGCCTGGGCATGGCGTTGGCCCGGCTGGATCACGGTAACGGTGAAATGGATACGTCGCCGGCGGGCGCGGAGCAGGCATCGAGCGCGTTTGTCGTGTTGTTGACCGACGGCTCCAACAATCACGGAGCGCTCAAACCGATGCAGGCGGCGGCCATTGCCGCGGCGCGGCGGGTGCCGGTCTACACCATCGGAGCCGGCAAGGAAGGCACGGCGCCGTTTCCCATCTTCGACAGCCGGGGGCAAAAGACCGGTTACCGACGCATTGTCTCGGATCTCGACGAAAACGCGTTGCGTCAGATCTCGGCGATGACGTCCGGACAATTTTACCGGGCCGACAGTTCCGATACGGTGGCAGCGGCGTTTGCGGCCATCGATGCCAACCAGAAGGTATCGTTCCAGGCGCGGGCGCATCTGCGGGCGCGGGATCTATTTGCATGGTTCATGGCGGCGTCGATCGGCATTACGGCGGTCGGGGCTCTCGCCAGTCGACTACCGGGAAGTCGGGAGGTAATCGTATGATGTGGGGTCAACCATGGGCAGCCTGGTTGCTCATTCCCGTGCTGCTCGGGCTCGGGCTCGAACTGTGGCGGCGTCGCTCGATTGCCACGCGCTTTCCCCACATCTCGCGCGTGTGGGCCGGGAAGCAGGAACTTGATTTTCGGCAACGTCGGCTGACGCAGCCGGTGCGCTGGGGGCTGTGGCTCGGGCTGGGCCTGATGGTCGCGGCGTTGGCCAAACCTCGGCTGGGCAGTCGTAATCAAACGGTATTCGACCCCGCGAGCGATGTGGTGGTGGCGATGGATCTTTCGCGCAGCATGCTCGCCACGGACGTGCGTCCCTCGCGGTTGGAGCACGCGAGGTTGCTGGGGGTCGGTATGTTGGACCGGCTGGTGGGCGTGCGTGTCGCGCTGGTGCCGTTTGCCGGGACGGCGTTTGTGCAACTGCCGCTAAGTCTGGACTACCAAATCTTGATCGAAACTTTGGATACGCTCGAACCGGATAATTTCCCGCGGGGCGGAACGGATTTTTCCGCGATGTTGCGCGAGGGGATGGACGCGTTGGGCGAGGGCGAATCGCGCAACGGCCGGTATCTGATCGTGATCAGTGACGGCGAAACCTCCGATGCACAGTGGCGGGAGGTATTGCCGCAACTGGTCGAGCGCGGCATCCAGATCATTGCGGTCGGCGTGGGGACCACGACGGGGGCGGTGATCCCGGCGGCGGACGGCGGCGTCATCGTCGATGCCAGCGGGGCGGAAGTGTTTTCCCGTTACAGTCCGACGGTGCTGGAAGCATTAGCGGAGGCCACGGGCGGGCGTTATCTGACGGCCAATACCTACGTGGCGTTGGCCGACGTGTTGGCGGAGTTGTCGTCGCACGCCCCCATGCGGGCGCCGTTGGATGATGCCACGCCAGTGATGATCGAGCGTTACCAATGGTGTCTGTTGCCCGGCGTTCTTTTGTTGCTGTTGAGCTATTGGCGGGAAGTCCCGTATCGGCCCCATCATCGACGGGTTGAACTCGCTGAACCCGAATCCGATCGGCGGGTGGGTCATGGTGGAATGAGGGGAGCCGTCACGACGTTGACGGTGCTGGCGGCGCTGGGCCTGGCGTTGCCACGCGTTTCCGCGCTCGACGGCGACGAAAACCGCATCGGCCCGAATAAGCGCCCCAGTTCTCCGGTCGACGGACAATCCATTCTGTTGACCAATCGCATCGTCGAGATTCTGAACAAACGCGAACCGATCGGAATCGATTACGCGGGCTTCGTGATCGACTCGATGGGCTACATCGAAACGAAACTGCGCATACGTGAAAAACCACCCCTGGTGGTGATCAGCGATGCCATGGCGGCGGTGGAAACCGGGCGAACCGTGGATGCGGAAGCCGCCGATTGGGACCGGTATGCCGGCCTGTTGGAAAGGTTGCGCGTTCTCACGTTGGCACCAGCGAAAGTCTATGCGGCGGAGAGTGTGGAGAACTTGAGTCTGGAGGCGTTGCTGGAGCTCGCCGAAGCCGAACAGGACAAAAAACGGCGCGGGGATCGAACGAACGAGGAGGACGACGGCATGGAGATTCCGGACGACGTGCGGGATCGTCCCTCGCGCAAAGTCGAGGCCTCGGCGTTTGGCAATTTGATGACGGATGAATTGCCCGCGGCAGAGGAGGAAACGCCCGCTCGGCGGCGTCGACCGTTGCGCTTTTTTGGCCAACCGGGGGAGGGCACGGAGACCGATCTCGCGCTGCCGTTGCACCGACTCGGACAGATAAAAAGCGCAGACTCTCCGGCGCGACTATATCAATTGATGGAATCCGAGGATTTGCCGCCGCCGTCAACGGGGGATGACTGGTGAGCGAGCAGATGCGGGCAACCGGAAACATTTTCACGCGACCTCGGGCGGTCTGGCTGGCGATCACGATGATGGTCGGCCCGAGCCTGTTGTCGGCCCAAACCGGATCGGGACCCAAACCGTTCGCGCAGCTGGACCCGGTGACCGGTGAATTCTGGGTCGGTGAACTTTTCCCGCTGACGTTCAAGGTCTGGGTGCCGGACGAAATCCATGGCTCCGTGGTCGGGCCACTGCAGTGGCGTAGTGAAGATTTGGATATGGAGGATTGGTCGGAGCCCGCGCGGGGGCGTATGCGTCGGAACGGTGTTTGGATGATCACGCAAACCGTCACGAACCGGGGTTATGCGCCTCGGCCCGGCTCGATCACGGTGGCAGCCGCCTCGCAAAAATTGAATGTCAAGGCGCCGCCGAAAGCCGGATCGTTTCAGCAGGGCGGAGTAACGGTGCAGGTCGCGGTGGCGAGTGCGCCGGGCGAACTGACGATCAAACCCCTGCCGGAACCGATTCCCGCCGGGTTCAGCGGAGCGGTGGGACAGTTCGAGCTAAACTCGAGTCTCTCAATCGACAAAGTGAATGTCGGGGAGTCCGTGACGTGGCGCCTGGCGTTGACCGGCACGGGCAATTGGCCGCAGATCCGGCGACTCCCGGAGCGGAAGGTCGCGAAGAGTTTCGAAGTCGTAAGTCCCGGTCAGCGGCGCACGTCCGTGGATGGTTCGGCGTTTGACGCGGCGTTGACGGAGGAGCTCATGCTCGTGCCCCGCCGCCCCGGCGACTACACGCTGCCGGCGGTTTCATTTATCTATTTTGACCCCGTGGCGGGAGCCTACCGCACGCTCACCACGCCGGCGCATCCCTTGCTCATCCTCGGGACGGCCACGGGTGACGGCGAAAGCGGCATGCCCGACGAAGTGGGCGTGGCGGTGCCGGAATCTCCGCCGGTGTTGCCCCTCGATCCGAGCGGGGTCGATGTGCGGGGCGTTTCGCCCCTGCCGGTGGATAACTGGTGGATCCTGGCGGCGATTCCGGCGGTGGGCGTGCTGTTGTTTTGGGTGGGGTTGGCGGCCCGCCGTCGTCACCTCACGGATCCCTTGCGACGACAACGTCTGGCGCGTGAGCGGATCTTGGCATTGTTGCGCGAATTGAATGCGACGCCCGCCCCGACTCCGGAGCGTATGAGAGCGTTGTTGGGCCGGTGGGAGGAATCTGCGGCAGAGTTGCTCGGACTGTCGGTGAACGTGCCGACGGGAGCCGCGGTGGAATTGGCGCTGGCGAAATCCGCCGGACCAGATGAGGTGCGCTGGCGCGGATTGTGGCGGGACGCGGATCGCTACATTTATGCGGCTGGTGGCGTGTTGCCCCACGATTGGGTGGAGCGGGCGGAGCGGGTGTGCGGTGCCGCTAAAGTGCGTCGGGCGCCCTGGCTCGCGTCGTTCCTGCCCCGCAACCTGTTACCGTTCGCGGTGGCGGCGTCACTGGTCCTGCTCGTCGTGCCCATGCGCGGGCGGGATGCCGGTATGGAAGCATATGTGAAGGGTGATTTTGACACGGCGGAAACGGAGTGGGCTCAGATCGTGGCGGCCCAACCCCTCAGCGCATCCACGCGTTATAATCGGGCGCTGGCGCTGGCCCAGTTGGACCGGTGGTCGGAATCGGCGGCCGAGTCGCTGGCCGCCCTGTGTCTGGCCCCCCGGAATGAGGCGATCCGGTGGCAGTTGGCGTTGAGCCTGGACCGGGCGGGGATCGATCAACCGACGGCGTTGGCGGTCGCCCACCGTCCCGGTAGTTGGACCGTGGTCACGTGGTTTTCGGTCGGCGAGTGGGCGTGGGTTTTCGGCGTGGCCTGCAGTGCGGCGGCTCTGGCGTTGGGCGGGGCCTTGGTGTTGGCCTATCACGGGCGGACCGGTCGCCGCGCCTGGTGGCCGGTATTGATCGCGGGCCTCGCGATGGGAATGGCGGTGGTGGCTGTGCACAGTCGCGGCACGTATGCCATGCTGGCGGAAACGGACACCGCGATAGTGAGGTTGAACACGTCCCTGCGGTCGGTGCCGACGGCGGCCAACGCTGCGCAAAAGATGGTGCCGTTGCCCGCCGGGTCACTGGCGACGGGAGTCCGGTCGTTTCTGGGTTGGACGCAACTGGCGTTTCCCAATGGCCAGACCGGGTGGGTGCGAACCGATGAACTTACCTGGATTTACCGCTGATTTTTTGACCATGCCCGTCGGGCATTTCTTCACCCAATGATCAAACTACCATGAGAAAAATAACCTTCAATAGAACGGTGTTGAAAGCCGCGCTATTCGGTCTAGCTGCGGCGTCGCTCTTCGGCGCTTCCCCCGTCATCACTCCGCCCAAGGACATCATCGGATTCAATATCGGTGATGACTACCACATGGCGAGCTACACCCAGATCTCGACCATGTTGAAGACCTGGGACAAGGAATCGGATCGTCTCACCGTGGTGAGCATCGGCACCACGGCCGAAGGTCGGGCCCAATACATGGGCATTGTCACCTCGCCCGCCAATCACGCGAAGCTGGAGCACTACCGCAACATTTCGCGCAACCTGTCTCTCGCTGAGGGGCTGACGGATGACCAGGCCCGGGCCATGGCGGACGAAGGCAAAGCGGTGGTCTGGATCGATGGGGGTTTGCACGCCACCGAAACGGTCAACGCCCAGTCGTTGGCCGAGATGATTTATCAAATGGTTTCGCTGGAGGATCGCGAAACCATGCGGTTCCTCGACGACGTCATCCTGCTCATGCCGATTCCGAATCCGGATGGCGTGGAATTGGTGGCCAACTGGTATATGCGCGAAGAGGACGAGACCAAGCGTTCCCTGCAGCACTTGCCGGTGCTCTACCACAAGTATGTCGGTCATGATAACAACCGGGACTCGATCATGAACAACATGCCCGAGACCACCAATCAGAACCGGGTGCTGTTCCTGGAGTGGAATCCGCAGATCATGCACAATGTCCACCAGACGGGGCCGCTCGGCCAGGTGATTTTCATTCCGCCGTTTCGCGATCCGTTTAACTACAACTTTGATCCGCTGATTCCGATCGGCATCGAACGCGTGGGGGCGGCCATGCATGCGCGTCTCGTGTCCAAAGGCATGGGCGGTTCCGCCATGCGGTCCAACGCCCCTTACTCCACGTGGTGGAACGGCGGCATGCGCACGGCCGTGTATTTTCACAATCAAATCGGTCTGTTGACCGAAGTCATCGGCAATCCGACCCCGGGCCCCGTGCCGTTGGTGCCGGACAAGCATTTGCCCGACAGTGAAGGACCGCTGCCAATCGCGCCGCAGATGTGGCACTACCGTCAGTCGATCGACTACATGATCGAAGTCGAACGCGCGGTGATGGACTACGCCTCGCGCAATCGCGAACAATTGCTGTGGGACATCTACGCCATGGGCAAACGCTCGATCGAAAAGGGCAGCACGGACTCGTGGACCGTCACGCCGAGCCGGATCCAAAAGCTGAAAGACGAGGGCAAGATGCTCATCGAGCAGCTGGAAAAAGAAGGCAAGGAAACCATGACCGAGGAAGTCGCGATGCGGGTGCGCTGGCGCGGAGGCGTCAACCCGACCGTGCCCGCCCAACTCTACGAAGAGGTGCTGCACGCGCCGGAGGATCGCGATGCCCGCGGTTACATCATCACCAAGGAGCAGGCCGATTTCCCGACCGCGGTGAAATTCATCAACGTGCTGCTGAAGCAGGGTATCTTCGTGATGAAAGCGACCGCGGACTTCGAGGTCGACGGCAAGTCGTATCCGGCCGGTTCCTTTGTGGTTAAAACCGATCAAGCCTTTCGTCCCGCGATTCGCGACATGTTTGAACCGCAGGATCACCCGGTCGATCTGGAGTATCCGGACGGTCCTCCCGTGCGTCCTTACGACATCGCGGGTTGGACGCCGGTCGTGCAAATGGGCGTGGAATTTGAACGCGTATTCGATGGCTTTGAGGGGCCGTTCGAGCGGATCGGATTTGAGATGCAAAAACCAGCCCCGGCCCTGGTCACCGGCCCGGCCAACCCGGCGGGTTATCTCGTGAGTCACCAGATCAACGACGCTGTCGTGCTCACCAACCGCCTGCACAAGGCGGGAGCGGATGTCTATTGGTTGAAGGATGAGAAATTCATCGACGGCCTGAGCCTCGGCACCGGCACCTTGTGGATTCCGGCCACGTCGGCTTCGACGGCCGTCGTCAAACAAACCGCGATGGATCGGGGCATTCCCGCCTATGGCGTGGCCGAGGCCCCCACCGGGGCCGCGATGAAAATCAAGCCGGTGCGCATCGGCTTGGTCGACCTCTACGGCGGCGTCATGCCGTCCGGCTGGCTGCGGTGGATGTTCGAGCAATACGAAATTCCCTACGAAGTGGTGTTCCCGCAGATCCTCGATGCCGGCAACCTGCACGCGGCCTATGATGTCATCGTGGTGCCCAGCAGCACCTATTCGGATGGCAGCCGCGGCCGCAACCGCATCCGTCGTCAACCCGAAGCGGGCACGATTCCGGAAGAGTATCGTTCGATGCTCGGCGGCATGACCGCCAGCGAGACGATCCCGCCGCTGAAGACCTTCGTGGCAGAGGGCGGCACGTTGCTCGCCATCGGTTCCTCGGCGACGATCGGTGAAGCCATGGGGCTGCCGGTGACCAACCACCTCACGGAGTGGACGCCGGCCGGCGAACGGGAACCGCTCTCGAGCAAGAAATTCTACGTGCCGGGGTCGATCCTGCGTGCGAAGTTCGACAACACCGAGCCGCTCGCATTCGGCATGCCCAAGGAAGGGTTTGTGTTCTTCGACAGCAGCCCGGTCTTCAGTCGCAAGGATTCGGATACGGTGAAAGCCGAGAAGGTGGCCTGGTTTGATGGCACCGATCTGCTCTACAGCGGTTGGGCCATGGGCGAACATTACCTCGACGGTGGCGAACTCGCGACATCGGCCAAGATGGGCGAAGGCTCATTGGTGCTGATCTCGTTTGAGGCGACCTTCCGGGCCACCCCGCATGCGACCTTCAAGCTGTTCTTCAACGGCCTGTATGAAGGCCAGGCCGAGGACGTCGTTTTCTAGACTTTGGTGTAGTTGTAAGCAGTAGTTTGAATGACGGCCCGCTCTTCGGAGTGGGCCGTTTTTTGTGAAAAGATTCGGTGAACGCAAAAAGAATGCGTTGTCCGTCGCTCCGGGATGAGCTCACCGCATGACGAGGTGAAATTACCCTGAATTTGCCTACATTGATCGCATCTTGTGCCAGCTGGCAGCAGTCCTGCTTCCCGGAAGGCATGGTGATGACGACGCTCCATTCTGGCCTGAAATTGTTAGTGGTCGAGGACCACCAACTGATTCGAGAAATGCTGGTCCTGGCATGCTCCCAAACCTGGCCCGACGCGATCGTGGAGAGCGCGACGACTGGGGAGGACGGGCTGCGTCTGATCAAGAAACTGAAACCGGACGTGGTGTTGCTCGATCTTTGTCTGCCCGACGGCGACGGGCTGGACTTTGCCTTGAAGATGCGCGAGGCGTGTCGCTCCACGAAGGTGATCGCGCTGACGTCCCACACGGACGAGTTCACCATCCATCGCGCGATGCATGTGCGGCTCCACGGTTTTGTGGACAAGAACGAGCAGCCGCTCGACGTGATCCGCCAGGCGGTCGAGTCGGTGCTCGACGGGCATCAATACCTTTCGAAAACCGTGCGCCGGGTGCGCGAGGAGATCCGGTATGATCCGGTGAGTTTCAGCAAAGTTCTGTCGGACCGTGAGATCGCGCTTCTGTCGTTGCTGGGGCAGGGCATGACCAATGAGGAAATCGCCACGCAGATCGGTCTGGCTGTCAGCACGGTTAAATTGCACCGCAACAAAATCATGATGCGCATCGGCGTGCACAGCACCCCGCAACTCATGCGGTATGCGTTGGCCAAGGGTTTTGTGCACACCGACTCGCCGTCCGCATTGGCCGCCGGTATGTAACAAGTCGGGCGTTGACCGGGGTCTGACCAGCCGACCCGCGAGGGGGATTAAAGCGGTCTCGCCCGGCGCGCGATTCAGTTGCGATCGGCGAGTTCGTGCAGGCGGGTTTTGAGCACGGCACCGCTGGATTGGGTGCGCGACCAGGCGCGGTCGCGATCGGCCGGTGTGGCGGTGTCCACCATGATTTCCTCCAATTGCTTCGCGGCGAGATTGAGCTCACGGGCTCCGATCAATCCCGCGAGGGCGCGCAAACGGTGGGCGTGAAATTTGGCCACGGGATAATCCTCCGATGCCAAAGCGGCGGCGATGGTCTCGTATTCCTGGTCAAGGGAGGAAGTGAACTGATGAATCGCGGTTGATTCCTGTTCGCCCTTGCTGCGCGAGTAATGACTGAATGCCTGTCGATTGAAGGGTTCGAGTGGACGATCGTGCGCGGCCGGTGGGGCGGGTTCACCCGGCGGAGGACCGATGCCGTGGCGACGTGACCGGACCGAGGCGATGATGGTGCGCACTTTGTCAGTATCGTAAGGCTTGAGCAAAAATGCATCCATACCGGCCTGCCGACACCGTCGCCGGATCTCGTCGCTGTCGTGTGCCGTGGTGGCGAGAATGATCGGCTGATCTCCACCGACCGAACCGCGCACGGCGTGGGCGACCTCGACCCCCTTGGCCCGCGGCAGTTCCCAGTCGAGAAAGATGACGGCGTAGCTCTCGCGGGTGAGCAGCGTGAGGGCTTCCTCGGCGGTGCTCGCGACATCCACGTCGTAACCCAGTTCCACGCCGAGTCCCTCCAACACGATGCGATTGTAGGGCTCGTCCTCGACGACCAACGCCCGGCCGCATTCGACCGTCGCCGTCGCGAGGCCGCTGGCGACCGTCGGCGCCGGGGTTTCGAGATGGGTCCGCGGTAGTCGCACCGCCAATACGAACTCGGACCCGTGGCCGACCTGACTGTGCAACGTGACCTCGCCCCCCATGACCTGGGCGAGGGCACGACAAGTCGCCAGACCCAGCCCGGTGCCCGTGACCTGATCGCGTTTCGCCTTGGAGCCGCGGACGAACTTGGAAAAGACGAGCACCTGTTCCTCAGGCGGAATACCGGGACCGTGGTCGGCGACCTCAATGAACAAATCCACCGGGGCGTCGGGATCTTCGTCCGGTTCCACCTCATTGAGCAGGCGGATTTCGATGGCGGCACCGGGCGCGTATTTCAGCGCGTTGCCGACGAAGTTTTCGATAATGGTGCGGATCTTGGCGTGGTCGCCGATGAACCCGTCGATGAACCCCTCCGGCCAGTGCAAGGTGAGCGACTGACCTTGCTCCCGGGACTGGGTGGCGAAGAGATCCACCGCATCCTGCAACAGCGGACGCAACCGAAACGGTTGGGCGTCGAGATTGACGTAACCGTATTCGAGGCGGGCGTAGCTCAACACATCCTCGAACACGGACATCAATTTGCGGGAAACCGCGCGCAGTGACCGGGTGAGTTCGCGTTCGCGCGGGCCGAGATTATCCTCTTTGAGCAAGGCCAGCAGACCGGTGAGTCCGTTGAGTGGATTGCGAATTTCGTGGGAGATGTTTTCGAGAAAATCACTCTTGGCGATGTTGCTCAGAGCGAGTTCGCGCGTGCGTTTCTCGACCATGAGATTGAGGTGTTCGTTTTTGCGTTTGAGCCGCAGCACCTGCCAGCGGGCGATCCCTCCCACCAGCAGTAGTCCGAGGACGACGTATCCGGCGATGGCGGGTCCCCGTCGATACCAGGGCGATATCAACTTGAAGCCGATGTGTTCGACCGGACCGGTGCGCCCGAAGGAGTCCACCGCCCGCACTTCAAATCGATAACTCCCCGGCTCCAGTCCGGCAAAGCTGCGGGCGCTTTCGAGACTGGGCGGGCTCCATTCCGCTTCGGCTCCGGTCAGCCGGGTTTGCAGGTAGACCTGATCATGATCCGAAGGGGAGGGCGCGAAGTGAAAATCCACCCGGCGCACGTGGGGATCAAGAGGCAGCAGACCCGCTTCGTCCGGTGCCCCCGGCCCGGGATCGGTGCGCAGCGAAACCTGCACCTGCGGCACGGGGTCAGCCGCGGTCAAAGCGGCTTCATCGATTTTGAGCACCCCCGCCGTGCTACTCAACCACAGGGACCCCTGGCCGTAGTCCAGCGCGACAGGATCGCCCACTCCGTTGAGGCCGTGGGCGTGCAGTGGTTCGACCTGCAGTTGCCCGGAGTGCCAACTGACGCGGAGCAGGGCGTAGCTGTTGTGGTCGTCGATCAGGCGGGGCCGCACCAACCAGTAACCGGTATCGCCCGATTCATCGGTGGATGCCGCGATGCCCACGTATTCGCGCACCGTGGGTTCGAGTTCGAATTCCGGGCGGTGCCGATGCAGTCGCAGGATGCCGGCATCGGTGAAGGCGAAAATCCGTGGGCCCAACTCCACCACCCGGGCGCGCTTCCCTTGGTCAGGCAGTTCGCGACCGATGTCGTAGTGATTCTTGAGATACAATTGCGCATAGGGCGAGGAAGGGTCTGATCGCCACGCGAAGCGGTCGATGCCACGCGTCATGGTGCCGGCCCAGATTTCGTCCCGGGAGGATTCGAACAAGGATACCGGGGTGTCGCGAATGCGCAGGTGCAGATCCTCGGGCACCCAGCCCCCGTGCCGACTGGGTCGCAGGGCCTTGAGGTCGTAGCCCTCGGTGTAAACCACCCCCGATTGATATTCGCGGGAGGCGGTGACGCTCAATACGTCGTGCGGGGCGAAGTGTTCGCGCTTGGCACCGGTGGGATCGACCCGCCACACGCCGCCGAAACCTCCGACCCACAACGCATCGCCCACCTGAGTCGCCGACCAAAGCAGGGTCTCGTGTTCGAGCACCGGACGCAATTGGTCGGAGTCTGGCGCGAGCAGCAGCACGTCCTTGCTGGTGAGCAACCAGGTGCCATCGCGATTGAACTCCACTCCGCGAGGGGCGCCGTCACCCAGCCCGGTTTGCCGATCAATGATATACGACTGTCCCACACCGTCGACCCGGGCCAGTCCGCCCTGGTAGCCGATCCAGAGATGATCGCCGTCGGCACCCAGGGTGTAGGTGGTATTGTCACTCAATCCGCGTTTGCGATTGATGATCTCTTTCACCTCGCCCTCCTGATCGGCGATGACGACGCCCGCGCGAAACGTGGCGATGCCGAAATTGCCGTGCGGTAGCCGCACCGCCCGACCGGGCAACGTGCCGGCCAGCGCCCGGGACAGAGCGTGCAGGCGAGTGAATGAACCGTCCGATTCCTGGCGATAGGCTCCGCCGGCCATGCCAATGATGGGCCGGGGCTCCGTCGCGGTGGGCGGGATCATCCAAGTGACCGGAGGGCGCGGCAGTTCGTCATAGGGCACCACCAATTGCGGGTCGCCGCGGTCGCCGATGGCGTAGACCCCGTGACCGTCGTCGTAGAACCACAACCCCTCGGCGGTGGCCGCGCCGAACAACCGATGGCGACCCCGGGCTCGCCAAGTCGTGAAGGTGGTGCCGTTCCATCGGGCGGCGCGATCCGACGTAAGCCAGACCGCTCCCTGCGGCGTCGCCTGCACCGCCCAGACATCTTCCAACGTCGTCCCGGTATCGCGTCGCCACGCTTCCAACAGCGAGTGAAACCCCCAGTCTCCCGGGGCGCGCCGCGCGATGTAGCCGAGTTGGTGCATCGCGCCGACCCATACGCGGCTGCCGTCGGCCGACGGAGCCAACCCGCGAAAGGCATGTGCGTCGGGCAGCGCGATTTGCGACCATTGATGCTGGCTTAAAATACTGAGCCGGTTGGACCCCACGATGAGATCGCCGGCCGGCGTGATGGTGGTCGCCCACACCGGGCCATCGATCACGTTCCGACCCAAGCCCACCTGAGTCATGACGGGACGACCGACCACCGGCTCGGCGGACCGGACGACCGGTGTTCCGGTAGCCAGTCCCAGCGCCCCGATCAAAGTCACCGCGAAGTGAATACGGGAGGTGAGTCTCGTCCATCCGCGGGCTCGAACCGGACTTTCGGGTCGACGCCAGGAACCGGTCGGCGCCTCCGGAACCCGCCCGAGGGAGGGGTAGGGAAGAAACGATGCCAGTTTACCGGCCCGCGCAGGCGGAGGGAGGGAAAGCGGGCTCGGTCGCGGCATGCTTCGAAGACTCAGCAGGAACTTCGCCGTCCCCTAAGTTGACTAGATTTATTAGCAAACCAGAGCAACGGGAACAGAATGGCACATATATCAGGAGATATAAAAAACGACCCGGATATTCCTCAAATCCACTCCGTGCATCGGTCGGCGGCTCCTAACCTGCTTGAAACCCGGTTGGAAACGTATGGGTATCGAAAATCTCTGGCTTTTAGTTTTTCTGCGTCGATGCAGCGGTTGCTTTCTCGCGGTGATCGTCCTCTGGGCGGGGGGGGATCGAGTGCGTGCCCAACAGTCTCCGGTCATCGACGGGTCCTCGCGCATGGGCGGGGAGGTGAGCGGAGCGTTCCTCGGCGCGCGGGACGATGGCGTGGTCCCGAAGTTGCGGGTGCGCGTGGTGGAAACCGGAGCCGAAGTGATGACCGGGGAAACCGGGGAATTTTTGCTCACCGATGTGCCGCCGGGCGTTTACACGCTGCGGGTATCGGGAGTGGGGTATGCCGAGGTGGAGGTGACGGACGTGGTCGTCCTGCCGGGGGAACGACGCACGTTGATTCCCCAGCGGGTGCCGACGTTTCGTCGTCATGGTGATGTTTCGACTCTGTCGTTGGTCACCATCAACGCCCAACGACTGCGGGGTATGGACGAAGCGATGGAGACCTTCGAGCGAGCCACGGTGACAGGGTCTCACCTCAAACGCATTGGCTCCTCCGCGTTTTCATTGCACCGCATCGAACGGGTGGAATTGGAGCAACGCAGCGCGATCACCCCGGCGCTGTTGCTCGCCACCGTGCCGGAAGTCACGGGATTGCCGCTCAACGTATCTTCGGTGGCCGGGACCTCGGCGCGCGGTGACAACATGGCGATCAGTTTGCGCGGGTTGGGATCGGGCAACACCCTGATGCTGCTCAACGGGCGTCGGCTCGTGGCGCATCCCATTGCTCCGATCGACGAGTATTCCGTGCCGACGCTGACCGTAAATGTGAACCAATTGCCCATGCATGGATTCGGTGAAATCGACATCCTGCGGGGCGGGGCCTCGTCGACTTACGGATTCGACGCGGTCGCGGGATTGGTGGACTACCGCATGAACACGGCCTTTCGCGGGGAAGAGCTCGGCATTCAAATCGGCGTGCCGGAAGCCGGCGGCGGGGAGGACATCGCGACCCATTGGATGCACGGTCGGGACTTTGCCGATGGCCGCGGACGCTGGGTGATGGTGCTCGACGCCTATCGTCGGGAACCAATTTTTTTGCGCGATCGGGACTACGCGGCGCAAGCCGACCAATCGGACCGCGCTCCACCGCCGTTCAATGTGGCCGGCAGTGCCTTCGACGATGCCACGCGCACGGGATATTACCCGAGTTTCCGGGTCGGCGCATCGAATCACACCCAGTATTTTCGACCGTTGGCGGACGCCGGGACGGTGCCGCAAATCACCGGCATCCGACCCACGCCGGATGATGGCACGAACTACTTTTTTAACGTGAACGACTACCAGACGGCGTTCCCGGAGACCGATCGTTTTAATCTCTTCAACTCGTTCGAGTATGACCTCACGGATCAGGTGACGGCGTTTGGGGAACTCGCCGGTTACAAGGCCATCTCGGCCGTCGAACGGCAGCCGATTCCTTATTCGGGGGCCAATGGCGTGGACCGGCCGGTGGAGTTGGCGGTGGACAACCCGTTTAATCCGTTTGGCTCCCGCTATTACGAAACGAGTGGCCAGCCCAACGCCGATGGCACGTCGCGCTTGGTGGGCACGCCCCAGCCGCTTCATTTGCTCACGCAGGCGGTGGTGGATGCGGGCGCGGAACACATCGACATCAACTCGCAAGTGTTTCGGGCCTTGGCCGGTTTACGGGGAGATTTGAGCAGTGGGTGGACGTGGGAAACCGGCCTGTTGTTCAGCGCTGCTCGCACTGCGGACCGCTCGGTGAATCAAGTCCGGGAATCGCTTTTGCAAGCAGCCACCCAACGCACCGACGCCACGGCCTACAACCCGTTTGGCTACACTTTCAAAGTGGAAAACGGAGCCGTCGTCGCCGACCAACCCTATACGAATCCGGCCGCGGTCATGGATACGATATTGAGTCCGTTTTTGCGCAAAGGTCATTCGTCGTTGGCCATCGTGGATGCCCGCGCCACCGGCGACGTGGCGCTGGGGCGCGACCGCACGATGGGGCTGGCGGTGGGGGCGGAGTTCCGGGTGGAGTCCTATGAGGATTGGCGCATGCCCTTCGCCGGCCTCAACCCGGTGGACTCGGGACTCGACCCGAATGACAATGACTTTATCCAGGCCTCGCCGACCGCCGATACCAAGGCCCATCGCAATGTGCAGGCGTTGTATGCGGAAACGGTGATTCCGTTGATCGAGCGCGACGCGATCAACGAAGCCCCGCCGCTGGTGGAGCTCGCGCTCGCAGCCCGCTACGAACGGCACGATGACTTTGGCGATGAGCTGGCCCCGCGCTTTGGACTCAGCTGGTGGTGCGGATCAAAACTACAAGTCCACGCCTCGCTCGACCGGAGTTTTCGAGCCCCCAATCTCGCCCTGTTGCATGCCGTGCCCAAGGTGCGGGTGCAGACCGGCGTCTCCGATGATTACCGGCGCGCGGTAACGGGCGAGGGCACGGGATCGGTCAACCTGCTTTATGGGGGCAATTCGGGGCTGCAACCGGAGGAGGCCACCGGCATCAATGTCGGGTTCATTGCAGAGTTGCCCGGCCTTGAGGACCTCACGCTCAAAGTCGATTATTGGTCGACGGAACAAACCAATGTGATCGGCTCGGATTCCGGGCCGGAGGTGGTGCTGAACGACACCCGCCTGCTCAACGAATATGTGCAGACCCAACTGGCCGCCGGTGTGCCTGCGGCGCAGATTCACCTGGGCAGTGGCACGGCCGCCTATCGCGGAGATGCCCGCGTGGTGCGCCGGCCGGTTTCCGCACAAGATCGAACCATTTTTGATCAATATAACGCCGCCGTGGACCCCGCCGACCAACGACCGGTCATCGGTGTGATCGACTGGATCGAACGTCCGTTCACCAACAATCGCAGTGGCTTCGCCTCCGGCGTCGACGTGGGCCTGGATTACCAACTGGCGGCCCCGGGCTGGGGGCGTTTCAGCCTCAGCACCAATGCGGCGTATTCAATATCCTCCTACCTGCAGGAGGACGAGGATTTGTATCGGGATCACCGGCGGGATGAGGAAGGCGGCCAACGTCTTCGACTGACCTCGACCCTCGGCTGGCAGCGCGGCGGTTGGCGGGCAACGCTCATCGGGTATTACATCAGTAGCTATCAGGATCGATCCGCCACCACCACGGAGGAGGTCTATGAGGCTTTGGGACGGCCCGGCTATATCCGTCCTTCGATCGATCAGGGACGCACGGTCTACCGTTACGTGGTCGATGCGACGCTGAGCTTTGACTGCGCGTTGTCCTATCAGTTTTCCCACGCTGACATCTCGGCTTGGTGGGCCGGAACGACCCTGCGCTTGAAGGTTGCGAATCTGACAGATCAGGACCCGCCGCTGACCTCGGCCACCCGGGGGTTTTCCATGAACGCGCACGCGCGTCTGGTGGCTGGGCGCACGTGGGCGCTCGACATTACCCGTCGCTTTTGAAGCGGGGTATATCCGCTGATATATTTGACATCATTGGCGGTTTGAGGGGGGGCGTGGTGTGCTTGGTGACGTTGGGAGACGCACCCTGTGCGGACCCGACTGTTAGCAGGAGTCGCGGCTCTTCGCGCCTCAAGGTCATTCATTTCGATGAACACCATGCACCGATCATACCTAACCACCAACCGGCGGCTCGCGGCCGGTATAATCTACGCGACCTTCACCGCGGCGGCCTTTGCTCAAGTCGCGTCTTCCCCCGCTTCGAGCTCCGCCGAAACCACCGATGACGATACCCTCGTAATGGAGGCGTTTGTCACGACCGGTTCGAACATTCAACGTCTGGACGCCGAAACCTCGCTGCCGGTCACGTTGTTCGACAATACCCAAATCGAGGCGCGTGACGCCGAGACTTCCATGGATCTGCTGGCCGGAATTCCGCAGGTGACCAATTTCCCGAAGAATGAAACTTCGGTGAACTCGGTCGCTTCCCGCGGGGGTAACGCCGCCGCCGCGTTGCGGGGGGTCGGTCAGTCCAATACCCTCGTGCTGTTGAATGGCCGGCGGGTGCCGTTTAATCCGGTCAGCTCGCTGAGCCCGGCCGATTCGACGGTCAACATCAACGCGCTGCCGTCCGTCGGTCTGCAGCAGGTGGAGGTGCTGCGCGATGGCGCTTCGGCCATTTATGGCGCCGACGCGGTCGCGGGTGTGATCAACTACATCTCCGATGTTAACCTGTATGGTGGCACGGCCACAGTGCGGTTTGGTGCGACGGAACACGGGGGCGGCATGAGTTCGCAGGGCACGATCAGCTACGGCACCGTGTTTGCGGGCGGCAAGGGCCGCTGGGTTTCGACGGCGAACATCTTCAACCGCGACGCCATTTACCTGCGGGAGCGCGAGATCTCGGCGTCCACCGAACGACTGGACCGTGCGCGGCCTCCGTTTGATACGGTGGGCGGCGCCTATGATGGCCGTTCCAACACCACCGAATGGCCGTCCTTCAAACTCGGCGCGGATACCGTGAGCGGGACCACCTATCGTTTCTATCCCATCAACGGCACACCGCAGATCACCACGGCCGGTTTGCCGCGTGATCTCTATCTCAACTACAATGAGGACAGCATTGGCCAGCCGTTCAGCACGCGGGGCTCGGTGTTCAGTCGGGTGGAGTATGACATTAGTCCGAAGCTCACGGCCTTCGGTGAAGTCCTGGGCTACATGACCAAGTCCAAGACCGGCCGTCAGCCGATCTCACTGCGCTCCTCCGACGCCCGGGTCACCCTGAGTGTGGACAATCCCTACAATCCGTTCGGCTCGGCCTTTTACGAACCGGGTGGCGCGGGCGGCACCAAAGTCGACGGCGATCCCACCGCCATCACCATTGCGACCAAATTGTTGACCGATGGCGGCGGCGAGCGCGTGGAGGCGACCGATCGCATGTATCGCATTCTCGGTGGTCTCAAGGGCCAGTTCGGCGAATCGACCTGGAGCTGGGAATCCGCCGCCATGTTGGGCGGATACCGCATCACCGACCGCGCCATCAACAGCGTGCGGGAATCCCTGATTCAGATCGCAGGTCTGCGCACGACCCCCGATGCGTATAATCCGTTCGGATACACCTTCAAGGTGGTCGACGGGGCAGTCGCGGCGGACCAGCCGTATGAAAATCCCGCCGAAGTGATCGACTACTACACCCAGAGTGCCAACCGCATCGGCCACAGCCGTCTTGCCAGTGTTGACGCCCGTGCGACCGGCCAGTTGATCGACTTGTGGGCGGGTCCGATCTCCACCTCCGTCGGCCTGGAGTGGCGCTACGACGAGAAGGTCGACTACAAGGATCCCTACGTCGGCACCAACCCCGAGGACGACCCCACGGTCACCCAGGGCAACAACGACATTCTGGTGATGTCGCCAAAGTATAACTACAAGGCGAGCCGCACGGTGGCCAGCGCCTACGCCGAGGGCGTGGTGCCGTTGGTGAGCCCGGACAGCGATCTGCCACTGTTGGATTCGTTGGAAGCAACGGCCTCGATTCGATTCGAGCGCTACAGTGACTTTGGCAACGCGACCAAGCCGAAGTTTGGTCTCAACTGGAAGCCGGTCGACTGGGTGATGGTGCGGGCTTCCTACAACGAGGGTTTCCACGCGCCGGATCTCACCGACATGAATCAGCCGACCTCCTTCACGGTCGCGTCGCCTCCCGGCACCCGTGACGATGTGCGCAACAACTACTTCCTGGGCGCCGGACTGGCCGCCGACCAGCAGGTGCTGACCCGCAGCTACTCCGCCCCCAATCCGGACCTCGAGCCCGAGGAATCGGAAGGGCTTTCCGCCGGGGTGGTGGTGCAGGTTCCGCAGGTCAAGGGTCTGTCGTTCAGCGTCGATTATTGGGAAATCACCCAGGAGAATCTGGTGTTGCGGAAAACGCGCGACACCGGAGCGGACGAAGCCTTGTTGCGGGCCTACACCCAGCAACAACTCGCCGCCGGGGTGGACATCATGGACATCGACGTGGGTTCGCATCTGACCCCGGACAGCACCGACACCTACGTGGGTGATGCCAACACGTTGCGGGCCGCGCCGAACTCCGACGATTATGCCCGCTTCGCCGCGACCTATGCCAGCCTGCCGCAAAGCGAATGGATCGCGCCGCTCGGCCAGTGGATCGGTTCCACCAATCAGTTGATCAATGGCACGGGCAATGCCTTCACCAACGGTTTTGACTACCAGGTGGATTACAGCCTGCCGCGCACCGAGTGGGGTCAATTCCGCTTCACTTCCACGTGGTCGATGTTCCTCAACAAATTCCAAAAGGAAACGCCGGACGATCCCAAGGACGATGACATCATCGCCATGCTCCTGCCGGAATGGAAGTCCTCCACCACGTTGATGTGGCACAAGAACGCGTGGACGGCTTCGGTGAGCGCGACTTACGAGAGTGAAATGCGCACCAACGCCACCACCAACCAGACGGGTTACGAAGGCGCGGGTTCGCCGGACTACATCAAGGTGGTGTTCAATAATGGTCAGACCTACTACTACGAACGCGGCAGCTCCCAGTTGCAGATCAACCTGGGGCTCTCCTACCGCTTCGCCGACGAGAGCGAGTCCTGGCTGAGCGGCACCCGGGTGCGTCTCGGCGTCAACAACGTGCTCGATGACGAGCCCTCGCTCTACAACCCCCACCGCACCGGCTACACCGGCGGCACGGGTTCGGCGTTGTGGATCGGTCGCGCCTATTCCCTGACCCTGAGCCGCGCGTTCTGAGTCCAACCTCACAGTCAAATTGACTTATTGAGTCGCATCCGGGGAGCGCCCCGACCGCAGGATCACCCTCCGGCGGTCGGGGACGTTCCCTCCTTTATTTAACCTGTCATGATGCTTCGTTTCAGTATTCGCACCTTCATTACACTGCTCCTCGCCGCTGTCGCCGGCGGCCAGTCGACCAAGCCGGAAATCATGGCGCTGCTCGACCAACGCACGCCGCGCTACGCCGCCATTGCCCGGGACATTTGGACCTATGCGGAAGTGGGTTACCAGGAGTATAAAAGCACGGCCCGGTTGCAGGAGCAGTTCACCGCGGCGGGTTTTGAGATCGAGGCGGGAGTCGCGGGCATGCCCACTGCCTTCATCGCCAGCTATGGGGCGGGCGAGCCGGTCATCGGCATTTTGGGCGAATACGACGCGTTGCCCGGCGTGCTGCAAACCGCCTCGCCCGAGCGGGAACCGCGGACCGATGGAGCCATGGCGGGGCACGCCTGCGGGCATCATTTGTTTGGCACCGGTTCCACCGCCGCCGCCATTGCGGTGAAGGACTGGATGGAAGCCACGGGAGCCCGGGGCACGTTGCGCTTCTACGGCTGTCCGGCCGAAGAAGGCGGCTCCGGCAAGGTTTACCTGGTGCGGGCGGGGCTGTTCGATGATGTCGACGCGGTTCTGCACTGGCACGCGGGGGATCGCAACGCGGTGGGCATGGGCAGTTCGATGGCCAACAAGTCAGCCAAGTTTCGATTTTACGGGCGGGCTTCGCACGCGGCGGGCGCGCCCGAGCGTGGCCGGTCGGCGTTGGATGGGGTGGAGGCGTTTGACTACATGGCGAACATGATGCGGGAGCACGTGCCCTCCGATACGCGTATCCACTATGTCATCACGCGGGGCGGCGAAGCCCCAAACGTGGTGCCCGCTTTCGCGGAAGTATTCTATTACGTGCGCAATCCGGACCGTCTCGTGATCCAGGATGTCTGGGCCCGATTGGAGCAGGCGGCGCAGGGGGCGGCCATGGGCACCGACACCACGGTCGAGTGGGAAATCATCCACGGAAATTATGAATTGCTGCCCAACGAACCGCTGGGGCGCGCCATGCATGCCAACCTCTCGCGGGTGGGCGGGGTGGACTACGACGACGAAGAGCGCACGTTTGCGCGGGTCCTGGGTCGCAATCTTCCCGGTGGTCGCAGTGCGGCACCGGAGATGGCCTCTCAGGTGCAACCGTTTCAGCCGGAGACCCCGCCGTTTCCCGCGTCGACCGATGTGGCCGACGTCAGTTGGATGGTGCCCACAATTGGGCTCACGGCGGCCACCTGGGTCCCCGGCACGCCCGGCCACAGTTGGCAGGCGGTGGCGGCGGGAGGCACCTCGATCGCCACCAAAGGCATGATGGTCGCCGCCAAGACCATCGCGTTGACGGCGGTGGATTTGTTCACCGATCCCGATTTGCGCACGGCGGCGCGGGAGGATCTCGACCGTCGTCGCGGCGCGGATTTTCGCTACGAGCCGTTGCTGGGTAATCGTCCGCCGCCGCTAGATTACCGCAAGTGACCAGGATCCCCCCCCCCGGGCCGGCTGCCCGCCGCACGAAAACCGCCCGCGGCCGGATCGGAAAACCTTTCTTCCCAACTCATGAAATCCCTTCGAATGTTTGCGCCGGTCGGGGCGCTGTCCCTGTTGCTAATGGTCGGTTGCGCGAAGACCGCACCTTCCCGAGCCGCCGTCGCCTCGCGATCGGAGCAGCTGGTGGAAGTCGTGCCGCTCGCCCGACAGGACCTGGTGGAACGATTGACGTTGGTGGGTTCGATCGCGGCCCGGGAATCGGCGGAAGTGCGGGCGGAGACGGCGGGGGTGGTGCGGGAAATCGCGTTTGTCGAGGGCAGTGTGGTCACGAAGGGCCAGGTGTTGTTGCGCATCGACGACACTGAGTTGCAGGCGCAATTGCACGAGGCGGAAGCAGCGCTGCAACTGGCGGACGCCAATCTGCGACGACTGCGCG
Source organism: Synoicihabitans lomoniglobus (assembly GCF_029023725.1). GTDB lineage: Bacteria > Verrucomicrobiota > Verrucomicrobiia > Opitutales > Opitutaceae > Actomonas > Actomonas lomonigloba. The sequence goes on from NZ_CP119075.1 coordinate 1,056,969, forward strand.
GATTGGCGGAGAATCGCACGATCTCGCAGGCGGATTATGAGTCGGCGCAGGCTCAGTTTCGCACGGCGCAGGCCCGGGCGGAACTGCAGCGCAGTCGCATGGCCAAAACCATGGTGCGCGCCCCGTTCGATGGGGTGGCGGGCGGGCGCCAGATTTCGCCCGGTGACTACGTCAACAACCAGACCAGCATCACCACGATCACCGATGTTTCCCGGTTGAAGATCGAGTTTCAGGTGCCGGAGGCGTTTTTGAACAAAGTGCATCCGGGCACCACATTTACAGTAGATTCCCGGTCGCTGGATCTCGTGGCTCCGGTGCAGGGCGAGGTCTATTTCGTGAACCTCGGGATCAATCGCGACACCCGGTCGACGGAAGTCAAAGGCTGGCTGGTCGATCCACCGCCGGAGTTCAAGCCCGGCATGTTCGGTAACATCGAACTCGTGCTGGCGGTGCGTCGGCAGATCTTGGTGGTGCCCGAGAGTGCGCTGTTGGTCACCCGGGAGGGCATGCGCATCACCGTGGTCGACGCCACCGGTGACGGTCCGGTGGCGAAGTATGTGGGCGTGACCGCCGGCATGCGCGCCGGCGGCATGGTGGAAATCGAACCCGAGGCCGGCGCGGGTCTGGCGGACGGACAGCCGGTGGTCGCGTCCGGAATCGGCGCGGTGAATCTTTCGGCTGGACGGGCGTTAAAACTCGTGCCGCTGCGCGACGAACTCCTGCCGACCCTCGGGGCGGTGGATTGATTTTACGGCCATGATTCTCTCCGACCTTTCCATCCGGCGCCCGGTGATTTGCACCGTGGCCTGCCTGCTTGTCATCCTGATCGGCGTGCTCACGTTCAACCGGTTGCCGGTGCGCGAGTATCCCAACGTCGAGTCTCCGTCGGTCAGTGTGTCGACGACTTACCGGGGTGCCTCCGCCGAGGTGGTGGAGACGAAGGTGACCGATCCACTGGAGAAGCAACTCTCGGCGGTGGAGGGCATCAAGATCATGCGCTCCACCTCCTCCGAGCAAAGTTCGCGCATTGCGATCGAGTTCGATCTCAACCGCAATATCGACGAAGCCGCCAACGACGTGCGCGACCTGGTGGCGCGGGTGCGCTTGCCCGACGAGGTGGACCGACCGCGTATCAGTAAAGTGGATCCGGATACCACGCCGGTCGTGACCCTGTCGTTCAACTCCGACGTTTACGACCGTCTGGAGATTGTGGAGTTGATCGAGAACATTGTGCTGCCTCGGATTCAGACCGTGCCCGGGGTGGGGTCGGTGCAGATCGACGGCGAACGTTATGCCATGCGCCTGTGGATCGACAGTGATCGCCTGGCGGCCTACAACCTGACGGTGGCGGATGTGCAGTCGGCCCTGCAGCGGCAGAACGTCGAAGTGCCGGGCGGACGCATCGAATCGCAGACCCGGGAGTTTCCCGTGCGCTTGATGGGCAGCATGAGTGAGGTGTCTGATTTTGAGAATCTGGTCCTGGCCACGCGCGGTGATTACCAGGTGAAGTTTCGCGACATCGGGCGGGTCGAACTGGGCGCGGAGGATTATCGGAGCACGACGTATTTCAACGGACGGCTGAGTGTGGGAGTGCAGATCCTGCGGCAGCCGTCGACCAACCTGTTGGAGTTGTGCGATGGGGTGAAGGCGTTGATCCCGGTGTTTCAACAGGAAATGCCGGAAGGCATCGTGGTGGAGTTGAGCAAGGACGATTCGGCCTACGTCGAGCGCACCGTGGACGAAGTGTATAACACGCTCTATGAAGCGACGTTTCTGGTCGTATTGGTCATCTTCCTGTTTCTGCGCAACTGGCGCGCGACGCTCATCCCGCTGGTCGCAGTGCCGGTCTCGTTGGTCGGCACGGTCGCCATCATCGCCACGCTGGGGTTTTCGATCAACATCCTGACGCTGCTCGCCTGTGTGCTGGCGATCGGGTTGGTGGTGGACGACGCCATCGTGATGCTCGAAAACATTTATCGCCGGATCGAGGCGGGCGAGAAGCCGGTGTCGGCGGCGTTGCACGGGGCCCGGCAGGTGGCGTTTGCGATCGTGGCCACGACGCTGACGTTGGCCGCGGTGTTCTTGCCGGTGGCGTTCCAATCGGGGCAAACCGGCCGCCTCTTTTTTGAGTTCGGCATTACGCTCGTCGTGGCGGTTATCATGTCTTCGGTCGTGGCCCTCACCATGTCGCCGATGCTGTGTTCGCGGCTGTTGCTGCCGCCGCGTCCGGGCGGTGGGCACGGCTGGTTCTACGATCGCACGGAGCCGTTTTTCGTCGCGCTCAATCGTGGGTTCGACGTGGCGCTGCGCGTGGCGGTGCGGTGGCGCTGGGGAGTGTTTGCGGCGACCCTGGCGATGGTCGGACTGGGCGGCTGGCTCTATACCCAGCTGCAGCGGGAGTTGATTCCGGCCGAAGACCGGGGCGTGTTCACCGCCAACCTGCGAGCGCCCGTGGGGTCGACGCCGCAGTATATGGATTCCTACGGTCGGCAGTTGGAGCAGGAGATTTTAAAGATCCCGGAGATTGACCGCACGTTTCAGCGGCAGAGTCCCGGCCGTGCTTATGTGACCGGAACACTCGACGTGTGGGAGGATCGCGAACGCACGACGCAGGACGTGATTTCGGACGTGCGCAAAATTGCCACGGACAAGATCACCGGGGTGCAGGTCACGGTGGGGCCCAAACGGCCGTTTGGCGGCGGCGGCGGACCGGGGCGGGGCAGTGCGTTGCAGTTGGTTTTGATGGGCAGCCAATTCGATGAGCTGCAGGTAACTGGTGAGACCTTTTTGGATACGATGCGGGAAAGTGAATTGTTCGGACCGCTGCGCCTTTATCCGTCTCCCACCAAACCCCAGTTGGATGTGCGCATCGACCGGGACAAAGCCGCTGATCTGGGAGTGCCGGTGAGCGATATCGCGACGACCTTGGAGACGTTGCTCGGCAGCCGTCGGGTGACGCAGTTTCAACGCGGCAGTCAGCAATATTACGTGATCCTGCAGGTCGAGAGCACGCGGCGCATGACTCCGCATGACCTTTCCCGCATTTATGTGCGCTCCAGCCGGGGGCATCTCGTGCAATTGAGCAACCTGGTGAGCTGGAATGAAAATGCGGTGCCGGAGAGTTATCCGCACTTCAACCGGCTGCGATCGGTGACCTTGTCGGCCCCGTTGGCGGACGGTGTGACCATGGGCGATGCGGTGATGTTTCTGCAGGGGGTGATTCCGGACTTGCTGCCCGCCGGTTCAACTTACGCGTGGGATGGCCCGGCGCGGCAGTTCATCGAAGGCGCGGGTGACACCTACATGCTGTTTGGTTTGGCGCTGTTGTTCACGTTTCTGATTTTAGCCGCGCAGTTCGAGTCCTGGGTGCACCCGTTTACGATTTTCACCGGCGTGGCGATCGCGGTTTCCGGCGGGATCATCGTGCTCTATGCCACGCGATTCTGGGGACCGGCCTTGACCGACAACCTCTTCGCCCGGTTTGGACTGATCATGCTGATCGGGCTCATCGCCAAAAACGGCATCCTCATCGTGGAGTTCGCCAACCAGCTGCAAATCGACGACGGACTGGATGCGGCGACGGCGGCGTTCCGCGCGACCACGATCCGCTTTAGGCCCATTCTGATGACCTCGGTGTCGACGATCCTGGGAGCGGTCCCAATCGCCTTCGCGCAGGGGGCGGGAGCTGAGATTCGCAATCCGCTGGGGTTGGTGATTGTCGGGGGATTGGCGATATCGACCGTGATGACATTGTTCGTCGTGCCCATTGTTTACACGTGGATGGACAGTCTCTGTGTGCGTCTCACGGGTAAAAACAGCGCTCACGGACTGAAACGGGCGGCCGAGATCCGGGGTGATCTGGCCGGTGCTCCTTCGATGGCGGCCACGCATCCCGCGGTGGTTCCGGTATCAGGATTGCGGTGACAAGTTGTCGGCCACGTTGGTCGCGTAGGCTTTCACGGCGGGAATGACGCCGCCCAGAGCGCACAACAAAATCATACCCAGTGGGGCCCACAGCATCACGGGGTGGTAGGTCCAGGTCCGCATCACCACGCCCGTTTCCTCGCGGATGATGGTGGCGGTGACGGCGGTGATGGCGGCATAGACCCCGAAGCCACCCACCATGCCGAAACCGCCCAACGCGGCGGCTTCCAGGATGACGCTGCCAAACAAGGTGCCGCGGCCCGCTCCCAGAGCGCGCAAAATGGCGAGGTCGCGTCGGCGGGCGGAGAGTGAATTGTAGATCGCGACCAACACCCCCGCCGCGGAGACTACCGCGACCAGGTAGGCCACCAGGGCCAGCACGCGATCGAACCAGCCGATTTTTCCAAACAAATCGGCGACGATGGCGGCAATGGGGTAGGCGAAGGTGAGGTGTTCGCCTTGACGGTTGAACAGGGTGTCGAGCATGAACCCGGCACTGGGGGAACGCAGCTGGATGAGCACGGCGCTGATCTCGTCGGCGGCGGCCGGATTGTGTCCACTCATGTGTTGGATGCCATGGAGGGGAATCCAGACGACCTTGTCCGTGGGCGTGTTGGACGGGGCGAGAATGCCGACGACCGTGTATTCGTCTTCGTGCTCATGGGCTTCACTGAACGCCAGACCATGAAACGGGTGAAACGTATCGCCGATTTTCAAGTCGAGTCGATCGGCGGCAAAGCTACCCAGCACGGCCTCGGACGCGTCTCCCGACCAGATCCGGCCGGCTTGCAGCTGGTGAGTTTGGCCGGGGCGGTATTCGACTGCGGTGAAAAGTTCCGGAGTGGTGCCAACGAGACGGAAGCCATCGAGGTTGTCACCCATGGCGATGGGAATCGCACGTTTAACGGCGCGGTGACGTTGGATCGCGGCGAAATCGGCGGCCGTGACATTGCCGACGGAAGCTTCGAGGTGAAAGATGGAGCTGAGCACGAGCTGCAGCTTCGACCCGCGGGCGCCGAGCACGGCATCGAAGCCGCTGTTGGCCTGCGTGAACGTGGTCCGCGTTTGGTCTTTGATCGCCCACACCGACAGCAGCAGACCCCCGGCGAGGGCGATGGCGGTGGCGGTCACGACGGTCGAAAGCAAATGCTGGCGCAGGCTGCGCAGCACGATGAAGGGAAGCGTCATGGTTGGGTCGGCATTGCCGATGGGTTGAGAGCCGAAAAATCTACAACTTCAGGGAACTCGGCCAGAACGGCATCGTCGTGGCTGACGAGCAGCAGGGCGGTTGGGTCTTCCGTGCAGACCTCGCGAATCAGACTCAGGGTATTGTCGGCGTTGCGCCGATCGAGGTTGCCGGTGGGTTCATCGGCGAGGACCAGGCGGGGACGTTTGGCCAGCGCGCGGGCGACAGCGACGCGTTGTTGCTGGCCCGTGGAGAGCTCGCGGGGACGATGAGACAGCCGATCCGAGAGTCCGACCCGATCGAGCATGGCGACCGCTCGTTTCCGATCGATCCCACCCGGAGAAAACGCCATGCCGAGCAACACGTTTTCCAGTGCGGTGTAGCCTTGGAGTAGGTTGAAAGTCTGGAAAATGTAGCCGATGTTGGTGGCGCGCACACGATCGCGGCGGGCTTCGGAAAGTTGCGAAAGTTCGATGCCATCAAAACAGATCGACCCCGCGTCGGCGGGGAGAATACCCGCGATCAAATGGAGAAACGTGGTCTTGCCCGAACCGCTGCGGCCGCGCAGGGCGAGATGTGTTTCCGGTGCCAGTTCAAACGTGTCGATATCGATAATGCGGGTTGTGTCACCGGCCGGGCCGGCGAAGCTTTTCTGGAGTCCGGAAATGGTGAGAAGTGACACGGGAAAAAGTCGCGGGCTGAGGTTTCACGTGGGTCGGTCACAGCGCTCGTGCCGGAACGGCAAGCGACTGGTCGAGGGGACGCAGGCTCGCGGAATTTCCCACGACGCAGCGACAGGACGGGCAGGCCCGGGCGAGCGCAATCGGCGGCGTTATATCAATTGATCTATTTTTTGGGCCACGCGGTCCGGGTGGGGCGGTTGACTCCCCGGGAGGTCGACCAACGTTGGTAAGCATGCACCCACGTTGGCGACGGATTCTTCTGACAACGCTGTGGATCGCCTTGCTGAGCGCGGCGGGAGTTCGCGCCATGGAGGCGGCCGAAGGCAAAATCTCGCTCAAGGACTATGTGCCGGTCGGATTCAATTTTCTGGGGAAATTTGAGATCGACCTGAACGATCTCGAAGCGATTGGGAGCATGACGGAGGAGGAGTATGCCGCTGCCAAGATCCCGGATGATATCAAGGAATTGGATGGGAAAAAGGTGTGTATTCCGGCCTACATGCTACCGGTGGTGTTTGCCGACGGCGGGGTGACGGAGTTTCTGGGCATGGCCAGCACCACCTCGTGTTGTTATGGCGTGGAGCCGAAACTCACCGAAATCATTGCGGTGCGGATGACCAAAGGATCCACCCAATCCTTGATGGACAGCCCGTTGTTTTTGTTTGGCACCCTCCGAGTGGGACCCGTGGTGGACGACGGCTTCGTCACTGCGATCTACTCCATGGAGTGCGACAAAGTGAGCTGGTAGTCGAAACGGCGGGCATAGCCGCGGCGGGAACCAGCCGGGGACGCGCTTACACCGCGGTTTGCCCTGCGTGCTTGCGGTCGCGCAGATTGCGTGTCTCCTCACTCGCTCCCTGCAAGATGCAGGGGAAGGAGGAGCTTAGGCATCTGGTGTCACGCTTTGACGCTCCAGATGCCATTTTGAAAATGGCTGCTCGGGCTGGGGTCGAACCAGCGACCAAGTGATTAACAGTTATTGGCTTTACGTGTCCTCATCTGTCCGTATTTATCCGTTTTAGCCTGCTAAATTCGTGGGTTTTCATAGGTAAACTAGCGATGAAAGACAAAGACAGCAAAAGTCAGACGCGGACAATTGAGGACAGAAAAAACCGGACAGAAACCGGACAGACAAAGTCCCGATCCAAAACCACGAGACTCCCCAAGACCCATCAGGACTACTGGCGGGCGAAACTTAAACGTCGCGCATACGTTGGTAGGACGGGGGAGCGGGCGGAGGTGCCTGAGTGGCAGGTGAGGATGTTTCACCAGAGGCGTGAAAGTTGGTTCAACTTGGATACTGCCAATCAAGCGGCGGCGGCGGTGAAGGCACGGGACATCTACCTTTCGCTTATTTCGGTTGGCTGGGAAGCGACGCTGGAGCGATACAAGCCCGGTGCGGAAAAACAGGACCGAGGTTGCACCGTTGGGGAGTTTCTCGCCGACGTAGGCAAACGGAGTCACCTCAAGCCAGCCACCCTCCGTCGATACGCCGTGAAGCTTCGGAAGATGGTTTCCGACATTGCCAAACTGGAGGTGGGGTTGAAAGCGAAGGCTAGGCGGGCGAAGTATGACTACGTGAACGGCGGGCGGGCGGCTTGGCTGGCGAAGATCGATGGACAGCCCCTCGACGTGCTTACGCCCGACTCTGTGAACGCTTGGCGCAACGCCTATGTCGCCCGTGCCGGAAGTGATCCGACGCGCCGCAAGTCGGCGGAACGGTCTGCTGCATCTTATCTTCGATGCACTCGCGCCCTGTTCACCCCAGACGTGCTGAATCTGTTGAAAGTGAATTTCCCGGCGAATCCGTATGAGGGTATGAAATTAAAGGACCCGGGTCCGCAGCGTTATCATTCGGACGTGAACGCGGAATGGCTCCTAGCGTGCGCTCAGCGCGAATTGTGGCCGACGAATAGACAGGAGTTCCTCGGACTGGTTTTGGCTCTTTGGGCCGGATTGCGACGCAAGGAAGCCGATTTACTTTTGTGGGAGCAGGTGGATCTTGCCGAAGGCTGTATTCACCTCCGTCGGTCGAAGTGGTTCGAACCGAAAACGGAAGAGTCTCAGCGAACGATCGATTTGGCGGCGACTGCCGTTGAAGTTCTGAAAGAATTTAAGAACGGGTGCGTGTCCGAGTTCGTGATGGAAGGGGCCCAGCCTAACCCGGCGGCGTCCTACGACTATTACCGGTGCGATTGCACGTGGCGTCGGCTGAACGCTTGGTTGAAAGAGAAGGGCGTGAAACAGGCGAAGGCGATCCACGGGCTTCGAAAAGAGTCCGGTTCCTTGGTCGCGGCAGATTTTGGGATCGAGGCTGCACGCCAGCACCTCGGCCACCGGGACATTCGCGTTACGAGTGCGCACTACGTAGCCAAACGGAAGCGAGTGGAGGTGAGCATAGGCGGTGCTCGACTGCGTCCGTTGGAGGTAGCAGATGAGTCCTGAACTGAATGAGACCATTGCCGTGGGGCGAAAGGGACTTGATGCGGTAGCTCGTTTGGAGTGCCGCGCATTCTCGGGCGATCCTTTGGCAATACTGGAGCTCGTATCGTTGGCGCGTGCTGCAACGGAAGCAGTTCATGGAGTTTGGTTCAACGAGACCCCGGCGAATCAGCCACATTACAGCCCTTTCGATCCATGCCCGTATGAACCTCAACAGGTTCTTAGTCTCGTCGCCCGCAGGGAGGCTCTGCATTTTTGGTGTGGAGGAGACGGTTTCGGAATGTTTCCTATTCTCGGCTATCCGAACAAATCAGAGGCCGCGAACCGTCAGAAAACGATGCTATGCGGGATTCAGAAGGGACCGTGGTTTACAGGGAAAAAACGACAGAAGCTCCCTCCGGTTCAGAAATTGTGGGAGTTCATTGTCGCGCCAGCGTTCCAACAAATCCGAATGGCCGCAGAACCCACTGGTCAGGGCATCGAGACGGACATTTTCGCCCTACCTGAACTGACCAAAGAAACCCGTGCTGACTGGGTTGCACTCATCGTGCGTTGGCTCATCGAGACCTATCCGCGCCCGCTCTCAGACAGGCATTCCGCACTCTATCAATTGGCGACTGAGAGGAACGGTAAACAAATCATCAGCCGAAAACGGACTCGTCTCAAAACGTGGAAGGAGAATAGGCCAAGTTCCAACAAGGGAGGACTGAGCCCGGAGGACGACGACGAATACAAACGCAGGCTCAGCAAAATTGAAGCGGAGAGTAAAAATCCGCCGGGTGTTTCGCCTAAGCGCATCGAAGACGGTCTAACTGAGGCGTTCACGACCTGGTTCGCCAATAACCTCCCATAGGTTTCAATGTGCACAAAATGCAACTCCGTCATTTTGTGCACGCCGCGCTGAGACAGCGCACCTCCGTTTCTGATAGGTTCTCGTCTGCACTATTGCAGACATGAATACATCCCAAAACAACGAACACTCGGCGGTCACTTCCGGTCCTCGCCAATTTCTCAAAGCCCGCCCATTAGCAGATCGCCTGGGTATCAATCCGAGGACCCTTTTCCGCTGGGCGGAGAGTGGGCGGATTTCCAAATTCAAGATTCATCAACGCCTCGTCGTGTTCGACGTGGCCGAGGTGGAACGGTTGATCGAAGACAGCCGCATTGGTGGTCGGAATTGAAAGGACCGAATGGACCTGACATTCACACCAGCGAAACTCGTTTCTCGTTCGGAAGTGCGGCAGATGCTTGGCATCGAGACGAAATCGAACCGACTACTTCGCAGTCTGGAGAAGTCCGGTGACTTGCCGCCCGTTCGGCTTTCCTACAAGCGCGTCTGCTACCGTCTCGTTGACGTGCTCAGGTTGTTTCGTCGATACGACGAGACACTTCCCCCGGAGCCCCCTTATCCCGAATTGATTGCGAAGTCACAGATGGGGGCAAGGAAACATAAATTCCACCCCGATCCTGTCGCCCCCGCGCTACAGCCAGCAGACCACGCATGGCAAATTCTGAAATTCCGTCAATGGACCGACGAACGCCAAGCTGAGCTGGAAGCCGTAGCGGCCAAGTTGACGAAAGGGCAGCTCCGGTATCGTCGGCGCGTGATCGCGGATCGCCGCCGATTTATTCGAGAAATGGAAGAAGGGAGAGTGTCGCGATGAGCCGATCGGTGCCAAAGTCCAAGCCAAGCAGTATCCCCGATGTGAAGACGCAGCTGCATAACATGCGGTCCAAGCAACGCCGACTCTGCGACGCGATTCGTCAGCGCGAAAAACACTTAGCCAGACTGGAAGCGTCGGCCGCCTTGGCGGTCGAGACGCCGCCGGTCCGCTCACGTCATGGAATGCAAACAAAGCGCTGAGCCCTCTATTTTGATGGATCGACGCTTCACCGTCTTTCCTTCGCTAAAATCTAAACGTGACCCGCAAAACGTTTCGTTGCGCCAATTTCTGGCGGACGTGGAACTCGGGAAATGGCGAGAGTCCGTCGAAAGGATTCGATCGTGCGAATCGAAGGATGAAGCCAGCCATCTCAAAAACCGCCTACCTATCGCTAAGGTTTCCGGAACATTCGACGGACTTAAGGCAACGGACATTGTAGAGCCGAGCGGCTTGTTGTGCCTCGACCTCGATGACTTAGGTGCGCGGGCAGATGAAGTCCGGCGGACTCTTAAGGCTGATGTTTATGTGCTCGCGTTTTTTGTCTCTCCAAGCGGTCGCGGTCTCAAAGTGATCGTAGGGACCCAAGTCGCCGAGATTTCCGATCACCGAGCATGCTTCGAACGGGCTAGTGTTCACTTCAAGTCGGTGCTCCCGGCTGATGTTCTCATCGATCCCAGACCGAGCAATGTGGCATCCAATTGCTTCGCGAGTTTTGACTCTCGGGTTTGGAGGGCTTCTAGCGAGCGTTTGGTGTTCGGTCCGGGGGACTGCGATTCAGAAAAAAAAAGTCCGACGGGGTGTGATGTAGATGCATCACATGTGATGCAGTCTTTTGAGAAGGAACTCTTTTCTCCTTCCTCCTCAGAGAGGGCAGCGCTTGGGAGGGAGGATTCCTCCCGATTGATTGCCTGCAATCACATGTCGACCCCGCCAGCCCACATCGACTGCGATCTCAGCGAATTCGTCGAGCGCAACGTTTGGAGAGATTGGGTAAGTCGAACGCCCTATGTTGCTGCCAAGCGAAACGCATTCATTGCCGACCGAGTTCCATTGCTTCTCAACTTGGTTTGCGCGGAGTTGGTGGCAGTGCTCAGCGTGAAATGGTTCGATGGTGCTCCCGGTGGACTGTTTCACGACACACGCGAACGGCATTGGAACGAAACATGGAGCATGATTGGAGGGTGTCGGGAATCATGGCCTACCGTTCGGAACATAGGACGTGACGGTCGACGAATCTACCAAGACCTAAAGGACGACCGATTGCGTGCGGTCTTCCGAATCTGTCATAGCCTCAGTATCTCCAAGAAGAACTTCGCCACCCGGCAATTCTACCTCACCGCTACGAATCTTTCTGAACGCATGCTGTGCGCGTGCCAAACTGCAGCTCGACAACTTAACTACCTCGAAAATGCAGGTGCCATCAAGGTGATTGAGAAAGGCGAACTGAGACGCAAAGGTCATCCCGCGCGTGCGACATTCTATCAATGGATGTTGTCGTAAACCACGACCAGCGTAGGCAGGCCTTACTGCAGATTGTTTCGGCGTGAACGATTCAGTCTTCGAACGTCATTCGGAATACCATGTCGGTGAGCCAGCCACGGAACGACTCGTTGTCTTGGAACTGTTTGAAGAGCTGGGCGTCGTCCTTGAACATCGCGGTGATGACTCGTTGGAGCGCCTTGTCGTGTTCGATGCGAGCGTTTTGCCGGTCGGAGTGTTGCTTCGCGTTTTGGTAGGCTGGGTCCGCTGAAACCTTGGGCGGAATGACTCCCATGATCCGGGCCTCTACGGCCTTGGGATCATTGAACAGTCCGCCGAACTGGTCGTTGAACACTTTGATAATGTTGGAGAGCTTATCGAGCTCCGGGTCCGGTTTGCGGCCTCCGCCACTGGTCGGCACCGGTTCGATCTCCGCATCGGCGTCCGGCAGCGCGATGGCGAGTGTGGCCTGCTTCTCCGCGCGATAGCTGTCCATGTCGATCGATTCGAGGATGCCTTTCGCGAGATCCTCCTCCTTGGGAGCGGGCAGTTTCGGAATGAGGAAGTTCAGGAAGATCGATAGTTTCTCCCACTCTTTGACGCCGTAGGGCAGGATGGTCGCGAGGAAGTCGTAGGTTCGGGTGAAGGCCTTGGCCTTGCCCTTGAAGTCGACCTGACCTTCTTCATCGAGCTCGGCATTGTAGACCGCGACGCAGGAATCGAGGATGGGGTCGAGTTTATCGCGGTCCGCGCCACTCAGATACAACTCGACCAATGCGTCGATCTGCTCGGGGGCGTAAACCTGATACGCATCCAATTCGCCCTTGAGGGTGTGTAGCTTGTTGGCGTCGGTTTCGCGGCTGAGAATCGTAGTGCGGTAGAATTTGGCGAACGATTCTTCGATGGCCTTCGTGTCGTTCTGGAAATCGAGCACGAAGACATCGTGCTTCTTGGGATGTGCTCGATTCAGCCGGGAAAGTGTTTGCACGGCTTTGATGCTGTTAAGCGCCTTGTCCACATACATGGTGTGCAGGAGGGGCTCGTCATAGCCGGTCTGGAATTTGTCCGCGCAGATGAGGAAGCGATACGGATCCTCCTGAATTCTGTCCGCGATGTCATTGCTCGGGAATCCGTTGAGCTTCGCCTCGCTGACCTTCTCGCCCTTGTATTCTGGTTCGCCGGAGAACGCGACGATGGCGCGGTAGGGGCTCTTGATTTCCGTGAGGTAGTCGCGGAACACGAAGAAATACTGGATCGCGCGCTGGATGCTGCCGGTGACCACCATGGCCCGGGCCTGCCCGCCGATTTTGTTTTGGCCGATCACCTGTTCGATGAAGTGGTCGACCATGATTTCCGCCTTGTCGCGGATAGCCTTGCTGTGGCTCTCGACGTAGACGCGCAGTTTCTTGCGGGCCTTCTTCACGTCGAACTCCGGGTCGCCTTCCACCGTCTTGGCCAGCCGGTAGTAGCTGTCCACCGGGGTGTAGTGTTTCAGCACGTCCAGAATAAAGCCCTCTTGGATGGCCTGCTTCATGGTGTAGCCGTGGAACGGCCGGTGTTTGACCTCGTCGCCTTCCGGGCAGGGGATGCCGAACATCTCCAGCGTCTTGTTCTTCGGCGTGGCGGTGAACGCAAAGTAGCTCGCGTTGTTGAGGAGCTTCTTGGATTTGATCCGCGCTTCCAGCTGCGCGTTGATCCAGTCTTCCGCGGTGTCCTCGTCTTCGTCCTTTTCGGCGAGCGCCGCACTTACTGCGGCGGCCGTGCGTCCGCTCTGGCTGCTGTGGGCTTCGTCGATTATGATGGCGAAGTTTCCGCCGCGGTGTTCCTCCCCGATCGTATCAAGGACAAAGGGAAAGGTTTGCACCGTGGTGATGATGATTTTTTTCCCGTCCTTGAGGAATTTCGACAACTGTTCGGTCTTGGACGTGCCGCCACCTTCCTTCACCGCGCCGATGATGCTGCCGACCTGGGAAAAGCCTTTGATCGTCTCGCGGATCTGCTTGTCGAGAATGCGGCGGTCGGTGACGACGATGATCGAGTCGAACACCGCCTTGCTGCCATTTCGCGAGCAGATGAGTTGGTGTGCCAGCCATGCGATGGAGTTGGATTTGCCGCTGCCAGCCGAGTGCTGGATGAGGTAGCGTTCTCCTGCGCCTTTCTCGCGCACGTCGGCGAGAATTTTACGCACCACGTCGAGTTGGTGATAGCGCGGGAAAATCTGCACCCGCTTCTTCTTCCCGGTCTTGGGATTCACCTCCTCGACGATCTGGGCGTAGTTCTCCAAGATCTCGGTCAGTCCAGCCGGTGTCAGGATCGTCTTCCAAAGATAGTCGGTCTTCAGTCCGTTCGGATTGGGCGGATTCCCGGCACCGTCGTTCCAACCTTGGTCAAAGGGTAGAAACCACGAATCCTTGGCCATGCCCTTGGTGCCCTTGAGCGCGGTGCACATGGCAATCTTCGAATCGTCGACAGCGAAGTGCACCACGCAGCGGCCGAAGGTGAACAGCGTCTCCCTCGGGTCGCGGTCGCGCCGGTATTGTTCGATCGCATCCTCGACCGTTTGTTTGGTTAGGCTGTTCTTCAGCTCGAAGGTCATCACGGGCAAACCGTTGATGAAGGCGCACAAATCGAGTGCGCGTTTCGTTTCCTCCCGGCTGTAGGCGAGCTGTCGGGTGATGCTGAAGCGGTTGGCCGCATGCCTCGCCACCGCCTTCAGGTTTTCGGGCGAAGGTGTGCCGTAGAACAGATCGAAGCTGAGCGGCCCGTGTTTGATCCCATTGCGAAGGACATCGATCGTGCCGCGCCGGGAAACCTCTCCTTGGATTCGGGCGAGGAATTTCTGGCGAGCGATGTTCTTGCGGTCCCGGTAGTCGCTCAGACCGAGTTTCCCGTATTCTTCCGGTTGGGTCACCTGCAGGAACGTGAACAGTGGGTCCGTATCCACCGCGAACTCACGATCGTAGCTGGCGGGGCTACCGGCGAACCACCCGCTGCCGTCGGTCAACGGCGGATCCTCTGCTACGATGTCCCCTGCGCCCGACGGCAGTCCGTCCGCGCCGGTCAGGTGCCGCATGATCAGGGTTTCGAGCCCTTTCTCGGAGGTATCGGTTTTCATTGTCATGAGTTTCCGAGGTTGATTCGTCGGAGGACTTGTGTGGGTGAGAAATCGGGCGGCGTCGGCTTGAACTCCTTGGAGTCCTTTTGCAGTCCGTATCCAAGACGCTGATGGTCGCGTAGTCGCTTGAGCGGTAGTTCCATCGTCAGGAAGGTTTGGTTGTCGCCTCCTTTTATTCTTAGCGGGCTGTTCTTTTGTTTCTCAGTTGGCGCGGGACTGACAACTCGCGAGTCGCCGAAATCGGCACTGTTCACCTGGACAACGAAACAATGCAGGTCGCGAGCGGCGGATTCTACGATGTTCGAGAAATAGCTGACGTCGGGATTGTATTCGGAGGCTACGATGAAATCCACCCGTGCCTTGAACAAAGACCGATCCACCAAGCTTGTGAGTTCGTAGCAATTGTAGAGGGCGAAACTCGCCCCTCGCCACTGGATCAGTTGGTAGAGGCTTTTATTCGGGCGATCGGCAACTGTGAGACTGTTGTTGTCCAAGACGAATGTCTCGTAGGGCGAATAATGTCGCTTCAAACGCAGGACCGGAACGCAGGCCTTCGTTCCATTTGGCGCGCGGTAGGGCAGCGCTGCAAGCAGCTCATTCCACGCATTTCCACTGCGATCGATTCGATGTTCGAGACCACAAACGACGCCGATCTGGTGCTCGCGTGCCCACCGGGTGATGAAGGTGGCCCACGCGTGAGGGACTGAAACCTCAGGGAGAATCAAAAGGTCGATACGCGCTGTCGGATGGCGCGTGCTGTAGCGAAGCACGTCATTCAGAAGTTGATCCAATTTCCGGCGCCTTTGAGCGGAGACGTTCGGAGACCGAAGGTAACTCTTTTGAATATTGTCCCCGTCTACGACGATATGCGCCAAGGCCACCCTTAGGGAGTCGTGGAGGTCAGGGGTCGTTTGGCCGATTACTACGTTCCTAAATCTACTCATTGTGGACCGTCCTCCTCTCCCTTGATCAGTAGGCTCGACACACCGTCCAGTTCCTTGCCATGGAATCGGGCGTAGAGGGAATTTGCGGCGGTGATGGAGTCTTCGCCTTCGTCGTCGACGAACCATGAATCTATCAGCCCAACGCATTCCTCGAAATGAACGAATCGAGGGCTCCACTCGATTTTCTGGCGGGATACGGGGTGTGCTCTCGTTTCGTCCGGGACGATGTAGTCTCCCGCGTAGTCTGTGTAGTTGAGCAGCGGAACAGCGACCAAGTGGTGGCGAATCAGGTTCGAGTCCCGCCAGAGTCGTGTTTCCAATGATGGGAAGAACTCAGCGCGGAGTGCACGGCAGATTTCGTAGGACACCTGCAAGTGGTCTCGGAGACTCTGTTTGAGCAGTCGTGTGATCTTTCCTCCGTGAACTTCATTGCTCGCTTCATCGTCCGCCACATATCGCAACCGTCGCAGTTCGCCTTCAATTTGACCTCGAAGGCGTTCTGCGTCTTCGAGATTCCCGGCAGCAATCAGGAAGGCGAAGACACGTTCCCACATGTCCCAGTATTCGAGTGCGTTCCGACCTTTGAAGAACATGAACAACTCGCGTTTGGTGTTCGCATCCAGTCCCTCGGCCGCGAGCAGTTGAAGTTGGGTTTGCTTCGCCAGATGTTTGGCAAGTTCCCATCGGTTTTCGGCGATGCCCTTTACGCTGCGGAGCTTGTTTATCGATCCATCATAGAGCAGGTCATAGGCAACTTGCTCGACTGGACTTTCGTCGCCATCGACCGGGAGCATAGCAAAGTCACTGGCGTTCTCCTGTAGCTCTTTTCGGAACTTCTCCAAACCGGCAAACGAATGCCCTGCCTCAAAAAACTGGAGGACGCATTTCCGTTTTTGGAGAAATAGTCCCTTTGAGGAAACGACCTCGTAGCGCCCGCTGTGGTTGTTGAGATGCATCACGCCCGTGCGAACCAGGACGTCGTCCATGAACCGCGTAACGGGGTGTTGGCCCGGTTCGGTGTCATTTGCCACGACGATCAGAATGTCGTCGACGTATCGGCCATAGTAAGCGGGGCGAACTTCGGAGAGTATTGCTCGGTCAAAATCTCGCAGATACCAGTTGGCGATAACCGGCGACGAGCAGAGTCCGATTGGCAAGCAGGTCGATTCAGGCGGCAGTTCGGTGTGGGTGCCGTTCAGAAAGGGTGCAATTTGGAGCTGATACGCGTCTCCGATCGCCTTAACGCAGCCTAGGAGATTTTCACCCAGTATTTCACGCGAGTAGACCCATCGCATCGAAGAGTGGATGTCCTTTTTCATGCGAATCGAATTCCATAGCTCGTCCCAATCGAGCTGCACGCGATAATAGAACTCCTGCAGATCCAGTGCGATGATGCATGCACTGCGATTCTCACGGGTCAGCAGGTCGGCTGCCTTGTTGATGCCGTCATCGCGCCATTTGGCGTAACGCTCATGATACTTCTGGAACAGGTTCGCCGAGTGGTCATCTTCGTTCCCCACCAAGTTATCGAGCCGGGACCCGTAGCAATTTTCGACGAGTAAGGCGTCAAGTTTGAAGCCATTCGTCATCAGCCAGAGGACGGCGATCAGGTGTAGCTCAATTGGACCATCGAAGAGGTAGTTCACCTTCTCGATGGGGTAGTTGCGTTCGCTGGTTACGTTTGAAACAAAGCTGCCTTCGTCGTCGTCGGGTTTTCTTTTCGGCCGCAATGACTTGGGCGCGAACACGAAGCCGACCCCGTCGAGCCACTTTCTGAATAGTTCGCTCGAAAAGGGGGCATCTACTTTGAGCACGCTCTCAACCTGCTCCAATCGGTCGAGAAAATCTTCTCCGCACTCAAACTCGGCGAGTCGCTTTCGAAGAAACAGGAAGGTCTTGTCGTAGTAGACCATCTGCTTGAGCTTCTTGTAAGCGACGCGGACGAGCTTGTCGGAATCATGGATCACGGCTCCATTTCCTCCGGTTCGTCCTCGTCGGTTTCCTCTTCGTCTGCGTCAAGTTGATCTGCCTCAGCGATCGGGAGCCGCTCGGCGAAGGCGCGGACATCCAGTTTGCCCGTCACGACGTCTGCCGTCAGCCGCGTCCGGAATTCCTCAACAAGCTTTACACTTTGGGCGACGGACTGAGCGACAGCATGCTCTTGGTCTAGCAGGTCGATGATGCGGGCTTGGGCCGGAACTGGGGGAATCCTGATTTTCTCCTTCAAAAACGATTTGATGTTGAGAGGCCTATTGCGTCCTGCGGCTCCTCTTGAATGTAGATTCAGCAACATTCCGCCGAATTTAGTTCGAAGAATTGCGAGTAAGACTTCGCTCGAAACTATCTGCTCGCGGCCTCTTAAGATTGGGTAGCGATGGGATGCAACGCATTCATCGTCCTTTTCTCGGGCAAGCGCTACTGCACCCTCCCAAGCGAACTGACCGCTGATCACAAGATCTCCGCGACGTATCCAGAAGAAATCTGAGTCGCCCAGTTCAGACCCTTGCGCCGACGGCTTGTGAAAGATGCCACGTCCACGGTTGTAAAGTCCGATTCTTGTATACGTTTCTCGTGACCGCCGGTCGATTGGACGAACAATGAGTTCGGATGCCGTCGAAAGGCGCATGATTTCGCCGTCCGGCCTCTGCATCGCCTCTTCCGTCACTTTGACGAGCATCTCCGTTATCAAAACCAATTCACGGCGCTTTGCCCGGATGAATTTGTCTATCTTCCGGTTCACATGCTCCAGAAATCGCACGACGGCCGCTTGCTCGTCGGGGGGAGGGAGTGGCACGCCCAATACACCGAACGCATCGAAGTAGAGCCTTAGAAAGCCCGATTCCCCTGTGCCCAACCCTCGTGATTCCATTCTGAATACGCGACCGAGAACTGGGGATTTGAAAAGTTGCAGGTAGTAGCCCAGCACAATTTCCCTCAACGGCGAAAGGACCGCGTAGTCTGGGCTCACCAAGCCAATCTTTTTTGGTATGCCGAATAGACCCATCGAAGCCCGCATTCGGTTCATCACGATTTGCCTTGGGTAAACCCGCTTATAGTTGATCAGTGCAGTCGGTAATATCGGACGGCCTCCCATTAGGTGGTGATCAACGAGGCCACTGTTCATCCGAAGCGACAGCAGACTCTCTTTCCCTGTGGTGCTCCTCTCATCAACTTCTCGGAAAATGGTTTTGAGTCGATTTATCTGCCAGTGACACGGCACGGCACCAAGCCACTTCAGTCCAGACTCCCTGTTTTCTGAATACGGATGGAGTCCCTCGATCATGTCTTTGCGCCTTTCGTGATCTCGGTGAGCAGGCCCTCAGTTTCCTCTTCGAGTCTGAGGATGTCGGCGCTGATTTCGGCGAGGGTGCGGAGTTTTGGTGGATGATAAAAGTGGCGCGTGAAGCTGACTTCGTAGCCGATCTTGGTGTCAGCCTCGACGATCCATGCGTCGGGCGTGTAGGGCAGGACTTCGCGGCGAATGAACGCCTCGATCCCGCCTTCCTCGAGCAAGGGGATTTGCTCGTAGTCGCGCAGTTCGCTGTCGGGCTCGTATTCGACGACGGAGCCGGAAGGGAGGACGGAGCGGGCGTCGGCGAGCGACGCCCCTACAGGGTAGAAGCCGCGCAGCGGGTCGGGTTCCGCTTTGCTGGGTTTGTGGACCTTTTTGATGACGGGCGGGGCGGGTTCATCGCGCCAGCTCACGGCGCTGATGATGGTCTTTCTGTCGGAGGCAGTGAGCTTCTGACCGAGCTGCTTCAGGGCGACGTCCACCTCTTCGAGGAAGACGTTGTGGTCTTCGAAGAGTCCGTCGCCGAGCGCGTCGCGGAGTTTCTCCGCTGTCTCGACGAGCCCGGCATCGCGTTTCCAGGTGTCGGCATCGAGGAGCTTCTTCTTGGTTTTCTCCGGCAGGCCTTTCTTGCCGCCCCCTTCGCTGTTTTCGTCGTCTTCGCCGGCGTCATCCTGCCCCCAGTTGTCCACCAGCTTGATCAGTTGGTCGCGCACGGAGGTGGGTTTCTCGAACAGGTCGTCACCAAGTTCCTCGTAGAGCGCGGCGCGAACCTCCTCGTCGCCGGAGGCGAAGCGGAGCGCCTCGATGCGCTCGCGGGTGAGCTGGCTGCGGAGGCGGAGCGGGCGCTCGATCTTGACCTTCCAGTAGCCGAATGCGGCGTTGGGGAAGATCTTCGACTGCGGGGTTTCCTCGAACGTGAGGAAAGTGTCGCAGATGCGTTTGATGTCCTCGGGCGCGAGTTCGCAGTTCTTCTTACCCATGTTCTTGCGCAGAGGGCGGAACCATTGGGTGGCGTCGATGAGCTGAACCTTGCCCTGGCGGTGCGCGGGTTTGCGGTTGGTGAGCACCCAGACGTAGGTGGCGATGCCGGTATTGTAGAAGAGGTTGAGCGGGAGCGCGACGATGGCCTCCAGCCAGTCGTTTTCGATGACCCAGCGACGGATGTTGCTCTCTCCCTGACCGGCGTCGCCGGTGAAGAGGGAGGAGCCGTTGTGCACTTCGGCGATGCGGCTGCCGAGGGGGGAGCCGTGCTTCATCTTACTAAGCATGTTGGCCAAGAAGAGCATCTGGCCGTCGCTGCTGCGGGTGAGAAGGGAGTATTCAGACTCGTCGGCGTGGGAGATGACGAAGCGCGGGTCCTTGATGTCCTTCTTGCCGCCCATGCGCTCCAAGTCGCTCTTCCAGCTCTTGCCGTAGGGCGGGTTGGCGAGCATGAAGTCGAACTCGCGGGAGCGGAAGGCGTCGTTGGCGAGTGTGCTGTGCTCCGGACCGCCCACGATGTTGTCGGCGGCGTCGCCGTCGCCCTTGAGCAGGAGGTCGGCTTTGCAGATGGCGTAAGTCTCGCCGTTGATTTCCTGTCCGTATAGGTGGGTGGCGACCTGCTTGCCGTGGTCCTTGGCGATCTGTTGAAGCGTTTCCTCGGCGACGGTGAGCATGCCGCCGGTGCCGCACGCGCAGTCGTAGAGCAGGTAGGTGCCGCTCTCGATCTTGTCGGCCACGGGTAGGAACATGAGATTCGCCATGAGCCGCACGGCGTCGCGCGGGGTCCAGTGCTCGCCGGCCTCCTCGTTGTTCTCCTCGTTGAAGCGGCGGACCAGCTCCTCGAACATCGTGCCCATGGAGTGGTTGTCGAGGCCGGGCAGGTCGGCGGTCGGCTGCGGGCTGAGGTTGATGTCCTTGTCGAGGAACTTCTCGATGAGCAGGCCGAGCGCGTCGGCCTTGGAAAGGCGCGGGATCTGGTTTCGGAATTCGAAGTTTTCGAGGATGTCCTGAACGTTGGGCGAAAAGCCGTCGAGGTAGGCGCCGAAGTCGTCCTTGAGCTGCTGCTGGGTGGCGCGGGACTTTAGATCGCGGAGCAGGAAGGGGGAGGTGTTGTAGAACGCTTGGCCGGAGGCGGCTCGGAGAGCGTTGTCCTGATTGGTCACGCCTTCCTTATCGAGGGCGGCCTTCATCTCCAAGACAGCCTGCTTCGTCGGCTCCAGCACGGCATCGAGGCGGCGGAGGACGGTCATCGGGAGGATGACGTCGCGGTATTTGCCGCGCACGTAGACGTCGCGCAGAACATCGTCGGCGATGTTCCAGATGAAGTTGGTGAGCCAGTTGAGTTGGGTGGAATCCATTGTCAGGGCGGCGACCGGAATATCGGAGGGTCGGAGGCCGGGGTGTTTAGGGAGGTGGGAGAGCCCGATATGGCGAACGATCAAACTGGAAGTTGATTCCTTCCCCGGGGGAAGGAGTAAGCTGAACAAAACAAGTCACCGGCCAGTGCAACTACGTTGAAATTCAAAGGAACGAACTGTCGTAAATTGAACAACCGTAGATGGCTACGACGACAAGGTAAATACGAGGTAATCGATTGTGTCGGTGCGCACGCTCAACTATCGAGCGAAGTGCGCGGGGCATTACCAGAATTTGTTGCTGAGAATTTTCCCAAAATTTTTAAGCACCACTGCCGAGCGAAGACGACGGGGCAGGGGACTCCGATATTCCCGCGCCTACACTGCCTGCTACGGGTGCGCAAGAGAAGGGGTGGCCCCTTCTCGGAAGTTCTCGACCGGCTCGTTCGTGGCTGAAGCGGCGAAAATCGTGAGAGTAGTGGTGTGTGCGAGACAGTTTTGGATGCGATACGCCGACAGCCTTTCGGTTCGGCGGGTCGACGGGGCTTTTAACCGTGATATACAAGGCCGCGATGAGGCCATCCGGTAAGACGGTCGGGCTGAGTGGTCGCGATTGACGCCTACGGATTCCGCTTAATTCGAAGAGTCGGGCGGCTCTGGTGGACTCTCGGCCAGAGCCTTCGCACGGTCCGCTTTCACTTCCTCCAGGAGTTTGGCTGCTTCCGCTTTGTTGGCGTCGGTCATGTAGGAAGGGACCTTCTTCTCGGTCTCATAAACCACCGGTGCACCTGAAGCATCCATTGGTTCGGGATCGTCGGAACGGTAGACCAGAACGACCATGCCAACGAGTGCGACCGTCACAACGATCAGCGGCCATTTCTTGAAGCTACGTTGGGGCGCTTCGTAGGACATCGGTCTTTATGGATATGATTTTGCGATAACGGTCAACCTACGCTGGTAGGTAGGGCCAAATGCAACCGTCACGACCGATCTTTGCGGGGGGCGTAGGAGAGTCGCTGACGCACTTGCCTCAGCTGGTCGCACCACATTCGATTGGGTCAATGCCCCCGGAGGATCAGACTAACGGTTCCCCGACTCCAAACGTCGATTCAACTGCAAGCGAGAAGCACCCAAGTTCGGGCCCGCCGCTCTGCGATGAGGTTCCACGGATGGAGATTCATGGCAACATTCCGCTGACGCAGGAGCAGCAGGAGCAAATTTACCAAGCGGGAATCAGGGCCAGAGGGAAGCGTGCTGAGAATCCGTCGGCCGATGGGTAGGGCAGTCATCAAGCGGAACGGGCTTACGCCCTGATCCGGGGCATCGATCGCGGGCGCGTTTTGCGGCGACACGTGTTCGGGTTTCACGACGGACCGCAGCGGGGCGGTGAGAGTTGGGAAAACCGGACAGAAACCGGACAGACAAAAATACCCAAAAAAGGCCAACGATTGTAAGTCGTTGGCCAAAAGTGGCTGCTCGGGCTGGGGTCGAACCAGCGACCAAGTGATTAACAGTCACCTGCTCTGCCACTGAGCTACCGAGCAATGAAGAGCCGCTGAACAACATGGTCGATGGAAGGGTTGTCAACGCTCCATTTGCCATAATTTCGCCAAAAAATTTCATGGTCCAAAGATTTGGTTGCTTTCAACGGGGCGATTCTATGGCTTCTCCCTCTTTTCCACTACGCCTGCCTCCAATTCCGGGGTGACAGGGGGAACGAAACCATGTCCACAACCACCACACTCCAAGTCTCCGCACGCGAGCAAACGGGGCGCTCCGCCTCCCGTCGCCTGCGCAAATCCAATCAGATCCCGGCGATCCTCTACGGCAAGCACAGCGAGCCGACCAAGCTCACGATCGACGCTCCGGCGTTTCGCAAGCTGCTCAAGAAGATTTCCGGTCGCAAGACGATCATCGAGCTGACCCGCGAAGGTGCGGACAAGCCGGCGCTCTCCTTCCTGCAGGAAGTCCAGCGTGATCCGATCACCGATATTTATTTGCACGCCGATTTCCAGGAAATCCACGCGGGTGAAGCGTTCGAGGTTGAAGTTCCGGTTGTCGTCCGCGGCGAGTGCGTCGGCGTGAAAACCGAGGGTGGTGTGCTCGAAATGGCCTCGCCCACGGTGCGGGTGCGCTGTTTGCCGAAGGACCTCCCGGGCGCCATCGAGGTGGACATCACCAATTTGCATGCGGATTCGACCATCAAGATCGGCGGACTGCCGGTCATCGAAGGTGTCGAATACCGCGATCCGGTCGGCCAAGTGGTCGTGGGCTGCACCGCCGGCGAAGAGGAAGAGGAAGCCCCGGCTGACGCCGCTGCGGCGGCCAAACCCGCCAAGAAGTAACCCGCCGCGGCGCTTGTCGCCGCGTGATTTTGGCGGTCTCCGCCTGTTCTTTGCATCATGTCCATCAAGCTCGTGCTCGGCCTGGGAAACCCCGGCCGGGAATACGCAGAAACGCGTCATAATATCGGTTGGAGAGTGCTCGATGCCCTCGCCGAACGAGAAAAACTGGCGTGGAAAACGCAGCCTGCGTTTTCCGCCGAGATCGCCCGGTGGGATCACCCGTCCGGTCGTCCGGTGCTGTTGGCCAAGCCACTCACGTATATGAACGAGAGTGGCCGCGCCGCCGCCGCGCTCACGAGCTACTTCAAAATCCCCAAACCGGCCATCGCGCTCGTTTACGACGATCTCACGATTGATCTCGGTTTGGTGAAGATCACCGATCGCGGCAGTGCCGGCGGCCACAACGGCGTGGCCGACGTGCTCGCCAAGCTGGGCAACGGCTTTATCCGCCACCGCCTGGGGATTGGTCCGAAGTCGCCCCCGCAGATGGACCTCAAGGATTTCGTCCTTGGCAAGTTCAGTCCCGAACAACGCCTCATCGTCGAACAAAACCTAACCCATTATTTATCCGGCTTGGATCTGCTGCTGACCAGTGGAACCGAAAAAGCCATGAACCTTCTAAACCGCAGAGTCCCACATGAACCCGAACAAACGTAACTACCGCGCCACCTTCATCCTCGATAACCGTGGAGTGGAGGAAACCGTTGAGCAAATCATCGAAAACGTGAAGCAAGAGATCGTCACTTGCGAAGGCGAAGTCGGTGAGATTGAAAACCTCGGCCAGCGTGATTTCGCCCGCGTCACCGACCCGAAGCGCCCGAGCGGCGTCTACGTGCAGGTCGACTTCGCTGCTCCCGCCACGGCCCCGGCCGCCCTCAAAGAGCGCCTGCGCCTCAACCGCACCGTTTATCGCACTTACGTCCAAAGCGCCTGACTTTGTTCGTAGCGCCCGCACCCCATGGCCAATCTCAATCGCGTCCTCCTCATCGGCAACCTGACCCGTGACCCGGAACTCCGGGTGACGCCGAAGGGCAATTCCATTTGCCAATTCGGTTTGGCGGTCAATCGCACCTTCAAAGACGGTGCGGGCCAGCCTCGGGAAGAAACCACCTTCATTGATATCGAAGCGTGGGGTCGGCAGGGCGAAGTGATTTCGAAGTATTGCACCAAGGGTCGAGCGCTGTTCGTCGAAGGTCGTCTCCGTTTTGATCAATGGGATGACAAAAACACGGGCCAAAAGCGCAGCCGTCTCTCCGTTGTGCTGGAAAATTTCCAGTTCATCGGCAGCCGCGGTGACGGACCGGGAGGCGATGATTCATCCGGTGGCAGCGGCAGCAGTTTCTCCGCTTCGCCGGAGCGCAGTTCACCACCGCCCCGCGCTCCCAAGCCCGCTCCGGCACCCGAGGAAAACCTCGACGAAGACGTGCCGTTCTAATGCGCCTCCTGCGCTCTCCTTTCCAAAAAACAAGATAACACATACTTAAATCTTCCCATGGCTAACACCGAAGTTCTCCTCCTCAAACCCGTCGATGGTCTCGGCGGCGAAGGCGACCAAGTAAAAGTTCGCGCCGGCTACGCTCGTAACTTCCTCCTCCCGCAGGGCTTTGCCGCCCCCATGACCGTTGCCAACCGCAAGCGCGTCGATGCGTTGTGCAAGCGTCGCGCCGAGCGCGAAGCCGCTGAGCTCAACGGGGCGCAGGATCTCGCCAAGCAGCTCGAGAAGCTCTCCATCGCATTCGCCGTGCAAACGGGCGAGGGCGGCAAGATGTTCGGCGCCATCACGGCCGCCGACTTGCACGAGAAGATCATCGAGGGCGGCGTCGAGCTCGATAAGAAGAAGGTCCACCTCTACACCCCGGTGAAGACCCTCGGCAACCACACCGCCAAGATCAAGTTGCACCCCGAAGTCAGCGTCGAGCTGTCCTTCGACGTCGTTTCCGAAAACCCGATCGAGGAATCGACCGAGGGCGAGGGCGACGAGGCTCAAGCCTGATCTTCAGCGCAATCCCTTTGACCGCCGCGGACCCCTTGGTCTGCGGCGGTTTTGTTTTATACCTCCGTTCCCGTCAGCCGCTCCGCATCGCGGTGTCGTCCGGTTTGTGGATAAGACCAACAACTTTTCCGCTCCTCAGTTGCCAGCGCTCGCGCGGATCTATGCGATGGTGAATTCAGCTTAATGGATCAAGCCCCCCCAGAGTTCAGGTCAAAGAATCGCCGTCGCCCCGAACGCAACGGCGAAGACAGCGATGTGCCGACGTTGGGACGTCAGCCGCCGCACTCGATCGACGCGGAGGAATACCTGCTTTCCTGCTGTCTCCTGGATGGATCGGACTCGATTGCGAAGTGCTTGGAGAAGAAGCTGCCTCCGGCCGCCTTTTTTTTCCCGGCCAACCGCATCATTTACGAAAAGCTCCTCGAGCTTTATCAAAAGAGCCCTCCCGTCGCCATCGAAGTGTTGGCGGAGGAGCTCAAGACGACCGGACAATTGGATGAGATCGGCGGGGTGCCTTACCTGATGCAGGTGAGCAGCCGGATTCCCACCACCGCCCAGACGGACTACTTCCTGGAGCGGGTGCGTGAGCTCTACCTGCTGCGCCAGTTGATCAAGGTCGGCACCTCCACGGTGGAGCAGTGTTTTTCGTTTCAAGGCGGGCTGGAGGAGTTCGTCGACAAAGTCGAACAGGACATCTTCCAAGTGACGCAGGATCGCGTGAGCGATGCTGCGAAGTCCATGAAGGAGACGGCGAAGGAGGCCTGGGTGGTCATCGACAAGATGATGCACCACAAGGGCGAGATCACCGGCGTGTCCTCGGGATTCAAAGAATTGGACGCGATGACCTACGGCTTCCAGGCCGCGGAAATGATCGTGCTGGCCGCCCGTCCGTCGATGGGCAAGACCTCGCTGGCCCTCAACATGGCGGAATCCGCCGCGCTGCCCAAACGCGGTGAACCGGCGGGCGTGTTACTCTTTTCGCTCGAAATGAGCGCGGCGCAGTTGGGCATGCGTATGCTCTGTTCGCGAGGCCGGGTAAATATGAAGAAACTTCGGGAGGGTTTCGTGCGTCCCGGAGGAGATGAATACCGTGATCTGGTGCAGGCCGCCGACGAACTCTCCAAAGCCCCCATCTTCATCGACGACTCCAGCCAGCTGACCATCATGGAGTTACGCGCCAAGGCGAGACGGCTCGCCACCCGCCAAAAGCTGGGATTTGTCGTCGTCGACTACCTGCAATTGCTGAGCGCGACCGACCCCAAGACTCCGCGCGAACAACAAGTTGCGGAAATTTCCCGCGGATTAAAATCCCTCGCCAAGGAACTTGCAGTCCCCGTGTTGGTTCTCAGTCAGCTCAATCGTGCCGCTGAGAAAGAAAATCGAACTCCCAAACTCTCTGATCTCCGTGAATCTGGCTCCATCGAGCAGGATGCCGACGTCGTCCTGATGCTTGCTCGTCCTCGAGATGCCGATGAGAAGTTTCAGGTCGCCGCCGACTCCGCCGAGTTAATCGTTGCCAAGCAACGAAACGGACCGGTAGGAGACTTGAAGCTTACGTTCCTCCGAGACATCACTCGCTTTGAAAACTACACACCGTAGTCCGCTAATGCGGATATTCCGTATTTTAGTCCTGTTTGCCTTGGTCTCCGGGAGTGGCACGTCCGCTCTGGCCCAAGACTTTGGTGCTGGAAGCGCTCCGACGATCGAACAGATCATCATTCGTTTCCAGGGTGCAACCAATGTGAGCGAGCAGATCGTGCGCGCCAATATGCAGGTGCGTGAAGGTTCCGAGCTCAGCGAAGTGCTCATCGACCGCGACATCCGGTCCTTGTATCGCACGAGTTTGTTCGAGTTCATCGAGGTCAAGCGGGAGACGTTGCCCAGCGGCCGGGTGAACCTGGTGTTCGAGCTCACCCCGCGCTACCGCGTGCTGACGGTGATTTTCGACGGCAATGACCGCATCCGCGATCGTCGGTTGGAAAAAGAGATTTCAACCAAGGCCAACCTCGTGCTCGACGAGCGTCAGGTGAAGGAGGATTCGGAGAAGATCCGCGAGTATTACCAGAAGGTCGGATTCAACCGGATTTCCATTTACTACGAGATCGACCGTGATCGGTCCACGGGCTTCGGCACGGTCACCTTTAAAATCAGTGAAGGTGCCAAGGTGCGCGTTTCGTCCGTCGATTTCACGGGCAATGATCACGTCAAGGCGCGCAAATTGCGGAAGCAGATGGAAACCAAGAAGTGGTGGTTCTGGTCCTGGTTGCTCGGCACGGGTCGCTTCAAGGACCATGAGTTCGAAGACGATTTGGAAAAACTGCGGGATTACTACCGCGAGGAAGGTTACCTCGATGTGCGCATCCCGCCGGAACAGATCCGTTATGACTATCCCACGCCGGAACGCCTGGAGATCACCATCCATGTTGATGAGGGTCGCCAATACCGGATCGGCACCATCGATGTCACCGGGGCCACGAAGGTGCCGGGCGAGTTGCTGAAATTCGCCTTGAAGCAAAAACCGGGCGATGTGTTCGTCCCGTCCAAGCTCGATGAAGATGCCGCCGAGATTGAGAAGTTTTACGGTCGAGGAGGGCACTTGGATGCCCGGGTGACCCTGTTGCGGGTGCCGAATCTGCAGACGGGTGACATCGACCTCGAATACATCATCGACGAAGGCGATCCCTACGACGTCGAATCCATCCGGATCGAGGGCAACACCAAGTCCAAGAGCATCATTATCCTGCGCGAACTCGTGCTGGGACCGGGTGAAATCTTTGACACGACTCGCATGGAGATTTCCAAGCTGCGTTTGGAAAACACGCGCTTCTTCGACGACGTGAACATCACGCCGGAAAGCACGAACATCCCGGGCCGCCGCAACCTCAAGGTCGCGGTGCGTGAAGGCCGCACGGGTAACCTCACCTTTGGCGCCGGCTTCAGCTCTCTGGAGCGGGCCGTGATCTTCGCCGAGCTGACCCAGTCCAATTTCGATATCTTTAACCGTCGTTCCTTCTTCCAAGGCGATGGCCAGAAATTCCGGCTGCGCCTGCAACTCGGTGACCAGTCCAGTGAGATCGTGATGTCGTTTGAGGAACCCTGGTTGTTTGAGAAACAACTGGCCACGGGCTTCACCCTCTTCCGCACCACGTCGGACTTTAACAGCGCCATCTACAACGAGATCCGCACCGGTGGTGAAGTCTACATGCGCAAACGCCTCTTTGAATTGGTCAACGGCCAGTTGTCCTACTCCTACCAAGTGGTGGATATCGGCAACATTTCGCCGAGCGCCCCGGCCGTGGTGCAAGCATTGGCCGGCGAGCGTTCGATTTCGAAAGTCGGCTTCACGTTGGAACGCGACACGCGCAACAAGATCGTCAACACCACCGCCGGTAATCGCGTCGAACTCCGTTTCGATGTCGCGGGTGGCATCTTCGGCGGCGACTCCGACTACTACCGTATGGAGTTCCGCGGGGCGCAGTTCTATCCGTTGTTCGAGTTCCAACAGCAGGTGCTCGCCATCATCCTGCGTGGTGGCGTCGTCGACAGTTACGGCGACAGCACGGGCGTGCCGTTCTACGAGAAATTCTTCCTCGGCGGACCTTACACCCTGCGCGGCTTTGAATACCGTGAAGTGGGTCCCAAGGATTCGCTGAGCAACGAGCCGATCGGTGGTAACACCTACGGCATGCTGACGCTGGAGTATACGATCGATATCGTGTCCCCGGTGCGTTTCGCGATCTTCTACGACGCCGGTTTCGTCAACGACGGTGCGTTTGATTTCAATCCCGCCCGTTACAACGACAACTTCGGTGTCGGTCTGGGATTGTTCGTGGCAGGTGCCCCGTTGCGCCTCGATTTCGGTATTCCCCTCACGTCGGATGACGTGAACGATAAGGGTAACCAGTTTAATTTTTCTTTCGGCACCCGATTCTAATTTGTTAGTCCTAGCTATTCTATAATGATGAAGAACTCCCTGAAAACCCTGTGCGTGCTCGTGGCCTTCGCTGCGGCGGCTTCGGCCGGCTTCGCTCAAGCACCCAAGATTGCAATTGTCGATATGGCTCGCCTCTTCGACAGCCACTACAAGACGGCGGAAAAGAACGTCGTCTTCCAGAGCGAGCAAGAGCGCGTGAAGGCCGAAATCAATCGTCTCAATGGCGAAGGACTCGCTCTGCAGGAAGAGGCTCAAAGCATTGCCGAACAACTCAACAATCCGGTGCTCTCGGAAGACGCCAAAGTCAAAATCCAGGAAGATGCCCGGGCCAAGGTCGCCCAACTGCAGCAAAAGCAAGGCGAGATGAACGCGCTCGTGCAAAACAGCAGCGAGTCGCTCAAAAAGCGCGTGATGAACTTCCGCAGCTTGCTCATGGACGAAATCGGCAAAGTGGCCGTGGAAGTCGCCAAGCGCCAAGGTGCTACGCTCCTCATGGACAAGTCCGGTCCGTCGCTCCTCGGCATGCCGGCCGTGCTCTACTACGAGCCCTCCCTGGAGATCACCGACGCCGTCCTGGCTGAGATCAACAAGACCCGTCCGGCGGGCACCCCGGCCGCCACCACCACCGGCGAAGAGCCTACCGTCAGCTTCCCGGCCGCCGGTAACTAAATCTCTCCCGTCGATTGATTTATTTTTCGACCCTGCTCATCCGAGCAGGGTCTTTTTGTGTCCGGAATCCACTGGCGCATTGCTTCAGCCATTGACCCGCGTTCAAGGTCTCCCCGATGCAGATCTCGTTTCGTTTGGATGAACTCGTGGCGATGGTGTCGCCGGTGGAGGTTCGCGGCGCTTATGCGGGGACGATTGGACGGATCGCGGCTTTGGACGACGCGGAGGTCGGATCGTTGTCATTCCTGGGCAATTCCAAGTATCGCTCCTCCGTCGCCACGTCGCGGGCTTCCGTGATCTTGGTTCCGACCGATTACGTAGGGGAGCCGGGACCGGATCAATGCCACCTCGTCGTGGCGCAACCTTCGGTCGCACTGGCGTTGGTGTGTGCCCGTATCGAGCACTCGCTTTGGCCCCGACCGACGCCCGGGGTGCATCCCTCGGCGGTGGTGGCTCCGGACGCGACCATTTCATCCTCCGCCACGGTGGGTCCGCTCTGTGTCATCGAGTCGGGAGCTCACGTCGGAGATCGGAGCCACCTGCAGGCCCAGGTTTTTGTGGGTCGAAACGCGCGGGTGGGGGGCGACTGCTGGTTGGCACCCTCCAGCTACGTCGCCACGGAATGCGAGTTGGGCGATCGGGTTCGCGTTCATGCGGGCACCGTCATCGGGTCCGACGGATTCGGCTATGAGTTCGTTGACGGCCAACATGCCAAGGTGCCGCAGGTGGGCACGGTGGTGGTGGAGGCCGACGTCGAAATCGGCGCCAACTGCACCATCGATCGAGCGCGGTTTAATCGCACGGTCATCGGCCAAGGCACCAAATTGGATAATCAGGTGCAGATCGGGCACAACGTGGTGGTGGGACGGCACTGCATCCTCTGCGGCATGGTCGGGGTATCCGGGAGCACCACGATCGGTGATTACGCGGTCATTGGTGGCCAGGCGGGCCTTGCGGGTCACTTGACCGTGGGCAAGGGCGCCAAGATTGGCGGTCAGGCGGCCGTGACGTCCGACATCGATCCGGGGATATTCGTCAATGGCAGCCCGGCGCTCCCGTATCAGTTGGAACGCCGGTTGTTGGTCTTGAATCGTCGGCTGCCGGACCTGTTCAAAAAGGTCGAATCCCTGGCCGCTCAAATCGACGAGTTAAAAAAGGCTTCCGACTTGTAGGCTTGTCGGCACGATGTCGCTCGATGACCGCGCCTCGTCTCAAGATTTTCTCCGGAAACGCAAACCGGCCTCTGGCTGAAGAAATTTGTAAGGCGATTGGAGTGCCGCTGGGGGAGGCAACCGTGACTAAATTCCCCGACGGGGAATCGTTTGTGAAGATCAACGAAAACATCCGCGGGCAGGATGTTTTCATCATGCAGTCGACCTGCACGCCGACGAATCACCATCTCATGGAGCTGTTGATCATGATCGATGCCGCGCGTCGGGCCTCGGCCAATCGCATCACGGCCGTCATTCCCTTTTACGGCTACGCCCGGCAGGACCGCAAAGATCAGCCCCGGGTGCCCATCACCGCCAAATTGGTGGCCAACTTGATCGTGGCAGCGGGGGCGACCCGCATTCTGACCATGGATCTGCACTCGCAGCAGATTCAGGGCTTCTTCGACATTCCGGTGGATCACCTGTTTGCGTCGCCCGTGTTTTTCGAGCACGTGGAGAAGATCGGCATGCGCGACAAAAATCTCGTCGTGGTTTCCCCGGATGTCGGGGGCATGAAAATGGCCGCCGCCTATGCCACGCTCATGGGGTCGGCATTGGGCATGGTGTGGAAGAAGCGCACGAGCGCCACGACGGTGGAATCGGTGAACGTCGTGGGCGATGTCGACGGCAAGGATGTCCTGCTGGTGGATGATATCACCGAGACGGCTGGCACCCTGATCAATGCCGCCAAGGTCATGCGCGCCCATGGCGCCTTGAGCGTGCGGGCAGCGGTGAGCCACGCGTTGCTGAGCCCGATCGCCTACGACCGGCTGAAAGGCGGAGAAATCGACGAGCTCATCACGACCAATACCATTCCGGTCGATCCCCGGGGATTGCCGATCACGGTGTTAAGCGTGGCCGGCCTCTTGGGCGAAGCGATCCTGCGCATTCACAACAACGAAAGCGTGACCGGTCTCTTCAAGGTCAAGGGGTTCTAGTCGACAGTCACACTGGAGTATTCGTGGAGTCAGCGTCGGAACGACCAACGATCCTGTAAGTTGTCGTAGCGCAGGGTAGGGTGTTCGCTTGCGAATACCGCAGCGTGATGGATGCGGTCGTCGCAAGCAACGACCCTACACCTATCCGAACTCTTAGGCGTTACACACTACCAAGCCGGAACGAGGCATCGTGCTCGCTGGTGCTGCCCCCGGCGATGTTACCCGTCAACTGCCCGGCTTTTCGACCGGCAGCGCGGCGAGTTCGGCGGGAAGTTGCTCCGCCGCGTAGGTGGGGAAACTGAGTTCGAGCAGCGAAATCGCCGGCACGTCGAATCGGGAAGATCCGGCGCTGCGATCGACCAGCATGGCCGCTCCCACGGGTTCCGCGCCGGCCGCCCGCAACAGGGCCAGCGCTTCGTTTACGCGGCCGCCCCGGGTGACGACATCCTCGACGACCAATACTTTTTCCCCGGGCGAGAATTTAAACCCGCGCCGGATCTCCAATTTGTCGTTCACCTTCTCGGCGAAAACGTAACGTGAGTCGGTTTGACGAGCGACTTCCTGGCCAATCACCAGACCACCCATGGCGGGGGCCAGCACCGTGGTGAATTCGAGATTCTGGAGGCGAGGTATCAGCAGTTCCGTGAGACGAGTCACGGCGGCCATGTTCTGGCACACCTGAGCGCATTGAAAGAAGTGACCGCTGTGCAGCCCGGAACGCAGCACGAAATGGCCGCGAAGGAGTGCTTTGGTGCGCGTGAAGATATCGAGAACTTCCTGCTGGGTGTCGTCCATGAGGGTTACGGTGATTGAGCCCAAGATTGACGCCAAAACATTTTTGCTCCGCGCGGCCAACATGTGCAGGTTGGACGTATGGTCATTGAACGAGCACCTTTGGAGGACGAGTTGGGCGATGTTCTCGACAAAGCCATACGTCGTTCCGGTCTCAATGAACACGAGGTGGCCGAGCAAACCTCGATCCCGGTCGAGCGACTCCAAGCGGTCATCGATTACACGGAGCGACTGAATCCGGGTGAAGTCGCCAAACTGGCGAAGTTGCTTGAACTCAACCCGGTCGGTCTGGCGGCGGTGGCGAGTGAGAATTACCCGCTGCCTGAA
Organism: Synoicihabitans lomoniglobus; assembly: GCF_029023725.1. Classification (GTDB taxonomy): domain Bacteria; phylum Verrucomicrobiota; class Verrucomicrobiia; order Opitutales; family Opitutaceae; genus Actomonas; species Actomonas lomonigloba. Next base: position 1,090,243 of record NZ_CP119075.1, read on the forward strand.
ATCAGCGGTTTGCCGTTTTGTCTTTATCCGCTGCGGATGCCTCACGGCATCGGCGTGGCCAACGCCTATCTGGTGGCCGATTGCTGCGAGGACTGGGGGATTCTGTTCGATTGTGGCGTGGGGGCCGAAGGGCTCTGGCGCAATTGGCCGGCCAAAATCAAACGCATCGCGGCCGTCTTCATCACGCACTACGAGACGGAGCACTGCGGAGGATTATCGGCGATACGATCACGATTTCCCGCGGCCCCGATTTTTGGTCCGGCGGTGGACAACAAGCCGTCCGGGGTCATTTCGGTGGATGACGGGGCGGTGATCCGCGAGCAGGGCTTTGCCGTCACCGTGCGCTCATGTCCGGGGCATTCGGAGGGACATCACTGCTACGAGGTCGGGGTGGCGGAAGCGCCGACCGGTCGGCGCTTACTGGTGTCGGGCGATCTGTTGTTCGCTGGATCGGTGGGGGGCGCCTATTTTTGCCGTCGTCGTCTGGCCGCGAGTTTGCAGCAGGTGTTCGCGCACAGCGCAAACGATACGGTGGTGGCTCCCGGACATGGTCCTCTGACCACGATAGCCAACGAACGCGCCTACAACCCGTTTGTGGGCACCTGAAACTCTCTGGCGGCTAGAAACAAAAAACCTGTGATCGCGGAAATCACAGGTTCTTGAAAATGGTCGGGGTGAGAGGATTCGAACCTCCGGCCTCTACGTCCCGAACGTAGCGCTCTACCAGGCTAAGCTACACCCCGATGGTGTGGGTTTGTTCTTCAGAAAAAGGACCGATAAAATTCCGAACCTGCAGGGCAGGGCGGCGGCCGTCGAATTCGGGTTCGGTGGCTATTTTAAGGCGGTCCGGTGACGGTGCTGAAAGAACGATCGATTCCGAGAGGAAAGGAAGAGGTCAGAGATTCGCTTCTATTGGATGTCGATCAAGGAGAATCTTGAATCTTTGTCGGTTGAATTGTCGAAGGCCTGGCTTCAACTCGCCTGACGTTCCGGGTGGTTCGGGCCCAAAAAACCCCGCAGCGAACTGCGGGGTTGGTAGATTGGCGAAGCGAACGCGTGCCTTAGCGGCGTCCCGGGGCCGGCGCGGCGGGCATCTTGGTGAGCGAGCTTTCCGCGGCGCGTTTGGAAACCATTTCGGTCATCCGTTGCACTTGCAGTTCGGCGTTGCGCTTGGCGATACGAGCGAGCTCGACGTCTTTGCGGAGATTGAACGCTTCACTGGCGACTTTTTCACGCTCACCGCGGATTTCGAGGAGTTGAATCTCGAGATCCTGGGCCTCGGCGGAGAACTTGTCGGCTTCCGCCTTATACTTGGCGGTGGAATCGGCGATCTGTTGGCCGACCGCTTCCCACTTCTCGCGACGCTCCGCGATCTTGCGGGCTTCATCGGCTTCACGTTCGGCGGTGCGACGCGCGGCGTCTTCCTTGGCTTGGCGCTCGGCTTCGGCCTTTTCGGCGGCCTCGGCATCGGCGATCGCTTTCAATTCAGCGGCTTCGTGTTCGACTCGGATGGCGTCCTTCTTGGTGAAGTCGCTGTAGATGAAGCCGAAGATGGCCATCATGATGACCGGGACGATGATGTAGAACTTGTTCATGGCTTAGTTATCCAGAAGAGCGTTGTTATTTGGCGGCGGCGGCGGCGGCGGCAGCAGCGGCGGCAGCGGCATCGGCTTCGTTAATGCGTTGGAGCACGGATTGGAGGCTCTTCACGTTGGCGTTGGCGGCAGTGACATACGTGCCGAGGAATTCCTTTTCGCTCACGAGGGCCTTTTTATCTTCCTCGATGGCGGCGATTTCCTTCTTCACGGCGTCGATGTCCTGTTTGAGGCGTTCGACTTGCGCGGAGAACTTGTTGCGATCGGTGCGGGCCACATCGTTGGCATCGCTGGCCGCTTGGCGCGCTTCTTTTTCGGCCAGTTCTTTGGCTTCTTTTTCAGCACGTTCGGCTTTGCGAGCTTCGTTGAGGGCCAAGGCGGCCTTGATGGCTTCTTCCCGCTCAGCGGCCTCTTGTTTGAGTTCCGCGATGCGCTTTTCTTTCACGGCTTGTTCGGCGGCGGCTTCTTTCGCTTCGTATTCCTTGGCAAAGCCCACGTAGTAAAAAACGAAGACAGCGAGCATGATTGCCGGAGCGAGGATGTAGACTTTTTTCATGAAAAGTGAGGGTATAAAGGGAGATTAAATGGTGGCTTCCAATGCTTCTTGGCGTTCGGTGATCGCATTCTTAATGGCTTCGTGGAGCCGGTCCGCGTTGGCCGTGCCCGCGTTTTTAGCGGCCTCGGCAAAGGGAAGGGCTTCTTCGTATTTCTTCAACTCATAGCCCATGTAGGCGATGAACATTTGCACGGCGGGGACATTTTCCACGCCGCCTTTTTCCAAGGCACTTTTGCCGTGGCTGTAGGCGTCGGACATTTTGTCCAAGCTGTAGTAAATGTTGGCGATTTTGAATTCAAGATCACCGGCATCGGGGAAGCGCGCGGCGGTTTGCTTGAGCACATCGATGGCTTTAAGCTCCTTGTGAACCTGTTGGTAGGAGGAGGCGAGGTATTCCCAGTTTTGCTTGGTGGATTCGATGTTGCCTTCGGCGAGGCCCTTTTCGAGGAGCTCAATCGCTTGGTCAAACTGGCGGATGTTCATCATGATGCCGACCAAGTTGAAGTGATCGCGCGGACCGGTGAGAATCCCCAGCTTTTGAGCGCGTTCGATGGTGACGATGGTGCGCACGTTCCATTCGAGCGCCGCATCGGAATCCTTGGCATTGTTCGCGAGGTTCAGGTAGGTCGCCTGCAGTTGCTGCCAATACTGCTTGCTGGTCGGGTTGAGTGTGACGAGCAGTTCGAGCAATTCAGCGGCTTCCTGATTTTTCTCCTCCTGTTGGAGGGCGGCGAGAATCAGGACGTAGAAGGTTTCCCGCGGCTTGATGGAGAGGGTGAGGCCTTCCTGCGCGAGCTCCTTGGCTTCGTTCAACAACTTCTTGTTGGTGTTGTTGGGATCGATGGTCGCCTGCGTGTAGATCATGGTCGCGGCATACGACATGGATTCCACGGTGGGCTTATCGTTGTTCGCCAAGTATTCCTTGATGGTGCTGTAAGCCTTACCGAGGTATTCGTCGCGCAGCTTGGTGTCTTTCGTGGAAGTCGCTTCCTGAAAGTAGAGCTGGGAGAGAATCTGGGAAAACTCGAGATACTGGCGTTTCTCGATGAAGTCGTAGGCCTTGCCCAAGCGAAGGGCGGTTTCCATCGGTGCGATGGCTTCCGCGTATTTTTCCTGGGTCAGCAGGATCTGAACCTTGATCTGATTAAGAACGGTGCGGTCGTAACTCTCGGGCTTTACGGTGGTGAGCAAGTTGTTCACCAAGGCGAGAGCCGGTTCGTATTGTTTGGCTTCGGTGTATTCCCGAAGTTTGCCACCCAGTTCTTCCGATACTTTGTCAGAAATTTCCTTTTTGGGGGCATCCTGAGCGGAGGAGACAAATGGGGTGAGGACGGTGAGCGTGACGATCAGCCCACCGAGGCGCAGAAATCGGCGCGAGTGAAAGGGGACAGACATGATTTATTCGTCAGTAATGTTGAAAACGATGGGAACTTGCATGCGGGTGTTGACCGCACGTCCGTCTTTTTTACCGGGGCGGAAACGCCACTTGGAGACGGCCTGGATGGCTGCTTGCTCGAATTCGCGGTGCGAGGATTTTACGGAGTAGGCTTCACGAACATTGCCGCGGGCATCGACAATGAAGCCGACGACCACTTGTCCGGTGATACCGGCCCGGCGCATCTCAAACGGATAGTTTGGTTTGGCTTGGAAACGGGGGGTGGGCTGTTGATCGAGGTTCTTCAGATCAAACAGGTCCTTCATGCCCTGACCGATGGCGCGAGTGGCGCTGGTCTTGGGAATGGAAACGATTCCCGTGGGGCGTTCGAGTCCGGGAGGGGGAGGAGGCTGCAGTTTCTGCACGAACGGCGTCTCGACATTGACCGACGGGACGTCGGCCTGCATGGGCGGGGCGAATTCGATTTCCTCGGGGGGAGCGTCATCGGTGGATTCGATAATTTCTTCCGGTTCTGGTTCGAGGGGAGGCATTTCCATCAATTCGATGGTAAATTCCTCTTCGACCACGGCGGCTTGCACGACTTCCTTTTCGGGGAAGAGGCGGTCACCGAATAGGAATCCGGCGTGAAGGCTGACGGAGACGAGAAGTCCGATAATAAGGTCGCGAGTCATGGGACAGATTTCCTGGGTTTAGCGACCGGTGGGACGGTAGACGGTCTCGAACGATACCTGTTTGATACCGGCGTCACGCACCGCGTCCAAGATCTTGATGGTTTCGCCGTATTTGGCGAGGTCGTCAGACGTCAACAAGACGCGAGGGTTGGGCTCTTCCACGTATTTGGAGAGACGGTATTTCACTTCCGCCATCGTGATCAGTTCCTGATTCCAGTAGTAGTTGCCACTGTCGGATACTTGCAACGTGATCGGCTTGTCGTCGTCGTTTTGATTCGGACGGGGCGGAACCGCCTGGGGAAGGTTGATCGGAATCGATTGGATGCGATTCAGGGAGAGCGTGAAGAGAACGAAAGTCGCGAGGAGGAAAAAGATAACGTCAATGAGAGGGATGATCTCAATGCGCGCTTCTTTCGCGTGTTCCTCGGTTAATTTCTGAGTTTTGCCACCACCGGCCATATTGTGGAATCGTTTAGATTAGAGTTTTCTTAGAGAAATTATGACTGCGGGGTGACCCGGGTCTCGATTTCTACTTTGGTGATACCGGCTTTGCGGACTTCATCGAACACGTAGCGTGCCTGGCTGAAAAACGCGGATTGATCGCCATTGATGAGGATGCGGGCGTCGCTGCCCATAACCTGATGGTAGGCTTGAAGCCGATCGATGAAGTCATCGAGGGAGATGAGGTCCTTGTCCCACGCGAGGGTGCCTTCGGCGGTGACGCTGATGGTCACTGAACCGGCCGGATCACGCGCAGCACTGGTGCTGGTGTTCGGCAACGAAACGGGGACGCCCCCGGATTTGTTCAATGAGAGCGTGAACAGAACGAAGGTCGCGAGCAGGAAGAAGATAACGTCAATGAGAGGAATAATCTCAATGCGCGCCTTCTTGGTGCCGTCGGCGTTGGTGCCGCCTCCTGAGCTTGCCATTAGATGGTGGAGCTAGAGTTAGAGAGTGCGAACACCACGTTTAGACCTTGGCGTCGGACGTCTCGGACTTGCTGAGGATGAGTTCGAGGGCGTTGGAGGCGTCGGAGACGTCGTGCTTCGCCTGAGCGATCTTCGAGTTCATGTAGTTGAACGGGAACAGACCGAAAATGGCGATGGCGAGACCGCAAGCCGTGGCGATGAGGGCTTCACCCACACCACCGGTGATGGCGCCGGCGTTGGCGCCGATGTCGCCGCCGGAACCGAGAGCGGCGAAGGTCGCCATCATGCCGGTAACGGTGCCGAGCAGACCAACGTAAGGCGCGGCGGTCACGATCGTGTCGAGCGTGGGCATGCCTTGGTTGAAGCGTTGCATCTCCTGGTTGGTGGCGCGAGCGAAGGCATTGGCCATCGACGTGTCGCGGTGGGTCAGGGAGTAAACGAGGATGCGGGCGATGAAGTCCTTCGACTTGCGGCCCACGGCGATCGCACCGTCAAAATCGGACGCTTCAACGCGTTCGAGCATCTTTTCCACGGACTCGCGGTCACGGTGGGCGGCTTCACGAGCGGTGAAGATCACGCGTTCGATAACCACGGTGACGATCACAAACGAGAGGAGGATGATCGGCCACATGATGTATCCACCATGTTTAAAGAACTCCATAGGAGAAAGGCCCATGAGGAAAGCGAACGTAAGCGATGTCGAGGTCATGTTATCTGATTGGTATTAAGGAGAAGTGTAGGGTTGAAAAAGGGAGTTAGATTGAAGCGCGGCGCATGGGGGGGCAAGGCTTCAAGCAAGGCAATCGGAAACGTTATATCGTTTGGATGCGCGAAGGGTTGACCCGGACTCGTCGCGCAGCAAGCGCGATGCCGAAGAGCAAGCAAAGGAGTAGGTAATTTTGTTACAGGTGACTGACACAAATGAAGGATGAGACGTTTTTCTCTCACCAAGCGCTGTCAACGACCTTCGGCGACGATTGTCGAGGATCGTTAAGTAACGATCCCATGACTGGCTGCCCGGCTAGGGCTCGAACCTAGACAAGCAGAGTCAGAGTCTGCTGTGCTACCATTACACCACCAGGCAGTGGTTAAAGTCATGACTTTCAGAGTGAAAAGTGGAGCCGGCGACGGGAATCGAACCTGCAACCGCCTGTTTACAAAACAGGTGCTCTGCCAATTGAGCTACACCGGCAAAAAGGAGCACTGATCGAACCCTTTGACCGCCGGAAGCGATCAAATCTGAAGGAATCGTGATATGACAGGAAAGGTGGAAAAGAACTTCCTGCCCGAGGGTGGGTGACCGTCCTTCAACGGCCCCAAGCAAGAAAATGAGTAAATTGGTGGCCCCCCTCGGACTCGAACCGAGAACCAATTGATTAAGAGTCAACTGCTCTACCATTGAGCTAGGGAGCCATGCAATGGAACGCTGAATAGCTCATCTCCGCCCAGCCCTTGTCAACCAACTTTTGCTGACAGATTAACTCAACTGCGATCGAGTCCCATCACGGCAGACTTCTGGCACGATTCGCGCCGTTTCGCTTCAATCGCCCCCGCCTCACTCTGGCTCATGAACTGGATTTACCTCCGCCTCCTGCACCCATCTTGGTTGGTTCGGTTATGGCCCACCCGCGGTGACCCACCCAGAGAACGGCTTATCCGTCGGTTCATCACCACGGTTCGCTGGTGGTTGGGGATGAGTTGTGCAACCGGATTCTCGCTGGCGCAGGTTCCGGAACCGGGGAGCGCCCCGCCGGGTTTTGCCGTGCTGTTGTCCCAAGCCAAACGGCTGGAGGCCCATGACTCCAAACAGGCTCTGGTGCTGGCCCGGGCGGCGATGGCGCAAGCCCCGACCGCAAAGGAGCGTCTTGAGGCCGAGTTGGTGGCTTCCTCGGCGTTGCGTCGTCTGGGGGATTATGCGGAGGCGATGACCGTCGTGCGGGCCGGACTGGCCGCAGCGGAACATGTCGCTGACGATGCGTTGCTGGGAGAGTTCCTCTACCTGAAGGGGCGGCTGGAATGGAGTCTGGCGGATTACCCTTCCTCGATCGAAACGCACTTGCAGCAGTTGGCGGTCGCACAGTCGACCGGAGATGCCCGGCTCATTTCCAAAGCGCACACGGGTTTGGGACTGACGATGGAGAGTTTTGGCGAGACGGCGGAGGCGGCGAGACACCTGGAGGAAGCACTTGCATGGGCGGAGCGAGCGGGAGAGGTGCGGCAGTTGGCCATCGCCCACAACAGTTTGGGCAACCATTTCCTTGGCACACAGGATGTCGCGCAAGCTACCGTGCATCACGAACGTGCCCTCGACTTGCGACGGCAGTTGGGGAGCACGCGGGGCATCGCCGACTCTTTGAACAACCTGGCTCTCATTGACCACGCCCGGGGCAACTCGGCCGCCGCCCTCGTGCGCATGGACGAGGCCCGGGCGATCTATGAACGCCTCGACCTGAAGCGCTATGTGGCCAATGTGCATCGGCGTATCGGCAGCATCCTGCGCGAGACGGGTGATTTTGAAGCAGCCTTGCGCCATCTTCAGGCGGGACTGGAGGCGGGATCGTCGCTCGGCAGCGCCGAAGTGTTGGCCAACCTCTACGAGGAACTCGCCCGCACGCACGAAGCGCTGGCCGACTGGCCGGAAGCACTGCGCTTCGAAAGGTTGCGGGCCGAGGCCACGGAAAGCGCGCGATCCGTGGAGGCCCGACAACGGGTGGCGGAACTCAACGCCCGCTACGAAACGGAACGGCGGGAGCACGAAATTGACCTGTTGCGCCGGGATCAGGCGTTGCAGGCGGCGGAGCTACGCCGTCGCCGACTGGTCACCGCGGCGATGGCGGCCGGCTTGGGTGTGCTGGCGGTGATGCTGGTCGGGGCGGTTTGGTTGCAACGGGTGCGACTCCGGCAGGAACGGCGGGTGAGAGCTGCCACGGAGGATGCCCGGGATCGGGCCGAAGAGGCGGAAGCCTTGAAATCCCGACTCTTGCGCATCGCTTCACACGATTTGAAAGCCCCATTGGCGACATTGCGGGCGACGGCCACCCGGATCGAGGACGATGCTCCGTCCGACTCCGTCGCGCGGCGCCTGGCCGCGAGCATGCGCGTCGATGCCACGCGCATGGACCTCTTGGTGCATGATTTGTTGGATTCCGTTTCGATCGAGGGGCAGGCCTTTACGCTGCATCCCGCCGACTTTGATCTGGCGTCGCTTTGCGCGGAGGCGGTCGAGCATCTCCAAACGGTGGCGCTCACGAAACAACAGGCCTTGCGCGTGGAAATATCTCCCGATTTGCCGCTCGTGCGGGGCGATCGCGAACGGGTATGGCAGATCCTCAACAATTTGTTGAGCAACGCCCTGAAGTTTACGCCTTGGGGCGGGCACATCGAACTGCGGGTGTTGACGCAGACACAGTGGATCTCGATCGAGATCGAAGACGACGGCCCCGGTTTGTCTCCCGGCGACATGGCACGGGTCTTCGGACCCTACGCCCGTTTGTCGGCTGAACCCACGGGCGGCGAACACTCGACCGGGCTCGGCCTCCACATTGCGCGCGAGCTGGTCTCCCTTCATCGGGGTCGATTGGAAATCGAGTCGCAGCCCGGCCAAGGGGCAATTTTTCGCGTGCTGTTGCCGCGGGCGAATTCAGCCGAGGCCGCGCAGGAGGCACCAGCGGACGAGGGTGGGGATGTCGTGCAGACCTAGCCGCGCCAGAATGCGCGCACGGTGTTTTTCCACCGTGCGGGTGCTCAATCCCAACCGAGAGCCGATTTCCTTGGAAGCCAGTCCGCGCGCGACCAGGCGCACAACTTCTCGTTCGCGTTCACTCAACACCGAGGCGGGAGCGGCGGGCACCGCGGGCTCGTCGCCGAGCCGGGGGGCGGGAGGGCGAACCGAAGCGGAGAAAAACATGCCGCCGTCGAGCAGGCGTTGCACCGCTCGCTCCAATTGTTCGATGGGGGAGTGTTTGTCGACGAAGCCCGCGACGCCGAGCTGGACGAGGTCCGCCGGCAGGCCGGCGTCGGGGTGGGCGGTCACGGCCAGAATGCGTGTATTCACATCTTGGCGACGGAGCTCGCGCACGATGTCGCGGCCGTCCATGTCGTGCAGATAAAGATCCACGATGAGCAGGTCGGGGGGCGTGTCGCAACAGGCGGCGATGCCGTCCCGACCCAGTGCGTAACCCTCGAAGATCAGCGGTTGGTAGCGGCGTTGCAGGGTGTCCTGCACCAGTTCGCGAAAGGTCGCCGAGTCGTCCACCATCACGAAGCGGCGCGGGGCGGGCGAAAGGCGTGAAGAGGGGCTCATGTCACGCCCGCTTTGACGCGCGGCGGGCCGGGAGGCAAGTCCGCTCGCGCCGCCTGGCGTTACGTAGCTTCACGCCATGGTCGGGGCGACGAAACTGCTGTAGTATCAGGTGGAACCTCCGTCGAATATCGGCGAATCCTTTGCTCAAACCCAATACCTGAACAAGCAATGAACTTCACAGTGAACTCGCAGCGCGTGCGCTTGGCCGTGCTGGGCGGACTTTTCGCCCCTCTGGTTTTCGCCCAGACCGCCCCCTCGGACGAGGTGCTTAAGTTGGACGCATTTACCGTCACCGGCTCCAACCTCTCCCGCGCCCTCGAGGAGGCGTCCGTGCCGATGAGCACGTTTTCGCCGGTCGACATCGAGGCGCTCGGCGCCAGCACGATCGCCGATATCGTGGCGGCCCTGCCGTTTTCGCAGAACATCGGCTTCAATGAAACTTCGACGGGCCCCAACGACGCCCGCGGCGACGTTGCCACCATCAACCTGCGCAATCTCGGCACGGGCCGGACCTTGGTGTTGCTCAACGGTCGACGGATGTCGGCCCACGGGGTGACGCCGGGCACGCCGCCGATCCAATTCGTCAACCTCAACTCCATCCCGGTGGCCGCCGTCAGCCAGATCGACATCCTGCGCGACGGTGCCTCGGCCATTTATGGTTCCGATGCGATCGGCGGCGTGATGAACACTCGCCTGCGTCGGGACTTCACCGGAGTCGAATTGAGCGTCAAAGGCATGTGGGGTGACCCGGCGCCCAACGACTACACGGTCGATCTTTCCGGAGGTTTCGCCTCGGGAGACGACCGCACTCACCTCGGGATATTCTTATCCTACTTCAAACGCGAACACCTCGCTGCGGCGGATCGCCCTTACGCGGCGGATGCCGACAAACGACTGATTGTCGACGAACCCTTCGCCTCCAACAGCCGCTTTAATCGCATGTCGTCTTCGGGGCCCGAGGGGCGTTTCACCGCCCAAACGGATTCCGGCGCCACCGTCGGCGTGCCGGGGGTGACCCCGACTTCTGGCTCGGCCCGCGGCCGGTTTTATGTGGATCCCGAAACGGGTCAGCTCAGCTCGGGCACCGGTCCCAGCGCGTTTTACGATTTCCAGGAGGACGGCTGGTTGTTGCCGGATACCGAGCGCCTTTCCTTGTTCACGACCATCGACCACGAGGTCAGCGAGGTGATGGATCTGTTTGCGGAATTGTCCTTCTACCAAGCCGACTCGCACGGCCAGACCGCCGCCACGCCGATCTCCTCCGGCACCGATGGCGTCGTCGTGCCCAAGACCAACTACTACAATCCTGTGGGCTCGCGTTTCTACGGCCCGGGCACGGCGAATCCGTCGGGCACACCGCGCGATGTGCTCATTCGCAACTACCGTCCCACGGAGATTGGGCCCCGCACCTATGACACCTCGCTGGAAAGTTACCGCGGCGTCGTCGGATTACGCGGTCGCATCGCGAGTGGTTGGGACTGGGAGACCGCGGTCCTGCACATGACCGGCAAGACCGATCAGGTGAACAACAACTACATGTCGCAGAGCCTGCTGGAGGCCCAACTCGCTCTCGACACGCCCGACGCCTTCAATCCGTTCGGAGGCGCCAACGCCAATTCACCGGCTCAGTATGAAAACTTCGTCATCGACATCTGGGATCGCGGCACCGGCACGGTCACGAGTTGGGACGGCAAGATTTCCGGCGACATGGTGGATCTTCCGGCCGGGCCCATGGCCACGGTGATGGGCGTCGAAGTGCGCAACGAGAGCATGAAGCAGGTCAATGATCCCTTCGGACTCGCCGACGATGTCATCGCGCAATCCGAGCAAATCGACATCAACGCCAGCCGACGCATGTATGGTTTTTACACCGAATCACTGTTGCCGCTCGTGAGTGAGTCCAACCGTGCGTCCGGCGTGCACAGTTTGGATCTGCGCGTCGCCGCCCGTTACGAAAACTACGAGGATTTCGATGCTCTCAAGCCCGCCGCCGCGTTGTCCTGGCGCATCTACGAAGGGCTCATGATTCGTGCTTCCTACAACGAGGGATTTCGTGCTCCCAGTGTCGCCGAGCTTTATCAACCGCAGCGCGCCCGGCGCAATGACGGGCTCATCGACGGGGCCCGCACCGGTGAAGAAGACGCCGAAGGCACGGTCACCAAACGAGTCGTGACCGGCGGCAACCCCACGCTGCAGCCCGAGGAGTCACAGTCCTACAATATCGGCTTCGTGCTGGATGTTCCCAAGGTGGAGGGGCTCTCGCTCTCGATGGATGTTTTCCAAATCGAATCCACCGACCGTATCGACAATCCCGATGCCCAGGACGAGTTGGACATGGATGAAATGCGGTGGCTCGCCAACGGCGGCAGCAATCCCCGCGTGCTGCGCGAGGCCCGGACCGCCGCCGATGTGGCGGCGGGGATTCCCGGTCGCTTGATCGAAATCCAGGGCACCTACTACAACCTGCAGTCGCGCACCATTGAAGGCGTCGACGCGTCGCTCGTCTGGGTGATGCCCGCGACTTCCATCGGCCGGTTCACGTTCAAGGCTGAAGGCACCTACACCTCCAAACTCGAGGACATCGATCGGGACGGCAACGTTTCGAACCCGATCCGCCAGGGCGGCAATCCCCGCACCAAGGGACTGATATCCGCTTCGTGGCGCCGGGGCGACTGGTCCGCGTATCTGAGTGGTAAATACATCAGCGACTACGAGAACAGCTCGACCTACGATACGACCGACGCCAACGGCGACGTGCAGAAAATCATTCTCGACGCGCAATGGATCGCCAACGCTTCGGTGGGTTACCGTTTTGGCGAGGGTTCGATGCTGCACGGCACGTCGGTGCGGGTGGGCGTCAACAACCTTCTCGACGAGGCTCCACCGCTCTACCTGTCGGCTTCCGACGGATACGACTCCAGCTATCACGATGCCAAGGGCCGCCAGTGGTTCGTGCAGCTCACCCACAAGTTCTAGTTTATCTTGATCGTTGCCACCGGCTCGGGGTGGCCCGGACAGTTGGGCTCCACCGACCGGCGGGACCCAGCTCCCGCGCCCAGCGAAATATCATGAAAATTCCCCGGTTGTTTCCCCTCATTCTCACCTGGGTCGGTGCCACGCTGTCGGCCGTGCCACCGGTGGTTGACGTGATCCCGGTCACCGGTCGACAGGCCATGGTCGTGGCGGGGCATCCCGAAGCCACGGCCATCGGTGTCGAGGTGTTGCGGGCAGGCGGCAACGCGGCGGACGCGGCGATCGCCGTGTCATTGGCGTTGGGCGTGGCGGAACCCTATGGCTCCGGTTTGGGCGGGAAGTTGATGCTGCTCTATCACCACGCGGCCACGGGACAGACGTATGTGGTGGATGCGATGGATGCCGCCCCGGTCGATCTTGATGAAACCGCCGCCCGGCAATGGACCGCAGCGGAACGCACGCGGGGATACACCGCGGTGGCCGTGCCGGGCTTGCCCGCCGGACTGGCCGAGGTGCATGCCCGCTGGGCCACGCGCGAGTGGGGGAGTTTGGTGGAACCGGCCCGGGCATTGGCGGAACGCGGGTTTCGGATCGAACCCAAAACCCGCACCTTGTTTGAAGAGCGACGGGATCGTCTCGAGGGGGACCCGGAGCTGGCGTCCCTCTTTTTGCCCGGAGGCGATGTGCCGGCAATCGGCACGCGATTGCCCAATCCCGACCTCGCACGCAGTTTGGCCTGGTTGGCGGAAGACGGTCCGCATTCGTTTTATGAGGGCCGACTTGGCCGAAAAATCGCCGATGGCGTGAGTGGGCAGGGTGGGTTTTCCCGTGCAGCTTTGGCAGCCTATGCCCCCCGCATTACCGGAGCGGTCCCGCTTGATTTCGCCGGTTACCAACTGCTCAGCAGTCCGCCGCCTTCGACGGGCGCGGCTATGTTTTTCCCGGTGCTCAAGGTATTGGAACCTCTGTTGGATACCTCACGCCCCCTGCGGTCGGCGTATAATCTCGATCTGATTGCTCGCGCTTGGGGACGCGTTCAGCCCCGCATTTACGCCGAAATCGCCGATCGGCCCGACGCGATGGACCGGTTTGCGGAGCTTTTAGATGAGTCCTATATCGCTGAACAGCAGGCTTGGTTGCAGTCCGAGCCGGCGCATCTCCCGGCTCCGGCGCTGGAAGATGCCAACGCCTCGACCACCCATTTCGTGGTGGTCGACCGGGAGGGAAACGTGGTGACCGCCACGCAGTCCCTCAGCCTGCATTTTGGTTCGGGGCGGGTCGCGCCCGGCACTGGCATCGTGCTCAACAACAGCATGAGCAACTTTGCCTATCGCGAGTCCGATAGTCCCAATTTCGTGGCGGCCGGCCAACGCCCGCGCAGCACCATTTGCCCGACCCTGATCCTCGGCCCCGACGGCACGATTATCGCGCTCGGACTGCCCGGAGGCTCCCGCATACCCACGGCGATGCTCCAGGTGGTGCTCGATCGGGTATTGTGGCAGCGCACGCTGGACGCGGCGATCGGCGACGTCAGGGTTCACATCAACCCCGCTTGGCGCAATGGCGATGTCGACGAGATCGTTCTCGAAACGGGCCTGAGTGCCGCCACGCGGCAGACTCTGACCGCGGCGGGCTGGACCGTGAAGGAGGAAGAGGACGCCGGGACGGGGCTCTATTTTGGCGGGATCAATGCGATTGAGATCGCGCCTGACGGCACCGTGACCGGATACGCCGATCCGCGCCGAACCAACTTCGCCGCAGGCTTTTAGCGCGACCGGGTGGGGTTCTCGTGAACTCCGCCAAAAATCCCCTTGCCATAGGCGGGCCCGCTCTCTGTGTTCTGCCGTTCTCTCCATGCAAAAGACGAAGAAATCCATCGCCAAGCGCTTCAAATTGTCCGCCAAAGGCAAGTTGATGCGCCGCACACCCGGCTTCCGTCACTTGATGGCCACCAAAAGCTCCAAGCAAAAACGTCGCGCGTCGCAAGACAAGCAAGTGCCTGCTGGCCGAGCTGCCAACCTCAAGCGCGGACTTCCGCACGGTCTCTAAGACCGGACGCAGCCAACCAACCGCAATTCGCCCGGCGGGTGAATCCTAACGAGACGACCCGCCAGCGCCCAACACACCATATAAAACATGCCTCGTGCCACTAATGCTCCCGCCGCGCTCAAGCGCCGCAAAAAGGTCCTCAACCACGCGAAGGGTTACTACGCGCGTAAGTCGAAGCTCTATCGCTATGCGAAAGACGCCGTCGATCACGCCTGGCAACACGCCTACCGCGACCGCAAGAAGAAGAAGACGCTCGCCCGTCAGCTCTGGATCGTTCGCCTCAACGCGTCCGTCCGGGCCCAAGGCATGAGCTACTCCCGCTTCGTCGAGGGTCTCCACGCCGCCAACATCGACCTGGACCGCAAGGTGCTGGCCGATCTCGCCGTCCGCGACGAAGTCGCTTTTAACGCCGTGGTCAAACAAGCCCAGGACGCGTTGAAGGCCAAGGTCGCTGCCGCCGCGCAGGCCTGATCCATTCCATCGCGAGCCCGGGGGGCTCGTCTCCATTGATTTCCCGGAGGACGGGTCCCGCACGTCGGGGCGCCGTCCTCTTTTATTTTCCCTTACCCGCATGCAAGACCAACTTTCCGCTCTCGTCGCTCAAGCCGAGACCGAACTTTCCGCGCTGGCCAGTCGACCCGACTTCGAGGCGGCCAAAGCCCGCTACGTCGGCCCCAAAGGTGAGCTCACCGGGCTCATGAAACAAATGGGCGGCGTGCCCAAGGAGGAGCGCCCGGCCATGGGCAAGCTCATCAATGAAACCAAAACGGCGCTCCAGGCATTGCTCGACACGGCGCTGACCCGGATCGAGGCCGCCGAGATCGCGGCGCAGCTCGGACCGGCGATTGATCCCAGTTTGCCCTCGCCCGATCCGTTGCCCGGCACGCGTCATCCGCTGACGCTGGTCCGCGAGGAAATTTGCGGCATCCTTAAAAAAGTGGGCTTCACCGTGGTCGAAGGTCCCGAGGTGGAGACCGAGTATTACTGTTTCGACGCGCTCAACACCCCGGCCGATCACCCCGCCCGCGACGCACAGGACACGTTCTACCTGCCGACTGATGCGGCTTTTACCAACATCGCGAAGAAGATTCCCGGGGAAAAGTATCTGCTGCGCACCCACACGTCGTCGGTGCAGATCCGCACCATGTTGAAAGGCAAACCGCCCATTCGCATCGTTTCGCCCGGTCGGGTGTATCGTCGCGATACGGTCGACGCCACGCACTCGGCCAACTTTCACCAACTCGAAGGACTTTACGTCGATAAAAACGTCACGGTTTCGGACCTGAAGGCGCTGCTCGACTACGTGCTCAAATCGCTGCTCGGCTCCGATACCAAGGTGCGTTTTCGCCCGCATTACTTCGGTTACACCGAGCCGAGTTTCGAGGTCGATCTCTCGGCCAAGCACCTGCCCAAAGTCAACAAGGAGTGGGTCGAGATCATGGGTTGCGGCATGGTCGATCCGGCGGTGTTTGACGACGTCGGTTACGACTCCACCGTGTGGAGCGGCTACGCCTTCGGCATGGGCATCGAACGCATCGCCATGATGATGTATGGCATCGATGACATTCGCTACTTCTACCAAAACGACCTCCGCTTTCTCCGCCAATTCGCCTGAGCGGCGACCCTATTTTTAACCGCAGATGGACCCAAATGAACACGGATCAATCCGAGCGACTCCGACGTTACCGTGCGTAGTGGTAGTGAAGCTGTTCGTGTCCATTCGTGGTTAACTCTTCTTTCCTTTTCCTGTGAAAATTTCCAAATCCTGGCTCCAAGACTACGTCGACCTCAATGGCCTGACCGATGAGCAGATCTCCGAGGCCATCACATTCCTTGGCTTCGAAGTCGAAGGCATCGAGCACACGGGCGCGCCGCAGATGACGAATGTCGTCGTCGGAGAAGTCCTGACCCGTGATCAACACCCCAACGCCGACCGGCTATCGATTTGTGCGGTGGCCGTGGGCGAGGCCAACGGCGGCACCAAGCGCATCGTTTGCGGAGCGCAGAATTACCAAGTGGGCGACCGTGTGCCGGTCGCCCTCATCGGTGCCGTGTTGCCCGGGGACTTCAAAATCAAGCCGTCGAAAATTCGCGGCGAAGCGTCCGAGGGCATGATGTGTTCGGGCAAGGAACTGCAGATCGGCGACGATCATTCCGGCCTGATGATCCTGACCGATCGTCCGGAGATCGGCACCCCCATCAACGACGCGCTTCCGGCCGGCGATGTGGTGTTCGATATCGAGATCACGCCCAATCGCCCCGACTGCCAGAGCCACCTCGGTGTCGCCCGTGAGCTGGCCGCATGGTTCCGCCTCGAACTGCGTTATCCGTCGACCGATTTGCCCGCGGCGACGACGGCTCGTCCGGACCTGTTGAAATCGCTTCGCGTGGACGCACCCGAGGATTGCCCGCTTTATACCGCCACCGCGATCACTGGAGTGAAGGTCGGACCCTCACCGGCGTGGATGCAGCAGCGACTTACTGCGATCGGGATTCGTCCCATCAACAACCTCGTCGATATCGGCAACTACGTGATGCTCGAATACGGGCAGCCGATGCACGCCTTCGATGCCCGCAAACTGGCCGGTCAATCCATCGTGGTGCGGCGGGCGACCGAGGGCGAAACGCTGGTCACGCTCGACGAAAAAGAGCGGACGCTGACCCCCGACATGCTCGTGATCGCCGACGTCGAAAAGTCGATCGTCGTTGCCGGTATCATGGGCGGAGAAAATTCCGGGGTCGCGGATGACACGACCGACCTCGTGCTCGAAGTCGCGGCGTTCCGTCGTCAATCCGTGCGCGCCACCTCGCGTCAACTCGGCCTGAGCTCCGACTCCTCCTACCGTTTCGAGCGCGGCATCGATGTTCATTCGATTCCCGAGGCCACCCGCCGTGCGCTCGCGTTGGTGGTGAAATATGCGGGCGGCCAAATCTGCGGCGAAACCCTCCGCGTGGGCAGTGATGTGCCGTGGGAACGCGAGATCACCGTCGCACCGTCGTGGGTGAATGCCCGCCTCGGTTTTGAGATTTCGGACGACGATCAACGCAGCGCCCTCGAAGCCCTCGATTTGTTGATTGTGCGTGAGGATGAGGACGATGCCGGGGTCAATTGGACCGTGCGCATTCCCAGCTGGCGCACCGACTTGGATCGCCCGATCGACTTGGTCGAAGAGATTCTGCGCGTGCACGGCACCGCCAAGATTCCGGCCGTGACGGTCACGGGCCCCGGCCTGCTGATGGAGGACAATCCGGTGGCGCAATACAACCGCGCCGCGAGTGCGTATCTTATTGGCCAGAACTTCAACGAGTGCGTGACTTACACCCTGCGCTCGAAGGTCGATGTCACTTCGTGGATCGGCGCGGATGCAACGGATCCACTCGGTCTCGCCAATCCCTTCGTCGAAGATCAGTCGCACCTGCGTCCGTCGCTCATCGGTGGTCTGCTCGATTCCCTGCGGCTTAACCAAGCGCGTGGCAATGCGGTCACGGGATTCTTCGAAACCGGCCGCGTCTTCATCCCGAATGACAAAGGCGTGCAGGAATGTGCCGCCGTCGGATTCATCATCGCCGAAAACGCGACCGCCGCCTGGACCAAGCGTGAGCCCGCCGATTTCTACACCGCCAAACGCATGGTGGAGACGTTGGCCAATCAAGCAGGCGTCGACCTCTCGCGTCAGCCGCACCTCGCGACTGACGATGCGGCCGCGACCGGATGGCAAGCCGGTCAGCACACCCTGCAAGGGAACATGGCTTACGGCTGGACCGCCCGCTATGGTTTACTCGATCTCACCCATCTCAAGGCGCTCGATGTCTCCGGCAAGGTCTACGCCGGAGTCTTTGCGATTCTGCCGGAACGTTTGGGCAAAGGCGGCAAGCGCAGCCGATTCCAACCGTTCAGTTCGCAGCCCGCTGCGCTGCGTGATGTGGCGGTTGTCGTCGACGAAACCGAAGCGGCGGGCGACGTGTTGAAATCCCTCACGAAGCTCGCCCGCAGTGCGACCGGCAAAGGTTTCGAACTCGAGGCGGTCAACCTCTTCGATGTGTATCAAGGCAAGGGCCTGCCGGAGGGAAAGAAGAGCCTAGCGTTCTCGCTCTCATTCCGCGCCCCGGATCGCACGCTCAAGGACGACGAGGTGAACAAGACCTTCGCCACCGTGCTCGAACAAATCGCCGCCAAAACCGCCTACCAAGTTCGTTCGTAAATCGCGAAATTCACCATCATGGCCGATACCCCGGAACTCGACATCGATCGCGTCGCGCATCTCGCGCGCATTGCCCTCACGCCTGAGGAAAAAACCGCTTACGCCGCCCAACTCGGTGATGTGCTCAAGCACATCAAGCAATTGGAGCAGGTCGATGTGACCGGCGTGGAGCCCACCGCTCACGCCTTCGCGGTGGAAAACGTCTGGGCCGACGACGTCGCCCAAGGCGGGTTGCCTGTCGAGGAGGCTCTGCGCAATGCACCGCAGCAGCGCCAGAACATGATCGTGGTGCCCAAAGTCGTGGAGTAATCGCATGTCGACTGAACTGACTTTCCAAACGATCGCGCAATTGGCCGACGCGCTGGCCGCCGGCACGGTTTCGTCCGTCGAACTCACGCAGGCCGCCATCGATCGGGCGACCGCGGTGGACGATCGCGTCAAGGCCTTCAACTCCGTCAATCCCGAGGATGCGCTGGCGCAAGCCGCCGCCTCCGATGCGCGGCGTTCCGTCGGGCAGGCGAGGGGACCGCTCGATGGCATTCCCGTGTCGCTCAAAGACGTCATCGCCGTGCGTGATCAGCCGCTGACCGCCAGCAGCAAGATGCTCGAAAACTTCGTGTCGCCCTACGACGCGACGGTGACTGAGAAACTTAAAGCCGCCGGCGCGGTGCTCTGGGGCCGTGCCAATCTCGACGAGTTTGCGATGGGCTCGTCGACGGAAAACTCCGCCTTTCAAACCACTTGCAATCCCTACGATCTCGACCGTGTTCCGGGCGGCAGTTCCGGCGGCAGCGCGGCGGCCGTCGCGGCGGGTGAAGCGGTGGCGACCCTCGGGTCCGACACGGGCGGGTCGATTCGGCAACCGGCGGCGTTTTGCAACGTCGTGGGTTTGAAGCCCACTTACGGCTTGGTTTCGCGCTACGGGCTGGCGGCGTTTGCGTCGTCCCTCGATCAGATCGGTCCGTTCACGCGCACGGTGGAAGATGCTGCCATCATGCTGGGCGCAATTGCCGGTCACGACCCGCGGGATTCGACTTCATTCAAAACCGATGTGCCCGACTACCGGGCTGCGTTGAGCGAGAAAAAGGGGCCGTGGAAACTCGGGATCCCCAAGGAGTATTTTGGGGAAGGGCTCGACCCCGAAGTGGGGGCCGCGATCGAGAAAGCCATCGCGTTTTACCGGGAGCAAGGTTGCGAAATTAAAGAGGTCTCCCTGCCGCACACGCCGTATTGCCTCAGCACCTACTACATCATCGCGACAGCGGAAGCATCCTCGAACCTGGCGCGCTACGACGGCATTCGTTACACGCACCGTTCCGCAGATGCGCAGGATGTCGTCGACCTGTATTTCAAGTCGCGTGCCGAAGGGTTTGGGCCGGAAGTGAAACGTCGCATCATCCTCGGCACCTACGTGCTTTCTAGCGGTTACTACGACGCGTATTATTTGCGGGCGCAGAAGGTGCGCACGCTCATCCGGCAGGACTTTCTCAATGCCTACGAACAGGTCGATGC
The DNA here is from genome assembly GCF_029023725.1 of Synoicihabitans lomoniglobus. Lineage (GTDB taxonomy): Bacteria > Verrucomicrobiota > Verrucomicrobiia > Opitutales > Opitutaceae > Actomonas > Actomonas lomonigloba. The sequence goes on from NZ_CP119075.1 coordinate 1,110,429, forward strand.
GATCCTCACGCCGACCACGCCGACGCCGGCGTTCAAGGCGGGGGAAAAAGCCGCCGATCCGCTCGCGATGTATTTGTCCGACATCTACACCATTGGGGTAAATCTCGCCGGTCTGCCGGGTATTTCGATCCCTGCTGGTTTCACCTCCGCGGGTTTGCCCATCGGCCTGCAACTCATCGGCCAACCCTACGCCGAAGCCGACCTGCTCGCGATCGCCCACGCCTACGACACCGCCCACGACTGGCATTCCCAACGCCCCGAACTTTGAAATTTTAAAACCACGAAATACACGAAACACACGAAAAGCTTCCGGACTTTCTAACCGCTTTCGTGTGTTTCGTGTATTTCGTGGTTCCTCATCAAAAATGAATTACGAAGCTGTTATCGGACTTGAGGTCCATGTTCAGGCCAAGTCGGCGTCCAAGATTTTTACCCGCGTCGGGCAGGGTTATGGTCACGATGAGAATACGCTCACCGATCCGGTTGTGCTCGCCTTACCCGGCACGCTGCCGGTGATGAACAAGGCGGCCCTCGATGCCATCATCAAGGCGGGGCTCATGCTGCATTGTGAGATCGCCGAGGTCTGCAAATGGGACCGCAAAAACTACTTCTATCCGGACTCGCCGAAGAACTATCAGATCACCCAATACGATCAACCGATCTGTATCGGCGGATACGTGGAAATCGAACTCCCGGGGCCGTCGCGCAACGTGATGGGCGAGCACAAAAAAATTCCGCTCACGCGAATCCACCTCGAAGAAGACGTCGGTAAACTGACGCACTTCGCGCACGATTCTCTCGTTGATTACAACCGGGCGGGCACCCCATTGATGGAGATCGTGACCGACCCGGCGCTCGCTTCGGCGGAGGAAGCCTACGCTTTTCTCACCACGCTGCGCACGACCATGATTTACGCCGGGATTTCCGACTGCGACATGGAAAAGGGCCAGCTGCGGTGTGACGCGAACATCTCGATTCGGCCGGTCGGCACGACGGAGCTGGGCACCAAGGTTGAGCTCAAAAATCTCAATTCCATTTCCTACGTGCGCGACGGTATCGCCCACGAAATCAAGCGGCAGTTGGCGCTCAAGAAAACCGGCGGCGAGATCGTGCAGGAAACACGCGATTACGATGGCATCGCGGGCACCTCGCAATCGTTGCGCTCCAAGGAGGAGGCGCACGACTACCGTTATTTTCCGGATCCCGATCTCATGCCCGTGCGCGTCGATGAAGCCTGGAAGGCACGCATCGCGGCCGAATGCCCCGAGCGTCCTTTCGAGAAACAGCAACGGTTCATGACCGACTATGATCTGCCTTACACGATCACGTCGGTGCTCATCCCGGATCGCGAATTGAGCGATTGGTTTGAAGCGGCGGTGACCATCGCGGGCCGCGCCAAAGCGCAGGCCGTGGGCAATTGGATCGCCAACGACTTGTTGCGCGAATTGAGCGCAGCCAAGATCGGCTTGGCCGAGTCCAAGGTGACTCCGCCCCATCTGGCCGAACTGGTCGGATTGATCGATGTCGGCACGATTTCGAATCAGATTGCCCGGGAGGTTTTTAACGAGACCTTCGCGAGCGGCGAAGCCCCGGCGGCGGTGGTGGATCGGAAAGGACTCAAGGACGACACCGACGCCGACGAGCTGGAGCAGTGGTGTCGCGATGCGATCGCGGGCAACGACAAGGCGCGTGAACAATTTCTCGGCGGTAAGGACGGCGCCATCAACGCGATGAAAGGTCCGGTGATGAAAGCGTCGCGCGGCAAGGCCAATCCCAAGTTGGTCGACGAAACCCTGCGTCGCCTGCTGGCAAACTGGAGCTAGTCGCTCGACTGCCGCTCGGTTAATTCGTGGGTCGGGCTTTACGCCCGAGCGGTTGAGGCTTTCCTTAGCGGTCATGCTTATATCCCCGGCTCGCTTCGTTTTTGCCCTGAGCTTGATGGGCACGCTGCTGTTTTCGACTGCGGCTGGGGCCGATCCTCGAAGCGGAATTTGGGCACACACGGCATCCGACCTCAAACCGGACCCGCAGGTGGTTTGGGGCCAGCTCGACAACGGTTTTCGCTATGCGCTGTATCCGCACAATGCCGTGCCGGAAGTTGCGACGCTCCAATTTCTGGTGTTGTCGGGCGCATTGGAGGAAACGGAAAAAGAACGGGGCATCGCTCACTTCATCGAGCACATGTGCTTCCGCGGCACGACCGATTTCACGGAGCGGGAGATGGTGGATTTCTTCCAGGAGCTGGGCATCGAATACGGTAGCGATGTCAATGCCGTGACCTCGTTTGATTACACGGCTTACACGTTGGATTTTCGTGATGCCTCCGCCGAGCTGTTGGGCAAGGGCATGCGGTTGTTTCGCAGCTTTGCGGATGGCGTGACGTTTGACCCGGCCGCGATTGAAGAGGAGCGCGGGGTCATTCTCAGTGAGCTGCGCGGCCGCGACAGCGTCATGGCCAAAGGGCAGCTCGATTCGTTGCAGACGATGTTTGCCGGACTGAGATTTCCGCATCGCGCGCCCGGGGGCTCGCCCGAAAGCATCGAATCGCTCACGCCTCGACAGTTCCGCGATTTTTACAACCGGACGTATCGGTCCGACTTGATGGTGCTCGTGGCGGCGGGGGATTTTGAACCCGCCGAGATCGAGCGCATGATCGCCGAGCGTTTTGGTTCCATGTCCAGGCCGGCCACTCCGCCTCCCGGTCGTGAGATGGGTGACTTGGTCGACGCCGCCGGCCTCCGGACCGGACTCTATCGGATCGGCAACGTGGGTTATGTGCGTGCGACCTTGGCCAATGTCACGCCGCTGCCCGACGTCCCGGATTCGCAGGCGGCGCGCGTGCAGCAGCAGCAAGCGGCGTTTGCCCAGGCGTTGTTGGGCACGCGGTTGAGCCGGGGTCTGGCGGCGACGCCGGGCGGGAGTGCGGGCGTGGAAACCTTGCTCGGCCACCGCTCGGTCATGGCATCGGTGATGACCAACGGCCAAGCGTGGACCCGAAACATCACCGCGTTGGACCAGTTGCTGCGGGCCACGTTGGAGTGGGGATTTGAGCCGACGGAACTGGCGGTCCCACGCGAGCGCCAGTTGCGCATGGCTCGACTGATGATCGAGCAGATCCCGCAGACCGATCCCCACGTGATCAGTCAGGCGCTGCTGGATTCCATTGTGCGGCATCAAGTGTTTGTGCCCCGGGAGCAGGAGTATGGCTGGATGATCGATTGGCTCAGCACGATCGATGCGGAGCAGTTGACCAACGTGTTGCGCAACCTGTGGGATCTGGATCGGCTCGTGGTGCATTTCAGCGGGGACATGGACCCCGCACTGAAAGCCGCGGAAGTGACGGCGGCATTGTTGAAAGATCGGAAAACGCCGACCCGGCAAGTGCGACCGGGACAGCGCAAAGAGACCGTGTTCGAGTTGAAGGATTGGGGCGAGCCCACGGCAGCCGAACTCGTGCGCGAGCTGCCCGAGGTCGGGGCGAAACTGTTTAAGTTTGGCAACGAAGTGCGGCTCAATCTCGTCACCTCGACGCAGGAACCCGGTGTCGTCCACACGATCGTGCGGGTGGGCACGGGGTTGCTCGACATGCCGGGCAATGAGCCGGCGCTCAAGGAGTTTGGTTTGCAGACCCTGTTCGCCAGTGGCACGGCCTACTATCGACCGGAGCAACTGAAGCAGATCATCGACGAACGCTTTCTCGGGTTCGAATTTGATGTGGAGGACTACGATGCGTTCACGTTTCGCGGTATCACCCAGCGGGAGGACTTGTCTTCGATGCTGGGGGTCGTGACCGAGTTTCTCTACAAGCCCAAGTTTGGCACCTACGTGCATCGCACGGAGAAACGAAAAGCCGCGATGTCGCGCGCGTCCAACACCATGGGCATGCAGGAAGGGATGCGGGAGCTCACGGATTACTTGTTCGAGGGCGACGCGCGGTTCACCTGGGGCACGATGGTCGATTACCTGGGGCTGAGTTCGATCGACGTGAAACGTTGGCTCGAAGAACCGCTGACCAAGGGCTACGTGGAGGTCACGATCGTCGGCGACGTGAGCGAGGCGGAAGCGCTGGAGATGGTGGGCAATACGCTGGGCTCGCTCAGCCCGCGAGCGGCGGAAAAGAAGCCCCGTCGCAAACCGCAGCCGGTCAAGTTATCGGCCCGGCCCGGTTTCAAACGGATCGAGTTTGTGGGCGAGCAACATCTCGCTGCGGTGATGGGGATCTGGCCGGTGACGGAGTCGCTGACGATCCGCGATCGCGCGGCGCTCTACTTGTTGTCCAAGGTGCTGGAGCTCCACATCCGCGAAGAGATTCGCAACAACCTGGGCTTGGCCTATGCGCCGAGCGCGAACTACCAGAATTTTGATGGATTTCCCGAGTTCGGATTAATGCGGGCGATGATCGATTGCTCGTCTTCGGAAACCACACGGATAGCCCGCCTCGTGGAGGACATTGCGTTTGAGCTTTCCGGCCAAGGCGTGGATGAGGGCGAATTCAAGGGCGCGCGGGGCATTCTCTCCAGTCGCATTCGGCGAGCGTGGCTCGACAATAATTTTGTGCTCAACCAATTGATCCGCGCCCAGGAAAGACCGGAGAGCGTGGATGAGTTGCTGGCTCTCAAAGCGGGCTTGGTGGACGACGTCACGCTCGAGGAGGTCGATGCTTGGACCAAGAAGATCCTCACCCGGCGCAACAGTCGCACCGCGGCGATCGTGCCCAAACAGTTCGTGGGGCTTTTCCAGACAAACTGAGGTCGTGCGGTTCGTCCGGGAAGGGGGAGGGCGAGGCGGCGCCCCGGTGTTCCGACTTATGCGGGCCCAAAAAAACCGCAGAGCGAATCTGCGGTTGGGAAGGGGCGGAACGGAACGCTCAGCGAATTTCGGCCATGACCGAGCCGTGTTGGACGCGGTCGATCGGGTGTTTCGGTGCCCGGGCGAAGAATTCGACCATGTGCGATACGTTGGTGTAGCCGCGAGCGATGAGCTTTTTTTCGATTTCCTGCATGGCTTCGCTGAGTTCGATCGCGAGATCGGAATCGAGTTCGCCGACCGCATTGGAGGCCTTGTCCACCACGTGGTAGGCGGGAGCGTCGTCCAGCGCGATCTGGTAGAGGCTCGTGCCATTGTGGAAGAAACAGCGGCGCACGAGGCCCAGTTCTTCAAAGGCCGCCAAGCAACGATAGACCGTCACCAAGTCACAGGCCGTGTTGGAAAGCTCGGCATGAATCTGCTCGATGCTCGCCGGAAGGGCTCGCTTGATGAGGGCCTCCAGGATGGCGATCCGAGGCTGGGTGATGCGCAAACCGGCGGATTTCAGGCGGTTGCATGCGATTTGCAATGCAGCGGCGGTCGGGGACTCGTCGTTGAGTTGCGGAAGAGGATGATTTGTCTGAGTCGAGGCAATCATTGTATGAGGAATAGTTTTGCCATGGAGTTACAGTCACGTAACGCAAAATGTAAACAAGTGAGGTTCCTTTACACTTAATTTACATTCACAGGGAGGCCGGTTAAAATCTCCCTCGGAAATGTTGCTTTTTGACCTTCATGCGGGGTTGCGAGGTCGCTCGGGTCGGGCCACGGTGCGGTTTAAATAGCCGACCATGCAGGACCTCGATTTCAACGAAGTAGTGACTCTGATTTGCAAAGAGGACAACCGATTTCACCGCAACGCCTACACGTTCGTGCGGCAAGGGTTGGACTTTACCGTCAAGGAGCTGAAGAAGAGCGACTCGAGCCGCGCGGGCCGTTCGCTGCATGTCACGGGCGTCGAGTTGTTGATGGGCATGCGCGCTTATGCGCTGGATCAATACGGCCCCATGGCGCGCACCGTGCTCCACGAGTGGGGCGTGAAGCGCTGCGGGCACTTCGGTGATCTCGTGTTCAATCTCATCGAATACAACGTTTTCAGCAAAACGGATCAGGACCGGCGGGAGGATTTCACGGAAGTCTACACGTTCGAAGAAGCGTTTGATGCTCCGTTCATGCCGGCCAAATCCGGGGGCCGGAAATCCGCCTGATTCCCTGCGGTTGACCGGTCGGGCCGGGGCTCATTCCCTCGGTTGACCACGCCCTTGGGCCTTTCGTTCGCATCGTCTTGGCGAACTGTTTCGTAACTTTGTCTTTTATGCCTGCGTCGCTCGCCTCCGATTTCAAACTTCTCCAAAAATTATGGCGTGATGCGCCGACCCGTCGCGTTCTGCCCAACGGACTCACCGTCATTCAGCAGCGCGATCCGGCCGCCACCGTGGCCTCGGTGCAGGTTTGGGTAAAAACGGGCAGCATTCACGAGCAACAGCATCTCGGGGCCGGGCTCTCGCATTACTTGGAGCATCTGTTATTCAAGGGCACCGAGCGGCGGGAAGGACGGGAGATCTCAACCGAAGTCCAGGCTCACGGGGGCTACATCAATGCCTACACGTCGTTTGAACGCACGGTCTACTACATTGATATCCCGGCCGAACACGCGCCGGTGGCCGTCGATATTCTGGGCGATGCCGTGCTGCACTCGACCTTGCCGGCCGATGAGGTCGAGCGGGAAAAACAAGTGATCCTGCGCGAGATCGACATGGGGTTGGACGACCCGGATCTCCGACTGTGGCAGAGCCTTTTTGAAACGGTCTACCGCACCAATTCCTACCGCGAGCCGATCATCGGTCACCGCGATGTCTTTGCCGCCGTGGATCGCGATGCCCTCGTCGACTATTACCGGAATCGCTACGTGCCCAACAACATCGTGCTGGTGGTCACCGGGGGCTTCGATACCGCGGCGATAGACGCGGCGATCGAGCAGCACTGGGGCAAGGCTCCACGCCGTCGTCTGGCTCCGGTGATTCTTCCGGTCGAACCGACCGCGCTGGCACCGCGAGTGCAGCATCTCGAGGAGGACGTGGAGATCGTGCGCGGCGCCTTGGCCTGGACGATTCCCGGGCTGACTCATCCGGACGCCGCGACCTTGGATGTGCTGGCGATGATTCTGGGCAACGGCGACAGCTCGCTGCTCTGGGAAGCGATCCGCGAAAAGGCCCGCCTCGTGCATTCGATCGATGTGACCAGCTGGAATCCCGGCGACCACGGCCTGTTTTACCTGAGCTTTATCTGCGATCTGGACGAGCGGGACAAGACGCTCGCCGCCATTCCCCGGGAACTGCGCCGCATCGAGAAAAAGGGGTTCACCGCGGGGCAGGTGCGCAAAGCCGTGCGGCAGTTGGTGGTCGGGGAAATCAACGGTCGCAAGACTGTGGCCGGACGAGCCTCGCGCCTTGGCGTCGCGGAAGTCGTCGCCGGTGACATGCTGTTCACCCAGGGCTATTTCGAACGACTCAAACGCATCACTCCCGCCAGCCTGCGCCGCGCGTTGCGCACGTATTTGCTCGATGGGCACAGCACGACCGTGACCCTCACGCCCAAGGCTCCCGCTGCAGTGTCGACCAACGCACCCGCGGCGATCAGCACGACCTCCGACGCCGGGCTGGTCCGCGAACAATTGGCCAATGGCACGCGCCTCCTGCTCCAACCCGACTCGCGTCTGCCCAACTTGCATTTCCGGCTGTTGTGTCTCGGCGGTGGTGCGTTCGAGCCCACCGACCAACGCGGCACCACCGCCTTGATGGCGACGTTGCTGGCTCGCGACACTGCCAAACGTTCCGCCGCCCAAGTCGCCGGTGCGATCGAATCGGTGGGCGGGTCGCTCTCGCCGGTGTTTGGCAACAACACCTTCGGCCTCTCCGTCGAAGTGTTGCCCGGCGATGTGGATCTGGCCCTCGATCTGTTGGCCGAAGCGGCGCTCAAGCCGACCTTCACCAAGGATTCCTTCGAGATCGAACGCGATGCGCAGATTGCTGATTTACAACAGGATGTCGACGACATCGTGACGATCGGGCGCAAGCAACTGCGGAAACGTTTCTTCGGCAGCCATCCCCTCGCGGTTGATGCGCACGGCGAGGTCGATCACCTGCGCACCGTCAAACCACGGGATCTCGTGACGCTGCATCGGCGGCTCATGGTGGGATCCAACGTGGTTTTGTCAGTTGCAGGCGATTTCAACGCCAAGACGCTTGCGCCCAAACTGCGCATGCTGCTGCGCCGTTTCAAAAAGGCCGCGCTCGCCTCGAGTTCCCCTACGTTGGATCACCCGGCGGAGGTGGGAGATTTTGTCGAAATCCAACCGCGGCAACAGGCGGTGGTGTTTCAGGGTTACCTGGGACCGGGCGTGTGTTCGGAAGATTTCCACGTGGCCGAAGTCGCCGACGAATTGTTCAGCGGCATGTCGTCGCGACTTTTCGAGCGCGTGCGCGAGGAAAAAGGCCTGGCTTACTACGTGCGTTCGTCGCGCGTCGTCAGTTTGGACAGCGGGATGTTTTACTTCTACGCGGGCACTGCGCCGGGCAAAGAAACGGAAGTGCTCAAGGAGATCGAACTGGAGATCGCGCGCATGGCGCGGGGACGCATCACCAAGGCCGAGCTCACGCGTTGCCAGACGCGGCTCTGCGCTGGTCGCCGCATGGGACTGCAATCCAACGGATCACGTGCCATGCATGTCGCGCTCAACGAACTCTACGGTCAGCCGCTCGATGATGGCAGCGACTTCGAAGCCCGCATCAATGCGGTGACGATCAAATCCCTCGCCGCCTTTGCCCGGCGATATCTCAAACGCGACGCCTGCACGCAGGTGGTGGTCCGGCCGTGAGTGATTGGGCCGATCTCTTCCCGGAGGATGATTTCGGCTTTCGGCTGACGCTGCGCCGGGGCGATCCGACGACGTTTTTCGCGGCCTCCTCACTCGGTGCCGCCATTGGAGCCGAGCGTCGACGCGGTCTGGCGCAATCGCCCGACGATTACGTCATCATGCCGCCGCCGGCCCAGACCGCGTGGGCGGAGTTCGTGGAGTCGGCGACCGCGTGGTCCGGGTTGCCCGTTTCGCCCGATCCGGTGATGGCCGGTCAACAACTCGAGCCCGACGTGGTGCTGCTGTGCCGGGATGATCGCGGTGTGTTTCGGGTCGCCGGCGGCGTGGTGGTGTTTCCCAGCCATTGGGCACTGGCGGACAAGATGGGTCTGACCTTGCTCGAAACCCACGGCGCGGTTCCGGGGCTCAATGCGAAGATTGGTCCGGCCATCGATCGTTATCTCGACAAAATCAAACCGGGCTTCGTGGCTGGACGACCCAACTGGGGTCTCGCCGCCACGGACGCGTGGAACCTGCATCCGTCCACGCACCCGCCCGCGCTCACTGCCGGAATGACCACCGACCAAATGTGGCTGCGCGTGGAGCGGCAAATCCTCACCCCGTTGCCCCGCACCGGCGCAATGTTGTTCGCGATTCGCATCGAACGCATCCGCCTCGATGCCTTCCTCGCCGACTCCGATGCCCGCCGCCGTTTTCACCGCACGATTTCCACGATGCCACCCGAGGTCGCCGCTTACAAAGGACTGGCGGCAGTGGCTGACGATCTCGTAGAGCGCACCCGATGATGCGGGGGTGAGTCCGCGATTCAATGGAGGCAGAAATCGCCGTGGTTTGTTACGCGGTATTCGTCACGCCGCCACTCCACTTGAGCTTGGTGCGGACGACGCCGAAGTGGTCGTAGGTTGCGCGTTGCACCAGTTTGAGGCGTTGCGGTGAAACCGTGATCGTGACGGCGGTGCCTTCGCATATCCGGATCAGGCGTTGGCCGTCGATCGCGACCAGCAGGCTCGCGTCCTCGTAGCGCGGGGTGACGCGCAACTTCACGTCATCGCGAAAGATGATCGAACGGTTGCTCAACGTGTGTGGGCAAATGGGCGTGAGCGCGATGACTTCCGCGCCGGGATGAATCAGCGGTCCTCCCGCCGAGAGATTGTAAGCCGTCGACCCGGTGGGCGATGACAGGATCAAGCCGTCGCAGGTGTAGGTGGTGACGAGTTCGTCGTTGGCGTGCACCGAAAGCTGCACGAGGCGCGAGTGATGCTCGTCTTTGATGAGCACATCGTTGAGCGCGAGGTCGTGTTGATGCGACTCGGTCGAGCAATCGAGCAGGGCGCGTTCCGCGATCTCAAAATTACCTGCCAGGAGCGACTCGAAATGTTCGCGGGCTTCGTCGGCGGAAAAAGTGGTGAGAAATCCCAGGGAGCCCCGATTGACCCCGATGATGGGCACGCCGGCTTCGGCCGCGATACGAGCCACGCCGAGCAGGGTGCCGTCGCCGCCGATTACACAGCAGGCGTCGGTGCCGGCCAGATAGTCAGATGCCACTGGAAACGCGCTCGTTTCCTTCACCGCCACACCGGCGGTGCGGGCGATCGCCATGAGTCCGGCGGCGATTTCCGCGGCGCCGTCTTTCTGGGCATTGACGACAAAGGCGAGAGTTCGGATCGGCGACATGATGGATGGGGATTACAGCACTTAACCGCGGCGGAGTCCGAGCAGAAACTCACGGTTGCCGTCGGTGCCGACGATGGGGGAGTCCATCGTGCCAATGAGCGTCGAACCTTCGAGCTGGGTCAGGGCGAAGTCCTTCACCTCAGCCAAAACGCGCGCCTGCACCGCCTCGTCGCGGATGATACCACGACCCTTGTCGACCTCGGCTTTGCCGGCTTCAAACTGTGGTTTGACCAAGGCGATGAGGCGGCCTTGGGTCGCCACCAACGGCCACACCGCCGGCAGCACTTTGCGCAGCGAGATAAAGGACAGGTCCATCACGACCGCGTCGTAAAGGGCACGAGGCAGGTCGTCGGCCGTGATCGAACGGGCGTTGAGTTTCTCCAGATTGGTGACGCGGTCGTCATTGCGCAATTTGGCGTGGAGCTGGGCGCGACCGACGTCGACACACACCACGTCGGCGGCACCCGCTTGCAGAGCACAGTCGCTAAAGCCGCCGGTCGAGGCGCCGACGTCGAGCACGTGAGCGCCGGTGAGATTGATCGAAAATTGCTCGAGGAAGCCTTGGAGTTTCTCGCCACCACGACTGACGAAGCGGGGCGGTTGATCCACCTCCAGCGGAAGGTCGGATGGGTAGGTCTTGCCAGGTTTGTCGAGCCGTTCAGTGCCGAGGCGCACGCGACCGGCCATAATGAGCGCCTTGGCCTGGGCGCGGGAAGTGGCGAGGCCGCGCTCCACCAGCAACTCGTCGAGACGTTGTTTAGCGGCGTTACTCATGACGGACGCAGGATCTGGCGAACCGGAGACCAGCAGCTGGTGCGGCCACCGATTTCGGCGCGTTCGAGAGGCACGCCACTGCGCGGACAGGTGCCGCCGTCGCGCCAACGGTGGTTGAACAACCACGTGTCGGGGATGCCGACATTGAGGTCATGGGGGAGGTAGTCACCAGCTCCGGCGATGTTTTTCATGGCGTTGCGACAGACGGTGCGAATCTCGCGATAGAGCTGGGACACCTCGGGGGGCAACAAAGACCCGGCGGGCTGCGCCGGATGAATCTGAGCGCGCCAGAGAATTTCGTCGGCCATCCAATTGCCGATGCCGGGGAATCGTTCCTGCATGAGCAGCACAGCTTTGATCGGCGCGCGGGCACGTCGACGCAGGAAATCGCTCAAGGCGGTTTTGGTGAACGCGGCGGAAGTCAGTGCCGGGGCGATTTTCGTCCACCAATCCGGGGCTTCCGGTCCGGCGTGAAATCGCACGCCGCCGAACATGCGCGGGTCGGTGAAAACGAGGGCGTGTTTCGTGGTGTCGAGAATCAGATGATCGTGCTTGTCGGCGCGGTGGCCGGGCGGGGCGGCGGTGAGTTGCCCCGTCATTCCAAGGTGCACGCCCAGCCAGGACCCGTTGTCGAAACGAAAAACCATCTGCTTCGCGGCTGCCGTCGAATCCACCAGAGTTGCTCCGGTCAAAGCGCGACGAATCGTAGTGGCCGGGGCTTCGCGGAAGATCTTCTTGGCCGCATGAGCGCGCACCCGTGTCACCGCCTGGCCGACGGCGGCGAGGTGCCAGCGTTTGCGGTAAAAATCGACTTCGGCGAGTTCGGGCATGGAAGGTCAGGCCAACTCACCGCACCTCGATGCACAAGCCTGACCGGCGGTGAATTGATCTAGGCAACGCCCGGGAATTACGTTTCGATGAGAGCTGTGCCCCGCGATACTCCTCCCAAGCTAATCAATCCGCTCAAAGGTGTCAGTCAGCTCGGCCGCTGGTTGATGTCCAACATTACCAGCCCCAACCCGTTCGCCAGCGCCGGCACGTCCATGGCCGCACCGGGAGCGTCTCCGGGGATCGAATCCATGGCGGACCTCGACACCCCGCCGCCGCCGGACGTCGTGCGCGTGTATTGGTGTGACTTCAGTGAGGAGCGGATCGAGTGGCACGAAGGCACGACGGACGAGTTTCACGTCAGCAAACGACCGGATTGGGCCAAGCATCGCTGGATCAATGTCGATGGACTGCATCCGTATTCGGTTAATCAGATGCGCAAGAAGTATCACTTCCACACGCTCGCGGCGGAGGATGTGTTGCGCACCTCCCAGCGGCCCAAAGTGGAGGCGTTTGAACATTACCTGTTTGTGGTCGTGCGCATGATGCGGCTGGAGGAGACCAATTTGAAGCAGGAGCAGGTCAGCATGTTTCTCTTCGATAAAACGATCATCACGTTTCAGGAGATTCCCGGTGACGTGTGGGGATCGATTCGCGCGCGCTTGAATCGGGGCGGCGCGCGGCTGCGCACTTTCGATATATCCTACCTGTTTTACGCCCTGCTCGACGCGGTGGTGGATCACTTCTTCCCGATCATGGAGACCTACGGTCACCGCTTGGAAGAGCTGGAGGAAGCCGTCATGGATGATCCGGGGCCGTCGGTGCAGCGCGCCATTCACGACGTGAAGCGCGAGCTGTCGGTGCTGCGGCGCGTGCTGTGGCCGCTGCGGGAAGTGGCGAACGAACTGCAACGTTCGGAAAATGTCCTGATCGATCCCGAGGTGCGCACCTTTCTGCGGGATGTTTACGACCACGCCCTGCAAATCATCGAAATCGTGGAAATGCACCGGGAGCAGGCGGCCGGGTTGAACGACCTCTACATGTCGGCGGTATCGAACCGCATGAACGAAATCATGAAGGTGCTCACCATCATGGCGTCGTTTTTCATCCCGATCACGTTCGTGGCGGGCGTTTACGGTATGAATTTCGAGCACATTCCCGAACTCGGCTGGCACTACAGTTACTACGTCTTCTGGGGCGTGTGTGTCTCGATCGTGGCGTCCCTCGGCGTCTATTTCATCCGTCGCGGTTGGATCGGGAAGAAGTAGGGCGGCACGAGGTGCGCGACCACCGGAGGGGCGGGGAATTGCGACGACGCAGGATAATCGCGCGCGAGCACGCTCCTACATCGGAATCATGGGTAGGAGCGTGCTCGCGCGCGATCCGCGTTGCCTCTAATCCAGCCTCTCAGGTTCTGGAAATCGGCGACCATGTTGCGCACCTACCCGAGCTCAGTTGGCATAACAGTTACTACGTTTGCTGGGACGTAGGTGTATCCATCGTGGGCTCACTGGGGATCTATTTCATCCGTCGCGGTTGGATCGGGAAGAAGGAGGGCAGTGCGAGGTGCGCGACCACCGGAGGGGCGGGGAATTGCGACGAGGCAGGATAATCGCGCGCGAGCGCGCTCCTACATCGGACTCGTGGGTAGGAGCGCGCATCGCGCGCGATCCGCGTTGCCTCTGAGCCGGCCGCGTTGGCTCTGGAATTCGGCGACTACAATTCCCAGACGTAGCTGTGCTTGGAGAGCGCCTTCGGTTTGGCGGCGGTGACTTGCACGACGTCTTCAATGCGGCAGCCACCGAGGCCCGGATAATACAGGCCGGGCTCGACCGTGACGACCGTGCCTTTGCGCAATTTGCGGTGCACGGAGCCAAGGCGCGGGGCTTCGTGGATTTCCAGCCCGAGGCCGTGTCCGGTGCCGTGGAAAAATCCCACCGCGCCGGTCGGCGTGCGCTTGGTTTCGTAACCCAACTCATCGAAGACGCGGTTGGACTCGGCGTGCACGGCATCGGCGAACACCCCGGCTTTGACTTTGGCCAACGCCGCCTTTTGCGCCTTGGCCACCGCATCGACGAGGTCGCGCTGCACGTCGTTGGCGGTGCCCCGCAGGTAGGTGCGCGTCATGTCGCCCCAGTAGCCGGTTTTGAACATGCGGGGGAAAATATCGATGATGATGAGGTCGTGCGGACGCAGCGGGCCGCTGCCGCGACAATGCGGATCACACCCTTGATCACCTCCGGCCACGATGGTGTCGGCCGGGAAACCACCCGCGGCAATACAGGCGGTTTGAATCGCGGTGCGCACCCGTTCGCTGGTGAGCGTCTTGCCGTCGAGCACGAGGCGACGTCCTTTAATTTCGGCGGCGCGGAGCATGGTCTCTGCGGCGGTAAAGCCGGCGGACGCGCAGCGGTTGCCCTCGCGAATGGCTTTGGCTTCGGCGTCGGTCTTGATTTCGCGGCCCGGGAAAACCGCCCCGTCAATGACTTGAATGTCGAAGTCGCGTTCAACGAGTTTGACCAGCAGATGGGAGGGAAACGTTTCCGGCACTTCAAAGCCGGTAATTTTCAACTTCTTGGCGAGCACCGCGATGTGATCAACCGGGGCGGGGGACGCGATCCCGGCGGCTTGGGCGGCGGCCGTGAGTTCCTCCAGGGGAATGATCTGGTCGAAGGTCGACTCCTTGAGAGCGCGGCCAAATTCGAGCGCGTTGAGCACGCCGATGCGTTTGCGACCCACTTGCAACGCGATGAAGGCGTCGTGAACCTCGAATCCGCAGAAATAGCGGAGATCGAGATTGCGGGAGGTGTCGTCGAAGAAGAGAAGGGCGGACTTGGGCACGGCTATGGTGATTGAGTTTAAATGAAGAACCGATTAGCCACCGCCTTGATGAAAAACGCAAATCCGGTTTCGCGGTATGGGGGCAAGGTGGCGTTGGTGGTGGGTTGTCTGTTCCTGGTCGCCTGCGGGCGTCCGGAGACGGACACGACGGCCGAGCCCAAAACGGTGCACCATTGGTTTTCGATCAAAGTGGGGGACCAACCGGTGGAGATGCAGTTGGCGTTGCGCCGGGCGGAAATGGAAAAAGGGCTCATGGGTCGGCGCGATCTGAAGCCGGGGCAGGGCATGTTTTTTGCCTACCGTGATCCTCAAGTATTGAGTTTTTGGATGCGGAACACACCGACCGCACTCGATATCGGTTACTTTTCCGGCGACGGCGTTTTGCGGGAAATCTATCCGTTGCATCCGTTCGACGAGCGGGCGGTGAGCTCGCGACGCGAGGACCTGCAATACGCGCTCGAAGTGCCGCAAGGATGGTTGGCGAGCGCCGGGATCACGATCGGTGATCGGATCGACCTCGAAGCGCTGAAGGCGGCGATGCGCGAGCGCGGCTTCGACTACCGCCGCTACCAGGGCATGGAGGAATAGGGTGCGGCGGAGCGGGTCGAGTGGGCTCAGACGGTGCGCACGCGCAATGCCCGATACAGCACGGCGAGTTCGCGCGGATCGCCGCCTTCCGGGCGAAATCCGTGCGCATACAGAATCTCGATACGCTGCGGTCCCTCGGTCGGGGGCAGATCAATGCTGAGCGCGTGCGGATCGTTGAGCCGGGTCAGCGTGAGGTGGGCAATCTTGGCGCCGTTGAGTTGCACGACTACGGTTTGTTCGCCTCGGGAAATTTGCAGGACGGCCTCGAAACGATGGGACGCCTGCCGCGTGGTGGTGAACTCCAGCGTGGTGTGCGGGCTGAGTCCCCAGCGCACGGCCGGAAGCATCGATTCGGGGTAGGGACCTTCGAGGTCGCCGAGGCCACCGACAACCGTGGCCACGGAATCGCCGAAACCATCGGCGATTCCCGCGGCGGCGTCGGTCGGCCAGGGTTGCTGGGTGAGCGCGTCGATCAGCAGGGCATCCCACTCCGCGCAGGCGGTGAAGTAAGCCGGTGCGACCAAGCGTTGCACGTAGTCGAGCACGCGGTGGTTGAGGACATGATATTTCTGCCCGGGCTTGGGGCCGTGAAAGTGGAGGATGGCGGCGTCGGCCTGGTCGCCCCAATAGGGTTTCCAATTGAGTTCCAGCGGCAGGGGATCGGTGCGCCCGCGGAAGTGGCGTTGCAGCGCGGCTTGATCGTAGGGCGGCGCGATGGCTTCGGCGAGATGCGCGCGGATCGTGGTCTGGAGTGCGGGGTGTTCGGCCGCGAGACCGGCGACATTGATCCACATGACCCCGCTGTTGAAACGATCGAAATCCGTCCGGTCGGACTCCGGCGCGGCGGCGAAGAACTTAGGTTCCAATGGGCGCAGCAGCGGCGCCGGGTCGCGGCGAAACACCACGTCGCAGTCGGTGTAGAGCACGTAGGTGTCGTCCCAACCCTGTTCCTGGCAAATGGCAGGGATTTCGAGACGGAGATAGGCGCCGCGAGGGATGGGGCCGAGTTCCGTGACCCATTGATACAAAAACGTGCGTCGGCGGATGATGCGCACGCCGGTGGCCTCGAGCCAGGCGGTGAGCTGGTTGTCGTTGCCGTCGTAGAGGCAGACCGGCTGCAGACTCGTGCGGGTGCGGGCGGAGTGCACCGCCACCTGCACGAGGTTGGCGTAGTCCCAGAAGCTGGCCGAAGCCTCGTTGAGGGCGAAGAACCAGCGCATGATATTTCGGAAAAGCTGGACCGCTGAAAACTAGAACACGGCAGTCGCGGGTGGACTCAGGTGCGGTTCCAGCTGGCGTCTTTTTCGGTCTTTTCCGTAGGGATCTTGTTGTTGGTGCGCAAAATCAGGACGGGCTCCTTGGTTTTCACCCAGAGGCCGGCTTCCTTGAAGTGCTTGGCGGCGACGTTTTCGATCGCTTCGCCCATGCTCGTGGCCGGCAGGAGCTGACCCCGTTTGGTGGCGTTGAAATCGTAGGCGGCACGGTGGATGCGCTCCTGGGTGGAGGCCGGACTTTCGCCCTCGGGAATCTGCACGACCCAGCCCACGAAATCTTCGCCTTCGGGGAGCTTGCCCTCGGGGTCGGACACGAGAATGCACCACTGCTTTTTAATGGGCGGTGGCTTCTCTTCGCCGGCTTCTTGTTCGAGCACGGCGTTGATTTCAGAGACGATCTGGTTGAGGAGCTTGGGGTCGACCTCGTTCCGTTTGAGGATCTCGGCGACATGGTTTACATCAATTTTCGGCATGGCAGTGGGGATGTCTTTGGCTCAGACAGGGCCATACATGAGTTCGGATGTAAAGGCCCAGCGTGACGATGAAATCTTTGATGTGGTGGATGAGAACGATCAAGTGATCGGGCAGGCCACCCGGGCCGAAGTCCATCGGCGCAAGCTCTGGCATCGAGCCATCCATGTGTGGGTGTTCAATGCCGCGGGCCGGATTTTTTTGCAGAAACGCTCCCTGCTCAAGGACATGGCGCCGGGGTGCTGGGACTCGTCCTGCTCGGGTCACCTCGACTCCGGCGAGGACTACGCCACGGCCGCCGTGCGGGAGTTGGGCGAGGAAATCGGGCTGTTTCTGGCCGAAGCGCCGGAGCGGTTGTTTACCGAAAAAGCGATCGCGGCCACCGGCTGGGAGTTCGTATCGGTCTTCCAGCTCAAGCACGAGGGACCGTTTGAACTGCATCCGGCCGAGATCGACGAGGGACGCTGGTTCAACGTCGAGGAAGTGGATGCCATGATCGAGAGCGATCCGGCGTCGATGGCGCCGGCATTTCAGCACCTGTGGAACCGGCGGGCGACCACGGGCTCGAAGAGTTTGTCACCTAATAGGTGACAAACGGGTCGAGGCTTCGCGGTATCGGGAAGCCGGAACGGGGGGGGGCGGATTACAGGCGTTTGCTGCGTTCGCGGGCGACGATGGATTCGATTTCGGCCATCTGTTTGGGCGAGATCAGACGGCGGGGGACGCGTTTTTCGGCGTCGGACAGCAGGCGGTCCCAATCGTCATCACTGGGCGTGTGGGGTTGCCATTGGGTGTGGTGACCTTGGTGACGGGTGAAGGTCAGGACGCTGCCATGGATCTTGGCTTTGACCTTGTATTTGCCCTCTTCGGGATCGCGATTCCACCAGTTGAATTCGTTGGTCATGCTTCGGTGGTTAAGCGGTCGGAGTGGGGCGCGGCCAGCGGAATCGTTGCGACGGTGCGATCAGGATACCAGTTGTCGCCGCGTGAAGTGATGCGATGGACGGTCACGACATCATCCACCAAGTCGACGGCGAACGCCCCCAAGGGGCCCGGAAAGGCCCCGCAGTTGATCACGTGGCGGTGACCCCGTTGCCATACGCGGGGAAAGTGGACGTGACCTGTCACGATGATTTGCGCGTGGGGTCGCCATTGATCGGCCCTCGCGATCGCCTGATCGGCAAACGTGCGCCACGTGCGGAACATGGCCCACGCCTGACGGGGTGGGAAGAATTCCAGCATCAAGCGCCACGTTTTGTAGAGGATATCCGTGCGCTGCGGATCGAACTCGCGGTGGAATCCCGTGCAGGCAAGCCGCATCAAGCGCAGGCGATCGGGCAGGTGGTTGAAATCGAGTTCCGGGTGGGCTTGCCGGACGCGGCCCAGTCGGGCAACCAGCTGATCGCGTGCCCGACTCCACGGCACGATGTCGTCCAAAAAAACGTCGCCATGGACGGCCCAGAGTCGGCCCTCGGCGGTTTGTAATTCGTGGGTCGTGGATATGTCGGGGTCGTGGTTGCCCGTGATGAATCGCACGGTTGCGACCCGATCTTCGAAAAACGACCGCATGGCTGCGACCGCATCGGGATCAATTCCGGATTGGTTGTCGCAGCTGTCGCCGCAGATCCACAATTCGTCGACGTCGTGGAGGAGCGGGCTGAGGTCCTCCACTTTTCGGATCGGGCAGGAGGCGTCGTGCAGATGGAGATCGGAAAGGATACGCAGCATGGAGCGACGGGGAACCAAAGGGTTTGCCGCAGGATCGCCAATCCTCAACCGCGATGCATCGGCCTTGTGCTGAGGGCCGACCTGCGCTGAACATGTCGGCCGCATGCGTGTTCGTTTATCAATTTTCTTCGGTCTGCTCTCAATGCTCATCGGAAGCGGAGTGTCGCGCGCGAGTGACATCGCCCAAGACATCGCGCGGATTCATCTGGAAGCGATGGGTGGCGAGGAGCGTCTCGCGCGGTTGGAAAGTTTCCGCACGGCGGGCGTGTCGCGCGTGGGCGATTTCGAAATGTCGTTTCAAATGTGGGCGGCGCGCCCGAATTTATTGCGCATCGAAATGACGACCGGTCCGCAGACCCTCATTCAAGGTTGGGACGGCGAAGGGGAGCCGTGGGTGCAAACCGGCCTCTCGCAACCGCCGCAGCGGATGGCTCCCGAACTAAAGGAGCGTTTCACGAGCGAGGCCGATTTTGACGACCCCTTGTTTCGTCCCGCCGAACGCGGCTATGTGTTGGAATACGCTGGCGAGGGCGAGGTGGATGGTCGACCAGCGGTGAAGTTGTTGGCGACCCGCGACCTCACCGACCAGAGCACGCTGTATTTGGCGGCCGATACTTACTTCATCGTGCGGCAGGATCGCCGACGTCCGGCGTTGGATGGCACCATGATCGAGACGCAGACCTTTTACGGGGATTTCCGTCCGGTCATGGGGGTGATTCTGCCCCACGGTATTGTGGTCAAGGAGGGCGAGCGTATAATGAGCGAAGTAGCGCTGACGTGGATGGAACCGAACCCGCCGATTGACGAGGGGTGGTTTTCACCCCCGACGCAGGCGGCACCGCACAAGGAGTGAACGCAATCTCCGTCCGCTGAATCTCAAATCGTGAATGACGGCGGTTCGTCCACGGGCACGGGGGCGAAGGTGCGGGAACGGTTTTTCAGCCCCAAGGTGAGTTCGATGGCGTAGGCCATCATGGCGTCCAGCGGCTGCGCGAATCGAGCCGGTGATAGTTCGCGACCCGCCTGGTCGGGGTAGACATCGATGCTCAACACCGCGACGTCGGCGGGCACGCGCAGATTCAACTCCCGGCACGCGTGAACCGCGGCGTGCGCAGCGGCGGCGTCGACTCCAATGATCGCGTCCACCGCGTCGGCTCCGCGCAGACGAGGTTTCACGACTTCGGCGGTGGCGGGCCAGGCCGGCAGCGTGTCATGGTGAGGGCAGAAGCGAGGCACGAGTTCCAGGAAGGCGTGGCGGCGATCCTCGTTGTCGGGTTCGCCGGGGCGGCCGCCAAAGAAGAGCACGCGTCGGGCGTCCCGGGCGTGCAACCGTCGCAGGGCGTCTTCGATCCACACGTGTTGATTGAGGCGCACCGATTTCCACGCCGGGCACGCCGGGACCTGACCCATCAGGCAGGTGACGGGTTTGCCGGAAGTGCGAAGCGCTTCGATCAAGGGGTCGTCGTGGCGGGGGTAGAGCAGTAGCCACCCATCACAGCGCGAACGGCGCAGCGTGCGGTGGGCGTGTTCGAGCGAGTTCGGTTGGCTGCGGTCCACCGGACAGATCAACAAGTCCAGGTCGTGCGAAATCAGCTGCCGTGACAGCGCGGCCAGCACGCGTTGAATAAATGGCGTTTCGGCACCCTCGACTTCCAAAGGCCAAACCAGTCCGAGCACATCATGGCGACCCTTGCTCAAGGCCCGTCCGCTCGGGTTGGGGTAGTAGTGCACCGATTCCGCCAGGGCCAGAATGCGACTGCGGGTTTCCGGTCGGATTTTATCGGGTTCATGAAACGCGCGGGAGACCGTCGCGGTCGACACACCGGCGAGCTGGGCGAATTCCATGATGTTCATGGGGTATCGCTAGATGCGGATGAAACCGGAAACGAGCGAATTTGTGCCAAAAAATGTAAGGCTTTACATTTTCACTTGAATCCGCCGACGCCCGGCCCACGTTGAACGGTGTTATGAAACCGGTCGTGCAAATATCCCTGGACCTCACCACGATTCCCGAAGCCCTCGAAACCGCTCACCTGGCGATGCGAGCCGGCGTCGATTGGTTGGAGGCCGGCACGCCGCTTATCATCGCGGAAGGCATGAACGGAGTGCGGGCGCTGCGTGAGGCGTATCCGCACGTGCCGATCGTGGCGGATTTGAAAACCATGGACGGTGGTTGGCTCGAAGCGCAATTAATGGCCCAGGCCGGAGCCACCCATGTGGTGGTCATGGAGCGGGCGCATGAGGAGACCATCAAGGTGGTCGTGCAGGCAGGCCGTGATCTCGGGATCAAAGTCATGGGCGACAATCTGGGCGCGCCGGACATGGTAGCGGCGGCGCGGCGGTTGGAAGACCTGGGCTGCGATTACATCATTCATCACATCGGCTATGACGAGCGGCGCGGAGTGGTCGCGGGCGGCCGCCCTTGTCCGAGCCCGCTTGATCAATTGAAGGAGGTGGTCAACGCAGTGCAGGTTCCGGTGCAGGCGGTGGGCGGGTTGTCGCTCGAACAGGCCATGCGCACGCCGGAATATGGGGCGCCTTTGGTCGTATTGGGCGCGCCGCTCGTGATCGATGCGGATGCCTTCACCGCGGCGGCCGGTGATCTCGAAGGACAGCTGCGACTGATATGTGAAACCGTGCACGGCTACGGCGATGTGAGGGTGGGCCACTAACGGAAGTATTTTTATGAGTGAGACGATGCAGGCACTGGTGAACTATGGGCCCGAACCGGGCAGCGTGGAATTGCGCGAAGTCGCGGTTCCTTCGATCGGCGAGGAGGACGTGTTGTTGGCCGTCAAGGCGGTGGGGATATGCGGCAGCGATCTGCATCAGTTTTCCGGGCATCAGAGCTGGCCGGTGAACTATCCCGTGATTCTGGGCCATGAATTCGCCGGGGTCGTCGTCCGCGTGGGCAAACGCGTGAAGAACTATGCAGAGGGCGATCGGGTGGTGAGCGAGACGGCCGCCGTGATCGACGAATCCTCTCCGCTCTCCCGGCAGGGGCTCTACAATCTCGATCCTCATCGCCTGGGCTTTGGTTACGGGGTGGACGGCGCCATGGCGAAATATGTGCGGGTGCCGGCGCGTTGTCTGCATCGCCTGCCGGAGGGCCTGCGCTTTGAGACGGCGGCGCTGACCGAACCGTGTTGCGTCGCCTACAACGCCACCTGTGTGCACGCCCGGCTTCGTCCCGGCGACTCGGTGGCGGTGATCGGTCCGGGGCCGATTGGACTCTTGTGCGCGATGATGGCGCGGTTGGCGGGGGCTGGTCATGTGGCCGTGATCGGCATTCCCGCCGACACCCAGCGCCTGACCGTGGCGCGTTCTCTGGGAATGGATACCACGCTCGGCGCCGAAGGGGATGACCCGATGGCGTGGGCCCGCGAGTTTGGCGACGGACACGGCGTTGATATCGTCATCGATGCCGCGGGCGTATCGGCCACGCTCAAAATGGCCATGGCGCTGGTGCGACCGGCGGGCCAGATCGTCAAAGTGGGATGGGGGCCGCAGCCGCTTGATTTTTCGCTCGATCCCCTGGTGCAAAAGGCAGTCACGTTGCAGGGCAGTTTTTCGCACAATTGGCCTATCTGGGAGAAGGTGCTGACCTTGCTCGGCTCGGGGCGGCTCAACTTGGATCTCGTGCTCAATAGGGTGGCGCCGCTCGCGGACTGGCGGCCTTCGTTCGAGGCCATGCGCAGCGGAGAAATCGTCAAAGGTGTGCTCAATCCATGAATACGAATGTGAAAACGACCGGCCGACTGCCGGACCAGGTGATTCTGGTCACTGGATCGACTACGGGTATCGGCGAAGCCATGGTGCGGCGGTTTGCCCGCGAAGGTGCGACGGTCGTGGTGCACGGCACCCGGGAAGACGCGGCGCGGCAGCTGGTGACCGAGATCGAAGCGGAGGGAGGCAATGGCAGTTGGATCACGGCGCCGCTGACCGCACCGGAGGCCCCGGCCAAAATCATGGCGCATGTCATTGAACGTTGGGGACGACTCGACGCGTTGGTGAACAATGCGGCGATCACGGCGCGGTCGTCCATCGAGACGACGGATCCGGAGGCGTTTGATCGCTTCATCGGCATCAACCTGAAGGCGCCGTTTTTCCTGATTCAGGCGGCGCTGCCCCATTTCCGTTCCCGGGGCGGTGGGCGGGTGCTCAACATCGGTTCGATCAACAGTTACTGTGGCGAGCGCAACATGTTGCCGTATTCGATCAGCAAAGGCGGACTCGTGACGCTCACGCGCAGTCTGGCCGATTCCCTCGGCGTGGAAGGTGTGCGGGTAAACTTGCTCAACGTCGGATGGACGCTCACGCCCAACGAATATCAGGTGAAACTCAAGGATGGCCTGAGCGAAGGCTGGCCGGATCGATTGCCCCGGTCGCTGGCGCCGGGCGGGCGGCTTTTCCGGCCGGATGAGGTTGCCATGGCGGCGCTCTATTTCCTGGCGGAGGAGTCGGCTTTGGTGAACGGAGCCGTGTTGGATTTGGAACAATTTCCCCTGATCGGGCGCAACCCCGTCAAAGAAAGCGAAGACGACTCATGAAACCGAAACTAGCCGCATTTCCCAAATGTTTTATGGATGAACTCTGTGTGGATCGCACCATGAGTTTGGCCGCGTGGATCGATCTGGCCGCGGGGCTCGAAGTCGATGGTTTGGAGTTCTACGTCGGGTTTTTGCAGGACGGTCCCACGTTTTTGGCCGAGACCAAACGAGCGCTCGAACGTCATCAACTGGCGATGCCCATGTTGTGCTGTTCGCCGGATTTCACGCAACCGGACCCGGTGTTGTTGCAACGGGAGATCGAACGCGAACGCCGCATGATCGAACTCACGGCGTATTTTGGCGGTCGGTATTGCCGCGTGTTGTCGGGGCAGCGTCGACCCGAGGTCACGCGCGAAGTGGGTGTCGATCGAGTCGTCGGCGCGATCACGAGTCTGCTGCCGTTTGCGGAGGAGCACGGCGTCGTGCTCACGATGGAAAATCACTACAAGGACAACTACTGGGTGCACCCGGAATTTGCTCAGAAAATGGATGTGTTTGTGGAGATTGTGAATCGCATCGACTCGCCGTGGTTTGGCGTGAACTTCGACCCGTCGAACACCATTTTGGCAGGAGAGGATCCGTTGGAACTGCTGGAGCAGGTCAAACACCGGGTGGTCACGATGCACGCGAGTGATCGTTATTTGAAGAGCGGCACGATCGAGGATCTGCGCGCGGAGGAAGACGTCGCCGGATACGCCGATCGACTCGCTCACGGTGTGATCGGCCGCGGGATGAACGACTACGACAAGATCTTCAGCACGTTGGCGGCGGAGGGATTTGATTCTTGGATCTCGATCGAGGACGGCATGGATGGCATGGACGATCTGCGGGAATCGGTGCGCTTTCTCCGCGAGAAAATCGATCGGCACTTCGCGGACTAAGCTGATCCCGCGAGCGCTCTCCGGCTCCGGCTCGCCACCGCGAAAAGTGTAACCATTATGGTTACACTTTATCCCTTGGCGGGCTCGAGGTCGTAGCCGTCCTTGCGGTCTTTCATGGTCCAACCGGCGGCCGTGATCTCGCCGCGCAAAGCATCGGCGGCGGGCCAGTCCTTGGCCTGCTTGGCAGCCCAACGCTTTTCAGCCAAAGCGGTGACCTCGGCGGGAATCTCGACCGATTCGGTTTCGGTCGGAGTCAGGTCGAGGCCGAGGGCGAACATGACTCGGTCAAACGTGGCGGCATCCACTTCAGCGGGCCCCGCATTGACGATACTGAACAACGCGCCGAGGGCTCCGGGGGTGTTGAGATCGTCCTGCAGCGCTTTGAAAACGGGATCAAATTTTGCGGGGTCGCCGGTCTGGTCGCCGAGTTGGGTGCGGAACTGATGCAAGGTGCTCAAGGCCTTCGCGGCGGCCCCCAACGAACTCAGCATAAAGTTGAGTTGCTTGCGCGGGTGGCCGGCGAGGAAGGCGTAACGCAGCGCCATGGGCGTGTGCCCCATTTCCTTGAGCTGATCGAGCGTGTAGAGATTGCCGAGCGACTTGCTCATTTTTTTGCCGTCCACGAGCAGGTGTTCGCTGTGATACCAATGGTGGGCGAAGGACGTGCCGTTGCAGCACTCGCTCTGGGCAATCTCGTTTTCGTGGTGAGGGAAGAGCAGATCCACGCCGCCGGTGTGCAGATCGATGGTGTCGCCGAGGTGTTTTTTGCTCATGGCGCTGCACTCGATGTGCCAGCCGGGACGCCCTTCGGCGGCGCTGTCGGGGCCGGTCCATTTCACATCACCGTCTTCCGGTTTCCACGCCTTCCACAGCGCGAAGTCCGTGCCGTCCTCCTTCTCGTCGGAGTCGACGCTGGTGGTGTCCTTGGTGCCGGTGTTGCCGGCAGCGAGGGCGGAGCCGGCTTTGAGTTCGCGTTCCTTCACGCGCGAGAGTGCTCCGTATCCATCGAATGATGACACCTTGAAATACACCGAACCATCGGCGGCGCGGTAGGCGTTGCCCTTTTCCATCAGCACTTCGATCATGTTGACCTGCTCGGGAATGTGATCGGTCGCGGCGGGTTCGACGTGGGGACGCAGGCAGCCGAGGGCGTCGCAATCGGCGTGGAACTTGGCGGTCCATTCGGCGGTGACATCGCGCAGCGGGCGACCTTCCTCGCGGGCGCGGCGGATGGTCTTGTCATCGACGTCGGTGAGGTTGCGCACGTGTCGAACCTTGTCGGCTCCGAACTCCAACTCGAGCAGGCGGCGAATGAGATCGTTCACCACGAACGTCCGGAAATTCCCGATGTGCGCGGCGGCGTAGACGGTCGGTCCGCAATTATAGAAACGGTAGACGCCGTCGGGCTGGGAGGGCGTGACGGTTTTGAGGGAACGCGAAAGGGAATCGTGGAGCTGCAGAGCCATGGTGAACGGGTAGGAGAAACCATCATGGACACGAAACACACGAAAGAAAACCTCGCGCCGTGTTTTCCGTGAAACTGAACATCGGCGCGTTTGCACAGTCTCACGGGGCGGTGATAGCGCGAAAATTAATCTGGCGAGTCGGGACGGTGGTGGTGATTTGCACGCTCGGCGGTCGCTGGACAGCGGCGGAATCGTATCATCCGGGGGCGGCGATTCGGCAGCTCGCGCAAGAGCAGAACATCCCGATGACAGGTTTCGCGCAGGTGACTGACCGCGCAGCAGTGGTGCCGGGGGATCGTTGCGTCGCTCTCGTCTCGTTGCGCGAGGGCGGCGATATCAAGCAGTGGTTGCTGGATTTTGAAGTCGTGGGCACGCGCTCGAATGAAGCCAAGGCGAATGACCCGACGCCACCGCCATTCTACACGTCGTCGGGCCGCCGCTTCGAATTCGGCATGACGCCGGTGGCAATGAAAGTGGCCGCGTGGGGGCCGCTGGATCAAAATGAACGTCGACCGGAACGTGCCGTGTCGCGGGTCAAGGTGAAGCAGGCGGGGTTTCTGGCGAATGAAGATTACCTCGGTCTGGGATTCGATCGCATGGCCGCCACGGTCCTCAAACTGCGTCGTCTGCAAACCGACAGTCCGGTGGGTTTTTCCATGCGCGGTGAGCCGTTTCCGGAAGAGCAAATCCGAGTGGTGAAGGCTGCGTTTGCCGAGCGAGGTGTCACCGAGGCCGACGAACGTTCCATCGCTGGAGCCGCCCCCGCTCTTGGCGCGTTGCTCAACATTGTGCAGGGCACCCCGGGATTGAGCGACATTTTAGCCGAGGTCGTCGATATCCCGTGGTGGTCGCTGATCAAAAGTGGCGGTCGACCCGAAATTAACCTCGAATTTGTATCCATGAAAATGGCGCGGCAGGAGGCCTCGTCATGGGAAATCGCGAACGGACGCGAAGTTTACACCGTCCCGTTCAACCTCCTGCTGAACGGCAAGATCGCGCTGGAGGTGGCCTTGACCACGCTGCGGCCTCAACCGCCGGAACTGGCGCTGGCGGGCATTGTGAAAATCCGCGCCGCGACGCCCGGCAAGCAGGCCAAGCGCGTGCTGATTCAATTGCTGGCCACACGCGCGGGCGAGCCGGTCGGCTGAAGTGTAACCATAATGGTTACACTCGTCGCGCGGCGGATCGCGTTTTGAGGTGGCGAAACTGACCGGGCGGTGTGGAATGCCGGGCACCATGTCTTCCGATTCGCCTCTCGATCTCGTTGAACGTCCCCGTCGTCTGCGTCGCACCGCGTCGCTGCGCGCCATGGTGCAGGAAACCGTGCTGCGCCCGGCCGATTTCATCGCGCCGCTGTTTGTGGTGGAAGGCAAAGGAGAGCCCGAGGCCATTGCGTCGATGTCGGGGGTTTTTCGCTACAACGTGAAGGATCTCGTCAAGGAGTGTCGGGCCCTCGCCAAACTCGGCGTGCCCGCCGTCGCGCTGTTTCCGAAGCTCGATCCGAAGTTGAAGGATGAAGATGGCACGGGCGCACTCAATGAAGACGGTTTGATTCTGCGGGCCGTGCGGGCGGTCAAAAAAGCGCTGCCGGAGTTGACGGTGATCACGGATGTTGCGCTCGATCCCTACACGACGCACGGCCACGACGGCGTGCTGACTGGAGCGGGTGACGATGTGGACAACGATCGCAGCGTCGGAATTTTGAGCGAGATGGCCGTGCTGCACGCCCAGGCGGGCGTCGATATCGTGGCGCCGTCGGACATGATGGATGGTCGCATCGGCGCGATTCGCGAGCTGCTCGACGCGCACGATTTTACCGGCACCGCGATCATGGCCTATTCCGCGAAGTTTAACTCGGCCTATTACGGTCCTTTCCGTGACGCGGTGGGTAGCAGCAAGGCCGCCGGCACGCGCCTGCTCAGCAAAGCAACCTATCAGCTCGACCCGGCCAACCGTCGCCAGGCTCTGAACGAAGCGGCGCTCGACGAAGACGAAGGCGCCGACTTCATCATGGTCAAACCCGCCGGTGCCTACCTCGACATCATCCGGGAAGTGCGCGAGGAAACGACCAAGCCCGTCGCGGCCTACCAAGTGTCGGGCGAATACGCGCAAATCCAAGCCGCCGCCCAGCTCGGCTGGCTCGACCTCGCTCGCTGCCGCCACGAGTCGCTCCTTGCCATCAAACGCGCCGGCGCCGACCTGATCCTGACCTACTTCGCCAAAGATATGGCGAAACTGCTAAAGTGAACGTCAATCTTTCCGGCCGGACTCAAGCTCGGCGGGGAGGTTGCGCGATGAGCCGGCGCGTCTAGCCTTGGGCGATCATGTCCTTGCGAATTCATCGTCCCTTGCTTCTTGCACTCGCCATGGCGGGTGTTGCTTCCGTCGCGGCTGCCGCGCTCACTCCTGCGCCGGATAACGGGGGGATTTCGCTGCCGGGCGGGTTCAAAGCCGCGGTCGTGGCCGACGACTTGGGCGGCATCCGGGGCATCGCGGTCGCCCCCAACGGCGACGTGTATGGCCGCGTGCGCGGTCGCGGCATCGTGGCGATGCGCGACACCGACGGTGACGGCACGGCCGACATCGTGGAGACGATTCCGGGTTCGACGGGCGAGGGCAGTGGCATCGGTATCCAGCCGGGTTACCTGTATTATTCGACCAACTCCGGCGTGTTTCGCTATGCGCGCGCTGCGGGCGAGCTGCTACCGAGTGGTGAGCCCGAGGCGGTGGCGACTGATTTGTCCGATAAGGGTCAGCACAATGCCAAGATGTTTACGTTCGACGAATACGGCATGCTCTATGTCGAGGTGGGGTCACCGTCCAACGCGCTCGGCGTGCCGGATCGTGCTCGCGGCGCCCAGGGCGTGAGCGATGCCGAGGTGGCAAAATTTTTGAGCGAGCACGGTGGCGTCTGGAAATTTGATCCGTCCAAGGCCCCGCAAACGCAGCAGCAGGGAGAACATTGGTCGACCGGTCACCGCCATATTCTGGCGCTGGCGTGGAATCCGGTTTCGCATACCTTGTTCGGCGCGATGAACGGTCGCGACACGCTCGACGTGATCAACCCGGACTTGTTCTCCAAGGAATACAATGCCGTCCGCGTGGCGGAGGAGTTTCACGAGCTCAAGAAAGGCGCCAACCTCGGCTGGCCGCGCACGTTCTACGATCCCATCGGCAACAAACGGCTCTTCGGCGCGGAGTATGGCGGCGATGGCAAGAAGGGTCCGCCAGCGGGATCTTATCCTGATCCGATCATCGCGTTTCCGGCGCACTGGGCTCCGATGCAGATGGCCTATTACGGCGGCGAGCAGTTTCCTGAAACGTATCGCGGCGGTCTGTTCCAAGCCTTCCATGGTTCATGGAACCGCCAAGGTGATCAAAAGGGCTACAACGTGTCCTTTATCCCGTTTGATGCTTCCGGCCGTCCCACGGGGGAGTGGTCGGTGTTTGCCGATGGCTTCATGGGCACCGGGCAGATCGCCAGCCCCAATGACGCCGCCTATCGACCGATGGGTCTCGCGGCCGGACCCGATGGTTCGCTCTACGTGGGCTCTGATCACGGCGGCCGGGTTTGGCGCATTTTCTACATCGGCGAATGAGCACCGGAGCGAGTCGCTGGCAGTTGCCGGCGGGAATCATGGGGATAGGGGCGGTCGTTCTCGTGCTCGGTTGGTTTGACCGTCCCGTCGAAGCGGAAGCGGAGACGGCCGCGGAGACGGCCGCGGACACGGCGCAACACCTGGTTGCGGCCCAGGCCAGTTCGACGGCCCCGGCCACACCGGTGCCCGAGCCGGAAGCGTTGGTCGTCGTCAACGGAGCCGACATCTACAACGAGCATTGCGCAACCTGTCACATGGGCGATGGCAGCGGGGTGCCGAACTTTCAGCCGCCGATCGCCGGCAGCCCCGTCGTGGCGGCGGGGCGGGATCGGTTGGAAGCGGTGATTCGCGCGGGATCAGCCGCGTTGCAAGACCGGCCCAACACGATGGGTTGGCAAATGCCGCCCTTCGGATTTTTGACCGATCCGGAGGTCGAAGCGTTGGTAGGTTACGTGACCGATACGTTTGGTTCCCCGCCGCAGGAATAGCGCGCGGACTGGGTTGATTCCCGGTTGCCTCATCGACGGTGTCGTGCGTGATTGCGGACGTGGGAACGAGCATGACGCCGATCCGGATTATTTTTGATTTAAGCGCCGCTCCGGCGAGCTCGAGTCATGCGTAAACCAGGTCGTGCGGCGGTGGTGGTGGTGGTGGTGGGCATCACGGTGATTGCCGCGGTGACGGTTCCGGGGATCGTGACACGGCAACGCTTGGCGAGCTACGTGCCGGAGATCCCGGCGGCGGAGAACCTGAGCGAGCCCTTGCGGGCGCGGTTGATCGAAGCAGGAAACCAGGCGAGCGACGGCGAGGTGGAGGGATTGATGGCATTAAGTCGGTTGTATCATGCCAACGGTTACACGTCGGAGGCGGAGCGGATTTACGGCGGGTTGATGACCGAGCAACCGGAGAACCCACGCTGGCCCTACCGCACGGCGCTGCTCCGGGCGGCGAACGAAGATTTCGGCGCGGCGCGAGAATGGTTGGAGCGATCCGTGGCATTGGCGCCGGACTATGCACCGGCCCGACTCCGGCTGGCCGAGACGTGGGTTCGGCTCGAAGCCCCGGCGCAGGCCGCGTCCGTCTTCCGTGAACTGTTGGAGCGTGAACCCGACCACGTGCGCGGGTTGTTGGGCTTGGCGCGCATCGCGGTCGATCGTGAGGCGTGGACGGATGCCCGGTCCGGGTTGGAGCGCGTGGTGGCGGCAACGCAGTTTGCTCACGGCGTGCCGGAGTTGGCGCGGGTTTATGAAAATGTCGGGGAGACCGAGCGGCTGCAGGCCCTGCGTGGTCGCGCTCCCGTGGTCGCCCCGGAATTGGCGATTGATGATCCGTGGATGCGTGAACTCGTCGAGGACCTCTATGATCCGCTCCGGCTGATGGAGGAAAGCCATGCGGCCGTTTCGCGAGACGACAAGGCCGCTGCCATGCGGTGGATGGAGCGGGCGTTGGTATTGGCTCCTGACAACGGCGAAGTGCATCACCAGACCGCGCGCCTGTGGGAACGGCTGCGCAATCAGGTGAAGGCGCTGGCCGAATATGAGCGGGCGGCTGAATTGGACCCGACGATCGATGACGTCTGGGCACGTTTGGTTACCCTGTATAAGGCGATCGGTGACACCGGGAAAGCGCGGCGGGCGCTGACCAATGGATTGGAGGTCAACCCGAGCTCGGCCGCGCTGCTGATTGAGCGCGGACGACAACTCAAGGAACGCGGCCGGGGGGCGGAGGCATTGGCCGATTTCGAGAAGGTGATCGAACTACACCCGCAGGAGTTGATCGGCTATGTCGAGGCCGCGCAGGTGCTGTTTGCGATGAAGCGCGCCGAAGCCGCCGACGGGTGGTTGGAGCAGTCGCTCGCCGTGGCGCCCGATAATCCGGTGGCGTTGGTCATGCTGAGTTTTTCGGCCATCACGCAACGAAATCGCGCGGCGGCGGACCGCTGGATGGCGCAGGTGATGGCGCAACCTCGTGTTGCCCGGCCGGATCGCGACCGCTTGGCGGCTGGCTACCTCGAAGTCTTCGGCGAGCCACCGCGTGGCTGAACGGCGTCTTAAAACGCCGAACGGTCGACTTGGATGGAATCACCCGGGAGCAAGCGCGGGTCTTCGGCGGGACTGCGTTGCGCGAGGCGGGCGTCGAGCGTGTAGGCGGCCTGTTCACGGACGACGTTGATGGCCGACTCGCGGGCGTAGAGCGTGAACCCGCCGGCGGCCTGAATGGCCTTGGTCATGGTGAGGTCGGGCGTCCACACGATGCGTCCCGGGCGCTGGACTTCACCACCGACGTAGACGAAGCGCTCCGTCACGGTCACGGAGACGTCGATCGTTCGATAGAAATTTTGAGCCACGTAAGTCTGGCGGATTTGGGCCGAAAGATCCGAGGCGGTCAGTCCCGCGGCCTGCACGCCCCCGACGAATGGCAGGGAAATGAGGCCCTGATCATCGATTTGCACATTGTGCGCGCTGGGGTCGGGGATGCCCTGCAAGGCGATGCCGAGACTGTCTCCGGGGCGGAGCAGGGCGGATGAGGAGGCTTCCGGGATTTTCGGATTGGTGGCGCCGCCCGTCACGGAAGTGGTTTCACAGCCGGTCAGGGCAAGCACCACGCTCGCGAAAACCACACGGCAGGAAATTCGAAATGACCGGAGGGGCATGTCGGGAAGTTCATGGACTCGCTCGCCCGACGAAAGCAAAAAGCGCGACCCCGGTGAAGGGGCCGCGCTATTAAAACGGATCAACGGGCTGCGTGTATCAGCGGCGTTTGGATTTTCCGCGAGGTTTCTCTTCCTCTTCTTCGTCGTCGGAGTCCTCGTCGTCATCGGATTCCTCCTCGTCGTCTTCGTCGTCGGAATCCTCGTCCTCATCGTCATCCCACTTGAGGGAAGAGTCTCCCTTGAGGGATTTCTCGTCCTCTTCGTCGATGTCGGGGAGATCGGCGTCGTCGATGTCCTCTTCGTCGGAGGAGCCGTCACCGTCATCATCGTCGGATTCGTAGCCGGCGGGCACGTAGTCGAGGATGGCCGTGAGTTCGTCGAAGGTGTGGATGGCTTTGCCTTCGATGAAGCTGGCGTTTTGGTCCTCGCGGATCTCGTCCTCGACTTCGTCGACGGTGAGCTTCGATTCAAATTCGAAGGCGTCGTTGAGCATCTTGACCCGGCAACGGGTGAGGTGGTCGAGCAGATCGGCGTAGGGACCATTCTCGTCGTCGACGATATCAGGCAGGGCGAAGAGTTTGTCTTCGGAATCGAAGAGGGACTCCTTGACCCGCTTGAGGCGCACCTTGCCGTCGCCGACATCTTTCTCGATGCGGAAGGGGATGAAAGCGACGTCGAGGGTGTCCTGGTCAAAGCCGTAGTCGCGCAGCGGCTCCACGAGTTCGATCAAATAGTCGACCTGACGGGGATCAACGATGCTGAGACCGTCGACGTCCCAACGGACGGGGTCACTGACTTCATTGACCCACCAATTGTGGTCTTCACCGAGTCGAACGATACACCAGTCGAGGGTTGAGGAGGATTTTGCCATGTTACGCGTGTGCTAAGTAGGTCGGAGGAAAAAGGGGGTGATTCATCCGAGTCAAACCACGAAAACCACTTTCCGGTGACTTTTCTGATGCTCGTTTCGGTCTCGAATTTCGCTGGGTTGCAACAACAACCGCAACGTAAGGCAAAAACCGTGCCGTCGAACGGACGAATTTAGGGGCCAAAACGGGCGGTCCTTGCGTTTTGAAATGTGAGTTTCAGTGTCCGGCGGCGATGGATTTTCTCTACGAGAAGTGGGTGCGGCCGTTGTTGTTCCAGCTCGAGTCCGAGCGGGCGCATGAGCTGGGCGTGACGGCGATGGCGGCACTGGGCTGGATGAAACCGGTGTGTCGCCTCATGGAAAGCTGGCATCGTCTGCCGGAGTCGCGCTTCCGTCCGGTGGAAGCGTTTGGCCTCAAATTTCCCAACACCGTGGGTCTGGCGGCGGGTTTTGATAAAAATGCCCGTGCGTGGCCGGCGGCGGCGGCGATGGGTTTCGGTCATGTCGAGATCGGCACGGTCACGGCGCTGGCCCAGCCCGGCAATCCGGCACCGCGCATGTTTCGGTATCCGGCGCAGGAGGCCGTCATCAATCGCATGGGATTCAACAACGAGGGGGCGGATCGCGTGTCGCATCGCCTGGCGCGGCAACCGGCCGTGGGCCAGCGCCGGATTCCGCTCGGCGTCAATCTGGGCAAATCCAAGGCGGCTCCGCTCGACAAGGCGGTGGACGACTACCTGCGCAGTTTCGGCAAGTTGGCGGAATTCGCCGATTATTTGGTGCTCAACGTTTCCAGTCCCAACACGCCCGACCTGCGCAAGCTCCAGGACGAAAGTCGTCTGCGCGAACTGCTGAGCGAAGTCAGTGCGGCCAACACGGCGCGCGGCGCCGAACGCCGGCCGCTGTTGCTCAAGATCGCTCCCGATCTCTCCTACGGCCAGATCGACCGGGTGCTCGCGGTCATCGAGGAGTTCGGCTTCGACGGTATCATTGCGACGAATACGACGCTGGCGCGGCCAGGGCCCTTCGCGCACGTGGAGGAAACCGGTGGTCTGAGTGGCGCGCCGGTGCGCGATCGTTCGACCCGGATCATCAACTACATCGCCCGCACCACTCACGGCCGTCTGCCGATCATCGGGGTGGGCGGCATCACCGATGCCGCCGGCGCCGCCGAGAAACTCGATGCGGGGGCGACGTTGGTGCAGGTTTACACCGGCATGATTTATCGCGGGCCGTTTTTCGCGGCGGCGCTCGCGCGCGGTCTGGCCGACCGGCAACGTCGTTATTGAGGGGCCGCCGATGGCGTCGGAGCCGGGCGTGCGGCGATCAGATTGACCAATCGAGACCCTCGACCTCCGGCTCGTTTTTCTTTTTGCGATCGGCTTGGTTGCGCACCACCGAAGTGCGGTCGCCCTCGTAGTAAACGATGCTGTCGGCCGGGACCGATTTCATCAGCCAGACATTGGAGCCGATGATCGAGTTGCGCCCGATCACGGTTTTACCGCCGAGGATGGTGGCGCTCGGATAAACCGTGACGTGGTCCTCGATGTCGGGGTGACGTTTCACGCCCTTCACCGGATTACCATTCTCGTCGAGTTCGAACGACTTCGCCCCCAGCGTGACGTTTTGGTAGATCTTCACGTGGTTGCCGATGCGGGCGGTTTCGCCGATGACGACGCCGGTGCAGTGATCGATAAAGAAGTGGGACCCGATCTGGGCTCCGGGATGGATGTCGGTGCCGGTGCGCTCGTGCGCGTATTCCGTGAGCATGCGGGGCAGGAGCGGCACCTTGAGCAAATACAGCTCGTGGGCGACCCGCTGGAGCGAAATGACCAGCACGCAGGGGTAGGCGACGATAATTTCCTCCACGCTCCGGGCCGCCGGATCGCCCTCGTAGGCGGCCTGCACATCCGTCTGACAGACATCGCGCAAGGACGGCAATTTCTGGAGCAACGCGCAGGCGATCTCCTCGGCGTGGGGCACGGGATCGGGGTCATTGGCGAACTTGAGCGCCTTGGCCACCTCAGCTTCCAAGCGCTGGCAAACGGCCTTGAGGCGAGCGGCGGTGATGGCGGGCACGTCGCTCTTGGCCAACGCCTTGTGTTCGAAAAACCCCGGAAAAATCAGATGCATGATTTCCGCCGCGAGCCAGTTCACCGATTGGTCGGAAGGCAGATTGCTGCCGTCGATGTGATTGATGCCGCCTTGATTTTCGTAAGAGGCGAGCAGATCGCGCTGGATATCGTCGAGCGTCATGAGAAGGGCGGCAAAAATAAGGGCGGGCGGAATTGAACCGGAGAATGAATCTAGAAAGTAGATTTCAGGGCTTTACAAGGTGCGGGCCATCTTTCTTAGTCCGCCTTCCTCTCTACAAATGCTCAGGTGGTGGAATTGGTAGACACGCACGCTTGAGGGGCGTGTGCCGAAAGGTGTAAGGGTTCGAGTCCCTTCCTGAGCACCATTTTCAAAACGGGGAAAATGCTTCGAACGGCAATCGATGAGCATTGAGCGAAGACCGAACCGGGGACTTGAACCCGCCAAAGGGTTCGACGCAGAGAGCCCGCCACGCGGGCGAACGGAGATGGGGCGACGCGCAGCGTCGATCGCGCAGCGAGCCGGCGAAAGCCGGACCAATCCCTTCCTGAGCACCCTTTCCGAAAACGGAAACTATGGTCCCAGTGGGGACGTTCACCCCCGGATGACGTCGAAGGAACGGCCTTGCAGGGGGAAGATGGGTTCGCCGAGACGGCTGGAGCTGATCTGCTCGAAATGCAGGCCGATGTAGAAGTCGTTCACGAGGAACTGCAGGAATTCGCGCTTCGCGACCACGAGGCACTTCGCGGGAGTGCGCACCACGATCGTGGCCGTGGCGGTGCTGTTTTGGAGCACGCTGATCTCGCCGAAAAAGTCACCGGAGCGCAGTCGCGCCACTTCCTTCTGATTTTGGCGCACCGATAGTTCACCTTCGTAGAGCAGGAAAAAATACTGGTTGTCGTCATTCGCGCGAATGAGGGTTTCACCGACGTCGAACGACTGGATGATCGCGCGTTGGGCAAACGAGAACATCGCCTGCGGGCTCCACGTCGCCGACAAATCAATGCGGTCGAGAAAGGCGACTTTTTGCAGAATATCCTCGATCTGAGTGCGATTGAGCCGGGACAGCACCAGGGCTTCGAAATCGCTTCGTTCAATTTCCAGCAGCACGCAGTTGCTCGTGGCCCGCACCGATCGCGTGCGCCGTCCCGACGTTTCGAGGAGCGCGCGCTCGCCGAAGACATCGCCGCGTTCGAGAGTCGCCACCCATTCCCGTCGGCCCGAATCCGTGTCGCGCAGCACTTCCACCTTCCCGGAATGCACGATGTAAACGGTCGAGCCGACTTCGCCTTCCCGCACGACCATGGTGTCCTTGGTGACTTCCAGCGGTCGGGCCGTCGCCGCGATGCGGGCACGTTCCTCCCGCGAGAATCCTTTGAACAGCAGTGATTCACGCACCGTCTCCTCCAACAACTCGGGCGAAACGGCCACGGTGGCGACCGGCAGCGTTCGACGGAGAAACGGCCCGAGCTTCGTGGCAATGGCCGAACTCAGCAGCCACATGCCGGTGAGCGTCGAGCCGACGACCATGAGGCCCAGCAACGTCAGCATGGCCAGGGCGGTGAAATGAAGTCCATTCGCCGAAGTGTAGGCCTGCCAGAGTTCCAGGGCATTGGCCCGCAGCGGCAGCGACCCTGCCAGCAGCACCAACACCAACCAACCGACCGTCATGCCCAAATGAATGTTGAGAAACTTGATGTCCACCGCGCGCAGTCGGGACCGGAGCGCAAACCACGCGTTCCGGTTCGGGGTGAAGAGGAAGGATCGGAAGGCATCGAGAATCGGGCTGCCGTAACGACCGTGCAAAAACCGCAACCCCGGCGACCACCAGAACGGGGAGAGGTGGAAAATGAAGGTGCAAAACAGCAGAAACGAAATTCCCGGATGCAGAAACGGCACGATGCCCATGGCTACGATCAGGGGAGCGAGTCGTGCCATGGCGACATTGACCACGGTTTCGCGTCCGCCCATCACGGCGTCATCGACATCGACGCGGTAGTGCGGAAACAACGTGCGCCCATGCCAGTGGGGTTGGTAAATCTCGGCGTCTTCATCCCGCGCCACGCACGCAGCCAACAGGTAACCCAAGCTGGTGGTCGCGCATGCGATCGCCCAACCGGCCGCGAGTTCCAGTGCGGACACGGGCAGGGCAAATGGTCGCAAAACCATGGCGACCACGGCCCCCACGGCGGCCACGATGACCATCGTGCGCACTTTGCGACCGGAAGCGCGCGATGCCCACGTCGTGGCCGGGACTTCCGGTCGTGCGGGTTCGCCCACCGCCTGGAGGATGCCGCGTTCGTGGGCCTTGAGGATGATTTCATAAAATTCCCGCAGGGGAATGCAGCGGCGGCTCGAGATCAGTTCGAACAAAACCTGCGGCACGGTCGATGCGCGTTGGGCGAAGCTCTGGAGCACTTTCCACTGGGCGGGCGAGAGTGCCAGATAGGTGCGGCCGGGCTCGTATTTTACGACCACGTGTTCCTTGTCGAAGGTCGTGATCCGCAGTTGGGTGGACAGCTGGAACGACACGACCGATAGCAATTCCGTCTGATTGGGTTTCGCCAGAGTCTGCGGAGGCGGGATGACGTCGTGAGGGGCGGGCGCTGTCATGGGGTATCGAGCTCTCTCAGGTCAGGGTCAAATACGTCGGCATGCAAGCGCGGGATCACTCGCGAACGCGGGGCGTTTGGCCCCCGCGACGCGTCTCGGTGAAAATATAACGAACTTCCGCTTTGGCGTTTTCAAGACGACCGCCGAGTGGTCCTAATCGTGCTTGCGTGCAGTAAGGTCGCGTGGAGACTGCGAGCTGAGTGTTCCCACTCAACTGCCGACCACTATCAAACACCACCTATAGCACGAGCCCACCGCTCGTTTTCGCATGGACGACAAGCCGAAGAACGAAACACCGAAGAAGGAGTTCAACAAACTCGATTTGAGTCAGTTGGAGAGCTTCAACTTTGGCACGCAATGGACCCAGGAAAAACCGGAAAAAGGCGGAGGATCACGTCCGCGTGAAGACCGCCCCCGGCGCGATGGTCCGCACGACAACCGCAAGGACCGCCGTGGTTTCAAACGCCCCAGTGGCCCTGCCGGCGGCGGCGGGGGTGGACCCGGTGGCGACCGACGTGCGGGCGGCGGTGATCGCCGTTCCGGTGGCGACCGACGTGATGGCGAACGTCCGCCCCGCGGCGAAGGCGGCGGCCATGACCGTCGTCGTGGTCCCGGAGGTCACGGCGGTCGGGGAGGGTATCCTCCGGCGGCACCTTACCAGAGCCCGCACTTCGACCCGACGTTCTACCCGGAGGACGTGAGTTTTGCGGCGCTGGCCAAAACGATTCGCGCTTCCTGCCGCACGTTTGAACTTTTTGACATCGCCAAAACCGTGATCGGCAAGAACGACCGGTTCGTCGTCGTGCTCGATCGCAAGCCGAGCAAGGACGCGGGCGCGACGAAACAACCGTTCTACGTCTCGGTGCCCGATGGCATGCCCTTCGAAAGCGAAGACGCGGCGCTGAACCACGTCGTGCAAAAGCACATCGATAAGTTTTTCACGACCGAGCAGGTCGAGACCGATCCGCCCAAGGGCAGTTTTCAGGTCATCAACAAGTGCGGCGTGACGGGAGAGTTGTTGGGACCGCCCAACTACCACCTCTACAATCAGGCCGTGCAACAGCACCATGCCACGCGTTTGGCGCGCATGCCGTTCGAGACGTTCCAGAGCCGGATCCAATCCGTGCGCGAACCGGAGGTTATCGAGGCGTGGTTGGACATGATGAAGAAGGTGACCCGCTATACGTGGATCGGAGCCGGCGGTGCCACCGCCAAACCGACCGCAGCTACGGAAAAAGAGACCGCTCCGAGTGCCGAAGCGGAAACCGCTGCCGAGGCAACGCCCAGCGTCGAAGCCGTGGCGGAGGCCGCGCCTTCCCCCGAGGCCGCCAACACCGTCATGGATGCCGCGTCCGCTCCGCCGGACAGCGATGCTCCCGCCGTGGAGGAATTGGCGACCGAAGCGGAAGCCGTTCAGGTCACCGCGAAAGAGCCGACCTTCGATTCCCTCACCGAAGCCAAGGTGTTCCTGCTCACCAACGCCCGGGACAAGGCCGTGCGCACTTACGATCAAGGCCGCTTCCATGGCCGCATCATCGACGACATGCCCGATGGCGAGATCAAGCGCGCCGTGTTGGGCACGTTGGAGCGCCAGCGCCACTTCCCCCTCGACACGGCCAACGCCTTGCGCGGTCGGCTGCGTCGTGAAGGGTTTACGATCTTCAAAAAAGGCGCGAAGGGCGTCAGCTATGTGTGCGCGGTCAAACGGAAGTTCCGCGTGCCGGGACAAACCTTTGCCGATTCGATCGACGAGCTGATCAACTTCATCGAGACCCACCCGATGGTGAAGGTGAGCGAACTGCCCGAAAAATTCCTCGGCATCTCGGCGGTCGCTGAAACTGAGGCGGCGACCCCCGGCGACGCGCCGGCAGCCACGTCGACTGTTTCTCCGTTCGCCGAGCCCGATCAGCCGAAAGTCCGGCGGATGCACATCGATCTGCGTTGGTTGGTGACCGAAGGTTACGTGACCGAATTCATCGATGGGGGATTGTTTGCCGCTCCTCCGCTGCCGACGCCAAAGCCCAAGCCGGCCCCAGCGCCGAAAGAGGCCCCGGCGGCTGCGCCCACGGCTCCTGCGGAGAAGCCGGAACCTGCGGCTGCGACCGCGACTCCGGCACCCGCTCCCGCTCCCGCCGCGGACGAGGCACCCGCTTCCGCGTCGGCCGAAGAATCCCCGGCTCCGGCTGCGAGTCCGACCGCTGAGCCGGAACCCGAGGCGACGCCGGAACCCGAAGCCGCACCGGAACCCGAGGTGAAAACCGCGCCCGTGCCGGAACCATCCGAGCCTGCTCCCTCGGCCGAAGTGCCCAGTGCCGCGACCGGAGAAGAGCCGGCGACGGACGAAAAGAAGCCGACCGAATAACCGGTCGTTTCACGATGTGACGGTGGTTCGGCGCGACGCGCCGAACTACCGCAAGCGCAGGGTGTGCTGTTCGTCGGCGGTGATGCCGAGTTCCAGATGCCATGCGTCGGGCGGCATCCAGTCGGCGATGCGTTCGGGCCACTCGATGGCTGCGATCCAGGGACTGATGAGAAAGTCCTCCAACATCAGCGCGTCGACCTGGCCGCCGTTTTCGAGGCGATAGGCATCGAGGTGCAGCAGGCGTCGGGGCCCGGGGTAAAGCGTGTAGAGATTGAACGTGGGGCTTGTCACCGGATCATGGATACCGAGACCGGCGGCGAGTCCCTGCACAAAGGTGGTCTTGCCCACGCCGAGGTCGCCGTGCAGCGCGAGCACGGTGTCATCGGGCAGCGCCGCCGCCAGTTCGGTGGCAAGCGCGCGCGTGGCTGCGGCACTGCCCGTGGCGACACCGGCGCGCAGTTTATCGCAGATGTTCGAAGCCATGGTAGGAATCGAGATCGATTTCGTCGTCGTCGCGCCGGCGCGAACGCTTGCGGCGCATTTGGCCGATGCAGCTGAGTTTGCTCCGGAATCGCTGCCGCCAGGCGGTGATGAATTCCGCCGGGTCGGTGCTGCCGTTGACGGTGAAGAGCAGTTCGTAGTCCTCGCCGTCGGTCAGGGCGTGGGCCAGCGGTGTGCGCTGACTGGTCGTCGCGGCGAGGCGCGCCGAGCGACTGACAGGGATGGCCGCAGCGTTGAGGGCAGGACGGCAGCCGCGAGGAGTGAGCGACCAAATATCTTTGGCGACGCCGTCACTCACATCCATCATTGAGCGCACATCGGGACGTGCGACCAACCATTGGCCCTCGAGCAGTCGCGGGGTGAATTTCCAATGCCAACCCAGGCGACTGCCTCCGAGTTTACCGGTGGTGAAAATCCAGTCTTCCGCCGCTGCGCCCTGCCGGGTCAGCACGCGTTTTTCGGTGGCCTCACCAATGAGCGTCATGGTCGCGGTGATGCCGGCCGGTTGGTGGGCGATATCGCCGCCGATGATCGGCACATGGTGCAGCCGGGCAATCGCGGCGAGACTGCGATAAAACTCGCGCAGCCACGTGATCTTCACGTCGTCGCTGAGTGCCAGCGCGATCACCGCCGCGCGGGGCCGACCGCCCATGGCGGCGATGTCGCTGATGTTGCGATTGAAGAGTTTGGCGCCGACCCCTTTGGCGGGCACGTTGTCATCGAAGTGTTCGCCGTAGATCACCGGGTCGACGGTCAGCAGTTGGTCGCGCATCGAACCAGCCAACGTGGCGCAGTCATCGCCGATGCCGGCCGGCGAACGCGGGGTCGCCGTTCCAAGCCAGCGCCGAATCTCCTGGATGAGACGCACTTCGCCCCAGGCCGACACGGCGGCGGATTTTTGTTTGGTGAAGGGAGACACGGTTGCGCCTCCTCAGACCTCCACTCCGGCAAGGAGTAGCAGGATGGTGTTCAAGTTGAACAAGGCGTGAGCCAGAATCGGCACACTGATCCGACCGGTGCGCTCATAAGCGACCGCGAAAACGATCCCCAGCATGAACAACGGCATGAACGCGACGAGGTTGCCATGCAACGATCCGAAGATCGCGGCTGGCAGCACAAACGCCGCCCAACGGGGCAGGCGGGTGCGCAGAAAGCGAAAGAGACCGGCGCGGAAAATGACTTCTTCGACCAAGGGGGCCACGACGACGGCGAGAAAACTCATGCCGATCAGCACAATGGGAGAGTCGGTTTCGGCGAAAATGTTGACCAGTTCTTGTTTTTCGACGCTCAGGCCGAGTGATTCCAACAAGAAGACCCACGTCAAGTTGACGACGAACAACACCGGCATGGCGGCGAGAAGCGTGTAAGGGCCGGCGATCCAGAGATTCACCGCCTTGGTTCCGGGGAGCGCGGGCGGCTCGTCGTGGCCGCGAGCGGCGTTGCGCTGTGCGGGCTTGAGAATGGAAATATACGCGATGCCGGCGCCGGCGAGCAGGCCACCTTGGAAACCGGCCCCGCCGATGGTGAGCATGACGTTTTCATCCGTGGTGAGCTGCGCCGCGATCAGGACGGCGGCGATCTGACCCGCGATGCCGCCCGCCACTACGGCGAGCACGGCCATGCCGAACTCGGCGCCGTTGATCGACCAAGGCGGCAGGGGTTTGGGACCACGTTGGGCGGCGCGTCCCTCGGCGCTGAACATAAGTCGCCAAAGCACCCCCACGCCGCAGAGCAGCATCAGGATCTGCCCGGAGAGCGCGAGGAGGACGTTAAGATCGAGGGATTCGGCGGGCATGTCAGGTGACGAAGCGGTCTATCACACCGATGCGAACGCAGATGCCAACGTCCGAAACGGGTAAGTTTGGCGGCCGGAGGGGCGCGGATCGGTCAGCGCTTGCGCACGTTTTTGCCGTCGTAGACCACACGGCCGTCCACGATGGTGGTTTTAATGCGGCCCTGCAGTTCCTCGCCGTCCCATGGACTGTTGGAAGACTTGGAGAAACCGGCGCGTGCGTCGTAGGTCCATTTTTCCTTCGGATCGAAGAGGCAAATGTCGGCGGCGGCGCCGACTGAAAGCGTGCCGGCGGCCAGCTTGAGCAGGTCGGCGGGCTTGCGCGTCATGAGGTCGACAACCTTGGGCAGGGAGAAACGATTTTTGCGCAACAGAATGTCGAGCGTGACGGGCAGGGCGGTTTCGAGACCGAGGATGCCATTGGGCGCGTAGTCGAATTCCTTGTCCTTCTCGTAGTCGGTGTGCGGCGCGTGATCGGTGGCGATGATGTCGATCGTGCCATCGCGCAGCCCTTCGATGATCGCCTCCTGGTCCTCGGCGGTGCGCAGCGGCGGGTTCATCTTGAACTTCGGGTCATAGCCCTCGATGCATTTGTCGGTCAGCGCAATGTGGTGGGGCGTGGCTTCGGCCGAGATGGAGACGCCGCGATCCTTGGCGCGGCGGATGATCTCGACGGCGTTGCGCGACGAAATGTGCTGCATGTGGATGTGCGCGCCGGTGTAGGTGGCGAGAATGGCGTTGCGCGAGACGATCAGATCCTCGGCGGCATTGGGCCAACCCTTGAGGCCGAGTCGAGCGGAGACCTCGCCCTCATTCATGACAGCGTCGACCGTCATGGAGTGGTCCTGGCAGTGGTCCATGATGGGGAGTTCGAACATTTTGGCGTATTCGCAGGCGCGACGCATGAGTTCGTTGCTCTGCACACAGTCACCGTCGTCGGTGATGGCGACGACGCCCGCCTTGGCGAGCGAACCGATGGGAGCGAGGGCTTCGCCCTTCATGTCGACGGTGATGCAGCCGGTGGTGAGCACCTTTACCACCGCGTCACGTTTGATGACGTCTTTGATGTATTGGATCGTGCCGGTGTTGCTCGCGGGCGGCGACGTGTTGGGCATGCAGACCACGGTGGTGAAGCCACCGGCGGCGGCGCAGTGCGAACCCGTGGCGATGTTTTCCTTGTGGGTCTGGCCGGGCTCGCGGAAGTGAACGTGGATATCGACGAGACCGGGACAGGCGACGAGGTTGGTGCCGTCGATGACCTTGGCCTTCTTTTTGTCGGCGGCGGAAAGATCGGCGACGATCAGACCGTTTTTAACGAAGAGATCGCCGACGGCGTTGCGCTTGTTGGCGGGGTCGATGACACGGGCGTTTTGAATCCAGAGAGCGGGCATGGTGGAAGAAAATGGAAAGTGATAATCGTTCTTCGTTCTCTTAATCGTTCTCGTTCTCGAACCAGTGGAGTGGTGTGATGAACGGAGGAAAAGGCATCGAGAACGATTACGAGAACGAAGAACGGGAACGAGAGAAGACGGCCGTCAGCCGGTGGGCGTGACGTATTCGGGTTGGCCCCCGGCGCAGAGGTAAAGCACGGCCATCCGGACCGCGATGCCGTTGGTGACTTGGTCGAGGATCACGCTGCGGGGACCGTCGGCGAGTTCGCTGTCGATCTCAACGCCGCGGTTGATCGGGCCGGGGTGCATGATGATGGCGTTGGGGTGCAACCACGCGGCGCGTTGTTGGTTGAGCCCGAACATCGAGGTGTATTCGCCGATGGAGGGAAACATGCCCGCGTTTTGGCGCTCGTGCTGGATGCGCAGCAACATGACGACCTCGGCGTCGGCCAGGGCGGACCGCAAATCGTGCGAGACCGTCACGCCCAGCGCTTCAAGGTGCTTGGGCACGAGGGTCGAAGGTCCGACGAGCGTGACATCCGCACCGAAGGTTTTGAGGGCCTGAATGTTCGAGCGAGCCACGCGGCTGTAGAGGATGTCGCCGAGGATCACGACGCGTCGGCCTTTGAGGCTGCCGAGTCGCTCGCGCATGGTGAACGTGTCGAGGAGGCCTTGAGTAGGGTGCTCGTGGGCACCGTCGCCGGCGTTGATTACGGGGATGCCGAGAATCTTGGAAAGGTAGAGCGGAGAGCCCGGTGCGGAGTGGCGCACCACGATCATGTCGGCCTGCAAAGCCTCGATGTTTTGGGCGGTGTCCCGGAGCGATTCGCCCTTGGTCGTGGAGGAGCTTTTAGCGTCGAGCGAGATGGTATCGGCCGAGAGGCGCTTGGCGGCCATGTCGAACGCCATGCGCGTGCGGGTGCTCGGCTCGAGGAAGAGATTGACGATCGTCTTGCCGCGGAGGGCGGGGACTTTCTTCACGCTGCGGGTGAGGATTTTTTTAAAGGAGGCAGCGGTGGCGTGAATTTGGTCGAGCTCGGCGAGGGAAAGTTCCTCGAGGGTGAG
Organism: Synoicihabitans lomoniglobus; assembly: GCF_029023725.1. Taxonomy (GTDB): domain Bacteria; phylum Verrucomicrobiota; class Verrucomicrobiia; order Opitutales; family Opitutaceae; genus Actomonas; species Actomonas lomonigloba. The sequence continues at coordinate 1,155,125 of NZ_CP119075.1, forward strand.
CAGGTGGCGTCGATTCCAGGACATCAGAGTGATTACGATTTGAGAGCGGTGATGGAGGCGGTGTCGCGGGACGGGTCGGTCGCATCCAGGAAGACGTTGACCTTTTGGCGATCGGTGGGCGTGACCGTGAGACCGACATAGTCGGCGGCGAAAGGCATTTTCCGTCCGCCGCGATCGATGAGGATGGCCAGCTCCACGGCGGCGGGTCGGCCCCAGTCAAAGAGTTCGTCAATGGCAGCTTTCAACGTGCGACCGGAGTGCAGCACGTCGTCGACGATGACGACGGTCCGCCCCGTGATATCGAAGGGAATGATAGACGGCTGAGTGTCGCCGGGAATGGGGTTACGGCCGATGTCGTCGCGATGAAAGGCGGGGTTGAGCTGGGCGGTGGGCACCCCCAGACGGCGGCCGAGACGCTGGGCGAGTTCGATACCGCCATTGGCGATGCCGGCGAGCACGACGGGCGGCTTGACGCCATGGCGGGATTCAATGGCGGTGGCCAGCCGCTCGATGGCGGCGTGGAGTTCGGGGGCGTCGAAAGTCAGCGGCGCAGGCACGGGTGCCGGTTTTGCCGTGAGCACCCCGTGGGGTAAAGCGGGAAGTGAAAACGGCCCGGTCGATGACCAAAACGAAAGTGATGGGAATGACGGGCAGGCACCGCGTTTCCCGCCGCGGTAGCCTGCGCTCTCGCACTCGCGAACGGTCGGACCGCCCCTCCCAAGCCCTATTCCGGCCAACGTCCGGCTGTCACCGTCGTCAGTTTCGTGCCTCGAATGTTCGTATTACGAACTTTTGGGGCAAAGCGACTCGCGGGGGGGGGCTCGGGAAACAGGCCGAAGGTTGGGGGCGGTGGGGACCGAGGGGGCGGATTTGGTGATCGCTCTCGGTCGAGTGGGCGCGAGCTACTCTTATCCTAACGCGACGCGACCACGCTAAGGGCGCTGCCGTGGGGATTCGGCTCGTCGCGCACGGTTTGTTTCGTGAAGCCGAAGTGGGCGAGAGCCCCGAGGATCTGATCGCGTTCCATCCATTGGCAATGCGGGCGGGGACCGCCGCAGAAGCCCTTCCACTCCAGGGCTTCGCCGTATTCGTGACGATGCAGGGTGTGGGTGTAACCTGCGTGGTTGGTGGTGGCGGTGGCCGAGAATTTCTCGGCTTTGTCGGGATTTTGGCGATAGAAGTCGGGATCGTAGAAGACGGTCCAGATGTAGACGCTCCGGCAGCGCTGGGTGAGCAACTCGATCAGCCGCACCGGATTGGTCATGTGATAGAGGATGCCACAGGCGATGCCGATGTCGTAGGTGTCGTTCGTCGTCTCCAGGTGACCGAGAATGTCACCGTAGAGAAAGCGGGTCCGGTTGAGCTGCATGAGCTCTTTGACGAGCAGGCATTTTTGAAACGAGCGCGCGTTTGATTCGACGGACGTGACGGTCGCAGCTCCTGCCTGTTCGAGCATGTAGGTATGGCCGGCTTCCAGCGGGCCGACTTCGAGCGTGGTGGCGTCGGCAATGGCGTGACCGTGCGCGGCGAGCTGGGTGAGGGCCCACGTGACGCGTTCGTCCTCGCAGAGGCCGGCGGTGCCGCCGGTTTCAACGCCGACCGCAGCCGGGAAACGGGTAGACCACTCGCCTTTGAACAAGTCGACGAGAGCTTGGGGGGAAGGGGGTTGGTCGGTGTAAAGGGTCGGCTCGGACATGGGCGGTGAATCGTTCTCGTTGGCTTTGCGGCAGGGTTAAAAAAGAGAACGAGAACGATTCAGAGAACGAGAACGATTGTCGGACAAAATAAAACCGCCCCGCCGGTGAGGGCGGGGCGGTTATGTCACCTGAGGGTGAGTCCAACGGTAGAGGCTTTACGGCACTTCGTAGATTTCGGCGAGGGCTTCACCGTCGTTGCCGTCGGTGGGCGTGATCTGGATGGTGTAGTTGCCGGGATCGAGCAGGGACAACGTGGCGGAGTCGTTGGTGCCGGCTCCGAGGGCGAATGCGCCCACGAAGTTGGTGGCTTCCAACAACTCGTAGACGAAGTCGGCGTTGCTCCAGTTGTCGTTGGTAAGGACCGAACGCTGGGCGCTGTCGAAGATCGTCAGCTGCGGATCGACGATCGTGCCGGCGACCCCGAAGCCGCCGAGGGTCGGTCCGATGCCGCGGATGAGCAGGGTGCGCTTGCCGGTGCCTTGCAGGCTGACGCCCATGATGAGCGCGTCGTTGCCGCTGTCGGCGTTGCTGCGCACGGAGACGTTGACGAGTTTCGAAGTCGGTGCCTCGTCGGCGTCGTAGACCTCGAGGATGACGAGGCCGCCCTGACCATCGGATCCGGTGATTTGCGCGGTATAGGCGTTTTCCGCGGGGAGATCGACGACGAGGGCGGCATCGAGGCTGCCCGGGGTGATGGCGAAGGCGCCGACTCCGGCCGAGATGGCCGTGGCGGTGGCGGCATTCCAGTCGTCGTTGCTGGCGACGACTTGTTGATTGGAATCATACACGGTGACCTTGGGGTTGGGCATCACGCCGGTGAGTCCGAACTGGGTGAGTCCCGGGCCGATGGCGCGGATGAGCACACGCTTGGTGCCGGTGCCGCGGATGACGAAGCCCGGGGTGATGACCTGACCATTGGCGGCGTTGGTGCGCACCGAGATATTGCGCAGGGTGGAAGCGGTCGCACTCAGTGACACGGTGGCGGCTTGCGACGTCACACTGCCGCCGCTGTTGGTGACCCGCACGGTGTAGCTGCCGGCATCGTTGGCGCTGGCGTTGTTGCGGAGCAGAATCGAGCCGGTTTCGCCGGAGAGGGCGGTGCCGTTACGGAACCACTGGTAACTCAGGCCGGAACCGGCGGCGGAGGCGGCCAGGGCGAAGGTGCCGCCGGGAGCGACAACCTTGTCGAAAGGTTGCAGCACGAACGTGGGGGCACCCGCTCCGTTCACGGCGACCGAGCCGACGGTGTAGGTGTTGGATCCGGCAACGTTGGCGACTCGCACGGAGTAGCTGCCGGCGTAGGCGGCGGTGACGGAATTGATCACGTAGGGGTTGGCCGTGGCACCGTTGATGGCGACACCGTTGAGGAACCATTGGTAGGTGAAGGGGCCGACACCATCGATCTGGATCGGCAATACCAAGCGTTGGCCGAGCGCGATGCTGGTGTTGACCACGCTGAAGTTGGCGGCGGTCACGGGCGCGGTCGTGGCGACTTGACCAATGGTCACGCCGGAAGCATCGGCGAAGGAGTAAGATCCACCCCACGCGCCCCAGCTGCTGGTCGTGACTCCGTTGGCGGTGGAGGCGGGGTAGCTGCTTTGACCGGCCACGATATTGACGGTGACGGTCTTGGTTTGGCCGGGGGAAACCACCCCGGCGTGGACGGCGGCTTTGGCGAGAGAACTGTCATCTGTGTAGATCCCGCTGCCCCAGACGGAACCGCTGAGCGCGCCCGTGATGGAGAACTGAAGGGATTGACCGACGCGATTGCGGTAACCGACGAGATTGTTGGGCGCGGCGATCACATCGTAGCTGATCGAGCCGGTCGCACCTTCCGTGGAAACGGCGGTGCCGACCGCGCCGCCGGTGGAGAGCGTGGTGACCTCGGCGGCGGTCAGTTCGCGGTTGAAGATGCGAATCTCGTCGAGTGCGCCCTGGAAGAGATCGAGGCCGTTGTCGGAACCGGCGATGGAGAGCATGCCGCTGGAGAACGTGTCGATGGCACCGGCGTTGGCTTGGGTAAGCACGACCTCGCCATTGAGGTAAATGCGGACGGTCGAGCCGTCGTGGGTCACGGCGACGTGGGTCCAGTCCGGGTCTGGCGCGGTGACCAGAGTGGAGGCGGCGGGAGTTTCATAGATGCGGGCGCGGTTGCCCGTGAGATGGTAGCTGGCGAGTTTGCGCGGTCCCGTGCTGGTGCCGGCAATGAAGGAGCCGTAGTAGTGCGTGGAGGTGCCGGGTTTTTGCACCGCGACCACGCGGGGGTTCCAGTTGCCCGCGCCGGTGATTTTGATGAAGTAGGACATCGACGCGGTGGTCGTGCTGAAGCTGCTGTTCACCAAAGCGCGCAGGCGCACTCCGTTGGTGGAAAGCGCGCCGTTGCCGACGCGGCCGGCGGTCAACGTGGGTGAACCATTGACCGGCGCGAGCGTCACGCCGCGGCCGGAGTCGTCGTTGAAGGGGTTGGCAGGGTTGTCGAAGGAGTAGTAGGCGAGCAGGTCCCCGGTGGTGCCGCCGCCACCGCCGCCGGAACCGCCACCTCCTCCGCCGGAACCACCTCCGGCACCCGCCGCCGCCGTGTAGCCGGTGCTGGCGTTGATCCGGTATCGGGTCGTGCCGTTGGCGACCAAGGAACCGTATTCGGAGCTGATGGTGCCGCCGGAAATGGTGGCGGAGGTGATGCCCATGTTGGCAAATTGGGAGCCGCCGGTGAAGGTCACCGCGCCGCTGGCCGAGACGGTGCCCGTAAGCACACCGTTGAAATTGATGCTGCCGTTTGCTTCCACGTCGGCGAAATACACGCCGATGCCGGATTCCAGATTGAAGCCACCGGCACTGACGATGGTGTTCATGGAGCCGACGTAGCGGCCGGCGAATTCCGCCTGCGCGAGCAGGCTCGCGGGGAGCAGAAAGCCCGCGACTGCGGCCAAAAGCAGCCGCCGGAAACCGGGCAGGAGGGAGAGTTTCGTTAACATAGGATTTAGCGTGTTGAGGGCGAGAGTTGAGCCATCGCCATCATATTGCAGGTGGAGCAAACCCACCATACGCACACTTGCGTAGGACCCCGACCGACCGAGCCAATGGTCGGACCTACGCGCTCGTCACGAGCCACTCCTCCAGCGCCGCGTCGTCCGGGATATGCGTGCCGAACTGATAGTCCTTGGCCAACAATCGAGCGAAACCGGGCTCGATGAATCGCTGGCAATGCAGCAGCACCTGCGTGCGTTGTCCGGGAGCGCGCACGAGACGGCCGAGTCCTTGGTTCACTTTTTGCAACCCGGGGATGCGGTAGACGCGATCGAAGGCATCGTCGCGCGACACGCCCTGGCGCTCCAGTTCCGTGAGCCGAGCGCGTTGACGCGCGTTGACCTCGGGCAAGGCGGGACCGACCACCATGGCATGCGTCACCCGACCTCCGAGCATGTCGATGCCTTCGGCGAAACTGCTGCCCAGCACGAGAAACAGCACATCGGCGAGCGCGAGTGATTGCTCCACCCAGGCGGATTGCGCGGCGAGGTCGGGCAAACGCGGCTGCAACGCCACCCGCAAGACGTGGCCGTCGGTATCGAGTTGGCGCTCAATGGTCTCCGCGTAGGCGTAGCTGGGAAAAAACACCACGGGCGCGCCGGTGGCGGCGGCGTGCAATCGAGCCACGGTTTCCGCCGTGCGGCTGAAGTGGCGTCGGCGTTGCTGATAACGGGTGTCGACGCGCAGATCCACCGCGACGGCGTAACTGTGATCGCGCCACGGTGTGAGGGCATTGACCCGACCGAGCGCGTTTGCATCGAGACCGACCGCGGCTGCCAGGGCATCGGTGGGGCCGACCGTGGCGCTGGCCAACACGACGTGACCAAAGGTGCGCAGGATGCTGCCTGTGACGGGTGCGGCGTCGAGACACGTGAAGTTGAGCTCTGTGTCGCGCGGCGACCACAGCAGGCGGGTCAGGGTCACGCTGCGCAACCAGTCGACGAGCTCGGCGGTCAGCCAGATCGTATCCGCGAGTTGGGGACCCATGGCGGCGAAATCGACCGGCATGGTGGGGAGTTGATCCGCAATGCGGGTGAGCACATCCAGCACGTCGTCCTCGGCGTGGGCATCGAGTGCCTCGGTCGCGCGCAGCGAACTCAGCAGGAGGGTCCACGATTCCCACGCCCGTTGAAACGAAGACGGGGCCCGCTGATGATCGAGTTCGGAGAGCACGGCGCGTGCTTCGGCGGCGGTAATGCGGTGGGAGTGCGCGTCGGCCACGCGGGAGGGCAGATTGTGGGCCTCGTCGATGATGAGCATCGTGCGGGCGGGATTCCAGCCGGGTTGGTTTTCGAACAAGCCCCGGTTGCGCGGCGCGAAGACGTAGTTGTAGTCGCCGACCCACACGTCCTGGAAAGCCAGCGCGGTGCGCGTGATTTCGTAAGGACAGACCCCGGCGTCTCGACCCGCGGCGCGCAAGGTCGGCAAATCGCGCGCTTCGTTTTCGAACAGATGGAAACGATCGAGGCCGCTGCCCGGCCACCGCGTCTCCACATCCTGGATAAACCGGCACTGATCGCGCACGCAGTGAAACGTGGTGTTCACGCAATGTTCGCCCTTGTTGCGCACGTGCCACACCGCGAGCCGCGTGGGCTCCGCCTGCGATCGTTTGTCACCTATTAGGTGACAAGCTGCGGGGTCCGTCATGCGTTGCAGGGTGTGCACGACTTGGAGTTGGCCGGTGGATTTGCTGGTGAGGTAAATGACGCGATCGCAGGAGCCGGAGCGCAGGGACTCCAGGGCGGTCTCCAGCATGACGCCGGTTTTGCCGAAACCCGTGGGCGCCTCGAAAGCGACCACGCGTTGCGCGGTGAGGGCGGTTTCGAGTTGCTGACGGGTATCTTCCTGTCCGGGCCGCAATTCTGGAAACGCCGGGGCAAAGGTGAGCGTGCGCCGTCGTTCCAGGGCGCGGCGATGCAGATCGAGGAACTGCGTCAGTCGTTCCAACCGGGCGTCGAACATTGCTTCGTCTTCGCGCGTGAAGCGGACCGTTTGGGAAAGACCACTGCCGGCTTCGACAAAGATCAGTTCACCGCGGAGCGCCGATTCGGGGGCGGACAGTCGGCGCAGGGAAAGGTAGATGGCGAGCTGGGCAAAGTAGTGCGGGTAGTCGGCTCGCAGTTCGGGCTCGGGCACCGGCACGGCTTTCGTGAGTGTTTTAATTTCGCGCAGCACGGTCGTCTCGCCTTGCGGCACGAGTTGGTCGATGCGGCCGTTGAGTGAGATCCGCCAGCCGCGGTGGGCGACCTCGCCGTCGACCGCCACTTCGAAATGCGCGTCGGGGTTTTCGCTGGTGGTCTGCGTTTGCAGTTCGCGGTGCCAGTAACTGCCGAGTTGAGCGCGCCAGATGCCGCTTTGACCTTCGCCGCCGTCGCGGGGTCCGACCGCAAAGTCCGCGAGTTCGCCAACGCTGAGTCGGGCGGTGCGGGCGGTGAGATCGAAGTCCATTTTAAGTAGGAAGTGGGAAGTTTGAAATTAGAAGTGAGAAGTCGGCGGGGTGGCGAGCGGCGGCGGGCGAAACCGCGCTACCGCTTAGTCGACGAAGATGTCGGTGTGGGCGCGCAGGTAGTCTTCCATGTGGTGGTGCAAATGGGTGACGAGGGCGGGGGCGACGGTTTGTTCATTCACGGGTTGATTCAACAGGGTGGCCACGGCGGAGCGATCATCGCGGGGGAGCGTGGGAAACCACTGTTGTTTGAGCGGATAGCCTTCGTCGCGGGCGAAGCAGTAGAGACTCTTGAAACCCACGATGTCGGGCCGGTCTGTGGTGGCGAACGCACCGAGCGCCGTGGCAATCAAACCGGCGACGGCGTCGCGACTTTCCTCGGGGACGGGATTGCGCGCGATGATGGCGGTAAAGGCGGAGGCATGTTGGAGTCGGCGATAATTTTGACCAATCCCGCTGTGGCGATGCAGCAGGCGCACCTCTTTCACAAACCACGTGCCGGCTGAACCGGCATCGAGCATGAGCGCAACGTGATCGAAAAGATCCAAGCCGATGTGGGTGGGCGTGGGTTTACGCGGGATGCGTTGCAGCACGCGCAGGGTGCCGTGTTCGGCGGAGTAGGCGACGCTCGGCTGAAAGGCTTCCTTCAGCGGAGCCTTCGACAAGATATAAACCTCGGTGCTGAGCGAGGGACCGGCCACGTGATCAGGCGGAGGAAGCGTCGGCCGTTTCGGGCAGAGGAGGATGGGTCTTCGCGGGCGGCGGCCACGGCGGCACGACGGTGCCGCCCGAGATGATGAGTTTCATGGCGTCACCGACGGTCATGTCCAGTTCGGTGACCTTCTCGCTGGGATAAAAAATGAGAAAACCGGACGTCGGATTGGGCGTGGTGGGAATGAACACGGTCCACAGTTCGGACTCGGTGCGATGCTGCAGCTCCCCCTTGGCGCGGTTGGTGAGGAAGCCGACGACGTGAGAGCCCGGGGCGGGATATTCCACAAGCACGACCTTCTCGAACACGTTGCGTTTTTGGGCGCTGAACGTGTCGACGATTTGCTTCACCGTGCGGTAAACCGATCCGACTCCGGGAATGTTATTGATCACGCGCTCGGCGGTCCGGCCGAAGTAAGCGGTGAAGACGTAGCGCGAGACCACGCCGAGGGTCGTGACGAGCAGGACGACGATCAGCGTGGCCAGGACATTCCACACGATCTCCAAGCTCTCCTGACGCAGGTTGTCCGGGACGGCAAAGAAGAAGAACGGTCGGAACGTGCCGCCGACCCGATCGACCAACCAGGAAAACACCACCCACGTGACCGCGAGCGGGGCCAGCAGGAGCAGGCCCGAGAGGAACGCATTGCGCGCGGAGGTGAACTTGGACTTGGGCGGTTTCGGCATGAAACCGTCAGCGTGCCCCGACGCCGCGATCCCGCAAGTGCAAGTGCGCGGAAAGGTGCGGGACGTGCCGCTAGCCGGTTAGGGGGAGATCGGGTAGCTGAACCCTTCGGTCCTCACTTCATAAATTTCCACGAGCACGTCGCCCGTGCCGCCCGAAGCGGACGTGACGGTGAGCGTGTAGGCCCCGGCGGTTAAGTTGGGAGCATCGGCCACACTGCGCGAAGTGACGGGATATTGCACCGCCGCATCGATCGGGAATGCGCCGACGATTCGCGCCTGCTCGGCTACGGTTGCAACGTAGCGGGACTGAGGCGTGCTTCCGTCTTCGTAAATTACGGCGGGAAATATCATTCCCGGAGTGATATCACCGCCGTTCGCGTCATGGAGAGTGTAGAGCGGGTCAGACAGCGGATTCTCGACGCCGAAGTCGGCAAGATCGGGTCCCACGATCCGAATCAAGACACGTTGTCCATAGTAGGAACCTGCGGCGGGAGGACTGATCACGAACCCAAAAGTGGCGGTCGGAGAACTGGGGGAGATCGTCACCCGGGTGGATTGATTGACCAAGCGGTGGCGGTCCGTGGTGGCGATCAGAATTGCTTGCGGCGTCGTCGCACTGAACCTGCTGTGGCCGGAGAACGTGGCCCGATAGCGGCCGGAATTATCAGGGCTGGCTGATTCGATGACCAATGTGGATTGGTTGGAGGCGATCAGCGTCCCGCCGTGATACCAGTTCACGTCAGTGACGTCCCCAAACGCTGCCGCCAGGCGGACCACCAAGCGGCTGCCGGGCGTGATCACCGTCGCAGGGGCCGGCTCAACGGGTATGATCATATCGAATCCGGGATCAGCCCCGAGTTCCACCTCGGTGGTTACTTTGCCCGCAACGCTGACCGGAATGCCCACTTCATCCAGATCGGGTAAAGCCGGGAGAGATACGCTAGTGGCGATGAGACAAATAAAGGCAGGGATCAAAGCGGAAGCATGCATAGTCAACAGGCGGAGCAGGGACTCAGAGTGTCAGAGGCCGATGAGTTCCGAGAAAAAGGGGACAGCGGGGTCATTGTTTCCAACTGAAACGCGGGCACGCTTCGGCTTCTTTCAAGATATTCACCGCGCGAGCTTCGGCGGCGCGCATGCGGCGTTTTTTGGCGGGTTCGAGATCGTCGTAGCCGGCGAGGTGCAGCCAGCCGTGCACGACGTAAAGCGTGAGTTCCTCGCTGAAATCGTGGCCCTTTTTCGCGGCGTAGCTCGCGGCGGTATCAGCCGAGACGCAGATCTCGCCGGCCGTGCCGAAAGCCGGTTCACCTTCGAAGGTGATGACGTCGGTGGCGGTGGGGTCATCGAGGAAATCCGCGTGCAGGCGCGCGATGGCGGGGTCGGTTAAAAACGCGATGGAAAGTTCGCCCGGCAACGGTCCATCGAGAAAGCGCTTGGCGTGGCGATCGAGCAGTTCAATCGCGGCGCGGATGGCCTTGCGATCAAGCCGCAGTCGCGGGTGGGCGTTGTTGATGGCGATCTCGCGAGGCATGCTGGAAGTATGAAATCAGAAGAGGTTCGGAGTAAGAAATCAGGAAGCGCGGTTTGTTCTTACTTAACACTTCTGAGTTCTCACTTGATCTGCTTCACGCCTCGGCGGTGTTGCCGGGTTTGGTGCCGCCGGCGTCGGTGGGGTAGGCCACGCGGGAGTGGAGCATGTTGAGCAGGGTGAAGTTGAAGCTGCTCTTGATGCGGGTCACTTCGGCGAAGGTGAGCGGCGATTCGTCGAGTTGACCGTCGGCGATTTGGTCCGCCACGATTTTATCGATGAGATCGTCGAGACCCTGCGGCGTGACTTTGGCGAGGGAGCGCGAGGCGGCTTCACAGCTGTCGGCCATGAGAATGATGGCGGATTCCTTGAACTGAGGCCGGGGGCCGTCGTAACGGTAGGTCGTCTCACTGACCGGCACGGGCTCCAGTCCGGGCAGGGAAGGGTCGTTGCTCGCCGGGGTGGCCGTTTTGGGCGGCGTGCCGAACGGAGCGTGCGAGGCCCCGGGCGATTTGATCGCGCCCATCGCGCGGTAGAAGAAATAACGAATGAGCGAGGTGCCGTGGTGTTGGCGGATCACGTTGACGACGACCCTCGGCAGACGATGTTGCAGCGCGAGATCCACGCCCTCCTTCACGTGGCTCTTGATAATGAGCGCCGACAGCGACGGGTTGTTAAAATCGTGCGGGTTGACGCCCTCGCGTTGATTTTCGGTGAAATACTCCGGTTTCACCATTTTGCCGATGTCGTGAAACAGGGCGCAGACGCGAGCGCGCAGGGCGTTGGCTCCGATGGCGTCGGCGGCGTTTTCGGCGAGCTGCGCGACGACGAGCGAATGGTGATACGTGCCGGGTGCCTCCATCTGCATGCGCCGGAGCAGCGGATGGTTGTAATCGGTGAGCTCGAGCAGGGTGATATCGGTCGTGCGTTTGAAGAGCGATTCCACCATGGGCAGAATGCCAACCACGACGACGCCGGTGAGGAGTCCGGTTACGAGACCAGCCGTCATCTGCTGCATCACGCTGATGGGGGGCAATCGGTCGGTGATGCCGATCAACATGGCAAACGTCGCGACCACCACGCCGCCCAGTGCCGTGGCGCGCACAATCGAGCCGCGTTTGCGGGTCTGGCGGGCGCAAAAAATCGCCACCATCGACGCAAGGAACGTGATCACCAACAGGTCGAGCCGATTGCCGTAAATGACGCCGGTGAAAATCGAGATCAACAGGGCCATGAACACAGCCGATCCCGCGTCGATCAGCAGCGCCACGATGATCGGTGCGAGGGCGGTCGGAGCGATGTAGGGCAACAGCGACGCCGCGCTCGAATGGGCGATGAAATAAGGCAGGGAGTTGAGCTCGTAGCTTCCGCGCACGGCGGTGAGATTCAGCATGACGACGAGAGCGAGCAGTCCGAGACGGCTGTTGCTGCGCAGGGTTTCGATGTCCTCCAGCCGAATGTAAATGGTGCAGGCCAATACCATGGCGAGCACGAGCAGCACACGCCCGAGAAGTTGCAGCCCCTCGTCGATCTGGGCGTCGCCCGACTGCAGCACGTGTTCGCGGTGGGCGACCAGCATCTCGTATTGTTCGGGAGTTACGCGGGTGCCGGGTTCGATGATGGTTTGGCCCCGTTGCACCTCGACCGTGACCGCTTGTAGATTGGCGATGGCCAGTTGCTGCAGGGTTTTGGTGGCGGGCTGGTCGTAGACGAGGTTGGGCGTCACGCCATTGCGGAAGATGCGGAACAACGACAATGTGGTCGGTCGGCCGACCCCCTCCGCCGCGAGATTGATGCGCAGCAGGGTGAGCGCGTCCTCCATGGACTCGACGGCCTGGTTGGTGACCTCATCGGCCTGGGAAATTTGGAAAACCGTGACGTCGCCGTTGCGCGAGGAGGCGGCCATGGCGCCGTCATCGTGCACCCCCTGGGCGTAGATCTCGCGCAGCACGAGCAGCGCGTTTTCGACCACGGTGCGACGTTGCGCGGCGTTGCCCAAAAACAACAGGGCGCGCAGGTCGGCGACGGTGGTGCGGTAAGGGCCGGCGGCATTGAATGCGGACGTGATGAGCTCGAGCTGTTCGTGAGCGGCCGGCGACGAGGCGGCGTCGGCGGGGAACGTCTGTTCGAAACGTTCAAACTCCTCGAGCAGATCGTGAATGTGGGTCTCGAACTGCGTGAGGGGTTCGAACTCCAACCGGTAGACCGGCGGGATGCGGTCGCGGATCTGCTCGCGTTGGATGGCGGTCAACTCGGCGCTCTCGTAGCTGAAAGAGTCGTTGGCCACGATGCGCACGGGAGCCGACTGATTGGGCAACACCGGCACGTCGATCGACCGCACGCCCACGAAGCTGATGAGCACGATGGCCGCGACCGTGGCAAAAAAGATCAGGGCGGCGATGACGCGGCTCTGTTCCAGAAACTGAACGAGGCCCGGAGGGGCTTCGCGCTTGCGCACCCGGCGGGGCGCTTTGCCGCCGCGCAGCAGCTTGAATTTGGGTAGAAAAGACACGGGTCGAGTCGAAGGACGGAAGGTCTCTGACGCGTCAGACGTCGGAAGCGTCGTTGGCGTTCATGGGATTTTTGTAATGGTCGTAGGCGGCGATGATGCGCTGCACGATCGGATGGCGCACCACATCTGCACCGCTGAACTCGTGGAAAGCAATGCCGTCGATGTCGTGCAGAATACGGCTCACCTCCAGCAGGCCGGAGGTTTTGGAGCGCGGGAGATCCACTTGGGTGGTGTCTCCGGTGATGATCATACGCGAACCCTCACCGAGGCGGGTGAGGAACATCATCATCTGTTCGGACGTGGTGTTCTGGGCTTCGTCGAGGATGACGTAGGCGTTGGAAAGCGTGCGGCCGCGCATGTAGGCGAGCGGAGCGATTTCAATGATGCCGCGCTCAGTGAGCTTCTCGACATCCTCGCCCGACATCATGTCGGCCATGGCATCGTAGAGCGGGCGCAGGTAGGGGAGGATTTTTTCGCGCAGATCGCCCGGCAGGAAACCGAGGGCTTCGCCGGCTTCGACCGCCGGACGCGTGAGGATGATGCGTTCCACCTCGTTGCGCAGCAGGGCGGAGATGGCGTGAGCGACGGCGAGGTAGGTTTTGCCGGTGCCGGCGGGGCCGAGCCCAAAGACCACGGAGCAGTGTTGCAGCGATTGCAGGTAGAGCTTTTGCCCGAGCGTTTTGGGGACGATCGATTTGCGATTGGTTGTAATGACGAGTGGCTTCGCAAACAGTTCGGCCAACTGCTCGGCCTCATCGCGGGCGACCATGTCGACGAAGCGTCGAAAGTCGGGCGATTGAATCGCGACCCCCTGTTGCCGGGCGTCGTTGAGAAAGCCGAACAACTGCTCGATGCGGCGAATCGTTTCGTCGGCCCCATCGACTTTGAGCCAGTCCTCCCGGGTGGTGAGTTTGGCGTCGAGGATGCGTTCCGCGTAGCCTAGATTTTCCGCCCGGCTCGCGTAGAGTTGGTTGAGATGGCGGGGATTGGGAAAGTAGAGCGTTTTGACGGCCATGCGGAATGCAGCCTTTAGGCGCGGGCGGAACGGGGGACGGGGCCCAACCTCCGCCTCAAGGGAGCAGGGATCATGATTGAGCGGAGAGGGCGGCCGCGGTTTCGGCGAGTTTTTCCCAAGTCGATTCGAGCGCCTGGGGCAATGTGCGGGTTTGGCCGAGCACCGGCATGAAATTGGTGTCGCCGTTCCAGCGGGGCACGATGTGGCCGTGCAAGTGCGGAATGCTGCCCCCGGCGGCGGAGCCGAGATTGAACCCCACATTGAAACCGTCGGGATTGAGCGCGGCGCTCACGATGCGTTTGCCGAAAATAATCAGGGCCATGAGGTCGGCCGATTCCTCCGGCGTGAGATCCTCGAGTTCGTTGACCTCACGAAAGGGAATCGCGAGCAGGTGGCCGGGATTGTAGGGAAACCGATTGAGCATGAGGTAGCTCAGCTCGGTGCGGTGGACAATGAAGGCCGCACGATCGTCGCCCAAGAGCGGGAGATCGGTGAAGGGTCGGTCCGTTTTGGGAAAACGGGGCGCACTGATATATTCCATGCGCCAGTAGGCGTGCAGCTGATCCATGAGTGGGAGCCGGCAGTGAAGGACTCCGTCGCGCCGTTGTCAAAGCCCTGAAATGGAGCAGGGTGCGATCCCATCCGGGACCGGAATTACGGGGCTGACAAATCCGCCGCGATGGCCCACGGGTGTCGTCTTTACGCGAAATGAATATCACAAATGCCAACCGACGTGTGGTGGTTACGGGCCTTGGGGCCGTGACTCCGATGGGGCTCTCCGCCGCTGAAACCTGGGCCGGTCTCGCGGCCGGTCGTTCCGGGATCGGACCGATCACGCGATTCGATGCCACCACCTGCACGGCGAAAATCGCCGGCGAAGTCGACGGTTTCGAAGCCACGGCGCCGTTGGCGGCCCCGCTCAAACCCTTCGGAGACGACAAGCCCGCGATGGAGCGGGTCTTCACGCCCAAGGACGCGAAGAAGTTCGGCCGCTTCACGCATCTCGGCGCGGCGGCGGCGGTCGAGGCCTACGCCGACTCCGGGCTCGATGCTCACCGCGCCTCGCTCAACTCCGATCGCATGGGCGTGAATCTCGGCGTCGGTCTCGGCGGTCTACCCGAAATCGAAGCGACACATGAGACGTGGCAAAAGGGGGGCTTCCGCAAAATCTCGCCATTTTTCATTATTCAAATCGCACCCAATTTGTTGGCCGGTCAGGTCAGTCTGCTGCTCAACATGCGCGGACCGAATCTGGCGGTGGCGTCCGCCTGTGCGACTTCGGGCCACTCGCTCGGCGAGTCCGCCGCGGCCATCGCGCGCGGCGATGCCGAGGTGATGATTGCCGGGGGCGCGGAATCGACGGTCACGCCGCTCGCGGTCGGTGCCTTCGCGCAAATGCGGGCGCTGTCCACGCGCAACGACGAGCCGAGCGCCGCCTCGCGGCCCTACGACGCCAATCGCGATGGCTTTGTGCTTTCCGAAGGCGCGGTGGTTTTCGTGCTCGAAGAACTCGAACACGCCAAGGCGCGCGGCGCACGGATCTATGCCGAGCTCAGCGGCTACGGGGCTTCGGCCGATGCCTTCCACCTGTCTTCGCTCTCCCCCGGGGGAGAAGGTTCGCAACGCTCCATGCGCGCGGCGCTCGCGTCGGCGGGCATCGGACCCGAGGCGATTGATTTTGTGGCGGCCCATGCGACCTCGACTCCCGGGGGCGACGGCGAGGAAGCCGCCGCGATCGCGAGTGTTTTTGCCGATCAGCTCGACACGCTGCATGCCAGCGCGGTCAAATCGATGACCGGCCACTTGCTCGGCGCGGCGGGCGCGATGGGTGCGTTTTCGGCCGTCAAGGCGATCGAGACCGGCACGATTTCGCCGTCGATCAACATCGAAACCATTGATCCCGCGGTCGCGGCGACGGGACTCAATGTCACGCCGAACACGGCCGTGCAAAAAACGGTGCGCGGCGCACTCGCCAACAGTTTCGGTTTCGGCGGCACGAACGCGTCGCTCGTTTTCCAAGCGCTCTGAGGGGCGCAATTGACCCTGGCCGGGCGGCGGTTTGATCCGGTGCGAGTGTAACCATAATGGTTACACTCGCACCGGAGCCGCGGGTGGGGCGGAGGCGATAATTGGCTGGCCGGAAATTCGGCGGCGTGCACAAGGTGCGGGTGTCCATGCTTAAGACCCACTGGAACCGGGCGGTCGAAACGCTCACCTTGCCCTTCTTTCTGGCGCTGCTGTTGGCGGCGGGATTCATGGGTTTCGTGGCGTGGGATCACTCGCACTGGTGGGCGAATCGCGAGGACTACGGCTTTGGCTGGCTGGTGCCGGCGTTTGTGGCATTTGTGGTCCATGACCGGTGGTCGCGCATCACGGCGGCCGTGACGGTTTGTGCGGCTCCGGCGAGTCCGCGGGCGGCGGGGTGGAAGCGTTGGCTGCTCAACTTTGTCATCTACGGCGGCATGTTGGGCGGCGCGTTGTTGTTTTTACTGGGAGCCTTTTATCGGGCGGGAGCGGGACCCTCGCATCCGGGATCGCTGGCACTTTCAATGGGCGCCGGGGCGATCGCGCTGACGTTGTTTTTTGTCAATGCACCGGATGCCGAGTCGTCGCGGCCGAGCGGGATTTTCGATGATGCGCGCGTGCGGTTGACCGCGTTGCTGTTGTTTCCCGCGTTGGTGTGGCTGGTATCGGCACCGATGGTGTCGGTGATCGAAAACCAGCTCAGTCTGTTCCTTTTGCACAAGGTCACCACGGTGGTCTTTTTTGTCTTCGACGTATTGGGACTTCCCCTACAGCAGGAAGGCAACGTGCTCGTGCTGCCGCCGTTGGCGGACGGCGAACCCAATCGGGTGGGCGTGGAGCAGGCGTGTTCGGGCATTCGTTCGCTGACGGCGTGTTTGTTTGCGGGCTCGTTTCTCGCGGCGGTGTTTTTGGACAAGCTGTGGAAGAAGGTGGCACTGGTCGCGGCGGCGATGGCGTTTGCCTTCCTGACCAATTTGATTCGCAGCCTTTTTCTCACGAGCTGGGCTTACAACTACGGCCACGAGGCAATCGAGGGCACGGTGCATGATGTCGCCGGATACTCGGTGCTCGGGCTGACTGTGGTGGGGTTGCTGCTGCTGTTGCCGCTCTTTCAGCTCGAGTGGGCGACGGGGACGGACGACGAGGAAGAGCTGTAGGCCCGGGATCCACCGACAAAAAACCCGGTGCAGGTGAAGCACCGGGTTAATCGCATCGGGTCGGGCGCGGAGATTACTCCGGCAGCACGATGACTTGGAACGCCCGATCGTTGCCGAGGTAGGCGGCGGCCAGCTTATTGATTTCGGCGACGGTGATCGCTTGATTGTCGGAATAACGGGAGCGGGCCCAGTCCATGCGCTGCGGGAATTCCTGCGCGCTCACGAGGACGGCGCCGAGCCAGTAGCCGTTGGTGCGTTCGCCTTCGCGCAGACTGGTGAGGATGGGCTGCAAGGCGCGCTGCAACTCGTCGTCATTCGTGCCGTGGGCGGCGAGCTCGGCGGCGAGTTCACGGGTGGCGGCGGCGAGTCGGGCGGCATCGGGCGGATCGACGACGATGTAGGCATTGATGGTGCCGTAGTCGTCGAACGTATCGCTGGTATTGCTACCGGCGGACGGGCTATAGGAACCGCCGAGCTCTTCGCGAATCTTTTTGCGCATGCGATCACCGAGGATGTTCGCGAGCACGTTGAGGCGGCGGGCAACATGAACGTCTTTGCCGTCGGTGGTGGGCCAGTATATCGAAACGACTCCCTTGGGGATTTCGGTCGGCACGGTGTAGTCTTTCTCGAAGGGCTCGGGGAACGAGACTTGGCGGCGCTCGTAGAGCAACGGCTTGGCTCCGCGGGTGGGCAGGGCGCCGAACGTGGCGGCGACGGCTTCGATGGCGGCTTCGACATCGAGGTCACCGACCAACGCGATTTCGATCGCGCCGTGCTGCAGCTCGGGCGTCAGCCAGGCGCGGGCCTCGTCGAGGGTGCGCTGGTCGAGCACGTCCTGCGGGGGCAGGCCGAATCGCATGTCGCCGTTGGCCAGCAAGCGGGGCACCTCGGTCTGGAGGGGACCTTGAGGGACGTGAGCGAGTTGGGTGTAATATTGCTCGATGCCTTTGCGCATCTGGCGGTCGGCCTCGGGACGGAAACCGGGGTCGACCAGATAGGCGGCGGCGAGCTGGAGCTGGAGTAACAGATCGTCGGGCGTGGTGGCGCCGGAAAGCTGGAAGGCATCAGTGCCAATGCCGAAGCCGACGCCGACGTTGCGGCCGGCGAGGATGCGTCGCAGCTCGTCGGAGGAGTGCGCGCCGAGACCGCCGAGGGTGAAGGTATTACTGGCGTAGACACTGAGTCCCGGCTGATCGGCGGTGGGCTCGGAAAGTTGGCCCGTGCCGATGCGCACCGACATGCTGATGCTCTCGGCGGAGAAGTCGGTTTGCTTGATGTTGAGTTTCACGCGGTTGGCGAACTCGACGAGGGTGATGTCGAGATCGGCGACGTGATCGCGGGAGAAGATTTCCCCGGCCGGACCGAAGTCGGTGTAGGCAAACGCGACCTCCTCGATTTGCGCGGGTGGATCGAGCACGACCGCTTGGGCGGTGGAGAACAGCTCGGCGATTTCGAGCTCGGGCTCGGCGGGTTGATCCGCGCCGGTGTTACCGACCACGGTGACGTAGCGGTGAGGAACCGACCAAAGCTCGCGGAAGGCGGCGTTGCACAGGTCGATCGTGATCTGGTCGAGCGCGGGCGTCACCAAATCGTAATCGGTCTGAGGCGTGGTGAAGACCGTTTCGTCGGCCACGGCCGACAGCACGCCCATGGCGAGTTGGGGAGAGCGGCGGGTGGGGGCGCGGCGCACGGCTTGTTCGAGACCGTTGCGCATGCCGGCGATGACTTCGCGCAGTTCGGGTTCCTGAAACCCGAATTGCAAGGCGCGGCGCAGTTCGTTTTCGGCGACCTTGAGCGCCTCTTTCCACGTGCCGGTCAAGGCGCGCAGTTCGATGCTGCCGGTGTCGGAAATCTTGTAAAACGAACCGGCACCCGCGTAACCGCCGGAGAAAGGCGCGCCTTCCTGTTTGGCGAGTTCAGCGAGGCGGCGGTTGAGCATGCCGAGCGCGATATCGCGGGGCAGGTCCTTGAGGCGGTTGCGAGCGGTGTCGGGCTCCTCGGCAAACGGCACGGCGGTTTGGATACCGACGGCGACGTTGCCGGCTTCACTTTCGTAGTGGTGCAGGACGCGCAGGCCCTCGATGGACTGAACGTGGTCGGTCGGCGGGTCATTGCGGGCCGGGCCGCGAGCGGAGAGATCGGAGAACGCGGCGGTGATTTCGGATTCGACCTGGTCGATGTCGAAATCGCCGACGGCGACGACCGTCATGCGTTCGGGTCGATACCACGTGTTGTAGTAGTCGACGAACACATCGCGATTGGCGGTGCTGAGCACCTCTTCGGTGCCGATGGGGAGGCGATGAGCGAGACGGGTGTCGCCGTAGAGGAAGTCCAACTCGGCGACGAAGGAGCGCCATTCGACGGAGTCGCGGGTGCGTTTCTCGGAGAGGATGATGCCGCGTTCCTTGTCGATTTCCTCGGGCAGAAAGAGCATGCCGCCGGCGTAGTCGCGAAACACCTGCAAGCCCTCGGTGAGGTGGGCCGCGGTGGAATCGGGCAGGTCGATCATGTAGACCGTGCGATCGAAACTGGTGAAGGCGTTGGTATCGGCGCCGAAGCTCATGCCCATGCGCTGGAAAAACTCGATGAGGGTGTCGGGCGCGTAGTTTTCAGTGCCGTTGAAGGCCATGTGCTCGAGGAAGTGAGCGAGGCCGCGTTGGTTTTCGTTTTCCTGCAGGGAACCGGTCTCCACGAGCAAGCGCAGAGCGGTGCGTTCGCGGGGTTCGGTGTTTTTGAGCAGGGCGTAGCGCACACCGTTGTCGAGTTTACCGTAGCGCACGTTGGGGTCGACTGGCAGGTCGCTCTCCTCATGGGCGAAGTCTGCCGCAGACAGCCAGGATGCGGCGGGGAGGATCGCGAGGAGGAGGACAGCCAGTAGGGTGGAGAGCGGCTTACGCCGCGGGGAATGACTTGGCATGGTGACGCAAACCATGGGCGACTTTCTGAAAACGCCAATTAATGTTTTGTGACGGCGGCGGTTTTTCGATTCCTCAACCGGTCTGCCGATGGCGCTTTGGATCTACCGACTAGTCTTTTTGCCCGTGATGCTCGTCCTGGCGCCCTACTACCTATGGCGCATGCGGCGGCGTGGTGGTTACAGCGACGGTTTTGGTCAACGGTTTGGCGCGGTGCCGTCGAGCTTGCCGCCCAAGTCAGCCGGGCGGCAGCGGATCTGGTTGCAGGCGGTCAGTGTGGGCGAATTGCTGGCCATCGGTCCGTTGTTGGACGCGCTCCATGCGCAGGCGGACCGAGAGATCTATCTGACCACCACGACCAGCACCGGTTACCGCCTGGCGAAGGAGCGCTACGGCGCGAAGGTGGCGGGCGTCGCATATTTTCCCATGGATTTTTGGTGCTTCTCCGCCCGGGCTTGGCGCCACGTGCAGCCGGATCTGGCGGTGCTGACGGAAGGTGAGCGGTGGCCGGAACATATTCACCAAGCGGCGCGCCGGGGCGTGCCGATCGTGGCGATCAATGCGCGACTGAGTGATCGGAGTTTTGCGCGCATGCAATGGGTGCGGGGATTGGTTCCCGGACTGATGGGGGGCATCACCCGGCTGCTGGCGGTGGCGGAGGAGGACGCGGAACGGTTTCGCCAGCTGGGCTTTGCGTCCGATCGGGTGACGGTCACGGGAAACCTCAAAGTCGACAACGCGATCGCCGAGATCGATGACGAGGCGAAACAGGCGCTGCGGCGGGAGCTCGGATTTGGTCCGAATGATCTCGTTTTGCTCGGTTCATCGCTCTGGCCCGGTGAGGAGGAGGCGGTCGTCGCGGCGTGGGAGCGGGCCCGACGGGATTCGCGCATCGATCGCACCTTGCGACTCTTGCTGGTCCCCCGCCACGCCGAACGCAGCGCAGCAGTGGAGGCGATTGTCGCGGCAACCGGGGCGAGTTATCATCTGCGATCGCGGGGCGCGGCGCGTGCGCCGATCGAGATTGCGGTGGGCGATACGACCGGTGAATTGCAGCGACTGACGCAACTGGCCGATCTCGTTTTTGTGGGGAAGAGTTTGCCGCCACACACCGAAGGCCAGACACCGGTGGAAGCCGCCGGGTTGGGCCGGGCCCTGATGTTTGGCCCGGGCATGGCGAGCTTTCGGCCGATCGCTCAGGATTTACGGCAACAGGGCGCCGCCGTTCGCGTCGAGAGTGCGGCCGAATTGAGCGATATGACCGTGGCGCTGCTCGCCGATGAAAGCCGCCGAAACGCGCTGGGCGCGGCGGGTCGCGCATGGCACCGATCGAATCGAGGGGCCCTGGCGCGCACGGTCGAAGTGATTTCGGTGTTGTTAGCTGATTAAACGCGAGCGACTTGCGCCAAATGGCGCTTTTGCGTTGCCCAGCCGAACGACCGTTTTACTTTCTTCCCTTTTTTACTGGATGCAATCGCACGGCCCCAAGCGCGTCTACACTCCGCAGTCACTGGAATTTTGGTTCGAGAAGCTCGCTGACGAGTGGGAACCCCATTTTTCCGATCAGCAACTCGAGGATGGTCACCGTCTTTATCGAGAGGGTGATGTGCGTGAATTGGAACTCACCGACCATGATGCCATCGTGCATCGCCGGGTGGAAAAGAAGGACGAATATGCCGTCATCGAATGGAAAGACGGCAAGTTGGCGGTGCGCTCCTCATCGACTGACCTCGATATTGCCCGGGCCTTGGCGGTCGCGGGCATGCATGAGATCGAAGAACTCGTGGCGGACGAAATATCGCCGTTGCCGGGAGATGATCGCAAACCGCGTGCCGATGGGGATGGCGCAGGCGACAGCCACGGTTTTGGCAACGGTGACCGCAATGGTCACACCAATGGCAACGGCGTGGCCGCCGGGGAAAGCAATGGATCGCGATCCGGTCTGACAGCGGGATCAACCAGTTCGTCGCGCCGGTCGTCCAAAGTGATGGCCGCGCGCCAGGCATCGCGCTCGTTGGTGCTGGTGTTTCGGACCAAGGTGGGGGGACTCAGCTTCCGCGCCTTTTGGCAGTCGGCGGACAAGGAACGTCAGCCGGCACTCGGGGCCGTGGCCCATGCCGACGGCAACGGTCACGTCACGTCGGGCGAACGCGCCAAATTGATCGGCCTGGCCGCCTACGCGCGCAAGGCACACTTTCAATACTCCAACGACACGGGCGTCTATCTGATGGCCAACGTCGGCGAGATTCCGAATTTTCTGCAACGCACGCTTTCCGCCTGGCGACGCTTGTTCACCATCGAGTTGGACAACAACGCCGCCAACCTCATCAAAGGCACGCGCACGATCAAGGTCGAGGCAGTGGCCGATCGTCGACTCGTCGAGGGGGAGGGCGACGGGAGTGGTCACGCGGCGCTCGATCTGCGGTGGATTTTCAAGGCCGGCGAGCAACTCCTCACCGATGCGGAAGTGCGCTCACTGCTCAAACGCAACACCTCGCCGACCATCATCCCGAGTGTGGGTATCGTCGAATTGCCCGCCGAGCAACTCCAGGCGATTGAGTCCTGGCGCAAGAACGTGGCCGACACCCACATGGAGTCGGAGTTGTCGCCGTATCTGGTGTTTTCGCTCTTCAACGACTCGCGTTTCAAGCTGACCGTCTCGCCTGCTCTCGCGCAATGGCGGGACAGCGTGATGCGACCGGCACCGGTGGAGGCGGCGTTGCCGGAGCTCCTGCGGCCGTATCAGCGGCGCGGCGTCGAGTGGCTGCACCATTTGGCCGACGTCGGATGTCACGGCTTGCTGGCCGATGAAATGGGCTTGGGCAAGACGCTGCAGGTGATCTCGCTGCTCGCGGCGCGACCGCTCGTGGGGAAACCGCATCTGGTGGTGTGTCCCGCGTCGGTGGTGCCGGTGTGGCGCGAGGAGATCGAGCGCTTCTTCCCCGAGATGCGGATTGATGTGCTCAAGACGGCCAACGACTTCACGACGAACCGGGAGCCGGTGATCTGGCTCGCGAGCTACACGCAACTGCGCAAACACCGCGAGTTGCTGCCCCAGGCTGAATTTGGCTACGCCATTTTGGACGAAGGCCAGTTCATCAAGAACCCCGACGCCAAGGTCACCCAGACAACGTTTGCAGTGCGGGCAATGCATCGAGTGGTGTTGACCGGCACGCCGTTGGAGAATCGGCAATTGGATCTGTGGTCGATTTTCCGTTTCCTGCTGCCGGGCCTGCTTGGTTCGCGGTCCAGTTTCGAGTCCCAGCTCAACAGCAACCGTGACGGCACGATGGAGCGTCTGCGGGCCCAGCTCGCGCCTTTCATCCTGCGACGCACCAAGAGCGAGGTCGCGACGGAGCTGCCGCAGAAAGTCGAGATGGACCTGCTGTGCCCGATGTCGGATGTGCAACGGGCGGAATACGCCCGTATTTGCTCCGAAGGCCTGCAGCGGCTCGGCGACGATGTCGGTGCGGCCATGCGGGAGAAGTCGTTCGGCTTTCTCGCCTTGCTCACGCGGTTGCGGCAGGTGTGCTGCGATCCCGACATGTTGCCCTGGCGCAAGTCGCCGCTGGAGGATTCCGGCAAGATCGGACTGCTCATCGAGAAGCTCGGCGAAGTCATCGAGAGCGGTCACAAGGTGGTCATTTTCTCCCAGTTCGTGATGTTGCTCGACCGGGTCAAGGAGGCGCTGACGGTGAACTATCCGCATCTCGCCCAGTTCGAGCTCACCGGCATGACGCTGGACCGGCAGAAGCCGGTGCAGGATTTCCAGAACGGCGAAGGCGCGGCGGCCATGCTCGTCTCGCTGAAAGCAGCGGGCACCGGCATCACGCTGCACGCGGCGGATTACGTGTTCCTGCTCGATCCCTGGTGGAATCCGGCGGTGGAGGCGCAGGCGGTCGATCGCGTCCATCGTATTGGTCAGACGAATACGGTTTTCGTCTACCGCATGGTGACGGCCGGCACGATCGAGGAGCGCATTCAGGACCTGAAGGAATCGAAGAAGGATCTGTTCGATCGCATCGTCGGCGGACTGGGCGGCGACTTCGACCTGAGCCAGCATTTCACGTCGTTGCAGGAGTTGGTCACGCTGACGCAGGAGGCCACCGAAGGTGACGCCGAGAACGCGGAAAACGGCAACTGAACTGCGGTAGCCCCGAGGGAGCTGTGACGTTGTTGTAACCTACGTTACGCCGTTATGGCGGACAGGTAACATGTTCGCGTCACCGTGACATTCGGTTTGAAGCGAGGCCTCGCGTCGTGACCTCGTCGGCGGCATGATTAGCTTTTCGCGCCGCTCCGGTGCCCGGCTCCAACCTTCCATTTTAGTAGGACTCATTCTGGTCCTCGTGCTCAGTCCGATCGCTCGTGCTCAAGGCACCGCGACCGGCACGGTGGTGGGGCGCGTGATCGATGAAGGATCGGGCTTCGGTGTCTCCTGGGCGACCGTGACCGTCGTGCAGACGGGGCAGTCTGCGAGCTCCGATCTCAGTGGCGGTTATGCGATCAGTGGCGTGGACGCCGGCGTGGTGACGCTGCTGGTGGAAAAAGAAGGTTTTCAAACCGCCAACATCACCGATGTGAACGTGCTGGCGGGTGAAACCCTGCGGATGGACATCCCGCTCGGTGCGGTCGGGGGCAACGTGGTCGTCATGGACGCGTTCACCATCTCGGCCGACGTGGTGCAGTCGTCGGACATCGGTCTGCTGGCGGCCCGCCAAAAAGCGAATTCGATCAGCGACGCGATCGGCAGTGACCAATTTTCCCGCTTGGGGGCCGGCAATGCCGCCGAGGCGTTGGGCAAAGTCACGGGCGCCAGTGTCGTCGACGGCAAATACGTGCTCATCCGCGGCTTGGGCGACCGCTATTCCAACACGTTGATGAACGGCGTGTCCGTGCCCAGTGCCGACCCCGACAAGCGGGCCGTGCAAATGGACCAGTTTCCGACGGAAATGATCGAGAGCGTGGTGACCACGAAATCGTTCACCCCGGATCAACCGGGAGCGTTTTCCGGCGGCAGCGTTAATCTTAAAACCAAATCGTTTCCGGAAAACTTCTTTGTATCCGTGTCGGGCTCGGTGGGGGCGAACAGCAACACGCGGGGCGATCAAATGCTGTCGTCACCCGGCAACACCGGACCGGCGCCGGACGTGCCGCAGGAAATCCCCAATCGGGACTTGGCGGAAATCGAGGCGGAGTTTTTCGGCAACTTCGATCCCGCCCACGAAGTCGACGCGGCCACCCGCGCCTTCGGACCGGCCGGACTTTATCCGACGGTTCGCAATGGCGGGGTCGACCTCGGTTACAGCTTCGCGATCGGGCAACGGATCGAATACAGCGACGAAGGCCTGATCGGCATCACCGGCAGCTTCAACCAAAGCCGTTCCTACAGCCATTACGACGGCGGTGAAATCGGTCGTTACACCGGGACGGCGGCGAATGCCAACGCGAGTCTGCTGTTCAGTGATAACCCTGACACCCTATCGTTTGATCCCGCCGATGCGCCCAGCGGCACGCCGCAGTTTGGACTCTCGTCGAGCACCTTGACCGAGTCCACGGGCGGACTGGTGAAACTGGCAATTCGCCCTTCGATCGATCACGAGGTGAGCCTGGATCTGATCTACAACGAAACGGTGGATGACGGGGTCCGACGCGGTGTGGGTGAAGAGGTGCGCAACTACGGCGGTGCCATTTACGAGGTTTACGAATTACTCCGCACCGAGCGCTCCGTAAGTTCGGCACAATTGGCGGGCAAGAGCCTGTTCATGGGACTCAACGAGACGGAAATCGAGTGGCGGCTTTCGTCCTCCCGGAGCGGGCAGGATCAGCCGGATTACCGCACCATGGCGACGATCTATGATTTGAACGGAGATCCGGTGAATGCCACGGGCGTGCAGCCCAATCGTTACTTCCGCGAGTTGGACGAAGAAGCCACCGAAGGGGGCATCGACATTACGATACCGTTTGCCGCCAATGACCGCAGCCACCGCTTCAAGTTCGGAGGCATGGCTTCGGCCAACGAGCGCACCTACGACGAGCAACGTTTCCGCTATGCCGTCGTGCCCCGCAACCGCACGCAACTCACGGCCTTTCCCGGACCGGTGGGTATCCTCGCCGAGGACGCCAATGGCGTGACTTTCGGCAATACCATTTCGCGTCAACAGGAGCCCAATAAATACGACGCGACGCAGGATGTTTCCGCCGCGTATGCGATGGTCGATTTCCAGATCACCGACGATATTCGGGCGATCATCGGCGGTCGCTACGAGAGCACCGAAATCGTCACTACGCCCGTCGCGATTCCCGGCCTGAATCCTAAAACCGGAGAGGTCGATGACAGTAATTTCCTGCCCGCCGCGAGTTTTGTTTACGCGCAGAACAAGAAGATGAATTGGCGGGCCGCCTATGGCCGCACGATAGCGCGTCCGACCTACAAGGAGTTGACGGACATTCGTTACGACGACGTCTTCACCGGCGATACTTACGTCGGCAACACCGACCTCGAACTCACCGTCATCGATAACTTTGATCTGCGGTGGGAGTGGTTCCCCCAGAAAGGCGAAACCGTCGCCGTCAGCGTGTTCTACAAGAGCATGAGCAATCCGATCGAGGTGTTGTATCAACCTGCGGTCGGTTCGATCCGTCCGCAGAATGTGGAGGAAGGCACAGTGTCGGGCATCGAACTCGAGTTCCGTCGCGACCTCGATTTCCTCAGCGAAGCGCTCAGCCGTTGGTCGATCGGAGGCAACCTGACCTTCATCGAGTCCGAGGTCACCATCCCCGACGACGAATTGGCCATCCTGCGCGCCGCCGATGCCAACGCGTCGAACAAGCGCGAGCTCCTCGGTCAGTCGCCCTACGTCTTCAACGCCGACGTCAACTACAGCCGGGAAGAGTGGGGCACCTCCGCCACCTTGTCCTACAACATCGTGGGTGAACGCCTCGACCTCGTCGTTTTCGGTTCGCTGCCCGACGTCTACGAACAACCGGCGCCTTCGCTCAACTTCGTGCTCAGCCAGAGCCTGGGCTACCGCTGGAAGATGAAGTTCAGCGCCAAGAATCTGCTCAATCCCGACCGGGAAAAGCTCATCGATCTCGCGAGCGGACCGCTCGTCTACAGCCGCTACCAAAGCGGTCGCAGCCTCAGCCTTTCGTTCAGCTACCTCTTCGAGTGAGCCGGACTCAATCTCCCCCTGTGTCAACTGACACGACTCAACAACAAAACACGTGATGAAACTGAAATCCCTCCTGGCCATGGCCCTTCTTGGCGCCACGGCTTCTCTCCAAGCGGCTGACGTTCCCGTCAGCGGATCCATTACGTCCAATACGACGTGGACGGCGGACAATACCTATATCATGAGCGGCTACGTCTTCGTGACGAACGGAGCCACCCTCACCATCGAACCCGGCACCGTCGTCAAGGGCCAGGTTTCCTCCGGCGCCGGCGCGGCCGCGCTGATCGTTACCCGTAGCTCCAAGATCATGGCTGAAGGCACCGCCGACCAGCCCATCATCTTCACCTCCGTGCTCGACAATCTCGACGGTTCGCTCGGCACCGAGCGCAAAGGTCTCTGGGGTGGCGTTATCCTGTTGGGTAACGCTCAAATCAATTCCCGGGCGGACGGAGAAGATCCGGGTTCCCCCAAGCAGGATCAAATCGAAGGTGTATCCGTCACCACCGAGCAGATTCCTCTCGTGACCTTCGGTGGTCTCGATGATGCCGACAATTCCGGGGTCATGAAATATGTCTCCATCCGCCACGGCGGTGCCAACCTCGGTGCGGGCAACGAAATCAACGGTCTGACCCTCGGAGGTGTCGGTTCCGGCACGGTTCTCTCCTACATCGAGGTTTACGCCAACTTCGACGACGGCTTCGAGTTCTTTGGTGGCACCGTCAGCCCCGACCACTTGGTGGCGGCCTTCTGCGGTGATGACTCCTTTGACTTCGACAGCGGCTTCCGCGGCACCCTGCAATGGCTGTTCACGCTGCAAGCGGTCGACGGTGAAGAGCCGGGTGACAAGGCGATCGAATGGGACGGCGACACGAATCCTCCCACCGGCACCCCGGTTTCGAGCGTTACCGTTTCCAACCTGACTGCCATTGGCCTCGGTTCGACCGGTGGCGCCAACGCCCCGATCAACCCGCGCGATAACGCCACGGTGAAACTCTACAACTCCGCGTTCATCAACTACGCCCGCGGCATTGAGATCGAGTCCGACATCGGCGACGTCGCCCCGGACATCCAAAGCAACGTTTGGTGGAGCCATGTGGCCGCGACCAACACCGCAGCGGGTTTCGGCACGTCCAACTCCTCGGGTGACCTGGATGCCACGTCCTACTTCACCAACGCCGCGCTCAACAACGTGATCGTTGCTCCCATGATGAACGGCATCTCCTACGCCAAGGACGCCGGCCTCGATCCTCGTCCGTCGAGCGCCGAATCGCCTCTGATGACCACCCCGGTCTTTGCCGCTGATGGCCTCACCGCCACCGACTACGTCGGCGCGTTTGGCACCGATCTCTGGATCAAGGGTTGGACCAACCTCGACATCGCCGGCTTCCTTCCTGCGGTTCTCGCCGCTCCGGATGACGCTGAAAACGCTGACTTCGTCGCTCCGATCGTCCGTGGTTCGACCTCCAAGCCTTCCAACGTCTCCACCCGCGGTTTCGTCGGCACCGGTCTCCAATCGCTCACCGGTGGTTTCGTCATCTCCGGCACCCAGTCCCAGTCCGTCGTCATCCGCGCAGTCGGCCCGACCCTCGGTTTGGCTCCGTTCAACCTGCCGGGCACGCTGGCCAATGTGCAGATCCGCTTGTTCTCCACGAGCGATCCGATCAACCCGATCGCAGTCAGCCGCGTCGTGACCACGCAGTCCATCACCCTCGGTGCCGAACTCGGCGCCTTCGCCCTGTCCGCCGGGGCCGAGGACGCGACGATCGTCGCGACACTCGCTCCGGGTGGCTACACCGCTGAGGTGACGGGCGTCGATGGCGCGACCGGTATCGCGATCATCGAGGTCTACGAGCTCGACTGAGTCCGACTTCGTTTAGTCCCATAACACTCCGAGGCGGGCCGTTCGCGGTCCGCCTCTTTTTGCGCCCCGGCATCCGGATTGCCGCGCAACAGTCGTCTTACGGCGTCACGTAAACGTAACCGCGCTGTTACCGAATACGCTGGAGCGGGGGAATCGGAACCCTTCACGCTGGGGGCCGATGAAAACTCCATTCCGATTCTTGCTGGGCTGCCTGGCCGCACTGCTGACCATGAGCGCGACGGCCTCCGCCCAAAAAATTGTGATCAAGGGTTCCGATACCCTCGGGGCCAAACTCGTCCCCATTCTGGCGGAAGAGTTCAAAGCCAAGCATCCGGGCGTCTCCTTTGAGATTGCCGCCGAGGGTTCCAGCACGGGCATTGCCGCCATCATCGACGGCACCGCCGATATCGGCATGTCGAGCCGCAACGCCAAGCCGACGGAGATGTCCGCCGCTTCTGCCAAGGGCGTCGACATGACGGAGCACATCGTCGCCTACGATGGCCTTGCCGTGATCGTGAATGCCGATAGCCCGCTGAGCAATCTGCGCAAGCGCCACGTCGAGCAGATCTTCACCGGAGCGGTCACCGATTGGGCCGCCGTCGGTGCGAACCCGGGCCCCATTTCGGTCTACACCCGCAACACCTCCTCGGGCACTTATTCCGATTTCAAAGCGCTGGCCATGCGCAAGCGCGACTACGCGCGGTCCTCGCAAAAGATGGCGGGCAATGAACAGATTGCATCCGAAGTCGCCGGTAACTCCAACGGCATCGGCTACGTGGGTCTCGCCTACGCCTCGGCTCCCGGGGTCAAAGTCGTGACCATCGACGGTCACCTGCCGGAAGCCGCCTCGGTCAATAGCGGAGACTATCCCTACGCGCGTCCGACCTTTTACTACACCAATGGCAAACCCACCGGGATCGTGGCCGAGTTCCTCGCCTTCACGGTGAGCCCCGAAGGGCAGAAGATTGCCGCTCAAGTCGGCTTCGTGCCCTTGGCCAACTAGGCCATTCGGCGTTCAACATCACACCGCTTTCCCGAGCCATCACTCCCCCGAGTGATGGCTTTTTGTTAAGACGCACGCAGCAATTCGGACGTTATGTTACGACCAGGTGGAAATGTTACAGAAGGTAGGCAAACAGGTGACAAAACGAGCGAAGTAGCCGCGACGTAACACGGCCGACACGTGATCGTAACAAAGTGCAGGCAAAGTGCCGACCTCCCGTGACCAGAGTCACCCGGTCCTCGGCTTCAAACCCTACATTCATGACGACAAACCTATTCCGACGTGTGGTGCTCCTCGGTGCACTCCTCAGTGGCCTCGCGACCGCTGCCATGGCTCAAGACAGCGGCGCGCTGCTCAATGTGCTCGTGCGCAAAGGCATCCTCACTGATCAAGAGGCCGAGGACATTCGGGCGGAACTCACCGCCGAGTCTCACGCCGCGTTGATGAGCTCCATCTCGGGAGGCAAGTCCACGCACTCCCTCGCGATCAGCGGTCGTCTGCAGGTGCAATACGCCGGGATCAACACGGATGCCGCCGGGGTCGACTCCACCAATGAGGTTTTTCTGCGCCGGGTTTATTTCGGGGCCAAAGCCGCGGTCGGTGCCGGTTGGACCGCCAACCTGGTCTACGATTTTGCGGGCGAAAATTTTGACAAGGCCTACATCGAGTATGCCGGTCTCATGGGAGACCAGGCGTTCGCGGTGGATCTCGGCGTGCGCAAGGTGAACTTTGGCATGGAGGAGTGGACCTCCAGCGGCAGTCTCGACTCGATCGAACGTTCCGGCACCACGCGCTACTTCGTCGAAGGCAACAATGGTCGCCGTCTCGGGGCGGGGTCCTACCGCGTCGGCGCGTTCTTCGAGGGCAATCCCAACGCCCGCAAGCAAAAGACCGAAGGCGTCTACTACGGTGCTGCCGTCACCAATCCCGAGCGTTCCAGCGGTCCCGGAGGCGCCAGCGATGGCTCCAACAATTCCCAAGCCTACTGGGCCGATATCGGTTACAGCGGCTTCTTCGGTCCCGAGAGCCAGAGCTCCTACCGCGTCGGCGCGGCGGTCAGTCTGCTTTCCGACCAAGGCGGGCGCAACCCCACCGACGGCAGCGACCTGACGGGCTTCAATCTCTACGGCAATCTGGAACACGGCGTCTTCAAACTGGCGGGAGAATACCTCTCCGCCACGGTGGACGACGGCATCGCCGCGGGCCGGGATGCCTCGCCGTGGGGCGTGTGGATCCAGCCATCGGTCATGGTCACCGACAAACTGGAG
Organism: Synoicihabitans lomoniglobus; assembly: GCF_029023725.1. GTDB lineage: Bacteria > Verrucomicrobiota > Verrucomicrobiia > Opitutales > Opitutaceae > Actomonas > Actomonas lomonigloba. The sequence goes on from NZ_CP119075.1 coordinate 1,186,152, forward strand.
CTCGTGGGCCGTTACAGTTTCACCAATTCCGACAACCGCGGCATCAAGGTATCCGATGGGGTGCGTTCCGCGCCTGCATCGCTGACCGGTGACAACCTGACCGAGCTTTATCTCGGCCTGAACTACTACATTGTGGGCTCCGACCTGAAACTCCAACTCGGCTACGTGCACGGCACCGCCGAACGCGGTGACCTGGAGGAATCCGCCAATGGCGTGCGCTCGCAAATGCAGATCAATTTCTGAGCGCCCGCGACGTGAAGCCCAACCTCCTCAAGCCCTCTTCCCCTATGAAAAACATCGTTTCATTTTTCGCGCTCGCCGCCGTGCTGGTCGCACCCCTGGCGGCGCAGAAGCTCGTCATCAAAGGCTCCGATACCCTCGGGGCGAAACTCGTGCCCATGCTGGCCGAGAACTACCGCGCGATGAAGCCCAGCGTCTCCTTTGAGATCGCCGCGGAAGGCTCCTCCACCGGGATCGCCGCCGTGATCGACAGCACCGCGCAGATCGGCATGTCCTCCCGCCGCGCCAAGCCCACCGAGATGTCGGCGGGACTCGCCAAGGGCGTTTCGCTCAAACCCACCATCGTCGCTTACGACGGCATCGCGATTCTGGTCAACGCCGACAACCCCGTGACGAAGTTGTCCAAGCGGCAGGTGCAGCAGATCTTCACCGGTGACGTGACCGACTGGTCCGCCGTGGGCGGCCAACCCGGTCCGATCTCGATCTACACGCGCAACACCGCGTCCGGCACGTATTCAGATTTCAAGGACCTCGCCATGCGTCGGCGCGACTACGCCAGTTCCTCGCAGAAGATGGCGGGCAACGAGCAGATCGCCTCGGAAGTCGCCGGCAACATCAACGGCATCGGTTACGTGGGGCTGGCCTACGCCGAAACGCCCGGCACGGCGGTGGTTTCCATCGACGGGGTCGTTCCTTCCAAAGCCGCCGTGCAGGATAAAAGCTATCCGTATGCCCGGCCGACCTTTTACTATACCAACGGTTATCCGGAAGGGGAGGCGGCCAACTTCGTCGACTATACGCTGAGCGACGAAGGCCAAAAGGTCGTCGAACAGATCGGGTTTGTGCCCGTGCGCTAGTCTCCTCTCCGCGCCATCCAATTGTAACAGGGGGCCCGTTGACGGTTGTTCAGCGGGTCCCTCTGCTCTGGTTTCTGACCGTTTCAGCCGACTCGACACCGCCGCATGGAAAGCTCTTCCCGTCCTCCTTTTGCCATCACCAAGACCAAGACCCGGTTTCTCGGGTTGACGCTCGATGAGTGCGTGCAGGCGTTTTTCGGCGGCAACGCGTTGGTGGCGGTCATCGTGCTCGGACTGATCACGATTTTTCTCTTCCGCGAAGGTTCGGGATTCTTCACGCAGAACCGCGCCAATCTGGAGCTCTACCGCACGGCGGGTTTGGAATACGTGGACCACCTCCGCCAGCAGGAGGAGGATCACACCGCGCTCACCCGTTATCTTTTCGATCTGCGGGTGCGGGCGTTTCAGCACTACACCGACGAAGAGGGCGTGGATCTGGCCGAGGCCAACCAGCGCCTCATGGCGTTTGATGACTACTCCTACGATTTCGGCGACACCGTGGAACCATTGCGCGGGGCGGTGCTCGATCTGAGCGATGTGGCCACGGCGATCAAAACCAAAGCGCTGATCAACGAGGACCGCATTGAAGAACGCCGCCAGTTGTTGGCGGAGGGCAAGGATGCCGAAGCGGCCGCCGTGCAAATCACGGACATCGATTTCGACGCGGAGCTGCAGCCGTTGCTGGCGTTTCGCCCGCATTACGGGGAGATCAACGCGGCATTTTCCGCCAGTTTGGACGAGGTGCTGGAGCAGCAACCGCCCGCGTTGCCCACGCCGGTCCTGCAAAAGCGTTTCGCGAGATTTCGCGAACTGGTGCGCGAATACCAAGCGACCTTTCCCGCGATCGAGACCGCACTGGATGCATGGGACCACACCAAGCCGGTTTCCTTTGCGAAGGCGTTTTCCAGTTTCGTGACCGGCAGTCGCTGGCTCACGGCCAGTTTCTGGCAGGACTGGTATGGCGTGGTGCCGCTGTTTGTGGGCTCGCTGATGGTTTCGATCGTGGCGCTCGTGATTGCCGTGCCGCTGGGGGTGGGCGCGGCCATCTATGTCAACCAGTTGGCCAGTCCGCGGGAACAGCGCTTCATCAAACCCTGCATCGAGTTCATCTCCGCGATTCCTTCGGTGGTGCTCGGATTTTTCGGTATCGCGGTGCTGGGGCAGGCCATTCGGCTCCTGTCGGAATGGCAGGCCCTGAGCTGGGTGCCGGGCTTTCCGGTGGCCGAGCGATTGAACGCGCTCACGGCGGGCGTGTTGCTGGCGCTCATTGCCGTGCCCACGATATTCACGCTGGCGGAAGACGCGCTGCAAAACGTGCCGCGCGCCTTCAAGGAAGCGTCGTTTGCGTTGGGCGCGACGCGGTTGCAAACGATCTTGCGCATCATCATGCCGGCGGCGTTGTCGGGCATCGTCTCCGCCATGCTGTTGGGGTTTGGACGCGTGATCGGCGAGACCATGGTGGTGTTGCTGTGCGCCGGAAACCGTATCGCCATCCCAGATTTTACCACGGGCTTTGCGGCGTTCACCCAGCCGGTGCACACGATGACCGGTATCATCGCGCAGGAAATGGGTGAAGTGGTGCAGGGCGGCATCCACTACCGGGCATTGTTCGTGGTCGGCATGCTGCTGTTTTTCATCGCCCTTCTCATCAACTTCCTCGCCCAGAAAATCGTGCATCGGTATCGCATTTCCATCGGCTAAGACGTCATGAGCGAACCTTCCAAACATCTCTTCGCCCATCGTCCGAGTCCGCGCCACCGGGCGGAGCAGGGCATCGCGCTGGTTTTCCGGCTCGCCACTTACATCATCCTCGCCGCCGGTCTGGCGGTGTTTGGCGATATTGTGATCAAGGGCTCCCGGACCGTCTTTCAGTCGTCCTTTCCCTTCGTCAATGTCGCCTTTCTGACCGAGGCGCCGCAGACGCTCTACGTCTTCGATTACGAAGGCGAAAAAATGGAACTGTCCGACAGCGAATATCGCGAGTTTCGGACTGATTTGGAGGCGCAGGCCGCCGCCACCGGAGAGGCGGCACCGGATCTCAAACCCAAGACCTACGTGTATTCGGCGGGCGGTATTTTCCCCAATATCGTGGGCACGATTCTGCTGGTCGTCGGCTCGATGACCATTGCCTTGGTGCTCGGGGTCGCCAGCGCCGTTTATCTCAACGAATACGCCAAGCAGGGGGTGATGGTGCGTTTCATTCGCCTGGCGATTTTGAATCTGGCGGGCGTGCCTTCGATCGTGTTCGGCCTGTTCGGCTTCGGCATGTTCGTGATCTTTTTCGGTTGGAACGTTTCGTTGATGGCAGGGTGGTTCACGCTCGCCTTCATGGTGCTGCCGGTGGTGATCACCGCCTCGGAGGAATCGCTCAAAGCCGTGCCGATGGGCTTCCGCGAAGGCTCGCTCGCGCTGGGCGCGACCAAGTGGCAGACGATCCGCAAGGCCGTGTTGCCCTACGCGACGCCCGGCATTCTCACATCGTCGATTTTGGGTATCGCCCGAGTGGCGGGTGAAACCGCCCCAATCATGTTCACCGCCGCCTACGTTGTCCGCGACAAGCTGCCCTGGCAGGTGGAGAAGGCGATGGACTTCTTCTTCCAGGGTGTGATGGCCCTGCCGTATCACATCTACGTGGTGAGTTCGAAGATCCCCCAAAACGAGTATTCCGAGCGCGTCCAATACGGCACCGCTTTTGTCTTCCTGGGCATTGTTGCCCTCATCGCCACCTCTTCGATTATCCTTCGCAACCGCTTGCGCGCCCGCTACCGCTGGTAGGGGATCTGCTTCCCGTCATGCCTGCCACGATCACCATGGATCAAATCAAATCCAGTCCGCCCACCGCCAATCGTGCGACTCTCGCCACGCCTCCGCAAAAATCGGCTCCGGCCGGTCGCACGCTGATCGATATCGAGAAGCTTAATTTTTTCTACGGCGAGTCGCAGGCCCTGCATGACATCAATCTGGCGATTCCGGAAAAGAAGGTGACCGCGTTTATCGGTCCGTCGGGTTGCGGCAAGTCCACGCTCCTGCGCTGTCTCAATCGCATGAACGACCTGATCGATGTGGCCCGGGTGGCCAGCGGCTCGATCAAGATCCACGACATCGATATCTATGCTCCCGACGTCGATGTCATCGAACTGCGTAAACGCGTTGGCATGGTCTTCCAGAAATCCAACCCGTTTCCCAAGTCGATCTACGAGAACATCACCTACGGTCTGCGCTTGCAGGGCGTGGCGGACAAATCCCGGTTGGACGAAGTGGTGGAGCGTTCGCTGCGCGGCGCCGCCCTGTGGGACGAAGTCAAAGACCGTCTGCACACCAGCGGGCTCGGACTATCAGGCGGTCAGCAACAACGTCTGTGCATCGCTCGGGCGATTGCGGTCGAGCCCGAAATCATTCTGATGGACGAACCCTGTTCGGCCCTCGATCCGATCGCGACGGCCAAGGTGGAGGAACTCATTCACGAACTGAAGGAGAAGTTCACCATCGTGATCGTGACGCACAACATGCAGCAGGCCGCCCGCTGCTCCGACCGCACCGCCTTTTTCTACCTCGGCAAACTCATCGAATACGCCGAAACCCAGACGATCTTCATGAATCCGGGTAATCCCCAGACCGAGGCCTACGTTTCGGGTCGCTTTGGCTGATCGCCGGTCTTGCTTGCTCTCTCGTCCCTATGAAACGCTTTTTCGACAACGAACTCGAATCCTTCCGCTCGCAACTGGTCCTGATGGGCGAGATCGCGGTGCGCCAAGTGCGCCAAGCCACGGAAGCGTTGGTCAATTCCGATCTCTCCCTGGCTGATCAAGTGGCCGCCGCGGACGATGAACTGGATCAACTCGAGGTCAAAATCGACGACGAAGCCATTCGCTACATGAGCCTGCGCTCGCCGGTCGCGACCGAGCTGCGCCTCGTCATCGTCGGGATGAAAGCCAGCCACGATTTGGAACGGGTGGGGGACGAAGCGACCAACATCGTGCGCCGCGTGGCCCGTTTGGCGTCGGAACCGCCGCTGAAGCCTTACATCGACATCCCTCGCATGTCGAAAATAGCCATCGAGATGCTGCGCGATGCCCTGGATTGCTTTCTGCAAGAAGACATCGAGAAAGCGCTGGCGGTGTGCAAACGCGACGCCGAAGTCGATGACATCAACCGCCAGCTCTACCGGGAATTGACCAGTTACATGATCGAGAATCCCTCCACGACGAGCCGCGCCTTGGAGCTCATGTTCATTTCCAAGGCGATCGAACGCATCGCCGATCACGCCTCCAACATTGCCGAAGAGATGGTGTATCTGGCGCGGGGACGAGATATTCGACACACCGAACAGACCAAAAACCCCAACGCGGGTTAAAAAATTCTCGGGGATCGCGCCGGGGAGAGAAATTCGGCATTGACCGCGCCCCAACCCGCGTGGATTTTTCCCGACCCTTTGTGGCGGCCATAGCTCAGTTGGTTAGAGCATTCTGCTGGCCAGCAGAATGATTCTAGGAGCCCTGGGGGAACGTTCACGAGCGTATGTATTTCGTCTACATTCTGGTCTGCCTGAAAAGTGGTCGATCTTATGTTGGCCAAACCGCCAACTTGATTCACCGCTTTCATCGGCATCAGGCGGGTTTAACCCGCACGACCCGCGAAAAGCTGACGAATCCTGTGATGCTGCATTGGGAACCCTGCGCCACTCGTCACGAAGCCCTACAACGCGAACGTTACTACAAATCGGGTTCCGGGCATCGCAGGAAACATGAGCTGATCGCCCGCGTTTTACCGGAACTTTGGCCATTGGTAAACGGCGTGCGGTCAGCAGAGTGATTCGACGCGACAAGTCCTTGACAGCCCGGATTTCACTCACGAAGTTTTCCGGCTCTTCATTGTGGCGGCCATAGCTCAGTTGGTTAGAGCACTAGATTGTGATTCTAGGGGTCGCGGGTTCGAATCCCGTTGGCCGCCCCATCCCTTCCGAAAGCGAGGGGAAGTTTCAGATAGCGAAACATAAGGGCAGGAGGACTCGCGAGGGATGAGAGCCCGCAGGGTTCGACGAAGCGAAGCGGAGAAGGGGCAACCGCAGGTTGATCCCTCGAAGCGGGACAAGCGCAGCGCAGCCAATCCCGTTGGCCGCCCCATCCCTTCCGAAAGCGAGGGAAAGTTTCAGATCGAGAAACATGAAGGCAGGAGGACTCGCGAGGGACGAGAGCCCGCCGGGTTCGACGAAGCGAAGCGGAGAAGGGGCAACCGCAGGTTGATCCCGCGTCAGCGGGACAAGCGCAGCGCAGCCAATCCCGTTGGCCGCCCCATCCTTTCCGTAAGCGGAAAAAGATAACCCGTTAGGAATCGTGACCGCAGCAGAACCCGTGAGGGGTGAGGACCCGCCGGGTTCGATGAAGCGAAGCGGAGAACGGGCAACCGCAGGTTGATCTCGCGTCAGCGGGACAAGCGCAGCGTAGCCAATCCCGTTGGCCGCCCCATCCTTTCCGAAAGCGGAATCCGGATTCCGCTCCGTTTGTCACCTAATAGGTGACAAACGATTCTGCTTTGAGGTGGCGCCGGGGATGTTGTTGAGTGATGGCGTTAATGCGGCGCGTGCGGATTCTTACTTTTAATATCGCTCATGGGCGGGGCTTGAATCCGATTCAGGGCACCTCGTCGGCGGTGCGGCTGCGGCGCAATTTGCGTCGGATCGGTGATCTGATTATAAAACTCGATGTGGACGTGGTCGCCTTGCAGGAGATCGATCAACATTCGCGGTGGGCGGGCAACTTCGACCAACTCGACTACTTGAGTCAGCACACCGGCCTGCCGTATTCAGTCTTCGGGGTGCACAACCGGCGCGAAGGTTTGATCAATCTCGCCTACGGCAACGCGATTTTGTCGCGGTATCCGATCCTCGCGTCCGAGGTGGTGAGTTTCGGGCAAAGCAAAGTGGGGGAGAAGGGCTTTATTTTTGCCGAAATCGAACTGCACGGCATGCGGTTGCCGGTCGTGAATCTTCATCTGCACTATCGATCCAAAGCGCACCGCTTTCGGCAATTGGATCGGCTGTTGGAGTTTTTGCAGGAGAAGCGAGCGGCTCATGGCGGGGAGTGGCCGGTGCTCCCGATCGTTTGCGGGGATTTCAATACGCCCGGCCGCGATGGCGATGTCACCGCGGCGCTGGATTCGCACCTGCAGGAATTGGGCAACTACACGCGGCATCCGCGCCGGGGGCGCACGTTTCCGTCGCCGTTGCCGGCCCGGTTGCTCGATTTTGTTTTCGTGCCGCCCCGCGCCCGGGATCCACATTGTCACGTGGTGCGGTCGATGTTGTCGGATCATCGTCCCGTGTTGGTGGAGTTTGAGGTCAATTGATTGCGATGGGCGGCAAATAGGCTTTGCGCCGTGGTCGGGAATTTGGCGCGATGGTCGGTCCATGGACCGTATTGCCCACGCTTTTTCCCGCGCCCAGGCAGCGAATCGCGCTGCCTTTGTCGCCTACCTCTGTGCCGGTGATCCCGACTTCGACACCTCGCTGGCCGCGTGTCGCGCCCTGTTGCGCAATGGAGTCGATGTATTGGAATTGGGCGTGCCGTTTTCCGATCCGTTGGCCGATGGTCTGACCAATCAACTGGCCGCGCAGCGGGCGTTGGAAGGCGGGATGTCGGCCGAGCGCGTGTTCGCGTTGGTGGAGGCCCTGCGCGCCGAGTTTCCCGAGACGCCGATCGTGTTTTACACCTACTACAACCTGGTCTTTTCGAACGGCGTGGATGCCTACGTCGCCCGGGCCAAGGCGGCGGGCCTCGATGGTTTGCTCACACTCGACCTGCCGCCCGAAGAAGCCGGTGAACTGCGCGAGGCCTGTGATCGCCACGGCATGAAGACGGTGTTCATCGTCGCGCCGACCACCCCGGAGAGTCGTTTACAAACGATCGCGGAGGCCGCGACGGGATTCATTTACTACGTGTCCCGTGAAGGGGTGACCGGCGAGCGCTCCTCGGTGGCGGCGAACATCCCGGAAGCGTTGGCCGCGATCAAACGTCACACCGCGTTACCGGTCGTGGTGGGCTTTGGTATCTCCAAGCGCGAACACGTCCACGAAGTGGCGGCGCATGCCGATGGCGTGGTGGTCGGCAGCGCCCTGGTGAATGTGATTCGGGGTCATCTCGAGGAACGATCCCGCATCGGTGACGCGATGGGGGCGAAGGCCGTGGACTTGGTGGCGGGCACCGCTCGCGCCGATTAGGGATGGAGGGACCGGCCTCCCATTGTGAACTTGCGAGGGGACCGACCTTGGGCAGGTTTGCGGTGTGTCACGTGTTCTCATTACTGGTGCAGCGGGCTTTATCGGCAGCCATACCGCGGATCAATTGTTGGCTTCCGGCGTGGAGGTTGTCGGAGTCGATAACTTTCGCACTGGATCGAAATCGAATTTGCGCGGAGCAGAAGCGAACGCCCGGTTCTCATTTTACGAAGAGGATGTGGCCGCAGCCGGGGCGTTGGATGCACTGGTGGAAAAAAATCGTCTGACCGCGATCATCCATCTCGCTGCTTTGGTGAGCGTGCAGGAGAGCATGGACGACCCCGCGCTCAACCACCGACTGAACGTCGATGCGACGCACTACGTGGCCGAGGCGGCTCGCCGACATGGCGTCCAGCGGGTGGTATTTGCGTCGTCGGCGGCGGTTTATGGAGAGACGGACGTCGGAGCGATTGATGAAGAAACGCCCAAGCGACCGATCAGTCCCTACGGTGGGGCGAAGCTGGCGTCGGAAGGGTTGTTGCTGGGACATGGCGCGGCCTATGGATTCACGGTGCGGTGCCAGCGCTACTTTAACGTTTTCGGCCCGCGCCAGGATCCCGCTTCGCCGTATAGCGGGGTGATTTCGATTTTTGATCAGCGGTATCGGGACGGTCGGGGGGTGACCATTTTTGGTGATGGCCGCCAGACCCGTGATTTCATCTCGGTCCACGATGTGGCTCGCGCCAACGTGATCGCGGCGACCCGGGATGGTTTGACGTCGGGGATCGCGAATATTTGCACGGGCCGCTCGACATCGCTGCTCGATGTGGCGGCGGTGTTTGCCCGGCATTATCCGGATGTGCCTGCTCCGATCCATGGTGATCCCCGCCACGGCGACATTGTGCATTCGTTGGGGAAAGCAACCGTGGCGCAGCGTGAGATGGGCTTTGAAGCCACCGTCGCGGTGGCGGATGGCTTGGCGGAGTTGATTGAATCGGGATGAACTACCGTCGCTTCAGCGTGGTATTCGCGTTGGTCTTTGCTTGGTGGCATCTCGGGGCGACCCCGACTTCGTTTTACGTCAATTACGATGCGCAGGTTCCGGTGGCACCGTTGCGACTGCATCCGCTGTCGATTGTGCATCCTGAAGCCGAGGTCGACCTCTCGGCGGCTCATGCGGAGGGGAATCGGGTGCTGGCCTACTTGAGCGTGGGGGAAATTGCGGCCGATGCGTCTTATCGTCCGGAGGCGTTGGAGCGGGGACTCCGGTTGCGCGGGAAAAACGAGATTTGGGACTCGGACCTGATCGATTTGAGCGACGAGCGATGGGTTGACCTGTTGGTGGACGAATTCGCCCGCGCGGCAGTGGGACGCGGGTTTGATGGATTCTTTTTGGACACGCTGGATTCCGTGGAATCCGACGGCCGGGCGGGGGCGGTCGCGTTGGTGAGACGACTGCGCCAGTTGCAGCCGCAAGCGATGATTGTGGCGAACCGCGGCTTTGATTTATTGCCCGATTTGCAGGACGTGGTGGATGGGGTGCTGGTGGAATCCGTGTTTGGCACCTTCGATTTCAACGACCGTCGATATCGGCCGGTGGCGGCGAACGACACGGCGGTGCTGGTCGAGCGATTGCATGCCTTGAAGTCCGAGGGATACGAGGTGTTCGTGCTCGACTACGCCGACCCGACGGATGAGCCGACGGCGCGAAACATCGCTTCGCGCATCGGGGCGGAAGGTTGGCATGCCTTGGTGGCGACACCCGATTTGCGAGGAACCGTATTGGCCCCGTGGCGTGACGTCGGACGGAGGGTTTTTAGCTTTTATGGAAACCTCTCGGCGGACCCGACTGATCGGGTGCAATGGCCGGCGGAGTCCTTCACCGGTTTGCGCCTGCAGGCCGCGCTGGAGTGGTTGGGCTATGAAGTCGATTACGGCAAAGTAGAGGCGGGGCGGGCTTTGCCTCAACTGGGCGTTGAAACGGTCGCAATCATCTTGCCGCGAGCGTGGGAATATCCGGAAAGCGAAGAATCTCGTGTGCTCGACTGGTTGGTGGCGCAGCGGGAGTCGGGTCGGCGGATATTGATATTTGGCGCGGTGCCATTCCAGGACGAGGCCGTGCGGCGGCGATTCTTCGAAGTCTTCGGAATCGGAGGAAGCGGGCGGATGATCTGGCCGGTGCGCAACTTGCGGGAAGTGGTCAGCGACCCGGCCATCATGGCGGGCGCGGAATACCAGTCCCGGGGGCGGCCGATCCAGATTCCGGATCTCCAGGCTCCGCGCGACAGCCATGTCATGCGGTCGGTGGTGGCCAGCACGCCGACGGGGGAAGAAGTCCGGCTCGACGCGCTTTTTGCCACGGGGTGGGGCGGCGTGGCGCTTGATCCCTATCTGACGTTTCAGCGACCGGACTTTCAGGAACTGTGGCAGTTCGATCTGTTTGCCTATCTCGAAGCTGTGTTGGGCCGGTTGCCGGGACCCGTGCCCGATGCCACCACGCGCGAAGGCCGGCGGATGTTGATGAGTCACATCGACGGGGATGGGTTCATCAACCGGAGTGAAGTCGAGGTGGGCCATTCCTCGGCGCAGGTGGTGCGCGATCACATTCTGACGCAGTATCCGATCCCCATCACCGTATCCGTGGTGGAGGCGGAGGTGACCGGAGCGGTGAAGGGAAGCTCTCCGGAAGCGGCGCGTCAGTTCGAACGGACGGCTCGAAGTATCTTCGCTCTGCCCAATGTCCAGGTGGCCTCCCATTCCTACTCCCATCCGTTCATGTGGATCGCCAACGACCGCAATGCGGGGCTCTACGACCGACCCAATCTGGAGTTGAACGTGCCGTATCCGAACATGGACCTGGAGCGCGAAATAGCGGGCTCGGTCGACTACATCAATCGCACGCTCGCGCCGCCGGACAAGCCGGTGGAGGTGTTCCTGTGGTCGGGCAACTGTCGTCCGCCGCCGACGGCGCTGCGCCAGGTGAGGGAACTGGGACTGCTGGCGATGAACGGCGGCGACACGGTCATATCGCGGCGGACTCCCACGCTCAACGGCGTCGCGCCGCGCACGATGCCGTGGCATGACGAGTTGCAGGTGTTCGCGCCGGCGCAGAACGAAAACGTTTACACCAACAATTGGCGCGGTCCGTTCTTCGGCACGTTTATCCATGTTATTGATACGTTCGAGCGCACCGAGTCACCGCGGCGATTGAAGCCGGTCGACATCTACTACCATTTTTACAGCGGCGACTATTTTGCGTCGCTGCGGGCGTTGGAAACCGTCCATGACTGGGCGATGGCGCAGCCGCTGCACGCGATGAAAGTGTCGGACTACATCCGCATCGCGCAGGATGCCCGGGCGGTCCGGGTGTATTCAAATGCTGAAGACTCGTGGGCCCTGGTCGGGGATGGGGCGTTGCGCAGTTATCGTGTGCCGGCGGCATGGGCCCCGCGGATCGACCTGACTGCGAGTTCGGGCATCACGGGTTGGTCGGTGCAGGGAGCGGAAGCCTTTGTGCACACCACGGGCCGGCGGGTGACTCAACTCGTGCTGGCTCCGGCGGAAGACGAGCCGTCGACGCGCGCCCGGTTGGAGTCTTCCACCGGCGGAATTGAGTTCACGGACCGGAGGGCCCGTCGTCTGCATTTTGCGGTGCGCGATCTGCGACCGGTTACGGTGGTCCTGGCGGGCTGGCCGTCGGACATCGAGCTCGAGGTCGAGGTGGACGACACCCGATCGCGGATGCGGTCCGGGGTGGACGGGCGCGTGACGTTGTCGCTGCCGGCGGTCGCGGAGGTGAGGGTGGAGGCCGCCCCGGCACCATGAGGGATTCCGCGTCAGCCTCGTCCCGACCGATATTGTCCTGGCGCCAACTCGGCGGCATCCTGCTGGCCTGTGCGGGCGTGGTCTATCTCCTGCTGCCCGGTGACTCCGAACTGTTGGAGCAGCTGGTGCGGGACGGTAACATCGCCAAGGCGCGGCGGGTGTTGGCGGTGGTGGCGGCCGAGGAAATCGAGCGCGAGCCGTTGCGCTATGCGCTCGCCGAGCAGGAGCTGGATCGATTGGAGTTGAAGCCACCGGCCACGGCGCCGGAGCGGGAAGCTTACTGGCGGGCCTCGCTGAACCGGTGGAAGTCGCACGGCTATGCCGACGCCTTGTTCATTCGTTGGATCAAGGATTTGGAGACGGTGGATGCGGTGGACGACTTCTGGCGCGAGCTGCAGCGGGATTGGGCGCAGGTGCCGGTCAATCAGCGCGCGGCCTTGACGCGGCGGTTCGTCCCCCTGGCCTTGGCCCGGGAACGGCCGGAGGTGGCGGCGGCGTGTTTCGCGATGATGCATGGCGAGTCTCCGGCGGAGGCGGAAGCGGCCCTGGAGCTGGCCCGACTGCAACGGTTCGCGGGAAATCCCGAGGCGGCGTTGCGGGCGATTTCTGGTTTGCCGGACGGGCAGGGCACGAGCCTGAGAATTTCCCTGCTGAGGGAGATGAATCGCAATCGCGAAGCGCTGAATCTGTTGCTCGCGGAAGCGACTGCGACCGACGAATGGGAGGCTCCGCAGGTCGAACGGATCGCCGCGTTGGCGAGAGCCGCAGGGGAACCGCAGGTGGCACTGCCCATCGTCTCGGCTTTTGCCGCGGCGAACCCGGAGATGCTGGCGGCGTGGCGACTGCTGGGGGCGTTGCAGCGGGAAAACGGTCGGTCGGAAGCGGCGCGGGAAACCCAGCAGCGGGTGGTCGAATTGACCGACCGGGATGCGGACGAACTGAGAACCTTCGCGCAACTGCTGGAAGGCACCGGCCGCCCGGGGGAGGCGTTTGATGTGTGGTGGGAGCTGGGCATGAAGGGCGATCGTCATGCTCTGGACCGACTGGTGGCGTTGAACCCGGGACTGTATCGCGACCATGATCTGCTGCAGGTGCTCGACCGCATGGTGCCGGTGGCCGGCCATGACGAATACACCCTTTTACAGGCGCGTTTCCTGACGGAGGTCGGTCGCTACGGTGAGGCGGTGGAAGCGTATCGGCAGTTTCTGGAGGCGGAGCCCGAAGCCGTGGCGTCGTGGTTGGAACTGGCGCGGTTGGAGGTGGAGCTTTACCGCTATGCGGATGCGGCGGAGCATATTGAACGGGTGGAGGCGTTGGGCGCGGACAGCGTCGAAATCCGGCGGCAACTGGCGGATGTGTGGGTGGCGTTGGGCGACTATGAAAAGGCGCTGCCACTCTATCGCGCGGTCGCCGAGACATCGGGAGAGATGGACGACTACGGGGCGTATTTCCGGCTCGCTCGCGGTCTGGGCGCTTACGAAGACTACGTGGCCGGACTGCGTGGAGTGGTGGAGTCGGCGGAGGCCACGGCATCGGATCATGTCACGTTGGCCTATGGTTACAATTTGCTGGGACAGCCGGAGGAGGCGCGCGAGGTTTTGCGAGCAGGGATGCAGCGGTTTCCGGAGGACAGTGAAATCAGACTCCGCCTGGCCTATGCGTTTTCCGACGTGAAACGTTATCACGATGCCCAGCTGGTGACGGAGGGGTATCCCGGTCTGGGATCGAACGTGGAAATGGTCCGGCTGCATTTGTTGATGATGCGATTGAACAACGACCTCGAGGCAGAGCGGGCGTTTTTGCGGCGCGAATTGACCGAGGCGGTGCGGGCCGATCCGGAGGTGCGGCAAGCCCTGTCGCGGGCGCATCTGGCCGCGGGGCAGAATCTGGAAGCCGAGCAGCTGTTGCGCGGGTTGGCGGCGGAGTTCCCCGACGACTGGGATATTTTGGGAGACCTGATTTTGGTGATGCAACGGCTCAACCACAACGAAGAGGCGCAGGCGTTGCTCGCGCCGCATCTGGCGGCCGATGATCCCCGGGCCTTTAAACTGGCCGCGGATGTGGCCGCCGCGTTGGGAGAATATGCGAAGGCCGAGCAATACCAGATCCGGTATTTGTCCCTCGTGTCTCCGGCGGAGCCCACGAGCTGGGGGGCGTTGGGCGATATCCGACTGGCACGAGGAGATCGGACCGGAGCCAAGCGAGCGTATCAGCGGGCCTTGCGGGAATTGCAGTTTCAGTTGCTGGAAGCAGAGGAGGACTCTCGATGACGCGGGTATGGTCGAGATGGATACGGATGGGGATTGCCCTGCTCTCGGGGGGCGGGGGCGCCGGTCTGCGGGCGGCGACGGACCTCTCGTTGCCGATTGAAGACGCGGCGATGATCAAGCAGGCCGCGGACCTCGACATCGAACAGCGGCGTTATCTGACCTACCTCTATGCGAGATTGAACAAGCCGAAGGTCGCGACTGCGATCGGGGAATCGATTCTCATGGAAAACCCGAGCGACCGGCAGACCCTGCTGGTGCTGGCGTCGATGGCGACGGAACAACGCGACGGCGAAGCGGCGGTGCAGTTGGCCGAGCGCTACTTGAGATTCTACCCCGGCGACAACCAAGGCCGTTATTTCCTGGGAGCAGGTTACTACTTGCAGCGACGATTCGTGCAATCGGCCAACGTGCTGCGGGAGTTGAAACGGGAACAATATGCGCACCGACGCTATCCTTATGAAACGGATCTGGCTTCGGCCTCGGCGTCGGCGGGGCAGTGGTATCGGGCGATGTTGAGTTATCAATCATTGCTCCGCCATCACGAGCTGGGGGATGAGCTTCGAGATGAGGTGCGTGAGGCGCTTGACCGCATTTACCGGGAGCACGGTCCCCACGTGGCGGCGGCGTGGCGCGGGGTGGTGCTCGACAATGGCGAAGTCTGGCGCACCGAAGCTTCCCACGCGATGCATCTGAACGACCTTCACTGGTGGACGGTGGCGGGACACGAAGATCGCGTCGCGATCGAATCCGTCCCGGGCCTGCGGTCGCGAACGGTGCGCCGGGCGGACGCGGAGATGGGCGTGCGATCGAGGTGGAATGCCCGCTGGACGACCGAGGCCGGACTGGGGCACGGGGGAGCCGGATGGATGAGCGAAGTGCGCGCCCGCTACACGTTTGCGCCCTCGCGCACGGTGGAATTCGGAACGTGGTGGAATGAGCGGGCGACGGACAGTCTGGTGCTGGAGTCGTTGAACGGTCGGCAGGACTGGACCGGATTGACCGCTTCCTGGCAGCTGGAAGCGGATCTGAGCTTGGGCATCAAAGCCGGGATGAGGGAGGTGTATGTGGCCGGAACCCGTCTGGGCCAGGGGGACGGAATTGAGGTTTCACTCGATCAAACCCTCCGGCGACACGGCCCCCAGTGGATCGTGGGTTATCGGGGGGCGGTGGCGTCATTCAACACCGGGGCGACCGACTTGACTCTCGTGGATCCGACAGTGCGCCCGGGGCTGCCTCCGGGCGGGCGTCGGGCGGTGCTCAACAATCTCGTCAGCCCGCGCATCAACCGCCACGGCATGGGCTGGACGCTGACCGACAATCTGGCGGATGCCTGGAGCTATCGACTCACGGTCGGCGGTGACTATGATTTCGTGCTCGACTCACTCGGATTCAATGCCGGGGTGGCCGGCATGTTCCGACCACGGAAAAGTATCGAGATCCAGGGAGAGCTGGGCTACAGCTCCAACGCGTCAGCCAGCAACGCCGGGAACGAGGCCGTTCTCCTGAATCTTTCGTTTCGATTTCATTACTGATCTCAAATCACCCTCCCATGTCCCGCCTCGTATTATTTTGTCTAATCCTATTCACCGCCGGTTGCGCCAACGTCATCACGACCGGCGGCACCGACGGACAAACCATTTCCATCAGCCGACTGCTGCTGCCTCCGTTCGTCAACGCGACCGATGATGAATATGCGGCCCGGGCGCTCACCGAGATGACCGGCAGCGCGTTGGTGGAGGCGGGAATCCCGCTCTACCAAACGGAGCAGTTGGTGATGCGCACCGTCGGCGATGAGGCACAAGGGAGCGACGGACGCTACGCCGAACTCTCCCGCGCGAGCGGCGCTTCCCATCTGCTCATCGGCACGGTGCATGAATACCGCTACAAAACTGATCTCGATGGCGACCCGGCAGTCGGAATCACCATGCGAATCGTCGACGCCCAGACGGGGGAAACGGTGTGGCAGGGCACGAGTGGCAATGTTGGTTACGCCTTCGCGTCCGTGACCTCGGCGGCGCAAAAAGCCGTCAATCGACTGGTTAAAGCGATGCCGATTGCAGGCAGCCGTTCCGGACGCTTCCGCTGACGGATCGCACTTGTTCGCAGCGCGCCCTGACATGAATCTGAGAGGCATACTGACACCGCGAATGGTGTGGTCGGATGTCGGGGTGATCGGCCTGCTGCTGGTCGGAGCAAACCTGCTCCTGGGGCGGGGCGACATCGGTTGGCTGGAGTTTAATCCGACCCCCTACCTGCTTTTGCCCATCTTGATCGGAGGGCGATATGGCTTTGGTCCGGGACTCTACGCGGCCGTCGCCGTGGTGGTGGGGGTGGCCGCGGGTCGGGTCTGGGCGGGGCAGGCCGTCACCGTGTCGCAGGTGATCCGGGGCAACCCCGCCTGGTGCGCCAGTATCGTGGTGGCGGGGGCGGTGGCGGGGGAGCTTTGGTTGTATTTCCGCCGTCGTATTGTGGAGCTCACCGCCGGGGAGACCCAGTTGCAGGACAAGCTGAGAAAGATGGATGCCAACATCACGGTCCTGCGCGGGGCCAAGGATGAGTTGGACCGCCTGACCGCCGCCCGGGACGGTGAGATCAGTTCGTTGGACGCGGATCTGCGGCGGCTGCACGCCTGTGCGGCGACGGAGCTGCCCGAAGAAATCATGCAACTGCTGAAGCGGCAGGCCCGTGTGTCGGATGCGGCCCTCTACCGGTCGGCAGAAGCGTCTGCCGACGACGCCCCATGGCAGCGATTTGCCCTGCTGGGGAGGGAGGAGAACCTGCCCGCCACTCTGGATCTGGACGAACATGGCATGGCCGCACGGGCGGTGAAGCAGCGGTCGTTGGTGACGTTGCCGGAGATTCTCGAAGGAACCCGGTTGGTGGGGGAGTCGGCATTGATGGCGGCTCCGATGATCGGATCCGATGGACGCATCCGGGCGCTGTTGATCGTGACGGGAATGCCCTTCATCGCCTTCACTCCGGCGGCGGCCAATCTGGTGTCTCTGGTGTGTTCCTGGAGTGGTGGTGTGCTCGAACTCAGTGAAGAGGCGGAGGGCCGCTATCGCATCGTGGTGGGTCGGCAAGGGCAGCGCATATTTTTCGCCGCCTACTTCAATCATCTGGTCGAGGTGGCTCGGGAAGCCAGTCGCAAGCATCGGCTGCCGTCGTCCTTGGTGGAGGTGGCCTGGCCCGGACACGCGGGCGGGGATCAGGCGCATTTCGAGCGGGTGGTGATGGGCGCGGTGCGCAGCGGCGACATGGCGATGCAACCGGACCGATCCTTCCCTGCCTTGGTGATCTTGTTGCCGCTGGCCGGAGAGCGTGGCACCGATATTTTCATTGATCGCTGTCGGCAGAATTGCCGTCAAAACGACATCGATCCCACCACGCTTTCGATCAACCGATTGGATCTGGGCGAGACCGAATCCGCCGAGAGGGCGTTGAGCCAGTTGGCGGCAGCCAAAGGAGGCACCGGTGTCTAGGTTGGCGCTGATCGCGGGGGCGTTGTTGCAGCTGGGAAGCGGTTGGTGTATTCACCGGGGTGCCGGGGACGTTTCCATCCTGCTCCTGCAGCTGGGGGGCGCGGTCACGTGGGGATGGGGCACCCGTTTTTTCCCGTTTGTCGCCACACCGAGTGCGCGGTGCCTGGCCGGTGTCATGGCACTGGTGATCCCCGTCTTCGGCTGGTTGGTCTCGGCTGCGTTTACCAGTTTGATGTGGATGAAGATGCCCCGGACACGAGGACGGTCCCTGTTGGTGTGGTCCGATCGCAACCTGCGCATGGAAACGGATCTGCAGACCGTGCCGGGATCGCAGGAGTCCATCGCCGAAATTTTGCGCGGCCCCCATATCCAGGCGCGCCGCAACGCCATCCTGGCCGTGAAGGACCTCGATCCATCCTCGGCGCTGCCGCTGTTGCGCAAGGGACTGCAGGACAGTGACGAACAAGTGCGGATTTTTGCCCAAAATTCGCTCAGCACGCTCATGGAAGGTTTCGAGGCGGGCATCAAACAACTCGAGCGGCGCCTGGCCGAAGCGCCGACGGAATTGGCGACGGTGGTCGGATTGGCAGAACAGTATTTCGAGCTGGTTTATCTCGATGTGGCAGGGGATGAGGAAACCTCCGCGCACTTGCTGGGCAAAGCGGCCGATCTGCTCGCCCGGGCGGCCGCCCAAGCTCCCGATGATCGCCGGATCTGCCTGCTGCGTCTGCGGTATGCCCTGCGTCGACGAGACGTCGCGATGGCCGGAACCCTGCTCGCGCAGATTGACCAGGATCCCGCCGACGAGCAGATGCTGCTGCCATGGCGCGCCGAGTTGGCGTTTCAGATGCGTGATTGGTCGGGCGTGCGCCGGATTTTGAAACGCTTCGCCGAGGCCGGTTACGTGAACACCCGGATCGAAGCGCTGGCCCGCTTTTGGCGGGTGAAGGAGCGGGCATGAGCGAAGTCGCCGAGGAACGGATTGCGGACGTATGCCTCGTCCTGGAGGGCACGTATCCCTATGTGCAGGGCGGGGTGTCGTCGTGGGTGCATCAGATCGTGACGCAGCTTTCCGAGGTGACCTTTGCGTTGTTCTTCATCGGCAGCACGCGGGAGCAGGCGGTCAAAAAGCGCTACACGCCACCGCCCAATGTCATCGCCATCACGGAAGTGTT
Organism: Synoicihabitans lomoniglobus; assembly: GCF_029023725.1. Taxonomy (GTDB): domain Bacteria; phylum Verrucomicrobiota; class Verrucomicrobiia; order Opitutales; family Opitutaceae; genus Actomonas; species Actomonas lomonigloba. The sequence goes on from NZ_CP119075.1 coordinate 1,205,214, forward strand.
TTTGTTCGAGCGTCTGCCCGAAGCACAGCTGGAGCCCCGCAAATTGTCGGCGAAGGTGCGGGAGTCCTTTTATTTGTTTCTGCGCGATTTTCATGAGGCGACGGACGAACCCGGCCGGCTGGCCGCGTGGTGGTCGGTGATCGATTGTCTCGACCAACCGGATACGGACCTGACGTTTGGCAACCTGATGCGGGACGAGGAGGCGTGGCAGCTGCTGACCGACCTGAGCGACAGCCGGGCCCCGCACGAATCGTTCGTGGATTTTTTCTGGGCCGTTCGTTTCCTGCACCTGCCGGTATGGACGGCGCTGCTGGCGCGGCATCAGATTCCCCGGGCCCGTATGTATCACAGCGTTTCCACCGGGTATGCGGGCATGCTGGGGGCGATCGCGGCGCGTCGGCACGGCGTGCCGTATCTGATCACGGAACATGGCATCTACACCAAGGAACGCATCGCCGAGATCAGTCAGGCCAAGTGGATCCATGACCCGCCCAGTCGCTATTTTGACGTCGATCGCGGACTGGGGCCGGTGAAGCAAATGTGGATCGGGTTGTTTGTTTTTCTGGGACGTCTGAGTTACGCGGCGGCGGATCGCACGATCTCGCTGTTCGAAGGCAACACCGATTTGCAGATCGAATTCGGGGCCGAAGCCCGCCGTCTGGAGGTCGTGCCCAACGGCATCGACCCGGCGATCTTTGATCCCGCGCGCGAACGTCGGCGGAAACGGCTGGAACAACCCGGGGGGGGAATCGTGATCGGATTCATCGGGCGGGTGGTGCCGATCAAAGATGTCAAAACCCTGATCCGGGCGGCGCGGTCGGTGGTGGCGCGGGAACCGCGCGCGCGGTTTCACCTCATCGGGCCGACGGAGGAGGATCCCGACTACTTCGCCGAATGTCGGCAGATGGTCGAGTTGATGGGATTGAAGGACCAGGTGCTCTTCCTCGGCCCGCAGAATGTGCGGGAAATCCTGAGCGATTTGGACCTGTGCGTGATGACCAGTATCAGCGAGGGGTTGCCGTTGGTCATACTGGAGGGGTTTTCGGCGGGCGTGCCCTGCGTGGCCACGGACGTCGGGGCCTGTCGGGAGTTGATCTTTGGGCGCACACCCGAAGACAAGGCGCTGGGCCGGGCGGGTCTGCTCACGAAAATCTGTTCGCCGTTGGACACGGCGGACGCGTTGCTGCAGGTGATCTCCGACCCCGAAAATCTCGTGCGCATGGGCGAGGCGGGGCGGACGCGGGTGGAGCGCTACTACCGGCAGGACGACATCATGGACATCTATCGTCGCTATTACACGGATACGGCCTGGGCGGGACCGGATGCGCCCGATGGTCCCTATGCGGATCGTGCGCCAACCTCTGACACCGCCACCTGATGGCCGGAATCGGATTCAGACTCATCCGGCTGCTCGACAAGCAGAGTTACACCGGAGCGATGCAGGCCTACGGGTATGCCGCGCTGGTCGGCAGCGGCCCGTGGGTGTTGTCCATGATGACGCTGGGGCTGCTCGGCGTGGCGTTGCGGGCGACGCAGGCGGAGGCGGAGCTGGATCAGTTTTTCGTCGCGGTGACCCATGTCTTCGCTTTCACCCTGATCGCCACGGGACCGCTGCAGATGATCCTCTCCCGCTACGCGGCGGACCGGGCGTTTGCCCGGGAGGAGTCGCGCGTATTCCCCTCCTACCTCGGGGCGTTGATCGTGGTGATGGGAGGCGGGGGAATCATCGGGGCGGGCTTCTTCCTGGGCGGCGTGCCGGGGCCGCTGCTGTTTCGCTACGCGGCGATGGCGCTGGTCATGGTGGTGTCGGCCATCTGGATATCGACGGTCTATATATCGGCGGTGAAGGACTACGGGGCGGTGGTGCGCTGTTTTGCCATCGGCTATGCGGTGAGTTTTGGCGGGGTGTGGCTGGGGGGGCGTGGATTCGGGCTCTCCGGCATGATGATCGGATTTCTCCTCGGGCAAATCGTGCTGTTGATGACGTTGTTTCGGGTGATATTCTCCGAGTTTGGCGCGCGGGCGGGCCCGAGTTTCGAATTCTGGGGTTACTTCATGAAGCACCGGATACTGGCGCTGTGCGGACTGGTTTACAATCTGGGCATCTGGATCGACAAACCGTTGCACTGGTGGCTGTCGACGGATGGAGCGCAGGTGGCCGGTTTGATGTGGGCGGCCCCGTTGTATGACGAGGCGGTTTACCTGAGTTTTTTGTCGGTGGCGCCGGGCATGGCGGTGTTTCTGTTGTCGGTGGAGACCAGCTTTGCGCTGCACTACGAACGCTTCTTCCGCCAGGTGACGGGCAAGGCCACATTGTCCGAGCTGCGTGCCTCGAAGCATGCGATGATTGGGGCGCTGCAGGATGGGTTAACGAAAATGCTGAAGTTTCAAGGCGGGGTCACGTTGCTGTTGGTGTTGAGCGCGGAACCCCTGTTGGCAGGACTCGGACTGGGGGCGGTGCAGACGCATATCTTTCAGATGACCCTGGTGGGGGTGTTCCTGTTGGTGGTGCTGTTGGCGCTGCTGACCGTGCTGTTCTACCTCGATCGACTGAAGGAGGCGCTGGTGGCGTGCAGTTTGCTGGCCGTCTGCAACGCGTGGGGCACGGTCCTGGCGTTGTGGGCCGATGAGCGGTGGTATGGTTTGGGGTTTACGGTGGGAACCGCGGTGGCCGTGGTCTACGCCACGCATCAGGCCAATCACTGGCTGAGCCGGCTGGACTACGAAACGTTTTCGGCGCAGCCGCTGTATAGTTGAAATGGCGCGCCGGCAGCGAGCAGTGCGACCCTCGCCGCCGGTGCCGGAAAGATGTTTCCTCCTGCAAGTGTATTACGCTTGAACGGATGAATGGTGCCAGACCTGCTAGGTGAACACCCTATGCAGCACGGCAAACTACTACTGATCGACGACGATCGACTGCAGGCGCAAATCGTGCGTCAGCAGTTGAACAGCTTCCGGAGCTCGGTCTTTGAGTTCGAATGGGCCTCGACTTACGAAGAGGGTCTGGAGCGACTGTTGAGTGAGGAGCACACCGCTTGTTTGCTGGACTTCCAATTGGGACCGCGGGACGGGTTGGCGCTGATTCGGGAGGCGAGGGAGAAGGAGTGTGCGGTGCCCATTATTTTCCTCACGGCGGATTCGTCGCCGGACATTGACATCGAAGCCATGAATGCGGGCGCCCTGGACTACTTGGTCAAAGGGGAAATCTCGCCGGCCATGCTCGAACGGTCTTTGCGTTACGCCCTTAAACTGAGCGAAACCCTGGCGGAATTGAAGCGATTGGCGACGCGCGATGCGCTGACGGGATTGCTCAATCGTCGCGAGTTCAACCGCCTCCTGGCCGAGGAATCGGAACGTTCCCATCGCTTTGGCCGCCCTTTTTCCCTGGTGTTGCTCGACATCGATCGGTTCAAGTCGATCAACGACCGATACGGGCATCCGGCTGGCGATAGCGTGCTGCGCGAAACGGCGGAGCGCTTGCAGGGACTTATGCGCAAGGTGGACCGGTTGGCGCGGTTCGGTGGCGAGGAAATCGTCGCACTGCTCGTCGAACTTGATCAGGAACAGGCCCACGATGTCGCCGAGCGGATGTTGGAGGCCATTCGCTCCACCCCGTATGCGGTCGAGGGACAGGCCGCCGGCATCTCCGTCACGACCAGCGCCGGCGTCGCGGCCATGCCCGGCAAGATCTCCACCGCCAAGGAACTGTTATCCGCGGCGGACGACGCCCTTTACCGCGCCAAACGGGGTGGCCGTGACCGGGTCGAGTCGGCCTGAGACGAGAAACGTCTACGCGGAAGCGGGCGCGGCATCGGCCGTTGGCGGTGCAATCGACTCGATGTCCTCGGGCAGTTCCAGCACTTCGGCATGATCAGTGGGAATCTCGCTCGGCATGGGATAGGATTTCACAAAATCGGCGAAGTCCACGATTTCGAAGCGACCGTCCAAGTGCTCCACGATGGCGGTGAGTGACTCCACCCAATCGCCGCTGTTCAGGTAGTGAACGTCACCAAACATTTTGTCGGCCGCGGTGTGAATGTGACCGCACATCACGCCCATGCAGTCGCGGGATCGGGCGAGCTCGACGATGTGTTCCTCGAAGTTGGACACGTGGCTCACGGCCCGTTTGACACGGGCCTTCACGGCCTTGCTGAGCGAATAATAGTCCTTGCCGCGCCAGGTGCGCCACCGGTTGTAGAGGCGGTTGATGCGCATGAGCAGGCGGTAGCCCCAGTCGCCGAGATAGGCCAGAAACACGAAATTTTTGGTGACGGTATCGAAAACATCGCCGTGCAAAACGAAGTAGTTTCCGCGCGGCGTGGTGTGCACGTAGTCTTCCACGATCTGCAGATTTTCGAACGCGATGGGCAGGAATTTAGCCAACACGTCGTCGTGGTTGCCGCGCAGGTAGATGACCTCGGTGTTTTTCTTTTCCAGTTTCTTAAGGATCAACCGGATGAAGCGCGTGTGGCTCTTGGGCCAGTGGCCGGTTTTTTTCAGCCGCCAGCCGTCGATGATATCGCCGTTGAGAATGATCTTCTCACAGCGGGTGTATTTGAGGAAGTGGTTAACTTCGTGAACCTTGCAGTCGTCCGTCCCCAAGTGAACGTCCGAGATGATAACCGTCCTCACGCGTAGCGGTTTTGGTGTCATGAGCGGTGCGACCCTAGCAGAATTACAGGCTCCTTGCCTAGAGGGGGGAAGTGAACGTTACCGAATCGTTACGGCGTTGAGGGAACCAGGATACGCAGGCTGCGGGGACGCACCTCGATGTCGACGACGGTGCCGGTGGCATGGACCTCGCCGTCGGTATGGATCGGGCCGGCGGCCGGCCTCTCGATACGGAAGTGCGATCCGGTCAAACGGGCCACATGTCGGCTGCGATCGATGCTGCCGCGAAAAAGGCGAAAGGCCAGGGGCAGAGCCGTGAAAGTGTTCACACGTTTCAATACCGTGAGATTGAGCAGGCCGTCGTCGACCTGCGCGCCGGGAGCGATGAAGCAGTCGTTGCCGTATTGGTCGGAGTTGGCCACCGCCACGATGAAGGCGTCGGTGCTCAACTCGGACTGGCCGTTGCGAATCACGTAGTGATTGGGCTGATACGAGGCCCACGCCCGCAGACCGGTGCGCACGTAGGCGGCGAGTCCGCGGCGGGTGAGCTGATTGAAGCGGGAGCTGATTTCGGCGTCGAACCCGAGGCCCATGGCATTGAAAAACGGGATGCCATTGACGGAGCCGGTATCAATTTCGCGGATGCGCCCGCGCAGCAAAGTGGCGTAGGCGCCGCGGCCGGGGTCCGGCACGCCCAGATGACGGCCGAGTCCGTTGCCGGAACCACACGGAATCAGTCCCAAAGCGGCGGGAGCCCCGACGAGCGCCGCCGCCACCTCGTTGAGGGTGCCGTCGCCGCCGATGGCGACGATGAGACCGCAGCCGCGGTCGACCGCGGCGCGGGCGAGATCGGTGGCGTGGCGGGGGCGTTCGGTGAGCTCCACCGTGGCATCGAGCTGGTGTTCCTTGATGAAACCGCGGGTGCGTTCCAGCAGGTAGGGATTCCGCCGGTTGTGACCGGAATGCGGATTGAAAATAAAGCAGATCGGAGTCTGTCGTGGATCGAACGCAGTGCTCATGCGGGCGGAGAAAAGGCTGCGACACTCAGCAGGTCGCGCTCAAGTCCGTCAATCACGTCGTCCCAAGGGATGGTCTCGGCGGTGCCGCGGGCCGCCGCGCCGAGGCGTTGGCGCCGGGCCGGGTCCATGGCGAGGTTTTCGGCGGCGGCGAGAAAAATGGCGGCTTTGTCGAAGGGCACCAAACAGCCATTTCGATCGAGGTGCAGATACCGCGCGGCGGCGGCGTAGTCGTAGGCGACCACCGGCAGTCCGGACGCCATGGCTTCGAGGACGACGTTGCCGAAGGTCTCCGTGAGGCTGGGGTAGAGGAACAAGTCGCCCGAAGCATAGGCCTGCGCCAGCGCGCCGCGTTCGAGAAAACCGGTAAAAATGGCCCACGGGTAGCGTTGGCGGAGTTTTTTGCGCAGGGGACCGTCGCTCACGATGACGAAGCGGGCCCGGGGATCGCGGGCGCGGATCGACGCGAAGCAGCGGAACAGCAGGTCGTAGTTTTTTTCGGCGGCGAGGCGGCTCACATGCACCACGACCAAATCGTCCGGTCCGGCCCCCCAGGACGCCCGCAGGGCCGTCGAACGGTGCGCGGGGTCGAATACCTTGGTGTTCACCCCCCGGGAGAGCAGACGCACATCGTTGAAGCCGTCGCGGGTGAGCTCGGCGTTGAGGTCCGGGCTGGGCGACAAGGTGATGCGCGTGCGATTGTGGAAGTGGCGCAGGTAGGCGAGCACCGGCCGCGTCAACCACGCGAAGCCGTAGTGCTCGCTGTATTGGTGGAAGTTGGTGTGGAAGCTGGAACTCACGGGAATGCCCAGTTTGCCCGCCGCGAGGAGAGCGGCGTAACCGAGCGGGCCTTCGGTGGCGATATGCACCAGGTCGGGACGTTGGGCGCGCCACGCTTTGAGCAACCGACCTCGCACGGGCAGCCCGAAGCGCAGGAAGGTGTAGCCGGGAATGGGCAGGCTGGGGTGACGGATCTCGGCGTAGGCGTGGGGCGAGGGCGCGGTCGCGAGTTCCTCGCGTTGACGCGGGCGGTGCACATCGACGCGGTGACCGCGGTCGGTTAATCCTTCGGCGACATGACCCAGCGTCATGGCGACACCGTTTATCTCGGGCGGGAACGTTTCGGTGACGAGGGCGAGATGCAAAACTGATCGTGGTTGCAACCTGCCACTCTCCCGGGGGCGAGGCGAAAACGTCACCAACGTTTGGATATCACGTCCTTGTAACAATCGGACCCGCCACTCCTACTGTTGCGATCATGGCCCGTTTTCCTCCCTTGCATGTGCTGACCGGCCCCACGGCGGTGGGGAAAACCGAGCTGGCTTTGCGCTGGGCGGAGACGCACGACGCCGAAATCGTGTCGTGTGATTCGCTCCTGTTTTACCGGGGCATGGATATCGGCACGGCCAAACCGACGCGGGAGGAATTGGCGCGAGTGCCGCACCATTTGATCGATATCTGTGCGCCTCGGGAGGCCATGAATATCGCGCGTTATGTGATGGAGGCCCAAGCCGTGGTGGCGGCTATCGTGGCCCGCGGCCGACAGGTCCTGATCACGGGAGGCAGTGGGTTTTACTTGAAGGCATTTTTCGGACCGGTGGCCGACGACGTGGCAGTCCCTCCGGAGTTGCGAGCCGAACTCAATTCCCGCTACGAATCGGACGGCTTGGCCGCGATGGTGGTCCAGTTGCGTTCCCTCAACCCGGATGGGCTCGGATCATTGGATGTGGCCAATCCCCGTCGCGTGATGCGGGCCTTGGAGCGCTGTCGGGCGAGTGGCCGCACCTTGGATCAATTGCGGGCCGCTTTTGCGGCGCAACCGGGTCCCTTTGCCGACTACGAGGTGCGTTGCGTGCGATTGACGCGTGAGCCGACGGAGCTCCATGCGCGAATCGATCAACGCATCGAGGCCATGTTGACGGCCGAGTTGGTGGAGGAAGTGCGCGGGTTGCTGGCGCAGGGATTGCGCGACAATCCCAGCGGAGCGCGCTCGATCGGCTACCGGGAAACCATCGCGATGCTTGAAGGCGCTTTGCCGGAATCTGCTCTCCCGAGCGAGATCGCGCGCAACACGCGCGCGCTGGTGCGCAAACAACGCACGTGGTTTCGCACGCAATTGCCGCCCCACCGCGAAGTCCCGGCCGCCACGGCGGACGCCGCGACGCTGTTTTGTTAGCGGGGACGACGCAGCAGGCCGCGTGGTAGCTGGAGAGGTCGGGTGGTTTCGTCGAAACCGCCGGATTCAGTCACCGCGCTGTGGGGGGGGGAGCGGATCGCGGGGAAGGCGCTACCGCGATCAGATCTGCTGCCATTGAGAGGAGACTACTCCAACTCGATGGAATAACGAGCGAGGGAACTGCCTTCGAGGCGAGCCAGGTCGGCTTGGGCGACGCGCAGAGCGACGGCGGCCTGAAGCTCGTTGACGCGGGCGGTGTCGAGATCCTCCTGGGCTTCCTGCACGCGGCGGAAGGTGGACAAACCGGCATCGAAGCGGGCTTTTTCCAAATCAAACTGATCCTGACTGAGCTGGGTCGCGAGTTGGCTGATGCGGAGGCTCTCGGCGTTGGTTTGCACGGAGCGGATGGCGGCGCGCACATCGACCATGATGCTTTGTTCGAGCTGGACGAGGCGGGTCTCTTCGCGGCCGAGAGCGGCGACGGCTTGCGCGTGGCGGGCTTTCTCGGCGCGGAATCCCCACGGGACGATCAATTGCAGATCGACTTGCCAAGAGTAGCCGTCGCCGTTCCAGACGTTGCTGGTGGAGTCACCGGCGTTGCCGTCGATGCTGTTGAGTCCTACATCGGCTCCGAGATCGAGGGTGGCTTTGCGGCTGTTTTTGGCGGTGCGTTCGTCGAGCCGAAGCTGTTCGACGGAAAGGGCGGTGGAGGCGTAGTCCGGCCGGTTGGTGCGGGCGAGTTGGTAGGAGCGGTCGAACGACACGGACGGCACGGAGATTTCGCCGAGTTCGATGGGGCCCAGGGGTTGGTCGAGTTCGAACCGGCTGATGAGTGCCTTGAGGGCGTCTTCGCGGTCGCTGACGGTCTGTTGGGCGAGCAGGACGTTGCGATTGGCGTTGGCCACGCCGACCTGAGCTTGGAGCACGTCGAGATCGGTGGCGACGCCGGTTTCGCGTTTGGCCTCGTTTTCGTTGAGGAGTTCCTGGGCCACATTGAGGCTGAACTCGCGCACGGCGAGTTGTTGGCGGGCAAAGGCGAGATTGAAATAGGCGGCTTCGACGTTGCGCACGACATCGAGCACGGCGGATTTGAAGTCGAGATCAGCGCGTTCGACGCCCAGACGGGCGCGGGCAATCGCGGCTTGGTTGATGGATTTACCGAAGCCGCGGAGCAGGGGTTGGCTGACCGAGAGGGAGACGTCGCTGTTGTAAGCGGGATTGAGCAGAGCATTGCGCGAGTTGCTCTTGCTCCGGCGGAGGTTGGCTCCGGCCTCCACCGTGGCTCCAGTCACGATTTTTTGGGAGACACCGGCGCGGATGTTGCCGGTATCGGACCGCGGACCGACGCTGGTCACACCGTCGAGGGTGCTGCTGGGTTGAGCCTGTTGGGTGACACCCGTGCTGGCGGTCACCTGAAACCGGGGATCGTAGTCCGCATCGGCCACGTCCACGGCGGCGGCGGCCGTTTCGGACGAGAAGCGTTGAATCTCCAGGGAGAAGTTTTGGTCCAGCGCTTGGGCGACCACTTCCTCGAGCGTGAGCACGGGTAATGAAGCCGGGGCGGTGTCCTGGGCGAAGGAAACGGTGGCGAGGGTGAGCGCGAGGGCGACGGGACGAATCAAGCGGGACATTTTTTAATAGGAGGAATCTAAGGGAAATACACGTGACGTCTCAGAAAGTCGCGGGTTTTTCTGCCGAGGCAGATTTTGCAAAAAAATGAGTGCGGTCGGACGATGGGCAAGGAGCACAGAATCCGGCGGGAGGCGAATGGCTTTCGGATGGACGGTTTGAATCAATGGATGGGCGGGCCCAATAAAAACGGCGCGCTCCATCGAGGAGTCGCGCCGTGGCAAAAACAGAGGTAAGAAACGGAGGTTATTCCTCGATGCTCGGATCGGTTTCGATGCCGAGCTCTTTCATGACGAGAGCCTGGATCGCCCCGGTGGCGGTCGAGGTGCCGTTGAAGGAGGCGAGCTGGTCGCGAAGCTCCTCGAAGCGGGGGTTGCTTTCATCGGTCACGGGCGCGGTTTTGGCCGCTGCGTAGGTGATGAGGCCTTCGTTGCCCGAAATCACCATTTCGGATACCTCACCGGCCTTGAGACTTTCGAGGCTGTTGCTGGCCGCGTAAGGAAAGTCCTGGGGCGGCTCACGACGCGAGAAGTCGCTGTAGGTCTCGGTTTTGATGGTCGCACCGGCGGTGGAGGTCAGGTTTTCGACGGCATCGGCGAAGGGCGTGCCGGCGGCGACGGCGGTCTGAAGTGTTTGGCGCAGGGACTGGCCGAGGGCGACGAAGCTCTGGCGTTTCTCATTTTCCACGAAGTCGGCGCGGACGGCATCGGCGACGTTGATGTAGAGTGAAGGTGCCGGAGGGATGGAGGATTTCCAAATCATGACCACGGCGCCGGCGGCGGTCGGAATGGCATCGGACACGGTGCGCGAGGCGGAGAGATTGAAGGCGGCGGCGGCGGCTTGAGGGGAGCCGCCGAGAAACGCCGGAGGCGCATTGCGGGAGAAAGCGGGGGCGTCACGGAGAGTGAGTCCTTTGGAGGCCAGGAACGGCGCGATCGCGTCCGTTTTCAACTGCGCGTCATAAATCTCGACGGTGAGATCACTGGCGGCTTCGGCTGACATGCGACGGGCGCGTTCATAGCGAAGGGCGGCGGAAACCTGGTCGCGCACGGCCTGGAAGTCGGCGTCGAGTGACTCGGCACCCACCATTGGCGTCTCGCTCTCACCCTCGGCGCTCGCGGGTTTGGGGAAGCGGGCCGGGTTGGACTCGTAAAAAGCGCGGATCTGGTCGTCGGTGAGTTCGATTTGCGCGAGGTAGCTGGTGGCCGGAAACTCGACGTAGCTCACCTGCACCATGGCAGGGGTCTCGAAGCGGAAAGCGTTGGCGTCAAAGTAGGCCTGCAGTTCGTCGTCGGTCGGTTCGATGGTCGGCGCGAATGACGTGTAGTCGACGCGGGCGATTTCGGTGGTCCAAACGGTGTCGGTGCGTGCGAGTTGGAAGGCCACTTCGTTCTCGTCGACGTAGCCCGGGCCGCTGAGCAGCGTATTGACGCGGCGGACGCGGTAGTCGTCCTGGAGGACGCGATTCACGTCGGCTTCGGTGAAGCCGCTGCCGAGTTTCAGGTTGTCGCGGAAGCTGGTGTAGGCGGAGGCGTCGAAATTACCATCCTGACCGGTGAAGATGCGCACGGACTGGATGAACTCTTTGAGTTGCGCTTCCGTCGGAGCCGGGAGGTTGAGCTGTTTGGCGAGGTAGAGGGAGGCGTAGCGTTGGAGGGCAAATTCCTGCAGTTGGCCTTGAGGGATATTTTGGTAACCGGCTTGGAGGTAGATGCTCAGTTCCGCGTCGCGGTAGAGTGTGGTCTGGTCCTCGGGGTTGCTCAGGTTCAGATCGAAGAAAGTCCGGGCCTGCACTTGGCGATCGGCGCCACCAATGCCCGGGGCGGCACCGATGGTGAAGACGAAGGATACGATGAGAACGGCCAGCAGAGCCAAAAAGATGACCCGAAAGTGGCGTTGGAAGGTGATCTGAATCCAGGATATCATGGGAGAAAACGTGCGAAGCTAGGTTGGCCTCGGGGGGTGTCAACCGGGGATTGGGAGGCAGGAAGTGCTGGGGTTAGACCGTGGCGGTGGCGGACTGGGGACCGTCTTCCTCCTGGGAGGGCAAGGGATGTTCCTCAAAGAGCTGGTCGAGGGGGCGTTGAAACAGTTCTGCTTTAGTGAGCGCATCCACGGCGGTGTTGTAGTGTGCGAGCAGGGGTTCGCGGTGTGCGAGGATCGGACCGGCGGGGTCATCGCCCAGATCGTCGTCGCGTTTTTTGAAATGAGCCAGGGTGGTGCGTCCGAGCGGTCGCGCGGGGTGATAACGATCGTCGGTGGCGGGTTCTCCGTTGGGGGCGGGAATCGGCGTGATGAGGTGCATGCGGACCAGTCGATCCAGACAGGCGTTGAGCAGTTGATCGGGAACCCCGATGGCGAGGCCCAGCTCCGAAGCGGTTTGCGGGGATTGGCAGGAATGAAACCGTCGGCACACGGTGAGCAAGACCACCAGTGAGAGCCGTTCCCGCATGGACTCGGCGAGGGTGTTCCAGGCCGCCTTGGAGTTGCGGAATCGCACGTTTTGCACCGCGTAGCTGACCTGGCCGCCCAGCAGCACAAAGAACCAGAAAATGTAGAGCCCGAACATGAGCACGATGGGAATCGCGAGCGAGCCGTAGAGTGCTTTGGTTTGCAGGACGCGGCTGATGTAGATGAACGCGAGGTAGTTGTTCGAGATGAGCAGCACGCCGACGAGGAAGGCGCCCACCGTGGCCGACCCCCAGAAGACGTGGGTATTGGGTATGGCCCGATAAAACACGGCTAGGATTGCCACCAGCAGAGTGAATGAACCCAGGGGCAGAAAGTATTTCAACCACTCGACCAACGTATCGCCGAACGGCATGATCTCTTGGAAAACGTTGAGGAATGCGCCGGCGGAGAGGCCCGTGAGGGCGGCAAAAAACAGCACCGCGCCGAGCGACAGCACGGTCCAGTAGAAGACGATGCGCAGCAGCCACGATCGTCCGCGGCGCACGCCCCAGATGTCGTTGAAGGCGGTCTCGATGGACGTGAACAGCTGCAGAACGATGATAATGAGGGTGAGGGCGCCGACGGCCCCAACCGTGCCGTTGCGGGAACTCGATACGAAACCGTTGATGAACTCGACCAACTCGGGGCGCACTTCGATGGCGTCGTCGCCGGGGTCGGAGGCGTCGTCGAAATCGCCGATCGCCTGCTCCGCCGTGACCCGCTCGTATTCATTGAGCTGAGGCGCGACGAACTTGATCATGGTGTTCAGCGACTCAACCGCCAGGTCGGGGTTGTCATCATCGAGCATGAACCCCGCGACCATCATGACGAGGGCGATCAACGGCCCCAGACCGATCAGCGAACTAAAGCTCAGCGCGGCCGCCCGACTCACGGCCCGGTTTTCATCGAGTCCCGAAACGGTGATCGAAACCACGCGCAAAAACGCGTGGGCCCGGCCGCGGGGACTCTTGTCGTTGATCGATTCGGACGACCAAATCCGGGTGCGGAAGAGATGCCGAACCTCTGCGATCTGTTTTTTAAACCAGGCCATGGACGCGGTCGAGGCCTACGCGATCAGGAGTTGAGCACAGTCCAGGCAAACATGCCCATGCCGCCGATCCCAATCACTGCGGTGACGATAACGGCAAACAGGTTGGTGAAGACGGTGGAAAAATAGATCCCCACCGATCCCACCACGGAATAAAGCGCGGTATGGGTGTCGCCTTGGGTGAAAAAAAACAGTCCGAGAAATCCCGCCCCCAGCGCGGCGCGAAAGCGGATGAACGGATAGATTGCCACCGCCTGCAGCAACATGACGATGAACAGGAACAGATCCACCGCCCCGAGAATCGCAAAGGGTTGCTGGAGCAACTTGGGGTAGTTCCCGGCCACGATGACATCGATGGATGGCGCCAGCAGTGCGAGGCCACTGATGAGGAGAATCAGGGTGCACGCATACATGCTGATCTGGGCATTGCGGGCGAGCGCCTCCGCGGGATCTGCTTTACCCTTGGTATCGGCGGAGCGTCCCTCGGCCGCAGCGAGCATGTCGGCGACCTCGATGGGCGGAACACTCTCCGAGGTCGTGTTGAGCGATTTGATTTCTCCTTTGGCCCGGACCTGCAGCTTTTTCTTTTCGGGGTAGAGCTGCTTCATGAGCTCGGCATCGGAACCGACACTGACCCATTGTTCCTTGGCGGCATCGTAGTAAACCGTCTCGGCCGTGACTTGTCCGTTTTCCGCGAGCGAAGTGAGTTGTTCGAGGTTGAAGGGACCGCGGGCTTCGCTGTCGGACTCGTTGCGGATGTAATACTCCTGCGGGGCCATCGGCCGGAAGCTGTTTGAGGAGAGGGTCGGTCGCAAGGCTGTTTTAGAGGGGCCGGCAAAGGGTCACATCCGCTTCAGCGTGCGCAGTCCGAGCAAATTCAGGCCGGTTTCCAAAATCAACAAGGTGCGGGCGCACAGGCGCAGGCGACGGGCCCGCACGCCGGCGTCGTCGACCGCCACTTTGTCGGCGTTGTAAAAAGCGCTGAATTCCCCCGCGAGTTCGTAGAGGTAGAGGCAAAGCGTATGCGGGCGAAGCTGGCCGATCGTGGCGCGCAGCGCTTCCGGGAATTTGGTGAGCTTGCGGGCGAGGGTGACTTCGGTGGCAGTGACCAGCGGGGTGGCTGCGGCGGTCGCTGCTGCGGCGGAGGGATCGGTGTCGAGTTTGCGGAAAATGGAGTGGATGCGGGCGACGGCGTAGAGCAGGTAGGCGGCGGTGTTGCCCTCGAGGGAAATCATTTTGTCCCAGGAAAACACATAGTCACTGGAGCGGTTTTGGGAGAGGTCGGCGTATTGCACCGAGCCGACGCCGACGATGGCGGCGACGGCCTGTTGTTCTGCGGGCGGAAGATTCGCGCTCTTGCTGGCGACCAGTTGGGCGGCGCGTTCGGTGGCTTCCGCGAGGAGGTCGCGCAGTTTGATGTTTTCGCCCGAGCGGGTTTTGAGCGGCTTGCCGTTTTCGCCCAGCACGGTGCCAAACGACGTGTGTTCCAAGCGGGGCAGGGGACGGTTCGTTTTGGCGAACCATTTTTCGGCCGTCAAAAACAGCTGCTGGCAATGGTCGCCCTGGCGAGAGTCGATCACGTAGATCACCCCGTCGGCCTGGAAATGCTCCACCCGGTAAAGGATGGTGGCGAGATCAGTGGACGCGTAGTTGGCGGCGCCGTCGCTTTTGCGGATGAGAAAGGGCTGCTTGCTGAAACGCGGGTGCTCGGGGTGAAAAACGACCAGCGCGCCTTCGCTGATTTCGGCCAGACCGAGATCGGTGAGTTCCGCGTAAACCTGGCTCACTTTATCGTTATAAAAGCTCTCTCCCAGGGTATGGTCGAAGGTGATGCCGAATTGGTCGTAGATCTTCTGAAACGCCGCGAGGGAGACCTCGTTGATATGCCGCCAGATGGCGAGGTTCTCTTCGTTGCCGGACTGGAGATTGACGAGTTCCTGGCGGGCGTCCTCCAGGACGGATTCGTCTTCGTCGGCGGTTTTGTTGCCGAGTTTGTAGAGTCGTTCGAACTCCTCGAGCGGGTCCTGAGCGAGAGCGTCGGCGTTGAGGTGTCGTTTATAGGCCCAGATCAATTTGCCAAAGCCGGTGCCCCAATCGCCGATGTGGTTGTCGCGGATCACTTTGGCACCGCCGAACTCGAGCAGGCGGCACATCGCTTCACCGATGACGGCGGAGCGCAGGTGACCGACGTGCATTTGTTTGGCCGTGTTGGGCGAACTGTAATCGACGATAAACGTTTGGCCGGACTCGGGTTGGGTCGCGCTGGCGCCTTCGCGCAGGGACGGCTCGGTCGCGTAGGTCGCCAGCCAGGATTCCAGCGTGGCGGGGCGGCAGGTGAAATTGAGAAAGCCGGGGCCGGCGATGGCGACCTCGAAGGCGTCGGTCAGGCTCGCGGGGAGAGCGGCGACGACCTGCTCGGCGAGGGCGCGCGGGTTTTGCTTGGTCCGTTTGGCGTAGGGAAGCACGCCATTGGCCTGAAAGTCACCGTGGCGGGCATCGGCCGTGCGCACCTCGGGGGCAAACGGAGCTGCATCCAGACCCAGTTGGGCGGCGGCTTGGTTAAGCGCGGCTTCGATGGCGGTGGCAAAGTTGAACGGGACGGACATCTCGTCAATGAACCGGTGCTCTCCCAAGCCGGGCAAGCGTCTAATTTAGGGGATTTCAACCCGATTAAAGGTGATCAAAAGCTATCAGTAGTGCGACCTAAGGTTATGATTTCTAGAAGGATACTGCCCCTGGCTCCCTATAAGCATCTGTAATTTTGACTCGACAACTGAGGATTATTTGACCTAACCTTGAAGGTTTACGGCCAGAAAGGTCCTTCAGTTATTCACATTACACATGAGCAAACGCACACTGCCTCCACGCAGGTTTATCAAGCCAACCTTCGAATTCTTGATCGAAAAGAAACGCGATGGTGGTGAATTCACTCAAGAAGAAATCCGCTTCATAATCGATAGCACCCTGGATGGAGATTTGCCGGACCACCAGTTGTCGGCGCTGTTGATGGCGATCTATTTTCAGCAAATGTCCGCTCAAGAGACGGCGGAATTGACGGAGGAGATGATGCTGTCGGGCGAGGTGATCGACCTCTCCCATATTGCGAAGCCCAAGATCGACAAATATTCCACGGGTGGGGTGGGCGACAAAACCTCCCTCGTTCTCGTGCCTTTGGCCATGGCGGCCGGAGTCGTGGTCCCGATGATGTGCGGCAATGAGCACGATTACATCATCAACACGTTGACCAAGCTCTCGGCGGTGCCGGGGTTCAAGGACGAGCTCTCCATCGACGATTTCGTGAAGCAGCTCGAGAAGATCGGCGGCGCCATCGTCAAGCAGGACAAGGATCTCGCTCCGGCCGACGCCAAGTATTACGCGATGCGCAAGGCCACGGGAACGATCCCGAGCCTCCCGCTCATCACGGGTTCCGTGCTCTCCAAGAAACTCGCCGAGGGTTCCGAGGGTCTCGTGATCGACGTCAAGTGGGGCAACGGTTCCTTCATCAAGGATCTGGAGCAGGCCAAGCAGCTCGCTCGTTCGATGACCCGGGTCGGTCGCTCCATGAAACGCCGTTGCGTCGCACTGGTCACCGACATGAACCAACCGCTCGGCGATACCGTCGGCACGGCGTTGGAACTCAAGGAAGCGATTCAATTGCTCAAGGGCGAAGGTCCCGAGGATCTGCAGGAACTCGTGCTCAAGCTCGGTATGGAAATCGTCCGTCTCGCCGGTGTTGCCGGTTCGACACTTTCCGCCAAGCAAACCGTGCAACGTCACCTCACGGACGGTTCGGCGCTCGAAAAGCTCAAGGATCTCATCTCCGCGCAAGGCGGTGACACCTCTTACATCGACAACCCGGAGAAGTTTGGCGAAGCCAAGCACATCCGCAAACTGCCGGCTCCGAAGCGCGGCTACGTCCACACCATCAACGCCGCGATGATCGCGCGCGGGGTGCACATTCTCGGCGCCGGGCCCTCCGGCGGCAAGGGCAAGACCGCCGGCAAGATCGACTACGCCGTGGGTGTGTCCGAGATCCGCAAGGTGGGCACGCAGGTGAAACAGGGCGAGCCGCTCATGATGATTCACTACAACGACGAGTCCAAACTCGAGCAGGCGTTGGAATACTTCAAGAGTGCCTACCGTCTCGCGCCGAAGCGTCCGACGCCGCCGCCGTTGGTGGTGGAGCGCGTGGCTTGATCGTCCGCGAGATTTCCCAATCCCTTTCAAGGCCGATGCGTATTGCATCGGCCTTTTTGTTGCGGATGCGCGGTGTGTCCGCGGTAGGGCGCCTGGTCTCAGGCGCTCTGATCCGAGATTCCGCAGTTGGATTTTACAGAAGGCAACGAAGAGCACGAAGCTGGAACGAGTTGCAGGCGATTATGGGCATCAATTCATTCACCCGTAGGGTGAGTTGGATGTCATGCAGCTTACTCGATTTAACTCACTTTATTACAAAGCTTTGTTAACTTTTTTACCTTCTGTGAACTGCGTTAATTAGGCTGATGCGAACCTCTAAAATACGACGCGAGCGGCTGCAAGCAGGCGGCCGACAAGAGTGGGGACGAATGTCGGGTTACAACCTGCACAAAAAAACCCGCACGGCCGGAGGCGGTGCGGGTTCGAGAAGGATCGCGGCAAAATCGCCGCCGTATCAGGCGCGGCCCATGTAGGAGCCGTCGGAGGTGCTGATCTTCAGTTTCTCGCCTTCCTTGATGAAGAGCGGGACTTGCACCACGAGGCCGGTTTCCATGGTGGCCGGCTTTTGCACGTTGCTGGCCGTGTCGCCCTTGATGCCATCGGCGCTTTCGGTGACCTCGAGAACCACGGATGTCGGCAGGTCGACCGTGATCGGGTTTTCGTCGACGTAGAGCACCTCGACTTCGCCATTGGGCGTCAGGTAGTTCTTGGCGTCGCCAATGAGTTCGGCGGAGAGCTCGATCGTTTCAAAGGTCTCCGGGTCCATGAACGCGAACTGATCGCGATCGGCGTAGCTGAACTCCAATTTCTTACGCTCGGTCATGAGCACATCCATCTGATCCGAGGAGGAGAACCGTTGGTCGAGGGATTTCCCGTAGATGAGATTGCGCATCTTGATCTGGACGAAAGCGCGCAGGTTGCCCGGCGTGCGATGGTTGGTTTCGAGGATCAAGTGAGGGGCACCGTTGTATTTAACAACTTGGCCGCGGCGGACATCATTGGCGGAAGGCATGGTGTGGGAAAGGGTGTGGAGGGATTGAAAAGGTCGATGGTTAACGAACCGCCCCGGCGACTGTCAAGGGTCTCGCCGGTCTCTGCATCTCGGGACTTGCCCTGTGCACGTGCATGGTTCGAGATTCGCGCAACTACATGAAACAACGCACGCTAACGCGTGAGGTTTCGGTCACCGGCCAGGGTTTGCACACAGGGCAAGCCGTCACGCTTACCCTTAAGCCTGCGCCCGCCGGTGCCGGCCTCGTCTTTAAACGCACCGACCTTTCCGGCCAACCCGAGATCAAACCTCGCGTGGCCCAAGTGACTGATTTGGTGCGCAACACCACCATCCAGGAGGGCCACACCAAGATCAATCTGGTGGAGCACGTGCTGAGCGCCCTCACGGGTTGCGGCATCGACAATGCCGTCATCGAAATGGATGCGTCCGAGCCGCCCATCATGGACGGATCGGCCAAACCCTTCGTTGACGTGATCCTCGCGGGCGAACCGACCGAGCAGGACGCCACGCGCGAATATTTTGTCCTGGATGAGCCGGTCTCGGTGACCAAGGGCAACTCCTCGTTGATCGCGTTGCCACACGACGGCTTCAAGATCACCTGCACCTCGGCGGATGATCGCGGCATTCATACGCAGCACCTCACGCTCGATATCGATCCCGACGCCTACATCACGCAGATCGCCGCGTCGCGCACGTTCACGATATTCGAGGACATTGAGGAGTTGCTCAAGGCCGGTAAAATCAAGGGCGGTTCACTCGACTGCGCCATCGTGATCAAGGGTGACAAGATCATGTCCAAGGACCCGCTGCGGTTTAAGGACGAGTTCGTGCGTCACAAGATTCTGGATATCATCGGCGATATCACGCTGCTCGGTCTGCCGCTCAAAGCGCACATCATCGCGACGCGCCCCGGCCACGCCATTAATGCTGATTTGACCAAGGCCTTGGCTGAGAAAATGGCGGAGCGAGCGAAGAAAAAGAAAAAGCGTCCCACCATCGTGCTGCCGACGGAAACCTCCCTCGATATCCGCCGCATCCTCGAAACCATTCCGCACCGCTATCCGTTTGTGATGGTCGATCGGGTGGTGGAGTTCATCGGCGACGACGCGCTGGTCGCGATCAAAAACGTGACGATCAACGAGCCCTATTTCATGGGGCACTTCCCCGAAAGTCCCGTCATGCCCGGCGTGCTCCAACTGGAAGCCATGGCCCAGGCCGCCGGCATCATCATGCTGCGCAAGGGCGAACGGGCGGGCAGCACGGCGTTTTTCCTTAGCGCCGATAAAGTAAAATTCCGCAAACCGGTGCTGCCGGGTGACCAGTTGATCATCAATGCCAAGATCGTGAAAATGCGCGGCACCAAAATGGCGCAGGCCGAGTGCACCTGTTCCGTCAATGGCCAGGTGGTTTCCGGAGCCGAGCTCATGTTTGCGATCGTGACGGAAACCGAGTAGTTCGTCACCTCACCATGTCCACCCAGATTCATCCCACCGCCGTCGTCGATCCGACGGCGCAACTCGGCGCCGATGTCGACGTCGGCCCACTGGCTTTTGTGGGGCCGGGCGTTGAGCTGGGCGACGGCACCCGGCTGCATCATCATGCCGCGGTCGAGGGCAATACCATCATGGGCGCGGGCTGCGAGGTTTACCCGTTTGCCAATATTGGAGCCAAAACCCAGGACCTGAAATACCGGGGAGGAAATCCCGGCGTGCGGATCGGCGACCGCAATGTATTTCGGGAGTATGTGACCGTGCATACCGGCACCGATCCCGATGCCATGACGGTGGTGGGTCACGACAACGTGCTGCTGGCTCATTGCCACGTCGCGCACGATTGCGTGCTCGGCAACCACATCATCGCCAGCAACAGCACAGGCATCGCCGGTCATTGCGTGGTCGAGGATCACGTGGTGTTCGGAGCTGTTTCCGGCATTCACCAGTTTTGCCGCATCGGCGCCCACGCCATGATCAGCGCTTACGCGAAAATCGTGCAGGACATCGCGCCGTTTATGATCGCCGACGGGCAACCCGCCGTGATTCGGGCGATCAACAAAATCGGTCTCGAACGCCGCGGTTTCACACCGGAGCAGCTCGATCGGATCAAGCATCTGTTCCGGACGCTGTTTCGCGACGGGCTCAACCGCAGCCAGGCCTTGGAAAAGCTCAAAGCGCACGCGGCCGCCGATTCCGATGAGTTTCGGGCGGTGCTGGCGTTTGCGGAGTCCAGCCACCGCGGTCTCGCGCCCGGCGCTTAAGGGCGTTTAAAGTCGTTTTCGGCTTTGGCGCGCAGCAGGAGCGAGCGGCCTCGCCGTCCACCTACTTTTTATAGACGGTCTTGGGGTCGAACAGCGGCTCCGTGGTGGTCTCGAGCTTAAAGGTCGGGTCCGCCGGATCCACCAAACGGCGGTAAAAGCAGCTCTTGTAGCCATTGTGGCAGGAGGCGTTGGCGGGGCCGGATTGTTCGACCTTGATCAACACCACATCCTGATCGCAGTCCGTGCGGATTTCCCGCACCAGCTGCACGTTGCCGGATTCCTCGCCCTTCATCCACAACTTCGACCGGGAGCGGCTCCAGTAGGTGGCCTTGCCGCTCGACAGGGTGAGTCCGAGTGACTCCGCGTTCATGAAGGCAAACATCAGCACTTCTCCGGTGGCGTGATCCTGCGTGATGCACGGAATGAGTCCGTCGGGCCCGAATTTGGGCTGGAGCGTGGAACCGAGTTCAACCTCGGCGCGGGTGGTGCGTTCTGGAAATACGGCCATGAGAGGGGAGAACGTGGGAAAATAACGCTGGTGCGTCCAGCGTGGGTTACGGGGCGCTGAAACAATTCACATCTGAGGATTGCGCCCCATGGGATCACTAATGCACGTTCCCGAGGTTCATGCCCACGCCAGCCCTTTCGCAACTCGTTCTCGAATACGCCGGAGCCACCGATGTCGGTTTGCGTCGCGCCAACAACGAGGATGCCTGGTGGGCGGGCCCCCTCAGTTCGTTTGCCTCGGATTTGATTAGCAAGGGTAGTGGACGTTTGGAACTCGACGCCGGCGCATGGTTGGGCGTGAGCGATGGACTCGGCGGCGCGAATGCGGGGGAAGTCGCCAGCCGCATTGCCGTGCAGGAAACACAGGGCCTCATCGCCGACTCCCGTGCCGAAGGGCACCCGATCAAGATCGCGCATGACGCCTTGCTCAAATCCAACAAAGCGATCCTGCGCGCCTCGTGCTCCAACCCGCAGTGGGGCGGAATGGGGGCGACCTTGTCGTTTTTGTGGATCGAAGGTGTGCGCGTGGTGGTGGGACAAGTGGGCGACAGCCGGATCTATCGCCTGCGCGACGATTGGCTGGAGGAACTCAGCGTCGATCACTCTCCCGTGGGTCGTTTGCGCCAGGGAGGGCAATTGTCCGAAACCGACGCCCGCGCTCATCCGGGCCGACATGTCATCGATCAATGCCTCGGCGGCGGCGATGCCGGACTGGCGCCCGATTGCGACCTGACCACGATCCGGGCGGGGGACGCTCTGCTGATTTGCAGCGATGGGCTCAACGACGGCGTGCAGGATGCCGAGATTGCCGGATTTCTGGGGGCTGTGAGCCGCGGCGAGATGACACTGGAGTCGGCCGCCGACGGACTCGTGCAACGCGCCAACCATCTGTCGGGACGCGACAACGTCACGGTGATCGTCGCGCGCTGCGTCGCCCTCGACGCGAAATAGAATGGGGCGGCTCGGCTGGCCGCCGAGGTCAGTCGGTCCGGAACCTCACTCCCCCTTGCGGGCGAGGTCGCGCAGGTAGCCGAAGCTATACAGTCCCGTGCGGTGACCGTCGCTGAAATCGAATCGCACCGCGTAGTTGCCGACGATTTCCCAGCCTTCCACCAGGACCCCGGGAAACTTCGTCGCGCCGTCGCCGCCGTATTGATTCCCCAGAATATCGCGCTCACCGACGTTTTCGGCACTGGGTGAAGCGGCCCGCAACATTTCCGATTGGAAATAGGTTTCAGCCCCGTCGCTCCACGCGATCGCGACCTCGGTGCCCACAAGCTGGATGTTGGTTGGTGCGTCCATTTTGGCCCCGACGATAGGCGACAGCGGGCGGTGCTCCAGCGTTATTCACAGCCGCGGCGCGCAGGTTACGGCGAAACCCAACCGTGATGTTTGTGAATAACTTTATCGTAAAAGCATGGGGCTCTAGGGGGTAAATCCTTGACGAAGGGGGCGAAATGGGGCCGTTTGGGGAGGAATGGGGCACATGAGTGCTTTTCGCGGATGACTACCTCTGGAAAACCTTATCTCACCGGCAAATACCGGCATAACCTCGACGATAAGAATCGTGTCACGATTCCGTCGGCGTGGCGGAGCTTGTTTGATAAGGAAACAACTTTCCTAGCTATCCCTAATCCAGGAGGTTACGTAACTGTGCTTCCTCCCGTCGAAGCGGATAAACTCTACGACAAGTTCGCCGAGGTGCCCCTTTCCGATGTCGAAGCCCAGGATGAGATCAGTGCCTTCATGGCCAGCACTCAGGCCTTCAAGTTTGATAGCCAGGGACGTATCGCCCTCGTCGAATCACTCTTCCACCACGCGGAACTGAAAGGTCCGAAGGAGGAAGTCGTGCTCGTGGGAGGCTTTAATAAATTCAACCTCTACAGCCCGGCACGCTGGGCGATCGCCGAGCAAAAATCGACGCCGTCCAGTCAGGGCAACGTCATGCGGCGGTTCGGGATCTGACGATGATCATCAATCATTTCGACCTGCCGAAACCAAACCGCGTCACCGCCGCGGCGGGTTTCGGAGCCTCGGCCGTCAACCTCGGGGCCGACGACGCCGCCAAGCTCACCGCACTGCGCCGGCGCCGGACCATTCTCGAAGCCTACTTCGCCCCGTTCAAGTCTCCGGCCGCGCTGCCGTCGGCCGTGGACCGTCTCGTTCTCTGGAGAAGCCGACATGGACGTCATCGCGACTGAACCTTGCTCCCTTGTCATGACGCCCGGCCACCAACCTGTTCTCCTCGCCGAGGTTTTGTCGCTGCTCGCGCCGCGGGCGGGGGCCCGGCTGCTCGACGCCACGTTTGGCGGCGGCGGACACACGCGTGCCATCTTGGAGAGTGCGGACGATGTCACGGTGATCGCCCTCGACCGCGACCCCGCGGCCCGGGAACGCGCCCAGCCGCTCGTCACCGAATTTGGCGACCGCTTTCAGCTCATTGACCGCGACTTCGGTCAGCTCGCCGATCTCGACGTGGGTGGTCTCGACGGGGCGTTGTTTGACCTGGGCGTCTCCTCTTTTCAACTCGATCAGAGCGAGCGGGGTTTCTCCTTCCGCCATGATGCTCCGGCCGACATGCGGATGGACCCGCGGTCCGGCGTGCCGGCTTCCCAGTGGTTGGAGACGGCCACCGAAGACATGCTGGTGCGGGCGGTGCGCAACTGGGGCGAAGAGAAGAGTTGGCGTCGGGTCGTGCGGGCGCTCATCGCCGCTCGCGGCACCGGACAACTCTCCCGCACGGTTTCGTTGGCGGAGGTGATTGCGGAGGCGATTCCCGCGGCGCAGCGGCGTCAGAGCAAAATCCATCCCGCCACCCGCACCTTCCAAGGGGTGCGCATTGCGGTGAACGACGAGATCGGTGCGATTGAGCGCGCCCTGCCGGCCGCGTTCGAACGGCTCAACTCCGCCGGCGTGCTCGCTGTGATCAGCTTTCACTCCTTGGAGGATCGTCCCGTGAAGCAATTCTTCCGCCGCCAATGCGGCCAGCCGGTCGGCACGTCCGATTCCACGCCGCAGGACCTGCGGCCTAAATTCGCCGAAGCCCTCACGCGCAAGCCGCTCACCGCCGGTGAAACCGAACTCGCCACCAACCCGCGCAGCCGGTCCGCCAAACTCCGCGGCCTGCGCAAATTCTGATTTTTACCCCGTCCGATCATGCAAAAGTCCACTGCTCACGCCTTCATCAACAAACTGCTCATCTACATGCTCTTGACCATTGGGTTCAACGGCTCCGTGGGACTGGGCATCGTGTGGATGCGTCATCAGATTTCGCAGAGCGCCGCCGCCACCAAGCAGTCGGAAGGCAAGCTGGCGGCCGTCGAACGTCGTCTCGCCGAGACCACGGCCCGCCTCGCGGTGGAACAGGCCCCCGACGCGCTCGAAGCCAAGAACGTGGCCATGGCTCTCGGCTTGGTGGAGCCGGCCGAAATGAACATCGTGCGCATCGATGAGTCGCCGGCGGAGCGCCTGGCGGCCAAGCGCAATCTGGAAATATTCTCACGTGAGCTGACGGACGACGTGGAGTCGGTTCGCTTCAGTTTCGTATCCCGCGGGTCCCGTTGAAACTGATCTGAATGTCCAAGGGCTTCGCTTCCAGCTATCGTCTTGTTCTCGTCGCCACCACGATTCTCGTGGGGTTCGTCGGCGTGGGGGCGCGGCTGGTGCACTTGCACGTGCTGGATCGCGAACGCTTGGTCAGTTACGTCAATCGGGCCCGGCGCACGGTCGAAACGGATCAGGCGCGTCGGGGCGATATTGTCGATGCCAAGGGCGATGTGCTGGCCACCTCCCGCACGCTGGTGGAACTGGCGGTCGATCCCTGGGCATTGGTCGAATATATCGAGCAGACGGAAAAGCGCAGTGTCGACCAAGCCGTTTTGATCGAGTCGATCGAGCGCAACAAACGCCTCGAACTGGCTCGCATCCTCGACCTCGCTCCGGCCGAAGTCGAATCGTATTGGACTCCCGGATACCGCGACAACCGGGTGAAGTCGCGTTGGGTCAAACTGCACGACGGGGTGGCCGAGAGCGTTTTCAACCAACTCACCGCCATTGATGTCAGCGAGCTGGGGCCCGAGGCCACGCGCCACTACGACAGCAATCACGGGTTGCCGCGCGGACTGACGGTGCGCCGCATGTATCAACGGGTTTATCCCCGCAAACAGCTCGCGGCGCACATCATCGGTTTCGTGAATCAGGAGGACCAACCCTCCGGCGGGGTCGAGGCATTTGCCGATTTTTATTTGCGCGGTCAGGACGGTTGGACCGAGTCCGAAAAAGATGGTCGTCGCCGGGAGATGGCGCAATTTCGAACGCGCGAGGTGCCCGCCGCCGACGGCTTCAGCGTGATGCTCTCCATTGATTCGGTGGTGCAACACCTCATCGAATCGGAGCTCACCCGCATCGCGACCGAATACCAGCCGCAGAAGGCCTCGATCATCGTGACCGATGCGGAGAGCGGGTTCATCCTTGGGATGGGCAACTACCCGACATTTGATCTCAATGCCTACGGCTCCGCGCCCATGGAGGTGCAGCGCAACGTGGCCGTGACTGATCTGCTCGACCCGGGCTCGACTTTCAAGATTGTCGCGGCCTCCGGAGCGTTGGAAGAGGGTCTGGTCACCCCGCGGACTTTGTTCAATTGTTCCATCGACTCGATCGAGTATCGCGGGCGCGAGCGGCGGTTCATGCCGGACGATCATGTCTACGACCATCCGTTGTCGGTGTCCGAAATCATCTCGCATTCGAGTAACATCGGGGCGGCCCAACTGGGCATGAAACTGGGCGAGCGCGGCCTCTACGATTTTGCCCGCAAGTTTGGCTTCGGGGAGAAGAGCGGATTTCCGCTCGGTTACGAAAGCCAGGGCCTGCTGAACACGCCCGACAAATGGAGCGCGCTGGAAATCACGCGTATCCCCGCCGGTTACAGCATCTCGGCCACGCCGCTGCAGATCCACTACGCCATGGCCACGATTGCCAGCGGGGGAGAGTTGTTGCAGCCGCAGCTCGTGCGCGAAATCCGCGACCTGAACGGTGAGGCGATCTACAACCTGGGCGGCATCGTGCGCCGCCGGGTCATGCAGGAACGCGTCGCCGGACAAATGGCCCGCATGCTCATGGGCGTGACCGAAGACGGCACCGCCAAGGCCGCCGCGATTCCCGGTTACCAGATCGCGGGTAAAACGGGCACGGCCCAGAAACTCGTGGATGGCCGTTACTCCAAGAAGCACCACGTGGGCTCCTTCGTCGGGTTCTTTCCCGCCACCGACCCGAAGGTCGTCGTCACGGTGATCGTGGACGACGCGCGCGTCACCACGGGTTCCCGCGTCAACTACGGTTCGGTGGTGGCCGTGCCGACCTTCCGCCGCGTCGCGGAACGCCTGATTTCATATCTCGATATTAAACCTGTGGATGACTCGAACTCATCCCAACTAGCATTGGAAGGAGGCCGACGGTGATCGGTTATCTGACGCAAGACTATCCCCTCATTCACGCCTTTAGCTCCCGCATCCCCGCCCGCACCCGCCGCGAAACTCTCGCTCGTAACCGTGTATTCAGAATGGCTCCAAAACTCTCCGACTATCTGAGCGAAGACGAGGTGATTGCCGTCAAGGGCAGTCTGTCGCGCCCGATCTCCGGCCTGGCGATCGACAGCCGTCGCGTCGTGCCGGGCAACGTCTTCTTTGCCCTGCCGGGTTTGCGCACCGATGGCGCGCATTACGTGGACGAAGCCATCTCCCGCGGTGCCGTCGCGATCGTGGCGGAATCGATGCCCCGCACCGTGCCCAGCAAGGTTACCTACATCCACGCGGCCAACCCCCGCGCGCTCGTGGCCACCGTGGCGCAGCGATTCAACAAGTCGCCCGATCGCGATCTCAACGTGGTCGGTATCACCGGCACCAATGGCAAGACCACGGTCGCGCATCTCGTGCGTCATTTCCTCGGGGGCGAAACCCCGGTCGGTTTGCTCGGCACGATTTCCTACGACCTCGGGGCCCGCACCGTGCCGTCGTTCAAGACCACGCCCGAGGCGATCGACACTTACGGCATGCTCGCCCAGATGCGGGACGCCGGCTGCCGCGAAGCCGTCATGGAAGTCAGTTCCCACGGCATCGACCAGCAGCGCATCAACGGCCTGCGTTTTGGCGCGGCGGTCTACACCAACCTCACGCGCGACCACCTCGATTATCACTCGTCGATGGAGGAGTATTTTGAAGTCAAATCCCGATTGTTCACCGGGGAGCAGGGACCGCGTCCGGTCGTGGCGGTCATCAATCTGGATGATCCTTATAGTTCCCAGTTGCTCGCACGACTCGACCGCAACCAGGCGCACGTCACCTACGGCGAAAACACCGAAGCCAAGGTGCGGGCGGAAGACGTCGTGTTTGGTTTTAAGGAAACCAGCTTTCGCCTGATCTGGCCGCAGGGCGAGATGACCGTCTCGTCGCCGCTGATCGGTCGGTTCAATCTCTCCAACGTGCTCGCCGCCGTGGCGACCGCCTACGGCATGGGACGCGATCCGGCGGCCTTTGTCGGTCGCCTCGATTCGTTTGCCGGCGTGCCGGGTCGCATGGAACGCGTCGAGGAAGGCCAGCCCTTCAATGTGCTCGTCGACTACGCCCACACCGACGACGCCCTGCGCAACGCGGTGGCGATGCTGCGTCCCGTGACGCCCGGTCGTCTGTTGGTGGTCTTTGGCTGCGGCGGTAATCGCGACCGGGCCAAACGGGCCATGATGGTGCGCGCCGTGCAGGAGCAGGCCGATTTCGTTTTCGCCACGGCGGACAACCCCCGGCGCGAGGAACTTTCCCAGATTTTTCATGACATGGAGGAAGGCGTGACCGACCCGAGCAAGATCACCTGGATCGAGGATCGTCGTCGCGCCATCAGCCTCGCCCTCGATATGGCCAAGCCGGGTGACAGCCTGCTCATCGCGGGCAAGGGCCATGAACCGTATCAGGAATTTGCCGACACGGTGGTTCCTTTCGATGATCGCCTCGTCGCGCGGGAGCTCATCGCCATTAAACGCATCGCCGCCTCCTAGGACTTTTACCTGCTGCCGTAACTTCGCGTCTCGTGCCCCAATTCGACACCACAGAACTCGCCGCTTGGTCGGGTGGTCAATGGACCGGCTTACCGGCTGTCCCCGTGGAAGGGTTCGCCATCGACACCCGGCGAATCAAGGCGGGGCAAATGTTCGTCGCCCTGCGCACGGAAACGCGGGACGGTCACGACTTTTTGCCCGCCGCGGCCGCCGCCGGTGCCGCCGCGGCCCTGGTGAGCACGTTGCGGCCGGACGTGGATTTGCCGCAGCTGGTCGTCCCCCATACGCTGACCGCCTTTCAGGTCATTGCCCGCGAGCATCGGCGCAATTTTCCGGGGCCGGTGGCCGGGATCTCCGGCAGTGCGGGCAAGACCTCGACGAAGGATTTACTCGCGTTGCTGCTCGGGGAGCGCGCGTTGGCGACGGAAGGAAATCTGAACAACCACCTTGGCGTGCCGTTGACGCTGACCCGACTTGATCCCGAGCGGCACGGCTACGCGATCATCGAGGCGGGGATCAGTGGACCGGACGAAATGAAGCCGCTGGCGGAGATGATCGAGCCCGATGTGGCGGTCATCACGCTCGTCGATCGCGCCCACACCGCCGGGCTGGGGGACATCGATGGGGTGGCGCGCGAGAAAGCCCTGCTCCCGGCGGCCGCTCGCGAAACCGGCGTGGCGATTTTGCCGGATGTCGTGGCCAATTTACCGGCGTTCCAGGCGTTGCCGGTGCGTCGACTCAAAGTGGAACGAGCGGATGTGATTCGCCCGGAACCGGCGGCGCGAGACACGATTTATTACGCCGTGTCACATCGGGATGCGCGCACGGGAGTGAGCGTGGCGCCGGTCAACGACGATGCGGCGCCGGAGCTCTACGAATTCCGTCGGGTCAGCGATGGCATGACCCAGAATGCGGTGCTGGCGATTTGCGTGGCCCGATGGTTGGGCGTGGAGCCGGCAAAAATTCGCGAGCGGTTGATCGGGTGGGGCGCGGCACCGTTGCGCGGTGAAGTGCGGCGGGATCGTGGTCGCTTGGTTTACGTGGATTGCTACAACGCCAACCCTGCGGCCATGGCGGATGCGTTGCAGGTGTTCAAAGAACTGACGACTGATGCGACGGCGCGGCTCTATGTGCTCGGAGGCATGGAAGAACTGGGCGCGGAGTCGGAAGCTCAACATCTTGGTTTGGGCGCATCGTTGGCGCTGGGACCGCATGATCGCGTGCTGGCGATTGGCACCGGTAACGCAGCCGTCCGCGAAGGCGCGCGACTGCAAGGCGCGAGTCCCGACCAAATCGAGATATTCGATGCGACGGAGCAGATCGGACATCGGATGGACGACTGGACCGGACCGATATTCATCAAAGGCAGTCGCCGTTATCACTTGGAAACTTTGTTGGAGGAATCAGCCGTCGCGCTGCACTGACCGATGTTATCTTACCTCGCCGAATACGAACACATCTGGGGGCCTCTGCGCGTGCTGCGTTATCTTACGCTGCGAGCGTTGTTGGCCGCGGGCACTGCGACCGTGGTGGGTTTCATTATCGGACCCTGGTTGATTGCGAAACTGCAACGACTCAAACTTGGACAACATTACGACGACGATCGCACCGGTGATCTGGCGACGCGCTTCGACAAGAAGAACACGCCGACCATGGGCGGATTGCTGATCTATATTTCCGTGGCGATCAGCACCCTGCTGTGGGCGGAACCCAATGTGTGGGTGCTCACGTCGCTGTTTGTTTACACCGCGCTGACGGTGGTGGGGTTTCGCGATGATTACCTGAAGGCGGTGAAAAAGAATCGGGACGGAATTTCGTCGCGCGAAAAACTTTTCTGGCAGACGGCCGTCACCACGATTGCGCTGGTCTTGTTGGCCACGAACCCAACCAGTCAGGCTCACATACGAGAGCTGTGGGTGCCGTTTTTCAAGGAACCCATTTTCCTGTTTCTGGGGGTCAGCGGAATGATTCTGCTGTTTGTGATGATGTTCTTCTGGGTGGTGGGATTCAGTAATGCGATCAACCTGACCGATGGACTCGATGGCCTGGCCATTGGCTGCACGATCACGGTGGCCCTCGTCTACGGCATCATGGCGTATGCGGCCGGCAATACCCGCATCGCGGACTATCTTTTGATCGGCTACGTGCCGCGGGCGGGGGAGCTTGCGGTTATTTGCAGCGCGCTCGTCGGAGCGGGCATGGCGTTTTTATGGTATAACTCTCATCCGGCGGAGGTGTTCATGGGTGACACCGGATCGCTGGCCTTGGGCGGTTTGATCGGCGTGATTGCGTTCATGGTGCAACAACCGCTTACCCTCATCGTGGTGGGCGGCGTCTTCGTGGCCGAGGCGTTGTCGGTCATCATTCAGGTGGGCTATTTCAAATCTACTCGACGCCGATTTGGGGAAGGCCGGCGGTTTTTCCGCATGGCTCCGATACACCATCATTTTCAAAAACGAGGCTGGCCGGAAACCAAAGTCGTGCTGAGGTTTTGGATACTTTCTTTGATGTGCGCCCTGGCCGGACTCGGCACGCTGAAACTGCGCTAGGATATATCTAGGTTTATGCTCAACTCACCGCCATTTATCACTCCCTTGATCTCCGCTCCCGTGGCGGTGCTGGGAGCCGGGGTGAGCGGTCGGGCCGCCGCGAACCTCGTGGCGCACCTCGGGGGCACGGCGGTGATTTACGACGAGCAGGGCACCGGCGAGATCCGCAGCAACTTTCGGCCCGGCGACCACCGGATGGTGATCGTCTCACCGGGTTTCGCGCCCCGCCATGCGTGGGTGGTGGAGGCCCGTTCGGCCGGGCTCGTGTGTTTGGCGGAAGTGGATTTTGCGTCGTTGTTCTGGCGGGGCGCGGTGGTCGCGATCACCGGCACCAACGGTAAGACCACGTTGACGGAGCTGCTTACGTATGCGCTCAACGCGGCGGGAGTCGACGCGTGGTCGGTCGGCAACATCGGCGCGGCCTTCAGCCAGATCGTGGTCGATCGTGATGGCGGGGCGCCGGATTCCATCGCGGTGTGCGAGATCAGTTCATTCCAGGCGGAAATGTTGCGACACTTCCGGGCCGATGCCGCGATTTGGACGAACTTCGCGGAGGACCATCTGGAGCGTCATGGTTCCATGCAGGCGTATTTCGAGGCCAAGTGGCGATTGTTTGAACGGGCGGTAGGCGGAGAGGTTTTCGCGGGTTCGAGTGTGCAGCGCGCTGCAGCGCGGTTTGGTCAAAGTCTGCCGGACAGCGCCGTGATCGATACAGAGGATCCGGCCGGTGACGTGTTGTTGCGGGGCACGGTTTTCGAGGATCAGCCGCAGCGGGAAAACTTTTTGCTCGCGGCGGCCTGGTGGCGGGCGGCGGGTTTGCGGGAACCCGTGCTTTATGCCGCCGCCCAGTCGTTTACCATCGGCCCCCATCGCTTGGCCAATGTAGCGGAGAATGCCGGGGTGACGTGGTGGAATGATTCCAAGGCGACCAATTTCCATGCCGTCGAAGCGGCGCTGACGAAGTTTGGCAGTCAGGTTATTTTGATCGCGGGTGGCCGGGCCAAAGGGGGCGACATGGCCGGGTTCGTCGAAAGAATCTCCCCTCGAATCAAACAGGTCTTGTTGATCGGGGAAACGCGTAATATCTTGGCTACGTTCCTGGGCGCGGCAGCCGTGCCGCACCGGGTGTGCGTTGACCTGGCCGACGCGGTCAACGCCGCTGCAAACTTAGCCACCGCCGGTGACCACGTGTTACTGAGTCCGGGCTTCTCGAGTCTGGACGCCTTTCGCGGCTACGCCGATCGCGGTCAGCAGTTTGAAACTTTGGTCCGCGCCCTGGCGGCAGCGGATCCCGTCTCGCTTTAATTCTCCAACCCTCAGCACCGTTTCCCATCATGAAACTTCTCAACATCCTCGGAGCCGTCGTGGCGTTGCACATCGCCGTGCTTGTGCTCGCGATCGCCATTCCGGGCTGCCGCACCACCGATCACGCCAACTCCACGACCACCGCCGTCAATGACGGGGCCCCGGAGGGCGATGCCTACCCGGCCAGCTCGACCCCCGGTGGCACGTTCTCGGCCGCTCCCGAACTGACCGACCGCGATCTCAACCCGCCGCTGGCGACCGCATCGCAACCCACGTTTGATCCCAACGCTCCCGCCGTCGCCGCCAACTCCCTGTCTACGGGCGGCACGCGTTATTCGCCGACTCGTCCCGGTTCGACGGTTGCCACCGCCATGCAACCGACGGCGAGCGTGGACGTGATGCCCGCCGCCACTTACACGGTGAAGCGCGGTGACAGCCTGTGGGCACTGGCCAAAAAGAACAACGTGTCGGTGCGCGAACTCGCGGCGGCCAACAACCTGGCCCCCGATGCCGGTCTGCGCTTGGATCAGGTCATTGTCATCCCCGGCAAGGTCGCCGCTCCGGTGCCGCCTAGTCGGGAATCCGGCAGCAAGGCTTCGTCCGCGCCGGAGACGATTTACGTGATCAAGTCCGGCGATACGCTGGGCAAGATCGCCCGCCTCAACGGCACCACCGTGGCGAAGCTCAAGGCGTTCAATAATCTCTCCAGTGACCTCGTGCGGGTGGGGGATCGCTTGGTCATCCCGGACGCGCCCGCTTCGGCCACCTCGTCGGCGAGTGCGACCACGGCGGAGTCCACCGCGTCCACTCCGGCCGCCCCCCCACCGGCGAAAGGTTCCTACAAACATGTCGTCGCGTCGGGCGAAAGTCTGACCGTGATTGCGCGCCGTTACGGCGTGAAAATGGGGGACGTCGCCTTGGCCAATCAGATTCGTGATCCGTCGTTGATCCGTCCGGGGCAGGAGTTGGTCATTCCCGGCTGGGACGCGCCTCCTCCCGCGGCCAAACCCACGACGTCCGCCGCGACGACCACCAGTCGTCCGACGACCAGCAGTGTGAGCGACGACACCGACCTCGATGACGGCTTGGAAACGATGTCGCTCGACGAGGTGCCGGTCATCCAGGTGCAGAGCGTGCCGGAGGAGGACGAAGAGCCCATCCGCACGATCAATGTGGGCGGTCAGAACACGGACGGTCCGCCTGAGTTTCGCTGAGTCTCGCCGAACGAGTTAACCCACCATTTCTTCGTAACCGAACCCATCGTGTCTGAATCTCCCCGTTCTTCCTCCGGTTTCGCCCAGAGCCCGGCCGCGCTGATTGTGATCTGTGTGGTGGGATTGTTGATTGTTGGCCTGCCGGTATTGTTCAGCGCCACGACTTCGTTTGAACAGGGACCATTTTACTATCTCATCAAGCAAGCGATCGGCATCGGTGCCGCCGTGGTGCTCTGCTTGGTGGTAAGCCGACTCGATCTCGAAGGCATGCGCCGGCATGTGTGGATTCTGGGCATCGCCGCCGTTGTGGCGCTGGTGCTGACCGCGATCCCGGGCGTGGGTGTTTCCGTCAATGGCAGTCGTCGTTGGCTCGGGTTGGGGCCGGTGCGCGTGCAGGCGTCGGAGTTCGCCAAACTGGCGATGGTATTCTGTCTGGCCCATTACCTCGCCATTAACCAAACCCGCATCACCGAGTTCAAACGCGGCTACGTGTTACCGTTGGGGTTGATCGGATTGTTTGCGGGCTTGGTTTTGCTGCAACCCGACTTTGGCACGGCCGCGCTCACGGTGGCGGTGGGGCTTATCCTCCTGTTTTTGGCCGGAGCCCGTTGGCTTTACATTCTGCCCACGGTCGGGGCGGCCGTGGCGGGTTTTGCCGTGTTGGTGATGAACAATGCCAATCGCCTGCATCGGTTCACCGCCTTTTTGGATGTCGAAGGCAACAAGCTCGACGGCACCTACCAACTTTATCAATCGCTGGCCGCGTTCGCAGTGGGCGGCGTGCATGGCGCCGGCATTGGCCAGGGAAGGCAACAGATCAACTTCCTGCCCGAAGCGCACACGGACTTCATTTTCGCGGTGATGGGAGAAGAGATGGGATTGTGGTTCACGCTCGGAGTGGTGGTCACGTTCGCAGTCATTTTCCTGCTGGGCCTGTTGCATCTGCGGCGCGCCCCCAACCTGTTCCAATTTCTGCTCGTGGCGGGCGCGGTCCTGCTCGTCACCATGCAGGCGATGATCAATCTCGGCGTGGTGACGGGGCTGTTGCCCACCAAGGGAATGTCGCTGCCGTTCATCAGCGCCGGTCTGTCGAATTTGCTGCTGATGGGACTGCTCGTCGGGGTGATCATCAACAGCGCTCGCAACTGGGCGAAACCGGCGTTGCACCGTCGCAAACGCACCATGGAGGAGGTCGTCGCGTGAGTAAGTTCGTGATCGCATGCGGCGGGACCGGCGGTCACCTCGCGCCGGGAGTGGCGTTGGCGGAGCGGCTGCGGGATCGCGGCCACGAAACCCTGTTGCTGATATCGGAGAAGCAGATCGACCGGCAGCTCACGGCGAAGTATCCGAATTTTCGATTCAGCCGGATTCCGGGCGCGCCGTTGATCATGACGCCGACGGGGTTGTTGGGTTTTGCGCTGCATCAAACCCGGGGGCTGCTGTTCTCAATCCGGTTGGTGCGGCATGAGCGACCGGACATGATTGTAGGTTTCGGAGGATTCACGACCGCCGCCATCATCGTGGCCGGGTGGATGATGCGGGTGCCGGTGGCATTGCACGAAGCCAATCGCGTGCCGGGTCGCGCGGTGCGAGCTTTGGCCCGGTTTGCGCGACGCGTCTATTTGCCGCGCGAAGTGACGCTGGAAGAAGTCAATCATGAGAAACTGCGTCACGCCGGATTGCCGGTGCGACAGGAAATCATGCGCCTGCCGCGTCCGGACGGCGCGGAACATTTCGGACTCGATCCCAACAAGATTACCGTGGCCGTGCTCGGGGGAAGCCAGGGGGCCCGGGCTCTGAATACGTGGGCGGAAAAAAGTGCGCCATTGCTCGCCGCCAACGGGGTGCAGATGCTGGTGGTGACCGGGCCGGGCAAGAGCGAAGGTCGGGTTGATGCGTTCAAGGGACCGAACGGTGAGACGATCAAGTCGGTCTCGATTCCGTTTTGTGATCGTATGGCCGAGCTGTTTTCCGCCAGCGATCTGGTGGTGTCCCGATCCGGCGCCGGCACGATTGCCGAACTGGTGGCGTGCGGTGTGCCCGCGGTGTTGGTGCCGTATCCCACCGCTGCGGACAATCACCAGGCGGCCAACGCCGCCGAGTTTGCGCATCAGGGCGGGGGCATCATGGTCGAGGAAAGTGACATCGATCAGCTGCAAGGCGTGGTGGAGCAGTTGGTGGCGGATGAAGAGCGGCGATCCGAGTTACGCGCCAATATTTCCCGCATGAACATGGCGAGCACGCTCGATCTCATGTTTGAAGACATGGAAAATCTGGCTTCACCGCCGCGCCACGATTCGTCGTCACCGACCCAATTAGCGCGCTCATGAAAGACGACGCGACTCCTTTGCTCAAAGGCCGGACCGTGCGCCACATCCATGCCGTGGGCGTGGGCGGAATGGGGCTCGGGCCGTTGGCCATTTATCTGGCCCGACGCGGGTGGACGGTGAGCGGCGAGGACGACCATCTGAATCCGGGCATGGCCGCGCAGCTTACCCGCGCCGGAGTGGAGCTCGAATCGAGCGGTAAACTGCCCGCGGAGACCGACCTGCTGGTTTATTCCGCCGCCATCTCCCCGGAACATGCCACGCGTCAAGCAGCGCGAACGGCCGAAATCCCCAGTATGCGGCGGGGGGAACTGTTGGCGGCGGTGGCCCGGGAGCGTCGACTGGTCGGGGTGTGCGGTTCGCACGGCAAGACCACGGTGACGGCCATGTTGGTCAGCGCGTTGCGGACGGCGGGCTGGGATGTGAGTTATGTGCTGGGTGGCTTGTGGGGAAACGACGCGTGGGCACCGGCGGCCGTGGGAGAAAGTGAATGGTTGGTGGCCGAAATCGACGAGAGTGACGGCACCATCGCCCATTTCGCCCCCGCATTTACGTTGGTCGTCAATCTGGATTGGGATCATGCCGATCATTACACGGAACAACGGACGCTCGAAGCGGCGTTTGCCGGTTTGATGGCGCGAACCACGGAAGTCGTGATGGGTTCCGACGCCTGCGCCACCACGATGCGTCTGTTTGCGAGCAAGCCGTCATCGGCGCGGATGGTGACCTTTGGTCGCACGGGCGAATTTCAGATGATTGAAGCCACGGTCCAGGGCGGCAGCTTGGAGTTGGCGTGGGCCGGTGCGTTTGCCATCTCAGCTCAAACGGTTGCGGCCCGGGGGGAATTCAACGCGCTGAACGCCAGTGGGGCGGTCGCGGCGGCGCAGCTGATGGGGGCGCCGTTGAACGCAAATCTGCTGGCGGATTTTCCGGGCGTGCGTCGGCGGCAGACCGTGCTGCGGCACGGTCATGATCTGACGGTGATTGAAGACTATGCGCATCACCCCGCCGAGATTCGGGCGCTCTTGCACAGCTTGCGCCGGGACCTGGTGGAAGGGGAGCGTCTGGTGGTGGTCTTTCAGCCGCATCGATTCAGTCGCACCCGGCAGTTCAAGGCCGAGTTTGCGGCGGCTCTGGGGGTGGCTGATTCCCTGCATTTGCTCGATGTTTACGCGGCCGGCGAAGCACCCCTGACCGGCGGCACGACCGCTGATCTGTATGCCGAGCTCATGCGGCTTTCGCCGCGCCTGCCGGTGAACTACCTGCCGGGGGATGCGGCCGGCGTATTGGAATTGTTAAGACAATCACGTCGCCCGGGTGACTGCGTGGTTTTTGTCGGCGCGGGTGACATCGAATTGCGAGCGCGGGAGTGGCTGGCGGTGTTGGACGACGAAGCCGCCCGCGTCGAACAATGGGACCAATTGGCGGCGGAATTGCGCGCGGTGGTTTCAGCCGCGGGCAAGGTGGCGCGGGAGGAACCCTTGGCGAACAAGACGACGCTGCGGGTGGGGGGCGCGGCCCGGGTGTATGTGGAGCCGGCCGACGCCGCCGAATTGCAGGAAGTCGTGCGGCGGGTGCATGCGCGGGGGCTGCCGCTGCGGATGTTGGGACGGGGCTCGAATCTGTTGGTGCCCGATGCGGGGGTGGACGGCGTGGTGGTTTCGCTGCGACGGGCGGGGTGGGAAACCTTCACGCCGTTGGAGGACGGGCGGGTGCGCGTGGGGGCCGGGTTGCGGTTGAAAAATCTTTGCGGTCTCGCGGCCAAGGCGGGATTGCAGGGGTTCGAATTTTTGGAAGGCATTCCCGGCAATTTGGGCGGCGCTCTACGCATGAACGCCGGCGCCATGGGCGGCTGGATGTTCGACGTGGTGGACGCATTGGAACTGCTGACATTGGCCGGAGAGCGCATGACATTGCGGCGCGACGAACTGCACGTCGGTTACCGGCATTGTCGGGAACTGGAGCAGGCCATCGCGATCGGCGCGGTGTTGCGGCCGGCCACCGTAAGTGAGGCGACGAAAATCAGCCGCCAAATCGATGTTTACCGCAGCAAGCGGCAAGAGTCCCAACCGCGGGAGCCGAGTGCGGGATGTATTTTCAAGAATCCGGGCGACGATTCGGCGGGACGGTTGATCGATATGTGTGGGTTGAAAGGCGAACGCATCGGCGACGCCGAAGTATCCACGGTGCATGGGAATTTCATCATCAACCGCGGCCATGCCACCAGTGCGGAAGTCATCGAACTCGTCCGGCGGGTGCGGGCGGAGGTGCAGCGTCAGACCGGCACGGAACTTCAGCCCGAAGTGCTGCTCTACGGCAGCGAGTGGGAGGACGTGTTGTGAAGGCGGATTTGAACACCCCTCGCATCGTGGTGTTGGCCGGGGGCACGTCGCCGGAGCGCGAGGTTTCGTTGGGATCGGGCAAAGCCTGCGCCATCGCGTTGGCGCGGCTATTCCCGACCGTATTCATCGATGTCACCGTCGAAGCGGTGCCGCCGGGAATCGATCCGCGACGGGATGTGGTGTTCTCCACCTTGCACGGCACGTTTGGTGAAGACGGCGCCATGCAGCAGCTCCTGGACGATGCGGGAATCAGTTACGCCGGGTGTGACCGTATCAGTAGTGAACTTACGTTCGACAAGGAACGCACCAAGCGCGCCGTGGCGGCGGCGGGTGGGGTGGTTCCGGCCGGAGTTTCTTTCACCGGGGACCGCAAGCCGAATTGCGCCGAGCTGATCAGGGCGTTGGGCGGAGGCATCGTTTTTAAGCCGAAGTGCGGTGGCAGCAGCGTGGGGCTGGCGATTTGTCACGGAGTGGAGGCGATCGACACCAAACTTAACAATATCACCAGCGGGGATTGGTTGGCGGAGCAATGCATCACGGGGCGCGAAGTCACGGTGGGCATCCTCCATGGCCGGGCGTTGCCCGTGGTGGAGATCGTGCCGAGGTCGGGGGTTTTCGACTACCAATCCAAGTATACCAAGGGTTTGACGGAGTATCTGGCGCCGGCGCCGTTGTCGTCGGAAATGACGCGCGAACTGCAAGAATCCGCGGAACGAGCGTTCGCCGTCTGCGGGTGTCGGGACTATGCTCGTATTGATTTTATGATTACGGCGAAAAACGAGTGCTTTTTGCTCGAAATCAACACGCTTCCCGGCATGAAAGAAACGAGTCTTTTGCCGATGGGAGCAAAGTGTGCAGGAGTGGATTTTACGGCGCTGGTTGGAGAACTGGTGAAGTCCGCCTGTGAACGTTTTTCAAACCATCGAAAATTGGCAACCGAGGCATGAGCGATTCACCCACCACCACTCCCACGGCGCGCAGTTGGCGCGATATCCCGCAGCAGATCACGCCGCGGGCCATGTCGCGTGAAGGTCGTCGGCGACTGACCGCACGCACCCTGCGCAACATCGCGCTCGTCGTGACGGGCGTCAGTCTGGCGTGCGGCAGTTGGCTGGTCTGGAATGTATTGCAGGACGACCCCAACCGCTGGGCCGCCGCCGCCAACAGTCGTCCGGTGGAACACATCGTGGTCGAGACCGATGGGGTGCTGGACCAGGCATGGGTGGAGGCGACGCTGCAGATTCCGCGGGACGTCGGTTTGATGGAACTCGACCTGTATGCGCTGCGCGAACGATTGCTGGCGCACCGGCAGGTCAAGTCCGCGGTGTTGAAGCGGGAGTATCCGGACACGCTGCGCGTGGTGTTGGAAGAACGCACCGCCGTGGTAAAACTCAAAGCCCAATTAGCGGGCGCGGAGTTGAGAGACTTTCTCGTGGCCCGTGACGGCACGGTTTTTGCCGGCCACGGGTCTTTGGCGCAGGAGCAAACGGACCTGCCGTGGTTGGCCGGAGTGCGACTGGTTCCCGCCGGGGACGGATTTGAACCGTTGGGGCACATCGACCGGTTGGCGGATCTGCTCGCGACGGCGCGCACCGATGCGCCGCTGCTTTACGCGGATTGGCGGATTGTTTCACTCGAGCATATTGCCCGCGATGGGCACATCGTGGTGCGTTCCGCCCGGGTTCCCGAGATCATCTTTGGCTTACGGGAAGACTTCTATACGCAGATCGCACGACTCGACTACATTTTGGACGAGATTCGCGGCCGGGCCGTAGCGCCCATGCGATCGATCAACTTGGCGATCGGGCCCGCTCAAGTGCCGGTCGCCATGGATCTTCCCCCGCCTGTCAGCGGTGCCGACCGCGGCGTCCCTTCCGTTCGATTCCCCCTCCACAATTGACCGTTTACCTATCGTGAGTTCCAAATCCCGCTTCATTGGTGCCGTCGAAATTGGCACATCCAAAGTTGCCGTTCTCATCGGTGAAATCGTCAACGGCAAGAGCATCAATTTGATCGGCTTCGGCGAATGCCAGTCGCACGGGGTCATCAAGGGCGTCGTGACGGATTTCAAGGCGGCCAGTGATGCGGCGCACACGGCGCTGATCACGGCGGAGCAGAGTGCCGGAGTGAAGATCGATGAAGTTTACCTGGCCCAGACCGGTGGTCATCTCGAAGGGTTCTACAATCAAGCCTCGGCGAGCGTGAGCGCGGCCGACAACACGGTGAGCCAACTCGACATCGATACGGTGTGTCGTCTCGCCAAAGCCAAGGCGCTGCCCGAAGGCCGCATGGTGGTGCATCACATCCGACGTCCGTTTCAATTGGACGGCAAAATGGTGGGCACGAATCCCGAGCACTTGAATGGCAAGCGACTCGAGGTCGGTTACTGGACCGTGCACGGGCAGGAAGCCCAGATCGCCAACAGCATCCATGTGATTCGTGGTTTTGACGTGCGCGTGGGTGACATGATTTTGTCGAGTCTCGGCGCGGGAACCATGGTGACGACGCTGCAGGATCGGCAGCACGGGGTGCTCGTGCTCGATATCGGCGCCGGCACCACGGACTATGTGCTCTACCGCGATGGCAGTCCCTTCATGACCGGGGTGCTGCCGGTCGGCGGCACGCACATCACCAACGACCTCACGCTGGGTCTGCGGGTGACGGAGAGTCAGGCCGAGAAACTGAAGATTCGCCACGGCCGCGCGAATCAGATCACGCGTGAGAAGAGCGATCGCGTGTGGCTGAACGGCGACTTCGCCATCGGTGACCGTCAGTTCCCGCGGCAGACGATCGAGATGATTACGTCGGCACGCGTTTGGGAACTGCTTGAAATCGTGAAAAAGAAACTCGGCGCTGCGCTCAATCCCGAGCACTGCCCGGTCGGCGTCGTGCTTACTGGTGGCACGTCGAAGCTTCCCGGCATCGCGGAGACGGCGGCAAAAGTCTTCGATCTCCCGGCCCAACTGGGAGAGTTGCCGCCGGGGGTGGATGAAAAACTTCAGGATCCGTCGCACACCGCGGTGTTGGGTCTGTTGCACTTCGGCTTGCAAGGTCGCGCGGACGGACCCGCGACCCGTCGGACCAAACCGGGCGGACTGTTCCGCAAACTCTTCACGGTCGGATCCTGACCTCCACGCCATGAACGCCAACGAACTTCCCCTTACGCCTTCCGCGGACGCGCTCGCCGACCGTGATGTCTCGATCAAAGTCATTGGGTTGGGGGGCGCCGGCGGCAACGCGGTCGACCGGCTCAAAATGGACAATCTCGATCGCCTGCGATTGGCTGCGATCAACACCGACCTGCAGGCGCTCAACGCCTCTCCGGTGGAGGAAAAGGTGCTTATCGGTTCGGCCGTGACGCGCGGACTGGGCGCGGGAGGCGATCCGGACTTGGGATACGAAGCCGCGGAATCGGATCGGGAAAAAATCGCGGAAGTGGTGCGCGATACGGATTTGGTTTTTCTCATCGCCGGCATGGGCGGGGGCACCGGTAGTGGCGCGGCGCCCACAGTGGCGGAGATTGCCATCGAAGCCGGCGCGCTGGTCATCGCGTTTGTCACCACGCCGTTCAGTTTCGAAGGTGGTCGGCGCACGAAACAAGCCGAGGACGGATTGTTGGCCCTGCGCCGCAGCTGCGACGCGGTGATTCCGTTGCCCAACGACATTTTGCTGCAGGAAGCCGCAGAAGGCGAAACGGCCCTCGATTCGTTTGCCCGGGCGGATGAGTGGATCGGTCGAGCGGTGCGATCGGTTTGGGCGATGATGTATCGCACCGGTCTCATCAATCTGGACTTCGCCACGTTGCGGCAGGCGTTTCACACGCGGGGCGGGAAAACCCTGTTCGGTCTCGGCAGTGGCTCCGGCGAGACCTCGACGGCCGACGCCATCGCCAGTCTCGAGATGTGCCCGCTCCTGGCGACGCCGGAGTTTTCGCGCAAGGCCGATCGACTCCTGGTCAATATCGTGGGAGGAACCGATCTCACGCTGGCCAAGGTGAATGAAATCATGAGTGCGGTGACCGAACGCTACGGTCGTGAATCGCATGTCATCATGGGGGCGGTCATCGACGAAGACCTGCAGGGGAGCGTGGAAATATGTGTGATCGGGACCAGCGATATTGGGGGCCGTCTGCCGCCGCGCCGTCCGGTGCCGGTGCGAGCGAAACAGGCCGCCGGCGCGCCACCCACGCCGCCGGAACCCATGCGGTCGGCCGGGGCCGAGCCGGAGGAAGTGCTGGCGGGCAAACCGTCCGCCCCAACGCGAGCGGCGGTGAAGCCCAAGCCCTCGAACGATCCGACGGCGCAGAACGAATTCTTCTTTCAAACCTTGGCCGAAAATCGCGGTCACTTTGAGCGCACCGATCGGAATCTGTTCGAGGGGCAGGATCTGGATGTGCCGACCTACTTTCGTAAAGGTCTGAAAATCAGCCTCTAAAGGACGGCGGATTTTCGGGTAAAGTTTACTCGTGCTTAACAAAGCCTCCCCTTGGCAACGGGGATTGAATGTGCACGATCGGCGGCATGTTTATCGATGAATGCGTGATCAAAGCTGCAGCAGGCGACGGAGGTCGGGGCTGTATCAGTTTTCGGCGCGAAAAATTTGAACCCTTCGGCGGACCCAACGGCGGTGATGGCGGCAAAGGCGGCGACGTCGTGCTGCGCGGGGACGACAACACCAACAACCTGATCGACTATAAATACAAACCGCATTGGCGCGGCGAGCGAGGCGAGCACGGTTTGGGCAAGGATTGCAACGGGCGCGAAGGCAAACCCGCGATCCTGCGCGTTCCTCTGGGCACGATTGTGACCGATGAGGAAACGGGGCAAGTCGTGGCCGAAGTCATCACGCACGGTCAGGATGTCGTCCTGCGCAAAGGGGGCAACGGCGGTTGGGGAAACACCCATTTCAAGTCATCGGTCAATCGTGCGCCGCGCCGCGCCAACCCGGGCGACGAGGGTGAAACGGGCGTCTATCGGCTCGTGTTGAAGAGTATCGCCGATGTGGGACTCGTGGGGTTTCCCAACGCGGGAAAGTCCTCGCTCACCACCCGCATCACGCAGGCGCGTCCCCGCACCGCGGCTTATCCGTTCACCACGCTGCATCCGCAGATCGGCGTGATTCACTACCCCGATGAATACGATCGTCTGCTGTTGGCGGACGTGCCGGGATTGATTGAGGGGGCCAGTGACAATCGCGGCCTGGGCCATCGTTTTCTCCGTCACATCGAGCGCTGCGCCGTCCTGATGTTCATGATTGATATGGCCGCGGTCGACGGGCGCGATCCCCGTGACGACTACGCCACTTTGCTGGGCGAACTCGAAGCCTATGACGCCAAGTTGATGGACAAGCCCCGCGTGGTGGTGGCCAACAAAATGGACCTGCCGGAAGCGAAGGCCTGGCTGACGAAGTTCAAGCGTCGGCACAAAGTCGAAGTCGTGCCCATTTCGTGCGAGTCCGGTGATGGATTGGACCAGTTGAAAACCACGTTGCGCGATCGGGTGCGTGCTCCGGCCGCGGCCGCCGACACGGCCAGCGCGACTTGAATCACCGCCCCTGTTCCAGCGTATGAAACCTGCTACCCGTTCTTTGTTGATGCGTGCCAACCGGCTGCTGGGCGCGCAATTGGTGGAGTATAATCTCATCAAGATCGATGACCTTGAAGCCGCCAATGAGAAGTTGCTCGAGTTGATCAACACCGCTCCGGTGCGGCAGCGCTCGGTGTTGGCCATTCTGGCCTACGACTTGAAGTCGGTGCGCGAGGAGGAGGTGCTGATGCATCAACGTGAGTCCGACGGCATCGGGATCGTGGACCTGCGCCATTACGATGTGAACGAGGAGCTCAAGAACGCGCTCGATACCGAACCCTGCTGGGCGACGTGGTCGGTGCCGTTCGATGTCGAGGAGGACATGACCTTCATCGCCACGGCCTATTACCTGAGTCCGGCCGTGCGCAAGTATTGGGAGGACCAATACAATGGCAAAGTGATCTGGTATGGCACCACGATGGAGGGATTGGCCGATTATCTGGAAGCCGCCGAAAGTGAAGCCGAAGCGAAGAAACCCGCGCCACCCAAGCCGGTCTCGCCGCCCATCGACGACGTTGCGCCGATCGCCAACCCGGAAAAGAAAGACTGACCGCCATGCCGCTCGGGAAAATTCAAACTCAAATCGTGGACGCCCTGCTGGAGGCGGAGCGACTCACGGCGGAGCAACGCCAGACCATCGCCGAAAATCCGGAGGAGTTGACCGGCGAACAACTCGACAAGCTGCTGCTCGAAGAGTTTAAGGTCACCCCGTTTCAGTTGCAGGTGGCCAAGAGCCGGGCCTTCAATTTGCCGCCGTTCAATGTCGCGCGTTACAAGTTGCACGCCGGGACGTTTGAGCGCGTGCCGGAGGATTTCTGTTTGGAGAATCGCGTGCTGCCGGTGGGCGAGGTCGGGGATCTTTTGCTGATCGCGATCTCCAATCCGTTCGAGGTAACGCTGGCGCAGAAAATTCACGAGATGACGGGCAAGCAGGTCGTGCGCATGCTCGGCCGGGAGAGTGACATCCGGGACAAGTTCAAAAAGGACGACAGCGGTCCGACGGATTTTGCCGACGTCGTCAATGCCATCGGCATGGAGTTCGGCAGCGACGGGGAAGTCGGGGAGGACGAACTCACCGACGAGGAGTCCGGCCCGATCATCGAT
This sequence comes from Synoicihabitans lomoniglobus, assembly GCF_029023725.1. Classification (GTDB taxonomy): domain Bacteria; phylum Verrucomicrobiota; class Verrucomicrobiia; order Opitutales; family Opitutaceae; genus Actomonas; species Actomonas lomonigloba. The sequence goes on from NZ_CP119075.1 coordinate 1,249,586, forward strand.
CTCGCCAACAAGATCATCGAGGACGCTTATTACGCCGGCACGTCGGACATCCACGTCGAACCGTGGGAGCTCGAAGTCATTGTGCGATACCGCATTGACGGGGTGTGTCAGGAGAAACTGCGTCTGCCGGGCAAGGTGGGACCGGCGCTGATTGCGCGGCTCAAGATCATGTGCAACCTCGACATCGCCGAGCGCCGCATGCCCCAGGACGGTCGTATCGTTTTCAAACAATACACGCGCAAGGGACTCGACGTCGATTTGCGCGTTTCGACCGCCCCGCTCAATCATGGCGAGGGCGTGGTCATGCGTATTCTGGACAAACAAAAGTCGACGCTGCCGATGAACGCACTCGGGTTTTCGCCGGGCAATCTCGTCCGTTACCGCGAGTCGATCGAGCAACCCTATGGCATGATCCTGCACTGCGGTCCGACCGGCTCGGGCAAGTCGATGACCCTATATTCGGCACTCAACGAAATCAATGCGCCGGATATCGTCATCCGCACCGCCGAGGATCCGATCGAGTATACGCTTGAGGGCATCAACCAGATGCAGATGCACCGCCAGATCGGCCTGACCTTTGCGACCGCGCTGCGCGCGTTTTTGCGGCAGGACCCCGACATCATTCTGGTGGGTGAAATTCGTGACAAGGAAACGGCCAACATCGCGGTGGAGGCCGCGTTGACCGGTCACTTGTTGATCTCCACGCTCCACACCAACGATGCGCCTTCCACGGTCGCTCGTCTCACGGACATGGGCGTGGAACCGTTCATGATTTCGTCGTCCCTGGTCTGCGTGTGCGCGCAGCGGCTCATGCGTCGCGTGTGCAAACAGTGCCGCCAACCGATCGAACCGGAGGGGCGCATCAAGGACATTCTCGAAACCGCCATCGGGTGGAGCGGCCAGATTTACAAGGCCAACCCGACGGGCTGTCCGAAGTGCAACGGATCGGGTTACAAAGGCCGCGTGGGTATCCACGAACTGATGACGATGAGCCCGGAGCTGATTGATGGCATCAACAAGGAGGCCGAAACCGCGACGCTCAAGAAGCTCGCGATCGCCGCGGGCATGCAGACGTTGCACCAAGACTCCATGTTGAAGGTCAAAGAGGGCATTTCCACCATCGAGGAGGCGCTGTCGCACGTGCCTCCGGACATGGCGTAACCGCCGTCGTTGTCGTGAGCACCCTTGGGTGGGAGTTTGGCGCGGTGACCTTGGCCCATGCCCTGGCGGTTGCCAGTCCCGGTCCGGATTTTGCGTTGGTGTTGCGGCAAAGCATGCGGCATGGGCGGACCACCGCCCTGGCCAGCGCGAGTGGCATCGGGGCGGGGATTTTGGTGCACGCCACCTATTCGGTGCTGGGGATCGGACTCATGGTGCAGAAAACGCCCACGCTGTTCGCGACCTTAAAATATGTGAGCGCGGCGTATTTTTTGTGGTTGGGGTGGGGCGCGTGGCGTGCGAGCTTCCAACCGGGCGGAGGAGACGGGGCCGCGAGCGTCGCGCCGCCGCATCCGCGCAAGGCGTGGTGGCGCGGATTTTTCACCAACGTGCTCAACCTGAAAGCGTCGTTGTTTTTTGTCGCACTGTTTTCCGTCGTGGTTGATCCCGCCACGCCCCGCTGGGTGCAAGGTGCCTACGGGGTGTGGATGGCGCTCACCACCACCGCCTGGTTTTCATTGGTGGCGATCGTGTTTACCCGACCGGCCGTGAATCGCGGATATCACCGCCTGCAGCCCGTGATTGATCGGGCGATGGGCACGATTTTTATTCTCTTCGCCATGAACTTGTGGCTCAGCGAGTTGATTGTTTCCGGCTGAGGCAGTAATATATTTCATTCGCTGAAATGGCTGAATTCGTTGACCTCGGGAATCGAGGCTCTACACCGTTCGGCCTTTGACAAACCCCCATCGACCGTTCGCGCGGCGACGTCACCAGAATTTGGTGACAACCCCTCACCCCGTTTTGCCGCGCCCCGCCGATTGCTGATAGTCGACCTCCGGGTCGTCGAGGTGAGCGGCTTGGTCACTGCCCGCAACCGTGCCATGTTATTATTCAACGCTCCGACGCCGCGGAGCTTCCTGTTCGCAGTGCTTTGCTGCGCGGGAGGCTTTTCGCTGGGCGCCGCTCCCCGTCCCATTGATTTCCTTGATCGTCCCGTCGAGGGCACGCCGATGGCGTCCTCCGACGGCACCATCACGCTGACGTGGCCTGAGCCCGCGCCGGCCCACCGGGTCGAATTGGAGCAGGCGCCGACCGTAAGTTTTGTGGCTCCGTTCGTGCGCTATCGGGGCCGGGACACCGGCTCGGTGCTCACCGGTTTGGCGGAAGGTTCGCACTACTTTCGGCTGCGCCTGGTGGATGCAGCAGGGGAAGCCGGCGCATGGTCGGAACCCATCGCGGCTGAGGTCGTGTTCATGGATCGCGGCCACCTCTTCTGGCTGCTTTCACTGGGTGGAATCGTGGCAACGATGACGATGGGGGCCATTGTGATCGGCCATTTCCGCGCTCCGGCTGCAGGGTCCAACAAAACGGAGGTGTCGGCATGATCGCGGCCTCGATTTCAGCTTCCACCGGTTGGGCGATCGTGATCGGACTCGGCGTGATCTGGGTGCTGCTGGGTCTCTATTGGGGACGCAAGGCGCAGACTTCCGAAGGCTTCATTTTGGCCGGCCGCAACGTAGGGCTGTCGCTGGGATCGGCGACCGCCATGGCAACCTGGGTGACCTCCAACACCACGATGCTGGCGCCGGTGCTGGCCCTGACGCTCGGGGTGTGGGGCATGGTGGCCTATTCGACGGCGAGTTTTGGCCTGCTGTTGTTCGCGCCGATGGCGGTGCGCATTTGCAAGCTGTTGCCCGCGGGACACACGGCGGGAGATTTCTTCCGGCTGCGTTACGGTCGGGTCGGGTGGACGTTGTTCCTGCTGATCACGATGCTGTATTCGCTGTCGTGGTTGGTGAGCATGGCGATCGCGGGCGGTGACCTGTTGGAGGCACTGGCAGGCATTCCTTATCTCCAAGGCATGACGCTGATTCTGGTGGTTTGTGTGCTCTACACGTTGTTTGGCGGACTCTACGCGGTGATCGGCACCGACTTCATCCAAAGTCTGATCATTCTGGTGGGCATCGTTTTCATCGGCGGACTGGTGGCCGCCCAGCTCGATTTCGATCTGGCGTATGAACACATCCGCACGCAGCAGCCGTCGCTGCTGAAGTTTGTGATGCCGGCGGCGCTGCTGGCGGTGTTCAACAACATGTTGTTCGGCTTCGGCGAGGTGTTTCACAACAACGTGTGGTGGTCGCGGGCATTTGCGATGCGGCCGGGCGTTGCCCCGAAGGCATTTTTCCTGTCGGGCTTGTTGTGGTTCCCGATTCCGATTGCGGCCGGTTTCATCGCGTTGGCGGCGGGACCGCTCGGCATTAACATCGCGGAGAGTAATCAGACGGGTCCGCTGGTCGCCACCACCGTGATGGAAAACGCGGGATTGGGCGCGTTCGCCGGGGTAGTGATTCTGATCGTTTTGTTCTGCTCGATGGCCTCCTCCATCGACTCCCTGTTGGCGGCGACATCCGACCTGTTGCTCAAGGACGTGCACGGTGGATTGCTCAAACGTGAATTGCCGGAGCGCGGCTTTCGCAAGATCACCGGCACGGTAATTCTGATCGTCGGCGCCCTGACCTGGCTGCTCGCGGCCCCGCATTGGCCGATTATCGAGGCGCTGTTTATTTCCGGTCCGCTCGTCGCCAGTTTGATCTGGCCCGTCATCGGCGGCCTTTTTTGGCGCGGACTCAATCGTCCGCTGGTCCTCACCGGCATCGTGCTCGGCTGCACGTTGGGGGTGACCGCCTACTTCACGTTGGGATGGTTCACGGCCTCTTTGGTCGGCGCGGCCGTTTCCATGTTGTTCACCATCGCGGCGCGTTACATCGCGCCGAAACCGTTCGCCGAAAACGCGGTCAGTGTCTGATTCGTCCACCCTTCATCCGACCATGTTCCCTCAAGCATTCCTTCATTTTCTCATCACCCTGTCGCTGATCTGGACGGCGGCCGGAGCCGTGACCCTCGTGGTCCTGCTGATCCTCGACTACAAGCAGGGGAAGCTCTGGTAGCGCCATCAACTCCGTATTCCCATGACTCACTCGACGAAGGCTCCCGCCGTGGAACAAAACAAAATCTCGGCGGTGTTGGAACCGCCGAAAGGCTCGCAGGCGATCCGCCCGGAACCGGCGGACCTGTTTCGCGCCAACCCGGTGCAGCTCAAAGTTCTGCGGCAACTGGAAGGCAAGAACGTGCTCAATGCCGGGCAATTCACCTTCGAACAGGTGGTCGAGCTTTGTAAGCTCGCGGCGATTCTCGAAAAGATCGAGGTCTGGCCGTTTCATCCGCTCGACGGCAAGATCGCGGTGACGGCTTTCTTCGAGGCCTCCACCCGCACCCGCACCAGTTTCGAAAGCGCGATCCTGCGTCTGGATGGTAAAATCATTTCCATCGCCGACGGCTCCACCACGGGGCAGGCGAAGGGGGAGTCGCTGGGTGACATTGGTGAGATGTTCAACGCCTACGCCGATGTGGTCATCATGCGGCACACCGAAACCTCGGCGCCGGAGCAGATTCTCAACAACCTTCGCGTTCCGCTCATCAATGCCGGCAACGGCAGTGGGGAGCACCCAACCCAGGCGCTGGCCGACTGGTATGCCCTGTTGAAGTGGAATCCGCGCCTCGCGGAGCCTTATCGCCGCGGCATGTCCAAGCTTAAACTGGGCATCCTCGGCACGCCCGGTTCCATGCGGGCGGTCAAATCGTTTCTGTTGATGGCCCTGTTGTTCAAGGACCACATCAGCAAGGTGACGGTGATTTCCGAAATGGCCGATCCCTTTGGCGAGGATGTCACCGCGCAACTCACGGCGGCCGGCATTGCGTATCAGGTTTCCAATGATGTGCGCGAGCAGCTGCCCACCCTCGACGTGATCTACATGAACTCCATCGCGTTCCTGGGCGATTCCTACAAGACGATGGATGACCGCTTCAAACTCAACGCCGCCAGTCCGCTGAAGGCGGATGCCGTCATTCTGCACCCGCTGGCGCGTCGCGATGAACTGGATACGTCGTTGGACAAGACGCCGCACAACCTTTATTTTTCTCAAGCTCACGGCGCGATCTTCGTGCGCCAGGCACTCTTGATGTCGGTTCTCGGGCGACTCAAGGCGCTGCCCAGTTTCGTCAACCTGGAACAACCCGAGTCCTCCTGAATCATGTGTGGTATCGCCGGCTTTTTCGCCGCCCGTCCTCTTCCTTCCGCCGCCCCGAAATTTCTCGCCGACCAGCTCGTGACCATCCGTCACCGCGGTCCGGACGCAACCGGTGAGTTTATCGATCCCGCGCGCGGGGTCGCGCTGGGACACACCCGGCTTTCGATCAACGATCTCGCGGGCGGCCGCCAGCCGATCCATGCCCGCGATGGGAGCTGCGTCCTCACCATCAACGGGGAGTTCTACGATTTTAAACGACACCGTTCGACGCTCATGGCGGAGGGCGATCGCTTCACGACGAAGTCAGATTCCGAAATCGCGATCGGTTTATATCGGAAGTTCGGGCTGAGCTTCACCGAGCATTTGCGCGGGGAGTTCGCGTTTGCGCTCTACGACAAAACCAAGGACGAGCTGATTCTGATCCGGGATCGATTCGGGGTGCGTCCGCTGTTTTATTGGGTCTCGGGTGATGGTTCCACGCTGGTCTATGGCTCCGAAGTCAAGGCGGTCATCGCCCATCCCGACGTGGAGGCGAGACTCGATCCCAAAGCGGCGCTGCACCAGCTCATGCAGACGATCGCCCCGGGCATGAGTGCGTTCGCAGGGGTGCATTCGCTGGCGCCGGGACACCTGTTGCGCATTCGCAAACGCGACGGGCGACTCGATGTGTCGACCCATCGTTACTGGGATTTCGACTTTCCCCACGAAGAGGAACGCCCGCAGGAATTTGATGAACAAGAGCATGTCGAACGTGTGCGTGAAGAGCTGATCCGCGCGATCGTTTTGCGGCTCGAGGCGGATGTGCCGGTCGGGTGTTATCTGTCCGGCGGCATCGACTCCTGTTGTATCCTCGGACTGGCCAGCGGGGCGATGCAGTCACCGGTGAAGGCCTACACGATTTCGTTCGACGACGACCAGTATGACGAAGCGCCGATTGCCCGGCAGATGGCCGAGTCGATGGGGGCGGATCAGGAAGTCATCAACCTCAAGGCGGAAGATCTCTACGGGGAGAACTACATCAAAACGGTCTGGCACGCGGAGCGCACATTTTACAACACGCTGGGGGTCGCGAAAAATCTCATGTCCAAGCGGGTGTGGGATTCTGGTTACCGCTGTGTGATCACCGGCGAGGGCGCGGACGAATTGTTTGCCGGTTATCCTGCGCTCAAACGCGACATGTTCCGGCACGGCCTGTCCCATGAACCGCCCGAAGTCCGGGCCGAGTATCAGGCCGCACTCGACAAGACCAACGCCTTGTTCAAAGGCGCCATCATCGCCGAAAACGAGCGCCACCATGCGGATTGGGAAAGCCTGTGCGGATTCACGCCGTCGTGGATTCAGCCGTGGATGGATACGCTCGATTTGGCCCGGCCGTTATTGGCCGACGACGTGGCTCACGAGTTGCGTGATTATGATCCGATCGCGGCGATCGCGGGACCAATCGACCGGTCGATGTTGGAAGGCCGTCACCCGCTCGATATCGCGCAATACACGTGGTCCAAGTGCCAGTTGGAAGGGCAGATTCTTAATTGGGGTGGTGATCGCGTTGACATGGCCAATTCGATGGAATCGCGCCCCGCGTTTCTCGATCATCATCTCGCGGCGGCGGCGGTGCAGGTGCCGCCATCGTTGCGCATCAAGGGAAACATTGAGAAATACGTGCTGCGCGAGGCGGTGAAGGGCGTCCTGCCCGAGGTGCTGTATCGGCGCGAGAAATTCGCCTTCATGGCGCCCCCCGCCCACACCGACGAGTCGAAGCGTAACAAAGTCGGCGAACTCATCTCCTCGTTTCTCAATGTCGATACGATCAAGGACGCCGGGATCTGTTCCCCGGAGCGCGTCACCGCTTTCTTGAACGCTTACCGGGCCGACACCGATCCGACTTCGCTCGTGCGCAAGGACACGTTGCTCAATCATCTGCTCACGCTGCACATTCTACATCATCAGTTCGTGGCTTCGCACTGAGTCCGCCGTTGCCCGCTCATCGCTTTGTCCGCCACCAACACATCCGTCAGCCCCGACCTCGTCGTCGATCTCGAACGCATCAAGCGCGACATCAACACGCTGGCGGCGATCGGTTTCAATGACGCTGATCGCGGCATCTACCGTCAGGCATTTACGGATGCCGATATGGCGGGCAAACATTGGCTGCTGCACCGCATCGAGGAAAACGATCTCGAACCCGCTTCGGATGGCGCGGCCAATATTTCCGGGGTGCTGCCGGGCAAATCCGATGCGTCGCGCGTCTACGTGGGGTCGCACATCGATACGGTGCCGTGCGCGGGTATGCTCGACGGCACGCTGGGCGTCGTCATCGGCCTGGAATGTCTGCGCGTGTTGAAGGCAGCCGGACTGGAGCTGGAGCGCACCATCGAGTTGATCGCGTTCAGTGATGAGGAGGGGAGGTTCGGTGGCATGTTCGGTTCCGAAGCTTTCACCGGAGCGCTGACGCCGGAGAAATTGCTCAGTGCCAAAGATCTGGGCCAGACCTTGCTCACTGACGCGATGCTCGCGCAGGGACTCGACCCGAAGCGCGCACTCGAGGCCCGACGCGATCCGGCTCGCATTGCGGCCTATCTCGAACTGCACATCGAGCAAGGGCCGGTGCTCGATCAAAACCTGCTGCAGGTCGGCATTGTCGAGCAGATCACCGGGCTGCAATCCTGGTCGCTCAAACTCATGGGTGAGGCCAACCACGCCGGCACGACGCCCATGGATTACCGCAAGGACGCGCTGATGGGGTTGGCCGATTTTGCTCATGAGATTCCACGCATTTTGGCCGAGAACGGGGGCGAACATAGCCGGGCCACCATTGGCCAGGCCGAGGTGCAACCGGGGGCGCCGAACTCGGTGCCGGGCTTGGTCGTGTTCTCTTTGGACTTCCGTGATCCGTCGACCGATACGCTCGAGTCCCTGTCGCAGGCTTTTCAAAAAGCCCTCGCCGCCATCTCGCGGCGGCGCGGGCTCAAATTCGAAGTCAAGGTGCAAGGCGACATCCAGCCGGTGCCATGCGCGCCGCATTTGAAGGACGTGCTCGAAGCCGAGGCGCAGCGCCTGAATTTGCGCTATCAACGCATGCTCAGCGGTGCCGCCCACGACGCGCAAATGGTCGGCCGGGTGGCCCCCATGGCGATGATCTTCGTGCCCAGTCGCGGCGGTATGAGTCACTCCCCGGCGGAGTGGACCGCGTGGGAGGACATCCGCGCCGGGGCGAATCTCATGCTCGGAACACTGCTCAAACTCGCCACCTCGCCGGACGAGGTTTCATCTTAACCAGGCTGTCGCATGGAAACTCCCACCCCCACGCCCGATCCGCTTCGCCCGATCTATCGCAAGTCGTTCGTTCAGACAGCGGATCATTTTCAGAATCTCGCGCACCATCATACGGCACTGCTGTGCATCGACATGCAGTATCTCGATGCGGCCGACGGATACGGTTTGTTTAAAAACGATGGTTCGTCGCCGGTATCCGCGGAAGGTCGCGACTATTACTTCAAGCAGCTCAACGAACGCGTGCTGCCCAACGTGCACCAGTTGCAAAACTGTTTCCGTCGCCACGCACTCGAAGTGATCCACGTGCGCATCCAAGCGCTGACCCGGGACGGTCGCGACCGTTCCAAGGGGCACAAGCGACTCAATTTGCTGGCTGCCCCGGGGTCGGGCGACGCGTGTTTTCTCGAAGCGGTCGCGCCCCGTGGCGACGAGATCATCATCAACAAAACCGCGAGTGGCGTGTTCTCCTCCACCAACCTGCACTACGTGCTGAACAACATGGGTATCGAGGCGCTTTTTGTCGTCGGCGTCTACACCAACGAATGCGTGGAGACGACGGTGCGCGACGCCTGTGACCTGGGTTACCTCGTCACCATGGTGGAAGACGGCTGCACCACCGTGACTCCGGAATTGCATCAAGCCAGCATCGCCACGCTCCGAAATCGGTATTGTCGGATTGTCACCACCGACGAAGCCATCGCGGATATCGAACGCTACGCCGAACCATCAGGCCCGGACACCGGGGCCGACGTAGACGCGATCTGACGCGGCGGCCTCGTTATGCATTGTGCGCGGGGGCGGAGGTTTGCAGATTGCGCGATATCGCGAAAGCAGCTGACGAAGCAGTATCGGTAAGTTAATACCCCATAATGGGATAGAGGGTGAGTCTGCTTACTGGCATGTGCTATGCGACAGAGAGGGAGCAGCACGCAGGACGTGGTGCATTCATCAATCAGCCCGCCACTGGGGTGTGACCATCACACGTATTGGTCTCTCCGGCGGCGGCCTCGAACCCAACCCTATCGAAAGGCCCTCCCATGTTGTTCAATGCCCAAAAAATCGAAAACTTTTCGCTGCGCGCCCACGACGGCGAAATCGGTAAAGTCACCGATCTGTATTTTGACGATCGCCAGTGGCGCATCCGTTATCTCGTGGTGAAAACCGGAGGCTGGCTCTCCAGCCGCCAAGTATTGATTTCGCCCGCGAGCGTTGACGATCCCGACTTTGAAAATGAGTCGATCCCGGTGCGGTTGACGCGCGATCAGATCGAATCGAGTCCCAGCATCGATGAGGACAAACCCATCACGCGGGAGTATGAGGAATCGTTGCACCGTCACTATGACTGGCCCGTTTACTGGATGGGACCGGGTTACTTCGCCGGCGCGCACGGTGGCGTCGCGGTCGGAGCCTTGCCCTTCGCCCCGGAAGCCGGGGGCACCACGGTCGTGCCGCAAACCGGGGGCGTCGCGGCCGAGCATACCGCCGCTGCCGCCGCCGCCGCGAACGAACCGTTGCGCCACGCTGACCACCATCTGCAGAGCGTGAAAACCGTGCGAGGCTGGGACATTGATGCCGAAGACGGTGGCATGGGTCACGTCGAAGACCTCATCATCGGCTCGCAGGATTGGGGAGTTCATCAAATCGTGGTCGACACGCGCAACTGGTGGCCGGGTCGCAAGGTCCTGGTCTTTCCCGGCTGGATCAAAGACGTCGATTGGGTCGACCGTCACGTGAGCATCAACCTCGACAAGGACACGATTAAGAGTGGTCCGGAATTTGACCCCGATGCCATCGTCTCGGAAAAGCACGAGCAGGCGCTGCTGCGACACTACAACGACGTTTATCTGGCCCGACGGTAAAAACGGGCCGCCCTTCGCGCCCGGTGTCAGCCTGTTGGCACCGGGTTTTTCGTGTCGGGATTAGATCCGGGACTCAGTCTTGTTCCCCATCGGGAATGGCGCGTGAGTGGCGTTGGCCCAGTAGGAGTTGGCATCGACCCATTTGATGGCGTGCCGATACCACGCCGCGGAAATCAAGGCGGCGGTGCCGAGAAATCCGATGGGATTGATAAAACTGGCGGCAATGGAAACCAAGGCGAGCAGCACCGAAAGCCACATGTAGCGCACCGCGGCACCGCGCGAGCCCACGCCCCACAGCGCCCAATAAACCGAACGCGGCATCTCGGCGGGGCGCACGGCGAAGAGTTTGTTGCGCATGGTTTGCCCGGCATACATCGCGAGCGGCAGCGTCATGACGATGGCAAACAATGTGTAGAATGAGTGCAGTTTCACGCGTTCGTCGGCGATGCGTTCGCTCGACTCGATCAGAGAAATGTAGGCGCCCATGCGCTGGCGGGCTTGCTCAATGGTGGTGACGTCTTCGAACCCTTCGCGCATGCGTTGAAAACTCCCGGGGGCAAACGAAGTGGACTCCACGGATTGGTTCGCGAAAGCGATATACGCGATCGAGCCCATTAAAAAAACGATATACAAGACCAGGAGGGGGATCTGGGTTTTCATGGCTTAAGAAGCTGGAGTTTCGGGGGAGCGCGGGGGCCGCGGATGCTGTAACCAATGGCGAGAAAATGCTAGAATCCCACCGGAGGCAAAACCTTATGTGGGACCGAAAGGTGCGGGCTTGGCGGGAGGAAGTCGGGCATATGTTCATGCCAAATCGGCGGTGCAGATCCGGGGGGCTTTCCCCCAGAAGTTAAGACAGACGCGAGGAGGTCGACGGCGATGCCCAGGCGACTATTCGGCCCGAATCGCCACGAGGGGATCAACCCGGGTGGCTTGGCGAGCGGGCATCAAACAGGCGACGATACTGACGATGGCCATGAGCACGGCCACCGCGATGAATACCAACGGATCGTGACCGGAGGTGGCGTGCAGTTGCGAACCAAGGATGTATCCGAGACCCATCGACGCGACCGACCCCACCACCAGTCCCATGGCGACGAGGTGTAGACCACGACGAAACACCACGCGCAGCACTTGGGCGGGACGGGCTCCCAGCGCCATGCGAACCCCGATTTCCCGGGTGCGCGTCGCCACGCTGAAGGAGATCACGCCGTAAACTCCGCAACAGGCGAGCACCAGGGCGATCGCCGAGAACACTCCCAGCAGCACCAAGGCGAAACGGCGCCTCGCGGTGGAATCTCCGATGAGGTCGTTGATGGGGCGGATCGAAAACACCGGTTGATCGGGATCGACCGCGAGGACGGCGCGGCGAATGTCTTCGCCCAAGCCGGTCGACGTTCGCGCCGCGCGCACCACAAACGCGAGTCGGGTTCCCGGCGTCTGGGCAAAGGGTTCGTAGATTTGCACGGACTCGGTTTGTTCGAGACCGAACTGTTTCACATCCCGGACGACACCCACGATGATGCGCCATTGCGGCTCGGGGGTGTTGGTGATGTGAACGCGTTGGTTGAGGGGGTCGGTGTCGCCGTAAAACTTGCGGGCAAAGGATTCGCTCACGAGCGCCACTCGCGGGGCGTCCCCGTCGTCCGCGGCGTCGAAGTTGCGGCCGGCCATCAGCGGAATCTGCATGGCCCGCAAGTAGTCGGGGCTGATCGCGAAGTAGTAGGCGGATGCATCCATACCGGCGTTGTCGAACCGGTCTGGAAATTGCACGCGCATCACCTGGTTGTTGCGCGTGAATGGTAAAACCGAACTGTAGCCCGTGACGGTGACCTGATCAATTCGATCGAGACGGGCGGACAATTTTTCCGCGATCGCGGCGAGTTTTTCCGGAGAGTCGTAACGCTCCGCCGGCACCTCGAGGCTGACCGACCACGCGCCCGTGGCATTGAAGCCGGGGTCCGTTCTGACGAGGCGAAGAAAGCTCCGGCCCAGCAGCCCGGCGGTATTGAGGAGGACCAGGGCGAGGGCGATTTCCGTGACGATGAGCCACTGCCGAATGGTGTGATGGCGCAGATCGTCAACGGTGCCGCGCGGTCCGGACTTGAGTGAGGCGACGAGGTTGTGGGCGTTGGTTCGACCAACCGGAGCCAATCCGAAAATTACACCGACGAGTAACGACAGTAGCACGGTGAATCCCACCACGCGGTGGTCGAGTTGGATCTCGTTGGCCCGGGGAATGTGTTCGCCGCCGAACGCGACCAGGGCGTCGAGACTCCAATGCGCCAGCAACAAGCCGACTGCTCCGCCGAGGATGCCCAGCACTAAACTCTCCGCCAGCAACATGCGGGTGAGTTGCCACCGACTCGCTCCAAGCGCGATGCGAATGGAGATTTCGTGATGGCGACCGGTGGCGCGGACGAGCACGAGGTTGCCGACATTGGCGCAGGCGATGAGCAGCAGAAAGGCCACGGCCCCCAACAACGTATACAGCGTCGTGCCCACATCGCGGGTGTGCCATTGGAGCAACGGAATCGCGAAGGCACTCCATCCGCCGTTGTCCACGGGATAATCCCGGGCGAGCTGATTCGCGATCGCGACCAGTTGAGAGTTGGCGGTGGCGACGGATGTGTTGGTCCGCAAGCGGGCGACCACCTGGATGTGGTGAATCCCGCGTTCCGCGGATTCCTCCGCGGTGAAGGCCATCGGGGTGATCATGTCGCTGGTCGGCTCGGTTTGAAATCCGGGTGGCATGATTCCGATGATCGTCACCGGTTGCCCGTTCAGTTGCAGCGTTTGTCCCACCGCCCCGGGACGTCCGCCCAGGTGGGATTGCCAGAAATCGTGCAACACCACTAACACGCGGGGAGCGCCGGGGCGGTCATCGATGGCGGTGAAGGCGCGACCTTGCGCGGGCATGACGCGCAGGGTGTCAAAGATGCCGGCCGTGGCGCGCAGGGCGCGCACGCGGCTGGGCTCGCCGCGACCGGTGAGGATGAGACTGTCTCCGCGCGCCGCATACATCTCGTCGAAGCAATCACTGCCGGTGCGAAAATCGAAATAGTCGGCGGGGCAGACACTGAGGGAGGGAAACTCCGGGAGGCGGGATTGGCGAATCGCGACGAGGGCATCGGATGCGGGATAATCGATCGGCCGCAGCAGCACCGAGTTGACGAGGGTGAGGATGGCGCTCGTGGCTCCGATGCCCACCGCCAGCAGTGCGAGTGAGAGCAGACTAAAACCGGGAGACTTGGCCAACTGGCCGAGAGCGTGACGCAGAACGGACATGACAACTTGCAATCCAAGGATGAGCGCAGCGGGTTGCCCAAAACGGTGGCGCCGACCGCAACCGCACGGAGTCGGGCAGGGGCGAAAGTGGGAGCGCTCCGAAAAGGGGGGACGGGAAAGGGCGGGAGTGGCGCGGGAACGGAGCGGTGCGGCGGCATCAAAACAATGCCGCCGCCCGCCGTTGGCAATGCGCGCGATGAGGCGCGCAGAGATTTCTTACATGGCGTCGTAGACTTCGATGAGCGCGGTGCCGGAGCCGTTGGCGGGAATCGCGGAGGTCAGGTGCGCGGTGTAAACGCCCGGAGCCAACGTGATCTTGATCGCCGCATCCGGCGAGCCGACGGGGAGCGGAAAGGCGCCGAGCGATCGACCGTCGTCGTCGGACCAGTAGTCGTTGGTGGCCAGGGGCGCGCCATCGGACCGGAACAACGTCAGCCGCGGATTGCTCAGCGGGTGGGTCACGCCGTGCAAGGCAAGAGCCGGACCCACGCCGCGCAGGATCACGGGAAGCGGGTGATTGCCTTCAATGACGAATCCGATGACCAATGCGCCGCCGGCCGGCAGGTGGGCGCGGGCGGAGAGGTTGGACAGGCGGTTTTCACCATCGTTGAGGTGGTTGTCATAGACTTCGGTCAAGACGCGACCCACGCCGTGGTCGGGACTGTCGATCACCACGGAATAGGGGCCCGGGGTGAGGTTGGCCGGAAGCACGGCGTCGAGTGAGCCGGGCGGCAGCGGGAACCCGCCGAGATCGCTCCCGTCGAACAACCCCCAATTGTCATTGTAGCCCCGCACCGTGCCTTGACGCATGAGGGTGAGGTTGGGATCGGCCAGGAAATCCGGCACGTTGAACTGCGCCAGCGTCGGACCAATACCGCGGACGATGACAGGTTTGAGGGCGTCGCCATGGACCACGAAACCCACATTGATCGGCTCGCCCCCGGAACCGTTGATGGCGTTCACGGAGAGGTTGGTCAATCGACTGCCCAATGCCGGGTCGATGACGGTGATCTGGGCTTCCTCGGAGGCGACGGTGCCATAGTCATTGGTGATCAGGGCGCGATAGGAACCGGTGTTAGCCATGGCGATCTTGTCGATACTGAGGGTGGCGCTGGTTTCGCCAAAGAGCACTAAACCGTCCTTTAACCAACGATACGTGACCGGTTGCGTGGAGTCTTCCAGCGTCACGCTCAAACGCACGCGTCGGGACTGCGCCACCCGGGTGGATGCGGGATTCTGGCGAATCACCGGCGGGGCGGCTTGAACGGACGTCATGAAGAAGGGTTGCATCGTCTGGTGGGCGTTTAAGTAAGCGCTGCCCACGGCGACGAACTGACCTTGACCATAGGCGACCCCGGCCAGGGCGTTCACGCGAGGGAATGGCAACGCACCGAGGTCGCGCCAATACAGGCCTTCGACCGATCCGTAGAGGGTGTTGCTCTCCCCGATGGAACGCGTGACGAAGAGGCCGCCCGCGAACTGGATGTTCGGGTCGAAGTTGGTGGGCAAATCGTTCACGTAACGCACGAACGAGATGCCGTTGGTGCTGCGATAAATATTGCGCGTCGGTGTGACGCCGAAGAACCAACCGTTGCCGTAGAGCAGTCGCACGGACTCGTATTCGCCTTCCATCGTTCCGCGGGTCCACGTGGATCCGTTGTCCGTCGTGCAGGCGATGATCGAGCGGGAGTAAGCCGTCGGATTGTCGAGATCGCTCACCCGATAGTTGATGACGCAACGGCCGTTTGCGCCGACCATACTTTGCACGCTGACGCTGGAGCGCGGACCCGTGCCTGGCAGCGGGGCGGCGGGTTGCCAGGTGCGCAGGTCGGACGAACGGAACAGTTCAACCGCGCCATAGATCGCGCCCGGGATCTGTATCATTCGGTTCCGCGCCACCAAGGCGGTGGAGCCGTCCGTGGCCCACCAGTCATGAGCGGAAGTCGATTGCTCCACGCCGTTCGTTGGCGCGGTGCGGGCGGGCAGAGTGAAGATATCCTGCCAGAAAATACCGTTCGGGCTCGCGTAAATACGGTCGCCATTGGCGTGGTAAAACATGCCGTTGGCCACCCGTAGATCGCGCAGGCTGGGATCGGCGTGGGGAGCGGGATGCCAGGCGAGACCGTCGGTCGAGTGGTGCAAGCGATTGTTCGCGATAGCCACAAAGCGACCGTGGTTAAACACGACACCGCGCATGGTGTGCGTCGGGTCCGATCCATACGACGGCACAGGACGGTTGATCCAGGGGACGGCGGTCAGCGAGGTGACGGCGGCGAGAAACGCCAGAATAAGCAACGAACGCCGACGAGACCGGCGAGGTGTCGAAGGCGGTGAAGGCGGCTCGGGAATGAGCCAGGGACGTGGGATCATGGTGATCATGGTGGATGGGATTTTTACTGACGATGTGGGTTGGGTTGGTTCACGCGGTGCGTATTCAATATGTGGCGACGCGAGAAAAATTAAACCGGTGCGAATGGCGCCGGATGAGCAGACACAAGCAGGCCCGGGGTCGGTCCGATATCGGTCGGCCGAAAGGAAGCGGGCGCGGGTCGGGTTCCGGCGGATCGGCGTCAAGCGCCGGGGCAAAGCCGGGAAGGGAGGGGAGTCCGGATTATCCGGAGAACCAGGCGATAATCGGCTGGCGCAGATGGTTCACCGTCAACGAGACGGTGCTGACTTTTAGAGGAGAGATGATCGTGAAGGACACGGCAAAGGAATTGGTTGGTGCCGAGCCAGATTGCAGTCACCGTGCCAAGATAAATGGAAAATCGTAAGTCGCACGTAACCAATAGATAGATAAATCAAATGAGCATTGGTCGAAAGCGCCACAGCACGACTGCGGGATAGTTCCGTCCCATTTTTGGGAGCAAAGTATCCATTTCGCGGGCACGTGGTTCGCCGCCGATCAGTCGGTGGGTGCAGCGGGCCGGGGCAGTGTGATCCAGTAGCGCTGCACCATGCCTTGGTAGTGCTCCGAATGGACCTCGGACTCCAGCACTCCGCCGTTGCGCTGAATCGCCCGGGCGGAGCCAAGGTTGTCTCGGAGACACGTCACCAGGCAGCGTTTCAGGCCGAGTTGGGCAGCGGCAGTTGTTTTTTAAACGACTATAAAAGCGAATATAAGCGGAATAATTGGTTGAAAACGAAATAAAACAGGATAATGCCGTAAATATGAATCAACTTGTGGAGCTCGGGCAGCGGGTGCGGCAGCAACGGGTATCTCAGGCGCTGAAGCAGCGAGACCTCGCGGCCAAGGCGGCGGTGAGCATCGATGTGCTGTCGGCTTTGGAAAACGGTCGGTCGGTGACGGTCGAGTCATTGTCCCGGGTTTTGGCGGCCTTGGGATTTGCTGACGCGTTGGTCGACCTGTTGCCCGCGCCGGTGCCCAGCCCGATCGAACTGCAAAAACTGGCCGGCAAGGAGCGGCAACGCGTGCGCTGATGGCCAATCCCTTTGTCGATGTCTATTACGGCGGCACCAAGGCCGGGGTGGCGTATTGGGATGTCGCCCGACGCGCGGCGGCGTTTGAATATACGCCGAAGTTTGTGCGCAGTGGAGTGGAGCTGGCCCCGTTGATGATGCCGCTGCGGACGGGGCCGTATCAGTTCACCAATCTGCCCGAGTCTTTCGGCGGGCTGCCGGGACTGCTGGCCGATAGTTTACCCGACACCTATGGCAACGCGTTGATCGACGACTGGCTGCGTTCCGAAGGTCGCTCGCCGACCGATTTTTCGCCGGTCGAGCGACTGTGCTACATCGGTAATCGGGGTATGGGGGCACTGGAATTTCGACCGTCGTTGCGGGAGCGAAATTCCAAATCGGAACGACTGGAAGTCGACCGGTTGGTGGAATTGGCGTCGGCGGCGCTGGCGCGTCGGGAAGGTCTGAGCGTCGGTTTGGGCAACGATGAAGATTTGAACGAAATTTTGCGCGTCGGCACCTCGGCGGGCGGCGCGCGAGCCAAGGCGGTGGTGGCGCTGAATCCGAGCACGGGCGAGGTGCGTTCGGGTCAGGCCAAGGTGCCGGCGGGTTTCGAGCATTGGCTGATGAAGTTTGACGGCGTGACCGCTTCGTTCGACGGCGTGCGCGATCCGCAAGGGTATGGAAGGATTGAATACGCCTATCATCTCATGGCGCGGCAGGCCGGTATTGCCATGGCGGCCTGCCGACTCTTCGAGGAAGGCGGGCGGGCTCATTTCATGACCCGTCGGTTCGATCGTCCCGATGCCACCGGCAAGCGGCATTTCGCGTCGCTCTTCGGCGTCGCGCACATGGCTTATGCGGCTCCGGGAGCGCACGGTCACGCCTACGAGGATTATTTCGATGTGATCGAAAAACTGCACCTCGCTCCGGTAGCCAAATTGGAAGGATTTCGTCGCATGGTGTTCAACGTGCTCGGTTGCAACCGCGACGACCACACCAAGAACTTTGGTTTCATGCTCAATGGCGACGATGCGTGGGAATTGTCACCCGCCTACGATGTGTCCTACGCGCACAATCCACAGCCAGGCAAATGGACCGCGACCCAGCAGATGAGTGTCGCCGGTAAACGGGAAAACATCACGCGGGCGGACTTCATCACGATCGGTCGCAACTGCCGCGTGGCCACCGTGCCTAAACTCAACGCGGTAATCGACGAGGTTGCCGCCGCGCTGGAGCAATGGGAACGCTTTGCCGACCAGGCCGGAGTGGCGCCGCAGTCCACTGCCAAAATTGATCGAGTTCTGCGGGCGGTGCGTGATGCCGCGATGAGCTAAACAGACGGTTGGAAAGGGGCGTGCTTGCGCGCGATGACCGCGGTGCGCTGGCGGCGAGAGACGATGTTTTCGCGAGCAAGCTCGCTCCTAACCAAATGAGTTGAAACCAGCGGTATGCTCCGATTTGTCACAAATACACGCCGCCGCCGAGCAGGCGGGGGCCGTCGTAGAGGGCGAGGATTTGGCCGGAGGCGAGGCCGCGTTGCGGGGTTTCGAACTGCACGGTGGCGGCGGTGGGGTCGGTGGGGTCGGGGGTGAACGTGAGTGCCACGCGGGGGTCGCGGTAGCGGACTTTTCCCTCCAGTGCAGTCGACGTGGTGGGCGGGGCGGATGTGTTCCAGCGCAGCGAATGAATTTTGGCTGCGGTGGTGTGGAGGCCGGGCGCGGTGGGACCGTCGAACGCGACAAGCAACGCGCGATCGGAGGCGCGTTTGCCGACCACCACATAGGCCTCACCATCCGTGTTTGAGGGCACGCCGATGCCTTTGCGTTGGCCGAGGGTGAAGAAGTGCAGGCCGTGGTGTTGGCCGAGGATTTTATCGTCGGTCGCCCGCACGATGGGGCCGGGATCGTCGGGCACGTATTCGCGCAGGAAATCGGCCATCTTGACCTGGCCGATGAAACAGATGCCCTGACTATCCTTCTTGGCCGCGTTGGGCAATCCGGCGGCGGCGGCGAGACGGCGTAGTTCGGGTTTGGCCAGGTGACCAATGGGAAAGCGGGCGGCGGCGAGTTGTTCCTGTTGGAGGAGCGCGAGGAAGTAGGTTTGGTCCTTGTTGGGGTCGGCCCCTTCGATGAGCGCGAAGGTGCCGTCGTCAAGCCGGGTGCGTTGCGCGTAATGACCGGTGGCGACGGCGTCGAAATCGTGGTCTCGTGCCCATTGCGCGAATACACCGAATTTAATGTCGCGGTTGCACATCACGTCGGGGTTGGGGGTCTGGCCGCGTTGGTAGCCGTCGAGCAGGTAGGCCACGACGCGTTCGCGGTATTCCTCCATGAGGTTGACGACCCGAAATGGAATGCCGAGGTGATCGGCCACGGCGCGAGCGTCGACGATGTCCTGTTCCCACGGACAGTCGCCGATGATTTCATCCTCGTTGATCCAGTTCTTCATGTAAGCCGCTTCGACGTCGTGGCCGGCCTCTTTGAGCACGAGCGCGGCCACGGCGCTGTCGACGCCGCCGGAGAGGGCGACCAGAATTCGCTCGGAGGATTTCATGAAGGCGCAGGGTTAATCATGAATCGGGGCGGGCGTCACCACGCTATTTGTGTGATTCGCGGATGTGGAGGCCGTCGGTATGGCTTGTGCACTGCGCGATAGTTTTTTCGACATCATGATTTGTCTTTGTCCTTTTGCGGGTTTCTTGCGGCTAATGCTTCTTACTGATGTCTAATCGCGCGAACCGGATTCTCCAAGCTTGGTTGACCACGCCCACCAGCGGCGTGCTGGAACTGGCCAAAGATTGGCGGGCGCGCCAGTCGCCGCCCATCAAACTCTCCGGTGGGTTGCGGGTGAGGGCGCTGACGCGGCAAGCCGATCGCACTTACGGCGAGCGGAGCGGCTATTACGTTTCCAAGGACGGTAAGATGGTTTTCATGCTGCCGAAATCGGCGCATCCCAAGCCATTTGCCCGACGCACGCCGGTTTACGTCGCGGGAGATTTCAATGGTTGGGGGGAGGCGATCGGCCAGGAAGCCTGGCGCTTGACCGAGTCGTCCCTGGGGGATGATACCGTGCTGATGTGGACCGGTGACGCCGAGCCGTTCCTCAAAAACCCGGCGCTGGGGTTTAAATTTGTCACCGAAGATGGACACTGGTTCGACGTGCCGGCCGACGCGCCCAACGTCAGCGCGCCGGATTCGGGCAATCGCAACCGTCTCATCGATGCCGATCGCACGGGGCTGCACCTGTTTGCCTTCGAGCTCAATCAGCCCGTCGACCTCACGCAGGCATGGCGGGCTCATTGGGTCGGGGGAGAAGGGGACAACTCCGTGCCGCTTCGTCCGGGCACCTTTTTTAATCAGCTGAAGACCAACCTCGCTCTCGGCGCCACGGTGGATGCGGGCTGCACTACGTTTCGCTTGTTCGCGCCGCGGGCCCAACAGGTTGATCTCGTGCTGGCGCCCCCGGAGGAAGGGGTGGAGCCCGAGCGGGTGGCCTTGGAGCGCAGCGCGGACGACACGACGGTATGGGAGGTCGCTCTCGAAGGTAATCTGCACGGTTGGTCGTATTCCTACCGGCTCAGCGGACCGCGTGATGAGTTCGGCCTGTTTGATCCGGAGCAACCCGTGCTCGATCCTTATGCGCGGGCGGCGCTCGGACGCGAAGGGCCGGGCTTGGTCGTGGATGCGGCCAAAACTCGTCGTCGGCCGGACGGTTTCAAAGCCCCGGCATGGCAGGACTTGATCATCTGCGAGGCCCATGTGCGGGATTTGGTCGCCATGGCACCAATCGCCATGGATGAAGCCGAGCGTCGCACGTTTGCCGGGTTGACCAAGTGGGTGGAGAGTCCGGGGTTTTACCTTTCCCAGCTCGGCGTGAACTGCGTCGAGCTCCAGCCGATCCAGGAATTCGATAACGTCACGCCCGAGGAGTATCACTGGGGTTACATGACCAACAACTTCTTCGCGCCGGAGAGCAGCTACGCGTTGGACCCGGCGACGGGCTCGGGCATGGCTGAGTTCCAGCAATTGGTGTCGGCGTTTCACCGTCGGGGCATCGCGGTGGTATTGGACGTCGTTTACAACCATGTGGGCGTGCCGGGACACCTGATGTTCATCGACAAGCTCTACTATTTCAACGTCACCAAGGACGGTGATCTCATGAACTGGAGCGGCTGCGGTAATGACCTGCGGGCCGATGCCGCCATGGCGAAGCAGTTGATCATCGATAGCTGCACGCATCTGCTCGAAACCTACGGCGTGGATGGTTTCCGCTTCGACCTGGCGGAATTGCTCGGGGCCGACGTATTGAAGGACATCGAGTTCTCCCTCAAGCGGGTGAAACCCGACGTCATCCTCATCGCTGAACCGTGGAGTTTCCGCGGCCACATCGCGGGGGCCTTGGCCGATTCCGGATGGGCCTCGTGGAACGACGGCTACCGCCGTTTCCTCAAGGACTATATCAAAGGCCACAGTTCCCGCGAAGCGTTTGAGTATCACCTCAAAGGCTCCCCGTGGCACTTCGCGAAATGGCCGGCCCAGACGGTCAACTACGTCGAGTCCCACGATGATCGCACCTGGATCGACGAGATCTCGGAGAACGAAGATGGCAGCGGCCACCTGCCGACGGCCAACGATCGACGCCGCACGCACCTCATGGCGGCGGTGCTGTTTTCCTCGATCGGCATTCCCATGATCTCGGCCGGTCAGGATTTCCTGCGTTCCAAGCACGGCATCAACAACACGTATCAACGCGGCGACCTCAACGCGCTCGATTACCGCCGCCTGGAACGATTCTCCGGCACCCACGCCTATTTTGCTGAATGGATCGCCTTTCGTCGCTCGTCCACCGGCCGGTTGCTCCGTCATTTCACCCGGGCATCGGAGGGGTTCTTCCAATTTTGGTGGGCCGAGGACAGCATCGCGGGCGCCGTCCTGTATAACGCCGACTTATCGCAGGGGCGGGAGCAGTTGCTCTTCGCCATCAACCCCACGATGCACGACGTTTCGATCACGATCCCGGAGGTGTTGGCGGCTGAGGAATGGACCCGGGTCGCTGACCACGAACGATTTATGCGTCCTGACGTTCCGGCCTGGAGTGGTCCCCTGGAGGCTTCGCTGTGGTTGCCCGCGCTGGGGTGCGGATTATGGCGCACGAGCTGCTGATACAGTGCCCATGCTTCGTTTACGTGACAGCAAGGATTGCGCAGGAAAACCCCTTGCCAACCTCGTTGGCGCGGATTTCGCTCCCTTTTCCCCGCGTCCACACGGACCGGTTCACCTGATTAAGCACATAACTCATACATTGGAGTAACCCATGGCAGTAAAAGTAGGCATTAACGGTTTTGGTCGCATTGGGCGTTTGGTTTTCCGCGCGCTCGTAGAGCAAGGCTTGCTCGGCGACACCCTCGACGTTGTGGCAGTGAACGATCTCGTTCCCGCCGATAACCTCGCTTACCTTCTCAAGTATGACTCTACCCAGGGTCGCTTCAAAGGCACCGTGAGCAGCAAGAAGTCCTCCCCGGACGTCGCTGAAGACGATGTGCTCGTGGTCAATGGCAAGGAGATCAAGGTTCTCGGCGTGCGCGCTGGTCCGTCCGCGCTGCCTTGGGGCGAGCTCGGCGTCGACCTCGTCATCGAATCGACCGGTCTCTTCACGCAGGACACCGCCGCTCAGGGTCACATCGACGCGGGCGCCAAGAAGGTGATCATCTCCGCGCCCGCCAAGGGCGACGTGGCCACGATCGTCATGGGCGTCAACGACGGCACCCTCGACGTGAAGACCACCAACCTCATTTCCAACGCTTCCTGCACCACGAACTGCCTCGCGCCGCTCGTGCACGTCCTCCTCAAGGAAGGCATCGGCATCGAGGAAGGTCTCATGACCACCGTCCACTCCTACACCGCGACCCAAAAGACCGTCGACGGCGCTTCCAAGAAGGACTGGAAGGGTGGCCGTTCCGCCGCCATCAACATCATCCCTTCCACCACCGGTGCCGCCAAGGCCGTGGGCCTCGTTTGCCCCGAGGTGAAGGGTAAGTTGACCGGCATGTCATTCCGCGTGCCTACCCCGACCGTTTCGGCCGTCGACCTCACCGTGAAGACCGTCAAGGAGACCTCGCTCGCCGAGATCAACGCGCTCCTCAAGGCCGCCTCCGAGACCTACCTCAAGGACATCCTCGGCTACACTGAGGACGAGGTGGCTTCCTCCGACTTCATCCACGATCCCCTGTCGTCCATCTACGACGCCGGTTCGTCGATTGAGCTCAACAGCCGCTTCTTCAAGCTCGTGAGCTGGTATGACAACGAGTGGGGCTACTCCAACCGCGTCGTCGATCTCACCAAGAAGATCGCCGCCGAGATCTAAGTCTCGCTTTTAACTGTTCCGGCCCACGGAACACACCGAACACACGGACTCATCCAGCTCATTCGCTTCCCGTGTCTTCCGTGTGTTCCGTGGGCCCTTTTTTTATCTAAACCTCCATGTCTGCCTTTAAATCCATCCGCGACCTCGCCCTGACCGGTAAACGCGTCCTGATCCGCGTCGACTTCAATGTCCCGCAGGACAAATCCACCGGCGAAATCACCAACAACCAGCGCATCGTCGCCGCGTTGCCGACCATCAAGTATGCGCTCGAGCAAGGAGCCTCCGTCGTGCTCATGAGCCACCTCGGTCGCCCGAATGGTGAGGCCAACCCCAAGTTTACGCTCAAACCTGTCGCCACCGAGCTCGGCAAGCTGCTCGACCGCGAGGTGTTGTTCGCCGCCGATTGCGTCGGCGCCGAGGTCGAGGCGCAAGCCGCCGCCCTCCAACCCGGCCAGGTGCTCCTCCTCGAGAACCTCCGCTTCCACATCGAAGAAGAGGGCAAGTCCAAGGCCGAGGATGGTTCCTCCGTCAAAGCCAGTCCCGAGGCCGTGACCGCGTTTCGCGCCAGCCTTTCCAAGATGGGTGACGTGTTCGTCAACGACGCCTTCGGCACCGCGCACCGCGCGCACTCTTCCATGGTCGGCGTCGATCTGCCGGAAAAGGCGGCCGGATTCCTCATGGAAGCCGAACTCGTCGCCTTTGGCAAAGTGCTCGACAACCCCGAGCGCCCGTTGCTCGCCATTCTCGGCGGCGCCAAGATCGCCGACAAGATCCCGCTCATCACCAATCTCCTCGAAAAGGCCGACAAGATCATCATCGGCGGCGGCATGGCCTACACCTTCAAAAAGGTGATCGATGGCATGGCGATCGGCCGCAGCCTCTTCGACGAAGAGGGCGCCAAGATCGTCGAGGAACTCTCGGCCAAGGCGAAGTCAAAGGGCGTTGAGCTCATCTTCCCGGTCGACTACGTGTGCGCCGACGATTTCAGCCCCGACGCCAACACGCAGGCCGCCGACGACGCCTCCGGCATCCCCGACGGTTGGGAAGGTCTCGACGCCGGTCCCAAGTCCATCGAGCTCTACACCGCCGCCATCCTCGCTTCGAAGACCATCATCTGGAACGGTCCGGCGGGCGTCTTTGAATTCGAAAAATTTGCCGGTGCCACCAAGGCCATGGCCGCGTCCGTCGCCGCAGCCACCGCCAAGGGCGCGACTTCCGTCGTCGGAGGTGGTGACACCGCCACGGCCGCCAAGAAGTTCGGCGTCGCCGACAAAGTCTCCCATTGCTCGACCGGCGGCGGCGCCAGCCTCGAATTCCTCGAAGGCAAGACCCTGCCGGGCGTTGCTTTCCTCACGAGCTAACCTTCCATTTGTCTCCTCTCATGATCCGCAAAAAACTCATCGCCGGTAACTGGAAGATGAACAACACCTCCAGCGACGCTGCCGACCTCGTGTCGGGCATCGTTTCGGAAGTGGGTCGCGCCAACGACGTCGACGTCGTGGTGTGTCCGCCGTTCACCTCCATCGAGTCCGTCGGCAAGGCTCTCGCCGATTCCAGCGTCAAACTCGGCGCCCAAAACATGCACCCCGAGCGCAGCGGCGCCTACACGGGTGAAATCTCCGCCGGCATGCTGCGTTCGCTGTTCGCCAGCTACGTCATTCTCGGCCACAGCGAACGTCGCGCCTTGTTCGGCGAGACCGACGCGTTCATCAATCAAAAGGTTCTCGCGGCGATCAAGTCCGAGCTCAAGCCGATCCTCTGCGTGGGTGAAACCCTCGAAGAACGTGAAGCCGGAACGACCCTCAAGGTCGTGCAAACCCAGCTTGAAGCCGGCCTCGTCGGCGTGTCCAAAGAGCAGGCTACCAGCGTAGTGATCGCCTACGAACCTGTCTGGGCCATTGGCACCGGCAAGGTCGCGACCAGCGATCAAGCGCAAGAAGTTCACGCCTTTATCCGCGACTTGCTCAACAAGCTCTTCACCCCGGCCGTGGGCGGCAAGATCCGCATCCTCTACGGCGGTTCCATGAAGCCCGCCAACGCGCCCGAACTGCTCGCGCAGCCTGACATCGACGGCGGTCTCATCGGCGGTGCGGCGCTCGAAGCCCGCAGCTTTGTCGACCTCGTCAAAGCGGCTTCCGCCGCGAGCTGAACCGCGAAACCGATTCGCAAAATTTCAAAGCCCGGTCGTGACTGACCGGGCTTTTTTTGGTTTAACGCCAAGGCGAGGGGACGCGGAGCGGAGGGGGCAGGCGTGCCACCCACGGGAATGGTCGTTACCGAGGGCAGGATAAGGCAAAAGGGAGCGCGAGCGAGCTCGCGGCCTACGGTGTAATGGGATCGAAGGGGCGATTGCGGTGTGCGGTGGACGGGTAGGCTGTAGGCTGCGAGCTTGTTCGCGCTACGCGGTGGCGAGGCAGATACGGATGACCTGGAAACAAATGATAGCGTTTAACGCGAAGGCGCTGGAACGCGAGGGACGCAATATCGGTGGGCGCGGAGGAGCAGGCCTAGGCACCTCACGCGTCTTTGCGTTAAAGCTGTCATCGTAGTGGTGAACCGTGAGCGGTGCTCCTCCCGAAAAATACGGGCGAATGGATCTGTGCTCATCGGTGAAATCTGTGGTTAAAAATCAAAACTCCGCCGACCACGCCGTGGAAATCACCGCCGCTCCAATACATCAGTGACGGCGCGGCGCGGTTTCTGCGGCCAGTTCCCCGACGCGGGATATCCGACCGTCACCAACATCACCGGAACGTCGTGGGAGGAGAGCTGAAAGGACTCGGCCAGCGCCTGCGGATCGAAACCGCTGAGCGCGCCCGCGGCGAGTCCCATGCTGTTGGCGGCAAGCATCAACACCATCGCGGCCAACGAGGCCGAACGGAAAGCCTCGTCGCGTTGCAAACCGGGATTGTCGGTGTGCAGCCCGCCTGCCATGTCGGTCCAGCCTTGTTGCAGGGCGGCGGGCAGGATGCCTTGGTCGACGGCCGGTTGCAGGCGGGCGAAGAGGTGCCGGTGCGATTCGAGTTCGCCACAAACGATGAAGGTCACGGCGGCGTCGACCACCTGTTGTTGGCCGAACGCGACGGCTTTCAACTGCGCTTTGGCAGGCGTGGATTCGAGCGCGATGAAACGCCAGTTTTGGAGATTGAAGGCCGAAGGCGCGCGCGTGGCGAGGTGTATCAGTTTTTCGACGACACCGTCAGGCAGAGTCCGGGTGGAATCAAAGCGGCCGGCGGTGGAACGGGTTTCGAGCATAGACTCGAGCGGGGGATTCATGATGAGCATGGTGTGAGTGGTGGGTTGGGTTGAGGTGGAAGAGAGGGGGAGCGCGTCACCGACGCGGACGATGGGCCCACTGCAACAGGAGGACTGCGCCCAATACGATGGATGCGCCGATCACCTCGCGTGGCGCGAGGCCTTCGTCCAGCACCGCCCATCCGAGCAGGATGGCGGTGAGCGGACTCAGCTGCCCCAGCGCGGCGACCGCGCCGGGGGACAGTTTGGCGATGCCGCGAAACCAGATCGGGTAGCCCAGCAAGGCGCCGAATACGCTGAGGTAGATGTATCCTGCAATATGCGACGTTTGCAGCGCGGGCAGCGGCGGTTCCATCACGAGCGCCAACGGGGCCAGCACCGCTCCGCCGACAACCAATTGCCAGCCGGTAAAGGACAGCAGCGGCACGTTGCTTTGCCAACGTCGCGCCAGCGTGGTGCCGAGGGCGAGGCAGGAGGTTCCCGTCACCGCTGCCGCGATGCCGATCGGGTCGAGACCGGAGGGAGGCCGGGCGAAGATCAACGCCATGCCTCCGATCGCCGTGACCGCTGCCCCGGTGGCGACGGAGCCCGGCCGTTGACGGTCGAGAATCCAGGCGAAGCCCAAGACCAACAACGGCATGGTGGCACCGACCATGGCGGCGATGCCCCCGGGCAACCGATAGGCGGCGGTGAACAACAAAGCTTGAAACAACCCGATGTTGAGCAGGGACAAGATCAACAAACGGAGCCACTGCGAGCGTGGCACCCGCGCCCGTTCCCAGAGTAACAACAGGATGCCGGCGGGCAGGGTGCGAATGCAGGCGGCGGTGAAGGGACGGTCCGGGGGCAGCAGCTCCGTGGTAACGAGATAGGTCGATCCCCAGATGATCGGCGTGAGCGCGGTGGTCAATGTATGGGCAACGAGCCGACCCACCGGTTGCGGTGATGAAACCGCCACCAGACCGGCGGCGGGGGATGAGGAGACAGAAACGGACATGGCGACGAATGGGGACAGCGTGGGAGTGACGCTGACATCCTATCGGATCGCCGCCGCCTCGGCTAATACGTCGATGTTGCCATCGGTATGTTAATTTTGCATAACCCTTCGGCATGAAGCTGCTGCGCACATTTTTGGCCGTGATCGACGAGGGCAGTGTGAACCGGGCGGCAGCGCGGTTGGGCGTGGCGCAGCCGACGCTGTCGCGACAGATTCAGGCGCTTGAAGCCGAAGTGGGCGGGCAGCTGTTTGAGCGAGGGTCGTGGGGGGTGCGACCCACCGATTTGGGTTTCAAGTTGCGCGAGTCCATGGCACCGGTGGTCAAGGCGCACGATCAAGCCTGGGCTGATGTCACAGCGTATGCGCACGGCCGTCACACTCAGTTACGCGTGGGCTACCTTGGTCTGGCGGCGACGCGCTTTCTCACGCCGGCGCTGACTCACTTGCGTCAGGAATTTCCCGATTTGAAACTATGGCTCTTCGATCAGACTCCGATGGAGCAATTGGCGGCGCTACGCGCGGGCGAACTCGATGTTGCGCTGATCGGTCAGGAAGGCGCGGCGCTGGCCGACGATTTCTATCGCCGCAAGGTGTGTCGACTGGGCGCGTGCGTGGCGTTGCCGGCGGGGCATGCGGGTGCGACGGAAACAACGATTGCACTCAAATCCCTGCACACCGCGGGGTTCATCGGCGTGGCGGAGTCGGTGGTGCCCGGGCGCAATGCGTGGGTGAAAGCGCTGTGCGCCCGCGCGGGATTCAAACCGCGCTGGGTGGCCAACTCGACGGATATCAGCGAAACGTTTGCGCGGATTGGGGGGGATGAGGCGGTGGCCCTGCTGCCCGATTACATGGAAGGCACGCCCCCGCCCGGAGTCGTGTTTCGTCCGGTGCGGGATCGATGGGTGACGTGGGATTTTTATGTGCTGCGACAGCGTGGCCGCGGCAGTGCCGCCGCCCGGCGACTGGTCGAACTCGTGGGGGCGCACTGATGGTCGGCTTAGACGTCGAAAAACCGGATTGTGAGCGGGTAGCGGTAAAGCTCGTCGTTGGCGGCCTTGATGATCGCGATAATGGCGAGCACGACGGTGGCGATGGTGAGGGCGCCGATCAAAAGGAAGCCGATGCCGATGAAGGTGAGCGGGATGCACAACAGCGCCCAGAGCGTGAAACTGAGGTGGAAGTTGAATGCCTCCGCGGAGTGGGCCGTGACGATGTTCCCGTCCCGTTTGGTCACCAGATAGATGATCAGGGGAATAAGAATCGGTGCGCCCAAAAACCACGCGCCGTGGCTTAGAATATTGAGTAGACGATGGCTGGTGTCGACGGGAGTGACGTTGGTTTCGTAGTCCATGTGTTAAAGTGTGTCGGGCGGATAAAGATTGCGTCCGGTCTGTTGGTAATCACCCGCGAGTGTAGCGAAAAGTCGCAGAAATTTGTCCTACAATATGTGGGTAATTATGGAATCCGGTGACGGGGAGGGGACACGGGCGATGCTCCGCGGTAAGCGAACGCACTTGCTGTCACGAGGTGGCTTGCGACACAGTATCCGGCGTTTGAGTGATTCATCGCTGCCACCACCGCCTCCCTTGCAGGATCCTGGGTTGATCGAGCGGATCCACTGTCTTTGGGACGAGCTGGCGGCCATCGAAGCATCGGAGAACGAGTCGGCGTTGATGCATCTGCTCAGAACCGTGGCGGAGATGATTGATGCGCAAAACGCCTACTGGATGGAGGCTGTGCAAATGACTCGGGCGATGGCGGATCCGCTGTGCGGTTGGCGACCGATGGTCATCCGGTATTTGCAGCCGCTGCCCATGGACGAGCGATTCACGCAGCGCCGCATGCGTGCGATCCGCAGTGGTGAGATCGATGAGTCCACGGTGGCGCAGGCGCGCCTGGCGGGCACATTTCGGGCGCATCGTCTGCGAGACATCGTGCCCGCGGCTTGGTATAAAACTGAATTTTACCAGAGTTACCGCGATCGCGGTATCCACGATTCACTGACAGTCGGCGTGCCGATCAACGCCATGACGGAGGGGTATTACGGATTCCTGCGCATGCGCGAGGGTGAGCCGTTCACGGAAAAGCAGTTGCAGGTGGCCCACTACGCGATGCGTGGTTTGACGTGGTTTCACCGGCAGGTGCTCCTGGCCCATGGCGTGACCGTTGCCGGCACTCCGCTCACGCCGCGGGAGCGCGAATTGTTGGCCCTGCTCCTGACCGACCGACCGGAAAAACTCATCGCGGAGGAATTGGGCGTCACCACGGCGACGGTTCATACCTATGTTCGTCAGTTGCTGCGCAAACTTGGAGTCAGTGGGCGAAACGGGTTGATTTCTCTTTGGTTGGGTCGACCGGCCTGAGGCAGTCACCGTCACCCTCCCTGCTAGGGAGGTATGCAAGCACCGCGGGAACCGCCACGGTTCAACGGCATCGATCAACGGCGGCGTGGATGAGGTTCTGGGTTCGAACTCGCACCCCCATTTTGTCGACAACTCGAATGGGCCATTGGGCGTTATCGAGTTCGACGATGCGGTTTTTGCCACGGCGATAGGTCTCTCGAATACACCGTATTCGTTTACCAACGGCGAAACGGTGGTATTGCGCGCCCAGACCTTCTCATTTGCAGCCGTTGCCGATTTTAATCCCGGAGTCGTGGTGGGAATGACGATCTGGCGTCGCCGCGGGCGCTCCGTGCCTCGTGGCTCGGACACGCGTTCCGGTCTCGGAAGCCCGAACGGTCCCGTCAATTCGCGCGGGCGGCCATGCTGCGAGCGAGGGTTTGCAGGAATTCGGTGTTGCCGGGCAATGATGCCAATGCGGTCACCGCGACGTTGGTCTGTTCAGTGATGAAACCGCGGGAAGCCTCCAGGCCGAAGAGTCGCACGTAGGTCGTTTTTTCGGTCGCGGCGTCCTTGCCCACGGTTTTGCCCATGGTGGCGGTGTCGGACGTCTCATCGAGCACG
This sequence comes from Synoicihabitans lomoniglobus, assembly GCF_029023725.1. GTDB lineage: Bacteria > Verrucomicrobiota > Verrucomicrobiia > Opitutales > Opitutaceae > Actomonas > Actomonas lomonigloba. The sequence goes on from NZ_CP119075.1 coordinate 1,280,259, forward strand.
TCGTCGACGATTTGAAAGGCGAGGCCGAGGTGGCGGCCGGCGCGGCGCAGCGTTTCGACCTGTGCGCTCGTCATACCGGCAACATGTCCGCCGAGCACGAGGGACGTTTCGATCATCGCGGCGGTTTTGTTGAGGTGAATGAATTCCAGGTCCGCGGCGGTGGCATCGCCTTTGGCTTCGCCGAGCAGATCGGCCATTTGGCCTCCGATGAGGCGCCGACTACCGGCGGTTTCGGCCAATTCGCGGATTAACGCATGCGCGAGGGCGGGGCGGTCGGCGTAGGCCTCGGCGAGCAGGGCGAAGGCGTGGGTGAGGAGGGCATCGCCGGCCAGCAGGGCCGTCGCTTCGTCGTAGGCCTTGTGCACGGTGGGGCGGCCGCGGCGCAGGTCGTCGTTGTCGATGCACGGCAGGTCGTCGTGAATGAGCGAGTAGGTGTGCAGGCATTCCACGGCCACGGCGGCGGGCAGGGCATCGTCGTCGGTCACACCTCCGGTTTCGGCGGCGGCGAGCACCAACGCCGGGCGCAGGCGTTTGCCACCGGCCTCCAAACTATAGCGCATGGCGGCGTGCAGCTGGGCGGGCGGCGTGGCGGCGGCGGGAACGTGTTGATCGAGGCCCGCTTCGATGCGTGCGACCAGAGAGTTTAATTTGTTTGTGACTTCCATCAGGGCGCCGCTACGGTCCGGCCAACTTTCCTTTTAGCCGAGATGCCCACCCTAGAACTTGTTTGCAAACGCCTTTTCGCCGACTCGTCGTGGTTCATCAAATGCATCGTTGGCGCGCTGCTCTTGGTGGTCCCCGTCGCGCATTTTTTGGCCTTTGGCTATTTGTATGCGCTGATCGAGCGTTCCCGGCGCGGTGACGCGGTCATGTTGCCCGAATGGGGCGAGTGGCGGCGGATGTTTTTCGACGGGATCGCCGCTTTCGTGATTTTCTTCGCCCTCGGGGTGATTCCGCTAGCGATCGCCTGGCTGATGACGCTGCCCCTGCGGTGGCTGGAGTGGGGGGCGATTGTTTACCTGCCCATGGTGCCGGTCGTGATGCTGGTCGGCCCCTTGGTAGTCGCGGGCATTTACCAATACCAGAAGCGCGAGGAATACCGGGATGCGTTTCGCTTGGTCGTGCTGGGTTCCATGCTGCGTTCGACGCGGGGGCGGCTCGTGCTGCCGACGCTGGCGTTTATCGGATTTTTGATCGCGGGCTACCCGCTGATGACGTTCACCGTGTTCGTGGCCCTGGCCGCGAGTTGGACTTACTACGCCGCTTCCTTCCGCATGATCGAAGAAGCGCGCCGTGGTGGGGTGAAAGTTTGATTTTTTGGTTTTGTTAGACACCTAAGCCACCATGCCGAATTACGATTACGCCTGCCCGAAATGTGGTCACGAATGGGAAGTTTTTCAGTCCATGAAGGACGACCCCATCAAGACGTGCCCGTCCTGTAAAAAACGCTCCGCCAAACGCCTCGTCGGTGGTGGAGCCGGGTTGATTTTTAAGGGTTCCGGTTTCTATATCACCGACTATAAGAACAAGTCCGGAGGAGACAGCGCCAAACCGGCCGCCCCGTCTGCTCCCGCCGCCGCCAAGAAATCCGCCGATTAACGCCCGCTCAACCCGCTTCCGCCATGTCCCGTGCATCCAAAGGTCCCAAACCACCCAGTATCGTTGAAGTGACCTTGGGGGCGGTGATCAGCTTGGTCATTGGGGCGACCTTGGCCGCAGGATACCTGATCGCCCAGCCGGTGGAAACGGTGCGCGTCATGCCGAAGGAGCCCGATCCTGATAAAGTGTATTATCAGGCGGGGTCCGCGCGCAGTTCGTTGGGGGGACAGTGGCTGCGTAAGAAACAGATGCTGATCGAGGGTGGAGCGGTTGAAATCCAGCTGACCGAGGACGAACTCAACACCTGGATGGCGTCGTCCACGGCCAAGCCCGATGCCGAAGCCGAAACCGGCGCCTTCGTGGCCAAGAACATTAATTTTCGGGTTCGCGACGGCGTGATGCAGATCGGTCTGCCGTGTTCGATCAAATTGCCGGGCTTCACCAAGGACGTGATCGTGCAGGCCAAAGGCGACTTCAAGGTGCAGGGCACCACCCATGTTTTCGTGCCTGAGTCGGTGATGGTCGGCACTCTGGCGGTCGATAAATTACCGGTGGTCGGAGATTTTATTTTGGACCGTCTCAGGGCCTCCCAGGAATACCCGGAAGAGCTCACCAAAGCGTGGTCGACCCTGAGCGAAGTCGCAGTCGAGGACAATTTCCTGAAGCTCGCCCGCCGCTAAGACCGGACATTTCAATCGGGGAGGGACGACTTCCACGTCGTCCGCACCGGAGTGGCTTCGCGCCCTTTGCGATCTTCTGTAGAAAACCAATGCTGCCACCCCGCCGCCATCACTGTAGCGTCATGCTGATGGTTTCGTGTCTTCCGTGGGCCCTAACCATTCTGCCTCTCACGCACGGGAGCGGCCAACGGGTTTAACCACAAACTTCACCGATCAACACAGATCTCTCAGCCGGCATTTTTTACAGGAGGAAACGGAGGTTAACAGAGCTGGGACTCTGCGATGTTGAGTGATGAGCTGAAACCTTCGAGAAACGACTTCCATGTCGTCCGCACCGGAGTGGCTTCGCGCCCTTTGCGATCTTCTGTAAAAATCAATCCAGTCTCTGACGCACCGGAGTGGAAGGTAGTTTAACCACAGCTTTCACCGATCTGTCAGCCTGGTTGCTTTTCACAGAAGATCGCCAAGATCGCTAAGCAATGTTGCGCCGGTGTATCCGTTCCCGGTCGACCTTCGTTTGCTTCGTTTCCGTCTGTTGAGAAACAGTTCGGCCCCTCGTCTTGGAGTGATTCCACGCTCGGTGTTTCCTCCGGCAAACGGCATCATCCCGTCGACCGTCAGCCGATGGCGGCGAGCAGGTTTTCCATGCCAACGTGCTCTTGAATGAGCTTCTTGATGACGGGAATTTTGTCCGAATCTCCCGGCTGGGTTTTAACCGTCATGCTATTGATCTTGGATGTCACGGTGTAGCTCTCGCCGGCCGCCATCATGATCGGGATATCCGTCTGCGTGAGCAACTCCCGCAGCTTGGCGTGCGGCTCGATGTCGTTGGTTAAAATAATGCCGGCCACACGGCTGTCGGGGGAAAGTTGCGCGCTCGAAATCGCCGCCAACAGGATGTCGTCGCGGTCGCCGGGAGTGATGATGACGGTGCCGGCGCGCAGGTGCTCGACAATGCCTTTCGCGGCCATGGCGCCGACGACCAAGCGACCCACGCGAACATTCTTGGCGTTCGCGCTCGCGTTGAGCCAGCGGCCGTCGATGTGTTCGGCGATTTGCGCGAGATTGGGGCGGGCCAGCACTTGCTGAATGGGTAACACGCCGAGCAACGGCACCCCGAGGCGCTTGAGCCCGCGCCCGGCGTATTCGGTGATCATATCCATCTTGTCGGCTTCGACCTTGTTGAGGATCGCACCCACGACTTCCACGCCGACTTGGTCAAACAATGCCTTGTTCAGCGCAATCTCGTCGATGGGGCGACCGATGCCGCCCGGGCACACGATGATGGCCTTGGCCTTGAGCAGTTTGGCAACGCGGGCGTTGGAGAGGTCGAACACACTGCCGACTCCGGCGTGACCGGTGCCTTCGATGAGCGTGAAATCTTTTTCCCACGAAACGCGGTCAAACGCCCGGCAGATTTGGTCTTCCAACTTCGGCAACATGTCGGCCGGGTTCTTCAGGTAGCGGCGGGTGAAGGAACCGTCGATGGCCACGGGGCTCATGCTTTCGATGGGCACGCGGACCTTGTAGATGGTGTCGAGGAGCACCGAGTCTTCGTCGACCTTGTGTCCCTGCACTTCGACGAAGCGTTGGCCGATGGGCTTGATGAACCCCACGCGCGGAAACGCGGCCTGCAGGGCGGCGAACAACCCGAGGCAAGTCGTCGTCTTGCCGTCATTCATGCGCGTGGCGGCGACGAACAGGCGCTTGTTTTCCGTATTGGTCGGGGCTTTGAGCAGCGGGAGCGCCGGCAGCGTGAAGGGATTGGTCGAGGGCAGGTTCAGGTCAGATTGCGTCATGGCTACCAAAGAGAAGATCGCGATCAATCGCCTGCACGCCGCATACCACCGCCGCCCCGAAAACGTCGTGGGCGCTCGAACCCCGACTGATCTCGGCGGCGGGTTTGCTGAGTCCCGTGACGATCTGGCCGTAGGAATTGGCCCCGGCGATGTGTTGCACGAGTTTGAAGCCGATGTTGCCACTGTTGAGGTCGGGGAAAATCAGCACGTTGGCGCGGCCCGCCACGGGTGATTCGATGCGCTTGGCTCCGGCCACATACGCATCGAGGGCGGCGTCGACCTGCATCTCCCCGTCGATTTCGAAATCGAGGTTGGCGGCGTTCGCCTGTTCCCGGGCGAGCTGGGTGGCCTGACGCATTTTGAGCACACTCGGATCCGCGGAAGTGTCGCGCGAAGCAAAGCTGAGCATGGCGATGTGCGGCTTGGTATTGGTGAGGTGGCTTGCGATGATGCCGGTCGAGATCGCGATGTCGGCCAGTTGTTCGGCGGTCGGGTGGGGGATGACGCCGCAATCCGCCATGAAGAGGCTGCCGCCGCTGCCGATCTGTTTCTCGTCAAAATCGAGGATCATGAGCGACGACGCGGTGTGCACGCCGGGCAAGCGCGGGATGATCTGAAACAACGGGCGCAGCGCGCTCGCGGCCGACTGCGTGGCCCCGCCGACGAGGGCGTCGGCCTGCGCCGCCTGCAGCATCATGGTGGCGTAGGTGCTGTTTTCGCGAAGGGCTTCGCGCGCTTCGTCGAGGGTGAGACCTTTGTGGGCGCGGAGTTGGTGCAATGCGGTGGCAAAAGTATCCACATCGTCGCTGCGGGCGGGGTCGAGCAACCGCATGCCTTTCGTGTTGATATCGAGCTGCGTCGCGAGGCGTTTGAGTTCGGTGCGATCGCCGAGCAGAATCGGCACACCGAGGCGGCGGGTCACCCATTGGCGAGCCGCTTGTAGGATACGCGGATCAGCTCCCTCCGGAAACACGATGCGTTTCGGATGACGTTGGAGTTTGGCCGTGAGACGATCGAGCAGTGGCATGCGTGGCGGAGACGGTGTTGGGACTGTTCGGCGTCGTCAATGCCGTGACAAGGATTCACGTTTTGTAAACGAGGGCCGCGGCTGCCGGTCTTCACTCTTGTAAGCGGTTGCAGGGGAGGCGAGAACAGCGCGGTGTCTCGCAGCCTCAAGAACATCGGTATCGTCTCCGCCGCGACCATGCTCTCGCGCGTGTTGGGGCTGGGACGCGATATGCTGGTCACCACCGTGTTTGGCGCGGGCCCGCTGGCGTCGGCGTTTGTGACCGCGTTCACACTGCCCAATCTCTTCCGACGGTTGCTGGGCGAGGGCGCGCTGACGGCCGCGCTCGTGCCGACGCTCAACGACGAACTGGCTCAACGGCAGCGGTCGGGGGCGTTCGTTTTGGTCAATCAAGTGGCGAGCTGGCTCGGTGCGGTGACGCTCGTGATCGTGGCGCTCGCGATGGTGAGTCTCGCCGGTTTGGCGGAAGCGGGCTGGTTGGAAACATGGTCTGGTAAACCGGCTCAGGTCGCCCGGTGGCGCGAGGCCGCGGAACTCGCGGTCGTGCTGTTTCCCTATCTCGTCTTCGTATGTTTGTCCGCCGCGTTCAGTGCGGCGCTGCAGACGCTTGATCGTTTCCTGGAACCGGCGCTTTCCCCGATCTGGCTCAATTTGGCCATGATTGGCATGTTGGGCGGCGCGGTGTGGTGGGGCGACGTGACGCTCGACGACGCGCGCATGCGCTGGTTGTGCGGTGGCGTGCTGATTGGCGGTTTTTTGCAAATGGTGGTGCCGGCCGTGGCGTTGATGACGGAGGGCTGGCGGCCCCGCCCGGATTTCAGTCTCAGTCCGGCGGTGAAATCCATGTTGGTGCTGATGGGGCCGACCGTGCTCGGATCGGCCGTTTATCTGATCAACCTGTCGGTTTCGCGCATCATCGGGCTATCACTCAACGATTCGGCGGCTGCGATTCTCAATCTGGCAACGCGATTGATCGAGCTCCCCATCGGGGTGTTTGCGATCGCGGTGTCGACCGTCGTGTTTCCACTTATCTCGCGTTACGCGGCAAAGGGCGACTGGCCCAATCTGGCGCGCTCCTACCATCGTGGCATGCGGCTGGTGCTCGCCATCAATGTGCCGGCGGCGGTGGGCATGGTCGTCTTGGCGGCTCCAATTATTCGGGTGCTGTTTCAGCGGGGCGAATTTCGGCCCGAGGACACGCTGGCGACCGTGCCCGTGCTGATGGTATTCGCGGCGGGACTACCGGTCTTTGCCTACGTGAATCTGATGCTGCGGGCGTTCTACGCGCAGAAGGATACCCGGACGCCCGTGCGCGCCGCCGTGATGAGTTTCGTGGTCAATGTCAGCCTGAGTCTCGCTCTAATGGGACCGCTTTCGACCATGGGTCTGGCATTGGCGAGCAACGTGGCGGTGGTGGCGCAGGCGGTGTATCTGCAACGTGCGCTCACGCGGCAGCGGGCGGAGTTGGGCGTCGGTCCCATGGTGGTGAATACGGTAAAAATTCTCATCGCGAGTGTCGGCATGGGACTCGCGGTGGGGGCGGGCGCGCGGTTGTTCGCCACCATGCCGACGACCTGGGCCTGGGATCTTGCCCGTTTGGCGGTGCTCGTGCCGGTGGGTATCGCCGTGTATGGCGGATTGGTGTGGTTCCTGCGGTTGGAGGGGCGGGAAGAAATCGCCGCCCTGTTGCGCGGGCGCAGACCCATCGCTCCCGGATCTAAAAACTCATGATAGCTTGGCTGAAGAAAAACTGGTTCATGGTCGGCATGCCCGTCGCGGTGGGTTTGGCGTGGTTGTTCCCCGATGTCGGGGCCAAGGGCGGTCTGCTGCGCACGGAGATTTCGACCAAATTTGCCGTCGCGTTCGTATTTTTTGCGCAAGGCCTCACCTTGCCAGCGAAGGCATTGCGTGATGGGGCCAGCCAATGGAAGCTGCACCTCGGCGTGCAGGGTTTTGGGTTCCTGGCGTTTCCGTTGCTGGGCATCGTGTTTGATGCCGTCGTCGGCGGGCGACTCGCGCCGGATCTGCGCATGGGCTTTCTCTTTCTGTGCGTGCTGCCGTCGACCATCGTGATGGCGGTGGCGTTGGCGACGGTCGCGGGCGGCAATGTCCCGGCCGCCATTTTCAACGCCGTTTTGTCCAATGTGATCGGCGTGTTCCTCACGCCCGTGTGGGTGGCGTGGCTGATGCAGGCGAGTGGCACGACCCAACCGCTGAGCGCTGTTTTCCAAGAGGTCACGTTGCTGCTCATCCTGCCGCTCGTGGTGGGGCAAATCGTGCGTCGGTTCGGCGTCGAGGTGTGGGCCGATGCGAAGCGCAAAAAACTCAATAATTTCAGCAACGGCATCATCCTTGTGATCGTCTACGCCGCCTTCTGCAATTCGGTGAAAGCCAACCTGTGGTCGTCGCACGGGTGGGGGCTGTTCTTGGGCAGCCTGATCGGGGTGATCGTCCTGATGGCCATCGCGCTCGTCGGCACATCGTTGCTGGCCAAGGCCCTGCGCCTGCGCCCGGCAGAGGCCGTCGTGCTCGTGATCAGCGGGGCTCAGAAGAGTCTGGCCACGGGAGTGCCTCTCGCGAAAGTCGTCTTCGGGGCGCACCCCGGGCTCGGACTCATTTTGTTGCCCATCATGCTCTACCATCCGCTCCAGTTGTTTGTGTGCGGGACGTTGGGGGCGCGGCACTTGCGACAGCATCCGGTTACAAATGGGTGAACTAAAAGTAATCCGTGGGCTTGCTCGTCGCGCCAACCCGCCTACGGTCTCGGCTAATGGGACGCACCAGTGACGCTGATCAACGCTTGATGGATGCCGCGCTCTCTCTCATGTGGGAGGAGAGCTACGGTGCCATGTCTGTGGACGATATCTGCCGTCGCGCCGATGTGCGCAAAGGCAGTTTTTACTACTACTTCACGTCCAAGGAGGAACTCGCGGTGAAGGCCTTGGACCGGATGTGGCAGGATCACAAAAAGCAGCTCGACGAAGTTTTCTCCCCGTCCATTCCGCCCATCGATCGCATCCGGGCCCGCTGCGCCGCCGTTTACGAATTTCAGTCCCAAATGAAGGCCGAGCACGGCCACGTTTTGGGTTGTCCGCTCTGTTCGCTCGGCTCGGAAATCTGCAATCTTCACGAAGCGATTCGCGACAAGGTGCGCTCCATCTTGGAAATCAAAACCCAATATTGGGAGGCCGCGATTCGCGACGGCCAGGCTGCCGGTCTCATCGAGCCCGGCGATCCCGTGTGCAAGGCGCGGTGCGCCATGGCGTTTTTTGAAGGCATGATCGCCCAGGCTCGTCTGCACGACGATGTCGAGCGGTTGAGTGACTTTGCCGACCGCATGTGCGACCACCTCGGGGTGCGTCTGCCGGTTACCGCCTGACCCCATTGGGTTGGCCCCGACCGGGGCGAACAGGCCGGGAATTTAGAGAAAAGTTCGGCGGTGGGTTGCGTTCCGTAGAAACTAGACGATCAGTCAACTATTATGGAAAGCACCTCTTCTCTCGTTTCTCACGCCACCGTGGCCGACTTCGCATCGGTCGCGCTCGACGCCTCCGCCGACCGGTTGGTGCTCGTCGATTTTTGGGCCGGATGGTGCGGTCCCTGCAAGGCGATGTCGCCGGTGCTCGATGAAATTGCGTCGACTCACCCAGATACCGTCAAAGTCGTCAAGGTCGACGTCGACAGTGAGCAAAAGCTCGCGCTCGACCACGGTATCCGTGCGCTGCCTACACTGCTCCTGATCAAGGACCGGGCCGTCGTTAAGCAGCTCGTCGGGTTGCAATCGGCCGCCGCGATCTCCGAGGCTGTCGCCGCCGCCTGATTTTTCCTTCCAACGTCCGTTCCGCTTCATGTCCTCGTCCTCGTCTCCTCTCGCCGCGCCGATTCGTATCGGTGATCTCGAATTGCCCAACCGCGTCATCATGGCGCCGCTCACCCGGTGTCGCTCCGGTCCCGGTCGCGTGCCGACCGATTTGATGGGCACGTATTACGAGCAACGTGCGTCGGCCGGTCTCATTCTCACCGAAGCCACCGCCGTTTCCCCCATGGGTGTGGGATATCCGGATACGCCCGGCATCTGGTCCGACGAGCAGGTTGAGGCGTGGAAAAAAATCACCGCCCGTGTGCACGCCGCCGGCGGCCGCATTTTTCTGCAGCTTTGGCATGTTGGACGCATCTCCGATCCGATTTATCTCGACGGTCAACTGCCCGAAGCACCGTCCGCCATCCGGCCCGCCGGTCATGTGTCCGGCATTCGTCCGGAGAAAGCCTTCGTCACGCCGCGCGCTCTCACTACCGCCGAGGTCAAGGCGGTGGTGGAGCAATATCGTCAGGGAGCCGTCAACGCCAAGATTGCCGGTTTCGACGGCGTCGAAGTCCACGGCGCCAACGGTTACTTGATCGACCAGTTCCTGCAGACGTCGACCAATCACCGCACCGACGAATATGGCGGTTCGCTCGAGAACCGCGCCCGGTTCGCGTTGGAGATTACCGACGCCGTGATTTCCGTCTGGGGAGCCGATCGGGTGGGCATGCACATCGCGCCGCGTTGCGACGCGTCCGACATGGGGGATGACAATCCCGCCGAAACCTTCGGTTATCTGGCGCGTGAACTCGGCCAACGAAAGATCGCCTTCTTGTTTGCCCGCGAGTCGCTCGAAGCACCGCGTCTCGGGCCCGATCTCAAAGCGGCCTTTCGCGGACCGTTCATCGCCAACCAACAACTCTCGCGCGACGATGCGCTGGGTCTCCTCGAACGCGGGGAGGCCGATGCGATCTCCTGGGGCCAGCAGTTTATCGCCAACCCCGACCTGCCGCGCCGCATGATCGAGGGACTCGAGCTCAACACGCCCAATCCGGAAACGTTTTACGGCGGGGACGAAGCGGGTTACACCGACTATCCCGCGTTGGCCTCCGTCGCCTGAATCGTCCCTCTTTTCGACACCAACGCAGATGTCTTCCGGTTCCCTCTCCACGTTGTCGGACGCCCTCAACTGGCGCTATGCCACCAAGGTGTTCGATGCCTCGCGGTCCATCGACGGCGCCACTTGGCAAGCGCTCGAACAGGCGCTGGTTTTGGCCCCGTCGTCCTTCGGCTTGCAGCCGTGGAAATTCATCGTGGTGCGAAACTCCGCAATCCGGGAAAAACTGGTCGAAGCGTCATGGGGCCAGACGCAACCGCGCGACGCGTCACATTTCGTGGTGTTCGCGGTGAAGGAAAACCTCGGCGACGATCATCTGGACCGCTACATGGCGCGCACCGCCGAGGTCCGTGGTGTGCCGATGGAAACGCTCGACGGTTTCCGCAAAGTCATCGCCCAAAGTTTGGAGGGCGCGCGCGCCGAAGGACGGCTCGACGCGTGGCAAACGCGGCAGCTCTACATCGCGCTGGGTCAATTCATGACCGCCGCCGCGTTGCTCGGGGTCGACACCTGCCCGATGGAAGGCCTCGTTCCCGCCCGATACGACACGGCGCTCGGCCTCGCCGGCACGGGCTGGAAATCGGTTTTTGCCTGCGCCGCCGGCTACCGTTCGCCCGACGACAAGTATGCGACCGTGCCGAAAGTTCGTTTTGAAACGCACGAGGTGATCGAGCATCGGTGACGCGCGGGTGACAATGTGCACGGGACGGCTCGGTAAGTTCGGCGAAGCTTTGACTTATGAGGAACTCACCCCACGTTCCGACGCGTGAGATCTCGTCGTGAGTTCATTCGTTCAGCCGGGGTATATTCGGCTGCCTTTCTGGGGCTGCGTGCCTTGGTCAACAGTCCCTTGGCGGCGGCCAGTGGTGCGACCGGCGTGCGCGGTTTTGGACCGCTCCTCGACGACCCTGACAATTTGATCAAGGTCGCCTCGGGATTTCGCTACCGGGCGTTCTCCTTCCGCGGTGAGGAAATGGACGACGGGCTTCTCGTTCCCGGCATGCACGACGGCATGGCCGCGTTTGCGGGTTCCGACGGTCGCACGTTGTTGGTCCGCAACCACGAAAACGAGAGTGCCTGGCTGCACCAGAGTCCGTTTGGGCCACAGTCGGAGCGTTTCGGAGCGGTCGACAAATCCCGCGTTTACGACACCGGCAGCGGGGTGCTGCCGTGTATCGGCGGCACCACGACGCTCGTGTTCAATACGCAGACGCAGCAGCTCGAAAAACATTTTCAGTCCCTGCTCGGCACGCAGCGCAACTGTGCGGGCGGCCCGACCCCCTGGGGCACGTGGGTCACCTGTGAAGAGGTCAATGCCGAGCGCGAGCCTGACGAAGAGCAATGGCACGGCTACAATTTCGAAGTGAAGCCGTCGACCGAGCCCGGCTTGGTCGTGCCGGTGCCGCTCAAAGCTATGGGGCGTTTTCGCCATGAAGCGATCGCCGTCCATCCCGCGTCCGGGGTGGTTTACCAGACCGAGGATCTCGGCGATGGTTTGCTCTACCGCTTTGTCCCGACCGAACCCGGCAACCTCGCCGCCGGCGGGCGTTTGCAGGCCCTGGTCGTGGTGGGACAGCCGCAGGCCGACACCCGCAACTGGCCGACCGGCCCCACGTTTCCCATCGGCCAGCCGCTCGCCGTCGAATGGATTGATTTGGATAACGTCGACAGCCCTGTGCTCGACCTGCGCTATCGTGGCCGGGCCGCCGGTGCGGCGGTCTTTGCGCGCGGGGAAGGTGCCTGGTGGGGCGACAACGAAGCCTATTTTGCCATGACCAACGGGGGCGCCAACACCCTTGGCCAGATCTTTCGGTATCAGCCCAGCCCCTACGAAGGCACCGCCCGCGAGTCCGAGGCCCCCGGCACCATCGAACTCTTCGCCGAGCCCAACGACAGCGCGCTGCTGCGCAACTGCGACAACCTCACCATCGCCCCCTGGGGCGACCTCATCGTGTGCGAGGATACCAAGGGATATTGCCGTATCATCGGCATCACCCCCGCCGGGGAGTATTACATCATCGCCGCCAACCCCACGATCGACCGCGAAATGGCGGGAGCCTGCTTCTCGCCTGATGGCACGACGCTGTTTGTCAACGTGCAGAACCCCGGCTACACCGTCGCCATCACCGGCCCCTGGCCCAAGGCCTGACCAAATACATCACCGCCAAAAGGTAGGGCGATCTCGCCGAGAGCGCCGCTGCGGTTGCAGAGCCACACCTCCGCTATCGATAGATGGAATCCCTCCCCGGAGGGGCGACTTTCACGTCGTCCGCATAGGAGTGGAAAACGAAGTTTGACCACAGATTTCGCAGATTAGCACAGATCCATCAGCCGGTATGTTTACGGATGGAAACGAAGGTAACCAAGGAAGGCAGAAGTCAGGTCCTAGCGCGGTGATGGAAGTGGGTCTCCGGAGTGGCTTCGCGTCCTTCCGTTAAAATCTTCGCACCCCAGCCACCACCAGCTGACGGCTTCGTTCCTTCTGCGAAATCGGCGCAACCTGTGGTCAAAATCAAGCGCCCTGCGCGCCATGGTCTCGGCAACGGTATGCGCGCGATAATCGACGTCGCCTTACACCTCGAAAACCATCGCACGCTGCTGCGCGTTCAACTCGCACCATGCGCCCGGTAGGAGGTTCAGTTCGGCGAGCTTCAATCGACCCATCGTCGCACGGTGCAAGCGCAGGGTGGGGTGGCCCACGGCGGCGGTCATGCGGCGCACTTGGCGGTTTTTGCCTTCAGTCAGCGTCAACTCCAGCCAAGCGTCGGGCACGTTTTTGCGGAACCGCACGGGCGGATCACGGGGCGGCAGATCGGGCGCGCCGTCGAAAAGCTGCACCGTGCACGGCCGGGTGTGGTGCCCTTTGATATCCACGCCCGCCGCCAGTTGCTTGAGCGCCGTGGCGTCCGGCACCCGTTCGACCTGGGTCCAGTAAGTGCGCGGGTGGCCGCGAGCGGGATTAAGCAGTCGCGTGTTGAGTCCCGGCTCATCACTGAGTAGGAGCAGCCCCTCCGAGTCGGCGTCGAGGCGGCCCAACGGATACACGCGTGGCGGCAGACCAAACTCGGCCAATGTTCGCCAGCGCGAGCCGGGCTCCGGCGTAAATTGCGAGAGCACGCCGTAGGGTTTGTAGATCGCGCACAGCACGGGGTGACGAAGTGAATCGATCGAAGGATTTGCGAGATCGAACGAATCGCCTCATGAATGACGTCATGCAAGCCGTTCAATTTCCCGCTGCCCGTCAGATTCATGTCACCACGGTCGCCGACCCCGTTCCCGCCGCCGACGAAGTTGTCGTCACGGTGCGCGCCGCCGCTCTCAATCACCGCGATCTTTGGATCAAGCTCGGTCAATATGCCGGGCTCAAGTATCCTTGTATTCCGGGCTCGGATGGCGCGGGCGTCGTGGCCGCCGATTCGGCCGACGGCACCTTCAAGGCCGGCGACGAAGTCATCATCTATCCCGGCTACGATTGGGGCGACAATCCCCGGGCGCAGGCGTCGACGTTTTCCATTCTCGGCCTCCCGCGCGACGGCACCTTGGCTCAAAAAATCGCCGTGCCGACCAAACAACTCGCCCCCAAGCCGGTGCACCTGACGTGGACGGAAGCTGCCGCGTTGCCTCTGGCCGGACTCACCGCCTACCGTGCGCTGTTCGCGCGGTCCCATCTGCGGACCGGAGAGAAGGTGCTGATCACGGGGATTGGCGGCGGTGTTGCGTTGTTTGCCCTGCAATTTGCGGTCGCCGACGGGGCCGAGGTTTGGGTGACATCGAGCAGCGAAGCCAAAATCGCGCAAGCCGTCGCCCTGGGCGCCAAAAGCGGATTTAATTACACGACAGACGGGTGGGCCGAGGCCGCCGCCACGGAAATCGGTGGAGCCGACGTCATCGTCGACAGCGCGGGCGGTGCCGGTTTTGCCTCGCTCGTGGATATCGCCAAGCCCGGTGGCCGCATCGTGTTCTTCGGGGCGACTCGTGGTGATCCCGACGTGTTACCCGCACGCAAAGTATTTTGGAAGCAGCTCTCCATCCTCGGCACGACCATGGGCAACGCCGACGACTGGGCGGCGATGCTGGCCTTTACCGCCGAGCACCAAATCAAGCCGGTGGTGAGCGACACCTTTGCCGTGGCCGACGCCCCCGCTGCGTTTGACCTAATGGAGCAAGGCGGCCAATTCGGCAAAATCGTGGTCACCATGTAGCGCGATCAGCCCATGAATGGATCGCCCCACAGGGCTCGGAAAAAAACACGGGAACTGTCCTTTCCGAGGGACCACGGAATTAAACCGAAGATTCCGCCGATCATCACAGATCCATCAGCCTGATGTATTTCACAGAAGATCGCCAAGACCGCCAAGGAAACCAAGCCGATGGATGGCTTCGCGTCCTTCGCGCTCTTCTGTAAACGAACAATCCTGCCTCCGGCATCGGAGTGGTTTCGTTCTCTTTGGTAAACCGATTCAGCTCGCGGGCTTCGCCGTAGGCGCGACGACCAATCCAGTGCCCGCCAGCATGACAGCGCAGCCGATTAACATGCCGCCGGTGATCACTTCGCCGAGAAAGAGCGCGCCCCACAACATGCCGAAGACCGGGATCACGAACGTGATTGTGGTCACCTTGGTCGGGCCGATGTCGGCCATGAGCCGGTAGAAAATCAGATACGCCACGGCGCTGCACAAGAGCGCCAGAGTGACCAACGCAGCCACCGCGCCGGGGGACGGCAAACCCGAGGGCGGGGCCAGTGGGATACCCAATGCGACCACCGGCGCAATCATGAGTTGACTGAACGCGGCGTTGCCCTGCGCGGGCAGATGACTGGCCCGCAGTTTGATGTAGATGCCAGCCAGAGCGTAGCAGAGTGGGGCGAGGATTGTGATGCCGATGGCCAGCAATGTAACTGGAGTGAACTCAATCGGGCTGAGCCCGTTGGCCAGCGTCACCCCGGTGATGCCCAGCGCTACACCCAATGCACGTTTCCACCCGAAGCCCTCGCCCAACCAGATGGCGGCAAAGATCGCCGCAAACAGTGGCGTGCAGGCATTGAGAATCGAAAGCAACGACGCCGGCAACTTCAGCGCCCCGACCGCGAAACAAATGAATGGCGCGCCGCTCGCGAGCACGCCGACCTTCAAATAGTCCCAACGGTAACGCGTCCATTGCGCATCGAATCGCACCACGCGTAGATAAACCACCAACGCGATACCCGCCAACCCCAGCCGTCCACTCGCGGTGAGAAACGGTCCAAACACCGGCGCACACATGCGAATGAACACAAACGACGATCCCCAGATCGCGCTGAGCAATAGAAACCGAGCCCAGTCCTGCCCCCTCATCGTGGTAGACTATTCAGCATGATGTTTTAATTTTTTAACCACAGATGGACACACATTAACACGGATAAGAATCGAGCCTGCGCAAGGCGAAGGTCTATGCGTTCGTGAACCACCGACTACGAGTTTCAGCGACAGGGGATCCCTCCCAGCCAACTACCGGAGGAACGACTTCCATGTCGGCCGCGGTGGAGTGGACGACGGAAGTTGATCGCAGATTTCGCAGATCCATCGGCCTTATGTTTTTACAGAAGATCGCAAAGATCGCCGAGAAAACCGAACCGAGGAGTAGCTACGCGCCCTTCTGCTAAAAACCATCCTTCCTCATCGCTTTGTTCCCTTCGGCGAGATCCGTTCCGAAGTCCCGGTCGGCGGGACGACGGCCGATTCATGATTCAACAGCCATTGTTTGCGCCAGAGGCCGCCGCCGTAGCCGGTGAGGTCGCCGTTGGCCGCGATGACGCGGTGGCAGGGGATGATGATCGACAGAAAATTCATGCCGTTGGCGCGACCCACCGCGCGCGATGCGCCCGGACGCCCCAGCGCCGCCGCCATGTCGCTATAACTTTGCGTCGTGCCCGGCGGGATGGAGCGCAGATGCCGCCACGCCGCGTTCTCGAACTCCGTGCCCAACGGCACCAGCGGCAGATCAAACGTTACCCGCCGACCGGCGAAGTATTCACTTATTTGTGACGCCGCCGCCGTCAGCACCGGATGCGTGCCGGGAATCACCGTCACTTTCAGCCGTTGGCGCAACGTGATGAGTTTGCGCTCCAACCCGCGCCGATCGACGAAATCCAAAATGTGCAAGCCCGCGTCATCGGCCACGGCCAACATGCGGCCGAGGGGCGTGTTGATCCGTTCGGCGTAGAGCAGACGCCCCGCCTTGGCGGCATCGCGCGGCGCAGCGCCGAACAACCGTTTCACTGCCTCGCGGAACCCACTGGCCGATTCAAATCCTTGCGCAAATTGCGCCTCGGTCACGGTGCCGCCGTCGCCGACCTCGCGCAGGGCGAGACCCATGCGCCGCGCGCGGGTGTAGGCCTGGAATGTCATGCCGTAGTAGCGCTGAAACTGACGCCGCGCGGTCGACGGATCGATGCCCCGATCGGACAACTCCTTGTCCGTGATACGTCCGGTGGGATCGGCCTCGACCGCGTCGCGCAGTTGTTCCACCAGACTCGGAATATTCGGCGTGGCATTGAGCGGTTTGCACAGCTTGCAAGGCCGAAAACCATCGTGCAGTGCGGCGGAAGCATCGACGTAAAATTCAATGTTCTCCGGCTTGGGTTTACGCGCTCCACACGTGGGTCGGCAAAAAATTCCGGTCGTGCGCACCCCCACAAGAAAGATCCCCTCAGCCGCGGCATCACGGGCGTAAAACGCGCGCATCATGTCATCACGGGAGGGGAGAGAGTCAGCAGCGCGAGGTGAAGGCATCGGCGAAGGCGCGAGATGTAAGGTCATGCTCCCCACCATAGCAAATCGAGTCACGCCCCTGCCGCCGATTTTCAGGCAGAGATGTGGGAACCGGAAATCCCTGAAATTGTTTTCCGGCGGATGGTTTCGACATTGCGCCGACCGACGATCGAAAGGAGGGTCCGTAGCTTTCTACCCCGAGACTGACTGGCCCGCCGGTTTTGGAGTCCATGCATCGTTATGTTTCGTCTTCTCCATTCGGCAGATTGGCAGTTGGGTGCCCGCTTCTCCCAATTCGGGGGCAAGGGCGTGCGTTTGCGCGAAGCGCGTCTCGAGGCGCTCGAACGCACGCTGCAGTTGGCGGAAAAACACACCGTCGACGCCTTCCTCATCGCGGGCGACCTCTTCGAGGACAATCAGGTCGAGGATGCGCTGGTTGAGCGGGTGCTGACTCTTTTCGGAACGCACCCGCAGCTACCCATCTACATCCTCCCCGGTAACCACGACGCCGCCTCAGGCCCCGATTCCGTCTGGCAGCGCAAAGCCTTCCTCAACGCTCCGGCCCACGTGCACGTCCTCCGGGAAGCCGGCGTCACGGATCTCGGCGCAGGCACCTTCCTGCTCGCGTCCCCGCTGCACCAAAAGCTCTCGACGACCGACCCGAGCCTGAAGCTCGTTGATCTCGCCGCCGATCTTCCGGCCGACGCCATCAAGATCGGCCTCACCCACGGTGCCCTCGCCATCGAGGCCAAGCACCAGCCCAACGATTTCCCCATCGCCCTCAACGCCGCCTCCCGCGCCGGGCTCGACTACCTCGCCGTCGGCCACTGGCACAACTGGCTGCCCGACACCGACGGCGGTCGCATTGTCATGCCGGGCTCCCCCGAGCCCGACCGTTTCATCAACGACGCCAGCGGCCACGTCGCCCTCGTGGAAATTCCGGGTGCCGGCCAAGCCCCGCAGGTCAAACGCTTGCGCGTGGCGACGCTCGACTGGCGGGAGATACTCTTCGATTTCCACGCCGCCGAGGCCTCCCGAGCCAGCCTTGCCGCCACCCTCGCCGAACTCACGCCCCAGGCCGCGCACACTGTGCTGCGGGTGAAACTCACCGGCACGGCCACGCCGACCGCCGTCGCCGAACTCCGCGCGTGGCTGGACACCGTGCTCACGCCCTTCCTTATCAGCCAACTCGTGGATAAGTCGCGCATTGCCCTCAGCGCGATCGAGCAAGCCGACCTCCAGGCCCGTCACCCGATCCTCGCCCAAGTCCTGGCCGACATCGACCGCCTCGAAACCTTCGCCGGCGGCACCGTCGCCACGGCCGAATCTCAAATCTCAAATTCGAAATCTGAAATCGCCGAGCTGGAGGCCGACGGCGTCGCCGCCCTCCAGCTCGCCGACGCCCAGGCCCTGCTCGGCACCGCCAAGATCGCCCTTACCCAGCTCACGCCCGAGTTCTTCGCCCAACTGCGCCAAACCGTCTTTCAAACCCTGCAGGAGGTGTCGGCGTGATCCTGCACGCTATCGAGCTGCACCACGTCGGCCGCTTCCGCGAGTCGGTCCGCCTCGGCCCCTTCGCGCCGGGTCTCAACGTGCTCTCGGCCCCCAACGAGTCCGGCAAATCCACCTCGCTCCACGCCGCCGCCCGCGCCCTGTTCGATCGCCACACCACCAAGGGCGAGGAACTCAAATCCCTGCAACCCGTCGGCACCGACCTCGCGCCACGCATCGCCGTCGAGTTCGAGACCGCCGCCGGTCGTTTCCGTATCGAGAAGACTTTTCTGCAAAAGCCCACCAGCGAGCTGCGCGCGTGGCAGTCCGCGTCGTGGCAACTCATCGCCGAGTCCGACCAGGCCGACCAACGCGTGCAGGCGCTCCTGCACTCGTCCCTACCCGGACGCGGTGCCACCAAATCCGAGCACTGGGGCTTTCTCGGCTTCCTCTGGGCCCGCCAAGGCGAACCCGCCGTCTGGCCTGGGTTCAACGACGAAGGGGTGGGGCAGAACATCCGTGCGCAACTCGTGCAACTGGAGCTCGATCCCGTCATCGAACGCCTGCGCGAGCGCCTCGCCGCGACGTTCGGCTCGATCCTGACCGCCACCGGCCAGCCCCGCACCGGCGGCCCACTCCGCACCGCCGAGGATGACCTCACGCGCCTCGACGAGGAACTCACGCAACTTCACGCCACCCGCACGAAATTGGAGGACGCCTTGGTGCGTTACCAACAGGCCGCCTCCGGCGTGACCCAGTTGGCCAAGGAACACGCCGAACGCACCGCCGCCGCCGCGACCCTGCACGAGTCGGCGCAAGCCGCCGAGCGCCTGAGCGCCGAGCTCAAAACCCATCAACACGCCCTGCTCACCGCGCAGGAGAAACTCGACACCGTCGCGGCCGACGCCACCAAACTCGCCCACCTGCGCCAACTCACCGCCGAGGCCCAAACCGCGATCACCGCCGCCGAGCACACCGCCGCCACCGCCACGCAGAAACGCACCGACCTGCGCGCCCGCCTCGACGCCATGCAGACCGAACGCCCCCAGCGCGAATCCGCCCTGCAGACGCGCCGGGTCGAGTTGCAGCGCGCCCAAGGTCTCCTGCGCTTGCGCCAACACACCGAAACCGCCGCCGCGTTGGCGCGACAGATCGCGAAAGTCGAGGCCACCGCCGCCGAGCTCGCCGAGCTAAAAGCCCGCCAGGCCAAGCTGCCCGACCTCACGCCCGCCCAGCTGCGCAAACTGGAAGACCTCGCCGAGCAAACCCGCACCCTGACCGCCCAGCTCCAAGCGCTCGGACTCACCGTCGAACTCACACCCGACCGCGACGCCTTGGTTGCAGCGGACGGGAAATCCCAAAACCCAGATCCCAAATCCCAAACGGAGATTCCAGCCGGCCAGACCACCACCTTGCGCAGTCCGCAAACCCTCGACCTGCACCTCGCCGATTGGGGCCGCATCGTGATTCGGTCCGGCGCTCAGGAAACGCAGAATGTCGCCAAGGAACTCGACACCGCGCACACCGCCCTGCGCAACGCTTTGGAAAAGGCCGAAGTCCCGACTCTCGACGCCGCGCGCGAAGCCGTGACCGAGCGCCGGGAGCTGGACACCCAACTCAAAACCCTCGGCGCCACGCTCGCCTCCCAACTCGGCGAACACGACACCCTCGCGGACCTGCAAGACACCGCCGCCAGCGCCGCGCGCCGAGCCGACGCCCAAGCCGCGACCCTCCCGCCCACCGCCGCCGACCACGCCCTCAGTCAAGCCGACCTCGAAGCGACCGAAGCCCGCCTCAGCGCCGCCCTGCCTGCGGAGGAAAAGGCCCTCACGGCGTTCGACCGCGAGATGGAGCGCATCCGCACCGAAGAACGCACCGCGACGCAGACCGAGCAGACTGCCGACAAACAACTCACGGAACAGCGAGGCAGCCTGCGCACGCACGAAGCGCAAACCGCCGACCTCATGGGCCGCTACGCCGACGGACTCGACGCCGCTAAAACTGCAGCGCAGATCGCCTTCACCCAAGCGGAAGCCCGCGTCGCCGCCGCCAAAGCCCAACTCCCGCCCGACTACGACAAATTGCCCGAGCGCAACAAACGCGCCGCCGTCTCCCTGCAGCAGATTGCTAACGAACTCCAAGCCCGCCGCACCGAACGCGATCAAGCCAAAGGCACGCTCGAAACCCTCGGCGGCCAAGGCCTGTATTCGCGGGAAACGGAACTCGAAGAAAAGAAAGTCGAAGCGACCCTGCGGCGCGACGCCGCGCGCGCCCAAGGTTGGACGACCCGCATCGCGCACGACCTCATCGAGCACCGCAAACAAGCCGCGACCAAGGCCGTGCTCACGCCCCTCGAGCAACGCCTCACGGCGGCCTTTGCGGAACTCTCCGGTGACCCCACGCGCCAAGTATTCCTGAACGAACAACTGCAGATCGCCGGCATCGGCCGCACCCGCGAAGCCACCCACGCCTTCGACCAACTCTCGCAAGGCGCCAAGGAACAACTCCTCCTCTGCCTGCGTCTGGCCGTGGCGCAGGAACTAGCGACGGACGAACCCCAAGTCCTCATCCTCGACGACGTCCTGGTCAACACCGACCCCGTCCGCCAAGAGAGAATCTTAGATGTCCTCGGAGCCCAAGCCACCCACCTCCAAATCCTCATCCTCACCTGCCACCCCGACCGCTACCGCGGAGTAGGGCAAGCGGTAAACTTCACGATATAAAGCGCCGACGAATATCCCTTTTCATTTTATGAGAATCTCTAAAATCACTGTCGAAAACTTCCGTTCGATCCGTCGAGTTGAAATTGATGCTTCGGCGTTCAATGTGCTCGTTGGGCGAAACAACCACGGAAAGACGAACTTATTTGATGCCATTCAATGGTTTTACACCGGATCAGGCGATCTTGCGGAACTGAAAAATTCAGCGGCTAGAGAGGATGACGAAATTTCAGTCGAGTTGGAATTCTCAGGGGTTCAAGAAGGTCTCGGCCAGATCACCCATGCGGACAATCAAACGAAGCTCCGCAATGTTCTTGGTGAAAGCGATACCATGCGGGTGAAACGTATGGGCTCTAAGCCAAAGGAGCGTCTTATTTACAATCCGACAAAAGACGAATGGAAGAAGCAGCCGTGTGGAACTGATGGGCCTTTTAACAACTGCATCCCTCGTTTCGAGTTCGTTGAAGCGACCAAAAATCTTAGAGATGTTGGGAATTACAAGTCGACGACCCCGATCGGCAAGATGCTTGGCGGAGTTCTCGCTGAGATACTGGAAGCTGAGGAGGAATACGTGAAATTCCGCGAACAGTTTGAGAAACTTTTTTCGTCAGAGACTTCGAGCATCAAGCAGAAGCTCAAGGACGTCAGCGGGCAAGTTTGTGAGCATCTCAAAAAGCAGTTCCCCGATTGCGCTGACGTTGAGTTCCTGGTTCAGGAGCCTGCCTTTGATGAATTGCTCAAAAACTTTCGCACGGAAGTCGATGATGGGGTCACCACCACCGCAGAGGAAAAGGGAGACGGGATGCAACGAGCGCTAATGCTCGCGATCATTAAAACCTACGCTGATCAACGGCGGGATGATGCACTCGGGCGTTCGTTCATATTCTTCATCGATGAGGCAGAGCTTCATCTCCACCCGACGGCGCAAAGGCAGCTCAAGCAAGCCTTGTTGGAACTGGCCGACGGACACGATCAAGTATTCATCAACACGCATTCCTCCGTGCTGTTGACTGACAACTATGGCCAGCAATCCCTGTTTCGCGTTGCCAAGGAAGCGCAGGGTGAGACGCAAATCGGGAAAATCGATTCTTCACCGAAAAAACACGAAGTCATTTTCGAGCTGTTGGGGGGCTCTCCAGCCGACATCTTACTCCCGGCAAATTTCCTGATCGTTGAAGGGCCAAGTGAAGTTGAGTTTTTTAAGCACGTTATTTCCCGCCATTACTCGCATCAGGTTGAGATCCACGTTCTCGCCGCCAACGGAGACGATGAGCGTCAACGCCAGCAGGTAACAGCCGTTGAGGACTTGCTGGCAACCATCGACCGCCGCCCCATCTACCGAGAAAAACTGACAATCCTCTTCGACAAACCGGATACTGGGAAAGAACAGCGATTTGAGGACTTCAAGAACGGTCGTCTTCATGCCAACGCGAATGATCAACTATTCGTTTTGCCGGTGCATGGTCTGGAGGACTACTATCCAGCAGCACTCCGGGCCGCGACGCAGTTGGCACACAAAGTGAAACTCGCCGAATACATGGGGCGCAACATCACCAAAGAAAATTTTGAAAACCACATGCCGATCATGTTCAGGGCTTTGGAGCATTGCTGGGCAAATGCTTATTAGAATTAGCTAACCATTTTCTCCACAGATGAAGCCGAGGACTTAAAAGGGGGAAAATAAAGGGACAAGGAAAATAAAGGGACAGGCTAATAAAGACTCGTAATTGGAGAAGGACGGTGCTCTGCTTTCCCCCGATATGAGGACGGCACGGATCAAGGTGGATGCGGGGGAGGGCGTGGCGGTTTATCATGTGATGACTCGCACCGTGAATGGGGAGCATTTGCTCGACGACGTGGCCAAGGAGGTTTTGCGGAAACAACTGTGGCAGGTTGCCGATTTTTGCGGGGTGCAGGTGTGCACTTTTGCTCTTATGTCCAACCACTTCCATGTGTTGCTACGAGTGCCGCAGAAGTCGGAAGTTACCGATGCAGAACTGCTTCGGCGATATGCTGTGCTTTATCCGAAGCCGACCAAGTATCAGACGGCGCAGTTGGATGTGATTCGAGGGCAATTGGTCAAGGATGGGCCAGAGGCGGTGACGTGGCGGTCGAGGCAGGTCGCCTTGATGGGGGATGTTTCCCAGTTCATGAAGCTGCTCAAGCAGCGGTTCTCCGTATGGTTCAATCGTTCCCATGGGCGCTATGGCACGTTGTGGGCGGAGCGTTTCAAAAGCGTGTTGGTAGAGGGCAAAAGCGGGGTGATGCGGACCATGGCGGCCTACATTGATTTGAACCCGGTGCGCGCCGGATTGGTCGAGGATCCAAAGGACTACCGGTTCTGCGGTTACGCAGAAGCGGTGGCGGGTAACGCCACGGCTCGACGGGGGCTGGATTTGTTGTTCGAGGGTGGCACCGCTGACAATTGGCGGTCCACGCAGAGCGCTTATCGGCAGATCCTGTTTGGCACGGCCGCGGGGCCGCGGGAACATGGACATCATATTGATTCCGAGGCGTTTGAACGGGTGGTGGCACAAAAAGGCCAACTACCGCTGCAGGCGGTTCTGCGGTGCCGTGTTCGTCACTTCACGGACGGAGCGGTGCTGGGGTCCAAGGCGTTTGTCGCCGAACAGCTGAATCACTATCGGCGGGCGACCGGTCGGCGCGAACGCACCGCGCCGCGTGATGTCCCGCGGGTGACCGACTGGGGCGACTTGTGCACGTTGCGCGGGTTGCGTAAGCATCCCTTTGGTTAGCGAAGCTCCAAAGGCCGCGGGCAAATTGGGCCGACCATAAAAACGGAATGTGATTTGAATTCCGCCCGATGTGGCGGCGGGGCGCTTTCGGCGAAAGCTCCGATTGTGGCGGGAAGGCGCGAGCGAGTTCGCGGCTTACGGGGTGGTGTGCGGGAGCGTTGGGTGGAGGAGGTCGTTGGCAGTGGATCGGTGACGGGCGGTTGTCGTCGACGAACGATGTGTCCACCCGGTGGTGTCGTGGTGAGGGTTGCCTGAGACGGGCCCGAGCGACTTAACTGCGATGGTCATGAGTAAAAACCTCGTCGTTTGTTGTGATGGGACGAACAACCAGTTTGGGTCGTGCAATACGAACGTGGTGCGGTTGGTGCAGGTGTTGGATCGCGATCCGGCGCGGCAACTGGTCTATTACGATCCGGGGCTGGGCACGTTGCCGGAGCCGGGTTTTTGGACGCCGGTTGGCAAGTGGTTTTCCAAAGTGATCGGCCTGGCGTTCGGCGTGGGTCTGGAGGGAAAGGTGGCACGGGCTTACATGTTTCTGATGCGGCACTATGTGCCGGGAGATCAAATTTACCTCTATGGGTTCAGTCGCGGGGCCTACACCGTGCGGGTGCTGGCGGGGGTGTTGCATCAGTTCGGGTTGTTGCCGTCGGGGAACGAGAATCTGGTGCCTTACGTGATGCGCTACACGAGCGCGGTGAAGGGGCTGGACGGGAAGTCGGCGGCGAAGCGTAGTTCGTATTGGAAGGTCGCCCGGGAATTTCGGCGAAGCTTTGCCCGCACTATCACCCAGGGGCAGCGGGAGTCGCGCACGGTGAAGGTGCGGTTCATGGGTTTGTGGGATACGGTGTCATCGGTGGGGTGGGTGTGGGAGCCGTCGCGGTTTCCGCACACAACGAAAAATCCGGGCGTTGAGATCGTGCGTCACGCGGTGGCGTTGGATGAGAGGCGTGCGTTTTATCGGCAAAATCGGTGGACGGATCAGCCCAAGCCCGGACAGGACGTGGCGGAGTGGTGGTTTCCGGGGGCGCACAGCGATGTGGGCGGCGGGCACCCGGAAGGCGAGGGCGGGTTGTGGAGGGCACCGTGGTTGTGGGTGCTGTGGGAGTCGCGGCGAGCGGGGCTGCGGGTGCGAACCAAGGCGGTGCGGCAAACGCTCAAGCGCACGCCGATTCCGCAGCCGGGTTGGGCCAACCGTCCGCACGATTCGCTGACCTGGCGTTGGTGGTGGGCGGAGGTGTTTCCCAAGTTGCGGTGGCACGCCACGTCGCGTCGCAATCTCCCGCATGTGAATCTCGGCCGGTGTCGACATCTCGCCGCCGGCACGTTGTTGCACGCGTCGGTGCTGCGGCGTCTACGGCGAACGGACCTCAATTATACGCCGGCAAATGTCTCGCCGGCAATGATCGCACAAGTGCGAGCGTTGAAGATCGTGCCGCGGGTTTCGCGGATGGCGCGGGATGAAGGGGGCGATGCTGGTGCGTGAGGCAGGTTTGTTTTTCTACAGAAGCTAACGAAGCCGTCAGTCGGCCGTCAGCCGGTGATGGCTTGAGTGGGAGAAATTTAACCGAAAATCACGAAGGACGCTAAGCCTCTCCGGTGGTTGGTTTTTAAGGGAATGTTCACACCGCGGAAACGGATGTATTCGGTAGGGCGATTTCCCCGAAAGCGTCGAACGCGGTGGCATGCTTTTACCGCCGGTCGCTGAGGGCGAGTAACCGAGAGGCAGGACTGTTTTGGCTCACGGCACACTCGGAAGCGTCCGCGTGATGGTGAGGTGTTGGTGGGCGGGGGCAGGATAAATATTTAACTGCAGATAACACCGATCGAAGACCACGAAGCCACTCCACCGCGTGGTATTCTTCGCGCGCTTGGCGATCTTCTGTAGGAAAATCTCAACCTGATGGATCTGCAAATTTATGCGAAATCCGCGCTTGAGTTTCGTGGGCCACGCCGGTGTGTGTGATAGAGCCTTTTAGGCTCACGGAATACACGAAACCTGTAGGGTGATGCTGGAGCGGAAGGGACTGACAATTGCGGTTGCGGTCATTGGCGCGTGACGTGGTGCGCGGATGGCATGCGGCAGTTATGAAGGCGGGGGTTCGGACGTTGACCAAGGTCGGTGCATTCTGTTGTTGATCTGGTCGCCCCGACTCCGCTGGTGAAGTTGGATTACCCCGGCCTTTCGCGAACATATCCGATGCTTAAAAAATTCCGCCACGACCCCTACTTTCTGTTTAAATACAATGTGCTGAGCGTGGTGCTGCTGGCGCCGGTTTCGGTGGGGATATTCCTGACCTGGTCCTCGTGGGGAGAACATCCCTACGGGTGGGGGCTGTTGCTGTGCATCGCGCCACTTTGTTTGCCGAGCTTGTGGTCGATTCTGGGGAGTGCGGTCATTTTGGTGCCGGTGGCTTCCGCGCTGGGGTTGGTGGAGTTTTCAATGTCGAGTTGGTGGCTGATTCCGCTGGGCGCATTGGTGGGACTGCAGTCGGCGCATTTAATGCACAATGCGGCGCATCGTAATCTGAGACCGCTGTGGTTGAACCGGGTGGTGGGCGAGATTTGCGGATTGCAGCAGTTGATGGGCTACCCCCACTGGGCGGTGCCACACATCATTCACCATCAGTTTCCGGATGATCCGGAGAAGGATCCGCATCCGCCGGAGACGCTCGATTTTCTGTCATTCATGGGACAGATGGGGCAGTCGATGGGGCGGGTGGTGCAAAATAACTTTTTTGATTTGTGGGGCGGGCAGAAGGACGCCCAGGCGATATGGGATTGGACGCGGCGCACGTCGATGGCGTCGCGTTATGCCCGGGCCATGTTTCTGTTGGTGCTGTTGGGGCCGGAGGCGTTTGTGCTGGGCTACATGGTCTCAAAGATCGTGAACATGGTATGGTATGCGCATTTCAACTACGCGACGCACCGACCGGCGGGAAATGGCGAGACGAAGATTCTGAACTTGGATCACAATTTGTATTACCGGTTCATGAACGCGACAATGGCGGGAGCGTATTATCATAAAAACCACCATGCGCAGGCGTCGCTGGCTGACCCGCGCAAGCTGAACCCGATTCCGGCCGAACCGTTCATCTCTTACCGGGCTGAGGAAGTGGTGCCGGAGAGCGAAAAGCCGACCGGTTCCTGACTAGCCCGTGTTCGTTGGTCGGCCCGCTGGGGCGGAAAAACAGGTGGTTGAGGTGGAGTGATTTCATCCAAAGCACCGAGGGCGGTGGCGAGGCGGGATTGTTTTTACCGAAGATCGCGAAGGACGCGAAGCCACTCCTCGGCTTGGTTGCCTGGGCGATCTTCGCGATCTTTTGTAAAAAGATCTTAAGCTGATGGCTTTGCGATAATCTGCGAAATCTGCGGTTTAATTCCGTGATTCACTACGCCGCGGACGGCGTGGATGTTGTCCCATTGCGGGCGTTGAGATTTGGGGACACCAAAAACCCGCGTCGGTGAGGACGCGGGTGGTCAGGCGTAACTGGTATTATGATACATAACAGATCATGCGGCGAGGGGGTGGCGTTCCGTGCGCGGCGCGGTGACGGTGGTATCGGCGTAGGTGCAGGCTTTGCTGCCGTAGTCACCGAGGGCAATGGCGGCGATCGCGGTGCCGGTGGCGGCGGTGGAAACAATGGCGGCACTGAGGCCGAAAGCGAGGGCGGCAGGCGCGACGAGCGCGGCGATGAGGAGGGTGGCGGTGAGTTTCATTTTGGATGGCATTGAAGGGTTCGTTCTTAGGTGGTTCATGTTGTTGATTACACCGCCAACGTGGCGGAAGTTGCAGAATTCGATGGGTTTTTTAGGTGCAGTGGTTTTTGAGCTGGGATGAACGGTAGCGGTAGCAGATTTTAACCACGAATGGATGCGAAGGGCGTCACCTGCCGGTTGCGCACGGCGCGAGAAGATTAAAGACGTGGGATGTATTCGTGCGGGGAGTGTGGTTTGAGAACTGAAGCTGCGGTCGCGGTAGAAGGGGCCTTCGGTTTGGTGGACCGAAGACCTCGCGAGCACTGCGTTCACATAGGAGTGCCGCCCGTCCGCCGATAGGTGACAGGATTTCGAAAATTCTTTCGAAGGGGCTTGCCGTTGCTCGTCGAGTGATGGCGGCCCCGGGGTGTTATTGACCGCGGATTTCGCGAATGGCGCGTATCGTGGAGAGCCACGTCGCGGCGGGAGGTAGGTGGTTTGTTTTTCAGAAGATGGCGAAGGTCGCGAAGCCTCCCCGGTGACCGACCTGAATCACATGCGTTAGGACCTCACTTCTGCCTTCCTTGGTGACCTTCGTTTCCTTCTGTGAAAATAACAGGCCGGTGGATCGGTGTTAATCCGCGAAATCGGTGGTCAAACTCCGTCGTGCACTTCGGTGCGGAGCTTGGTGCGTGATGTTTTTTACAGAAGGTCGCGAAGGGCGCGAAGCTACTCCTCGGCTTGGTTTTCTGGGCGGACTTTGCGATCTTCTGTGAAAAGTCGTTGGGACGATGTACCTGCGAATCCTGTGGTTGAATTCCTTGATCCACTTCGGTGCGGACGACGGGTAAATCATCTCTCTGCGGGGTTGGCTTCCACTGGTCGGTCGGGTAGGCTTGGATCTGTGAGATCCGGTGTTTTCGGTGGGTAAGATCGGGTCTCGCTTCGGAAGGGGTGGGGTGAATCGTGGGAGGCGTTTATGTCGCGTTCGGGATTGTTGCTTTTGCTGATCATTTACTTGGGGTTCATCAGTCTGGGACTGCCGGACGGGACGTTCGGGGTGGCGTGGCCGGAGGTGTATCCGGAGCTCGAATTGCCCATCGGCTTGGCGGGGGCGGTGGCGGTGCTCATCACGTTGCTGTCGGCGACGACGGGGTTCTTGAGTGGTCGCATCATCGCGCGGTTTCGCACTGGGCCGGTGGTGGCAGTGAGTTGTTTGCTCACGGGGTCGGCGTTGGTGCTGTTTTCGCAAGCTCAGGGGCCGTGGTGGTTGTGGTTGGCGGCGGTGCCGTTGGGAATCGGGGCGGGGGCGGTCGATGCTGGTCTGAATGGTTTTGTGGCCCGGCACTACAGCGGACGGCACATGAATTGGTTGCACGCCTGCTGGGGCGTCGGAGCCACGGCGGGGCCGCTGCTGATGGGGTTTGCGTTGCGCACGGACGGAGGGTGGCGGTTGGGTTACGGTGTATTGGGGAGTTTCCAAGTCGGGCTCGCGGTGATCTTTGTGCTGACCCTGCCGTGGTGGGCGGCGGCACCGGATCGGCCAGCCGCGGGGGAATCGAGAGCCGGTGATACGGACGTTGCTTCGGGAGCGGCGGCGCCGAACTGGGGGGCGAATTCATGGGCAGGCTGGCTCTCGCCGGTTTTGTTTGCCGTGATCGTGGCGGTCGAGACGACGGCCGCGTTGTGGGCGGGGTCGATCCTGGTGGTGGGGCGTGGGTTCGAACCGGGGGTCGCGGCGTGGTGTGGCGCGGCGTTGTTTGGGGCAATGACGATGGGCCGGATTCTGGCGGGGTTTGTGGCCGAGCGGTGGGGAAATCGGCGTCTGGTGGCGCTGGGGTTGGGGGGCGCCATGGTGGGCGCAGTGATCTTTGCGATGAATCCAGGACCGTGGTTCAACGTCGCGGCGCTGGTGGTGTTTGGTTTGGGCATGGCGCCGCTTTACCCGTGTCTCATGCATGAGGTGCCGCGGCGGTTTGCGGCGGATGCGGCCCAGACGGTCATAGGGCGTCAGTCGGGAGCGGCTTACTTGGGCGCGGCGATAATGCCGACGGCGGCGGGCGCCTTGGCGGCGAACGCGATCCACGTCATCCCGTGGTTGTGGGTGGGCGGACTCGCGCTGGGCATGCTTGGAGTCCGGCAGCTCAACAAGATCACGTAGGTGGCGAGGCGGGATGACGGTTGGACTGCAGCGGTAGTTTTAAACGCGTTGGTTCACACCGTTGCGTGTGGCGGGATTGTTTTTTTACAGAAGATCGCGAAGGGCGCGAAGCCACTCCTCGGCTTGGTTTCCTTGGCGGTCTTGGCGATCTTCTGTAAAATTCATCAGGCTGATCGATCTGTGATGGTCGGCGGAATCTACGGTTTAAATCCGTGATTCACCCTGGTGTTTAGGTGGGATTGTTTTTTGGCCCACGGAAGACGCGGAAGACACGGAGCCGTCAGCGTGGTCATCGGGTAGTTATGACTGGGAGGCAGGGTTGGTATTTTGACCACAGATTGCACCGATGGGCACAGATTGGAGGGAGCCGTGCCCGCGATGCTGGGATTGGTTTAAACAGAAGATCTCGAAGGACGCGGAGCCATTCGTCGGCTTGGTTTTCTGGGCGAACCTGGCGATCTTCTGTAAAAATATCTCAGGCTGAGGGCCGGTGTTAATCGGCGGAATCTGGGGTTTACCGTCATCCACCCCTACGGCGGTCATGTGGAAGTCGTTCCTTCGAGGGGGCGGGAATCAACTTTGCAGGATTCGGCGGTTCTGATTGTCGAGAGGTCTGGGACTTGCTCATAGTGCGCCGCATGTGTGCTCGTTCAAAACATCCATTGCGTGAAGAAGGCTTCCGGTCACTCGAGGAGGAGCTGCGGCTTCTGACCGAGAGTTTTGCCGTCGTGTTGCGCCGCATGGGCGAGGACGAGTTGGCGGATCTGCTGCCGTGGGTGGGGGCCAAAGCCGAGAAGGCGGGCGAGACCAAGCGTTCGTTGGGGCAGGCTTATTCGATCGCGTTTCAGTTACTCAATATCGTCGAGGAACGCACCGCGGCGCGGGTGCGGCGTCGGCGCGAGACCCAGTCGGGGCCGGCGGCCGAAAAGGGGTTGTGGGCCGACAATCTCGCGAGCATGAAAGCGCTCGGGTTGACGGAGGACCAGATGATCGAGGTGTTGCGCGTCGTGGTGGTGGAGCCCGTGCTGACGGCGCATCCGACCGAGGCCAAACGTGCGACGGTGCGCGAGTTGCACCGCGAGATTTACGGACTGATCAACGCGCAGGAAAACGCCCTCTACACGCCGCGGGAGCTCGCCCGGCTGCGTCACCACATTGAGACGCGATTGGAGAGCTTGTGGCGCACCGGGGAGATTCAGGTCACCCGGCCGACGATCGAGGCGGAGCGCGACAATGCGTTGCACTACCTGCGCGACATTTTCCCCGAGGCGGTCAAGCGCAGTTACGTGCATTTGAGCGAGGCCTGGACGACGGAGGGTTTTGCTCCGGAACGATTGGCGGAGGTCGGGGCGTTCGTGCGTTTCGGCACGTGGATCGGCGGGGACCGGGACGGTCATCCGTTTGTGACGAACGAGGTGACCCGGACGTCGTTGCGAGCGCTGCGGCACAATGCCCTGCGAGTGCATCGTCGCGGGTTGGAGGCACTGGCATCGGATCTGCCGCTCAGTTCGTTGTTTCAAGCGCCACCGGCTCCGCTGGCGGCGATGATTACGCGCTTGGGCAAGGAGGTCAAAGCCGCGGGGGGCGTCGACGCGCCCGAGCTGACTTCCCGGGAACGCGAGGAACCGTGGCGTTTGGCGACAAGCCTTATGCGGGCGAAGACGTTGCTGGCACAGGAAGCGCCGGAGAGCGGCCGCGGCTATGTGAAACCCGCCGAGCTCGACGCCGATCTGGCGGTGTTGGCGGAGGCGCTGAACGAGATCGGCGCGGGGCAACTGGCGCAGGATTTTGTGACACCGTTGCGGCGGCAGTTGGATGTGTTTGGCTTTCACCTCGCGACACTCGACGTGCGCCAGAATTCGGCCTTTCATGAAAAGGCGCTGGGGCAGTTGTTGGAGGCGGCGGGAGTCGTCAAGGCGTCCGACTACGCGGCATGGTCGACGGCCCAAAAACGCGAACTACTCGACCGGGAGCTTATGTCTCCGCGTCCTTTCCTGGCGACGGGTGCGAACGCGGGCGCGGAAGCTGAAGCGGTGCTGTCGTGTTACCGCGTGCTGGCGGAGCACGTGGCGCGTCACGGGCAGGCAGGGTTGGGTGCGTTGATCGTGTCGATGACGCGTTGCACGGAGGACCTGCTTACGGTTTATTTGCTGGCTCGTGAAGTCGGGCTGGCACGGTGGAGTGAAGGCGGGTTGGTATGCGCGCTGCCGGTCGTGCCGTTGTTTGAAACCATGGGCGACTTGGAGGAAGGGCCGGCCATTGTATCCGATTTTCTGAGTCATCCGGTGACGCAGCGCAGTCTGGGTTTGGGCGACGGCGCGTGTCCGTCGTTTCAGATGATGGTGGGATATTCCGACTCCAACAAGGACTGTGGCATTTTTGCCAGTCAGTGGGCGTTGCATCGGGCGCAGGATGCGTTGGCCAAGGTGGTCGCGAAGGGCGGTGCGAGCCCGGTGTTTTTTCACGGTCGCGGTGGCACGGTCGGGCGCGGGGCGGGACCCACGCATTGGTTCATGGAAGCGCTGGCGGCCGGATCGTTGCAGGGCAACATGCGGATGACCGAGCAGGGCGAGACGATCGCCCAAAAATACGCGCATCAGGCGTCGGCGGTTTACAACGTGGAATTGCTCACGGCGTCGACTGCGGCGACGACGGCGCGGCATCGGTTCGGGGCGGAGCGCGACGAGACGTTGTGGCCGCTGCTGGACCAGGTGTCGGCGTGGAGTCGCGATGCCTACCGGGAGCTGTTGCACGCGCCCGACTTCATGAGTTTTTACCGGCAGGCCACGCCGATCGATGCGCTGGAGCATGCCCGCATCGGGTCGCGTCCCTCGCGGCGCACGGGGCAAGGTTCGCTGGATGACCTGCGGGCGATCCCGTGGGTATTTTCGTGGACGCAAAGTCGGTTTTATCTGCCGGGATGGTTCGGCGCCGGCTCGGCGCTGGAACGTCTGCTGAAGGAAGATCCCAAGGGGTTTGAGCGGTTGCGCAAAGCGGTCCGCAAGACGCCGTTTTTGCGGTATGTGCTCACCAACATTGAGAGCTCATTGGTCAGCTCCAACGAAGCCATTATGGACAGCTATGCCGGCTTGGTGGAGGACGCGGTGCTGCGGGAGCGTTTCATGGGCATGATCCGGGCGGAGTTTGCCCGGACGCAGGCGATGATGACGGAAATCTTCCGGGGCACGTTTGAAGAACGGCGTCCGCGGTTGGCGTTTACCTTGCAAATCCGCGAGCAAGCGTTGACGCAGCTGCATCGTCAGCAGGTGGCGTTGTTGAAGGAGTGGCGCCAGCTCAGTGGACGCGAAGCCGAGGCGATGTTGCCGGACCTGTTGCTCTCGATCAACGCGATCGCCTCCGGGCTGCGGACGACCGGGTGATGGGGACGTGTGGACGTGGGTTTAACGTAGTCGTGGTCGGCAGACGAATTGAAGCTGATGTCTGATACGGCACGGATGGCCTTGACCGGAACGCGGGTGGTGTTGCGGTGGGGGGATGTCCACGGCAACTGACCGCAATTACGATGATTACAAGGCGACGGAAAAGAAGGCGCTGGAGCTGTTGGCGGCGATGAAGGCGGTCTCGCCGAAGAAGGCGGATATCGAGCTGGCGCTGTTGGTCGCGATCTTCGAGCTGCACAAGGGCGCGTTGCCGGCGTCGGCGGTGCAGAAGATCATCAATGGTCACCTCGGCGTAATCGTGCCCCACTACGCGGCGAGCGCGTCGGGTTCGGGGTAGGCCTCGGCCTCGGCGTCGGGCTTCGGGCTTTTGGCTGCGGCGTGACGGGGAAAGGCGGTTTCGACCACGAATGCACGCGAATGGCTTCACCTACCGGTCACGCAGCGCTTTGCGGGACGGCGGGATCGCTTTTTAATGGAAGGGAACCAAGAGTGAACCGGTGGGGCAGGATTGGTTTTGGCCCACGAAACACACGAAACACACGAAAAATATGAAACCTTCAGCGGGTGGTGGTGGGGTTTTTTCGAAGGGAAGGGACTCACTCCGACGCGGACGACGTGGAAGTCGTTTCTCCGTGGGTAAAAGGGATTACACGCGGGTCAGATTTGGGGGGGTAGGGCGCGCCAGTGGCCGGGGGCGAGGTCGGCGGGGAGGTGGATGTCGCCAATGCTTTCGCGGTGAAGGGCGGTGACGCGGTTTCCCAGGCGGTAAAACATGCGCTTGATTTGGTGGTAGCGGCCTTCGTGCAGGGTGAGACGAGCCGTGTGGCTGGTGAGAATTTCGAGCGCGGCGGGTTGCGTCGTGAGGTCCTCGGTTTCGAAGTAAAAGCCGCGGGCAAATCGGTCCGGCGCTTCAGGGGCGATGGGGTCGCGTGTGGTGACGTGGTAAACTTTAGGCACTTTGAGCGTGGGGTGCATGAGGGCCTTGGACCATCGACCGTCGTTGGTGAGCAACACCAGGCCGGAGGTGTTGCGATCAAGGCGACCCACGAGGTGCAACGTGGCTTTGTCGGGATCGTCGATGAGGTCGATTACGGTGCGGTGGGTGGCGTCGGTCGTGGCGCTGAGCACGCCGACGGGTTTGTTGAGCATGAGGCAGAGACGGCGGGCCGATGCTTGCACGATCGTGTCGTCAAGGGTGACGCAGGAGAAGCGGTCCACCTCTTGGTCGAAGCGCGTTATGGGGTTGCCCTCGACGGCAACGCGTCGGTCGAGGATTACCTGCCGGGCGCGGGTGCGGCCCATGAGCTGAAACTTGGCAAGCAGGCGTTCGAGTTTCACGGGTGGGCGGTGGAGTCGAATCGAAGGAGGTGGCGCGAGAGGTCGAGCCTCATTCGTATTTCCCAAACCCGCGGCGGAATCAACCTCACTCCGTCAGGAGACCGATACGCGGAACGCCCTGCCAGGTGCGCGTGAGACCGTCGGGGTATACGTCGTGAAAGCGGTAGACCTCGATGAGCACCTCGCCACCGCTCCCGGTGCGGTCGGCCACCTGCACGGTGAAGGCCCCAGGTTCGGCAAAGACCACCGTGGCGGCGTCGAGGCTGCGATCGGCGAGAGCGAACGCGCCGGTGCGTTGGGCGGCTTTGGCGGTGAAGTCATTCAAATCGAGCACGCGTGAAGCGGCCGGAGCGAAGGACAAAGTCGCCTCGCGCCAGTTGTCATTGCGCACGAGGCGAGTTTGGCCCTGCAAGATGGTGAGGGCAGGATCGGCCAACGGTTTGGCCACTCCGAAGGCCTGTAGTCCCGGACCCACGGCGCGCACCAGCAGGGGCACCGCATCGGTCGTATCGATCACAAAACCGACCGTCGCCGTGCTGCCAGGGGCAATGTCGACCCGACAGGATACGTTGGCGACTTCGTCGCGAACGGGAGAGGGGTAGCGAGGATCCTCTACGTTGAGACCCGACAAGGTGAGAAACGTGAGGGGGATGAGCAGGATGAGGCAGAAATATTTCACGGCGGGATTGTCGCTTGCGACAATAGAGACGGGCGAAACCGCTATTGATTAGGGCAGTAAGCTGGTGGGCTTAGTTCTCCGGCGGTCGGACGGCCGAGTGAGCATGTTGGAAATGACGCAACTGATCGGGAGAGGCGAGGAGCAGCAGATGATCATCTGCGCGCAAACGTTCCGTTGGTCCCGGGTTGAGGTGGCGCTGGCCGTCGCGTTCGAGGCCCACGATGATCACATGGGTGGCGTAGTTTTCCCCGATTTCGGCGAGGGATTGGTCGATGAGTGCCGTCGGCGTGCGAATGACTTCCAGGCGGGCTTCGGAGAACTGATCCTGGCGGGCTTGGACGGCGTCGCTCAGGGCGGTTTGAGCCTGATTGAGGGCCGAGGAGGCTCCCACCAACAACAGACGATCGCCCGGATAAAGTCGTTCGTCGGGGCTGGGTGGGGCGATGATGAAGCCGCCGCGGTTGATTTCGGCGATGGCACAGCCGAATCGTGTGCGGACCGCGAGTTCGCGGACACTCCGACCGGCGCTGCTGCTTTGTTCAGGTAACGTGCACTCGCGCAGTTCGAGGTTCCACGTTTCCCCGGATTCCCACCAGCGCGGGGCGGCGGGCGCGATCGCTTGGGCTGGAGCGTCGTCGGCGAGCACGCCTTCCAAAGACTCCTGCCACTGGCTGTGCCAAAAAACGAGGCGGCGGGCGAAGACGAACGCGGCGAGCAACATGGCCACCGCCAATGTGATCCAGGCCCAGCGCGGGAGCAGACCTGTGGGCGCGACCTCCAGCAGCCAGGTCACGAAAATCAACCCACCCAGGGTGCGAGTCAGCACATGGGTGGACCGGTTGGGCGGGGCATTGCCCGCGGTCGAAAGGGTTTCGGCGCTGATCATGGCCAGGGCGGCAATGTTGCGCCAGATGGCGACCAACAGCACGAGGCAGATGAGGCTGAGCCCGATCCAGAAAACGGATTCCAATACCAACGGCGTGGCGGCGCTCCCCAGGGGACTCTGAAGCAGGGAGTTCAGCAGCGACGGGGAAAACGACAGGAGCCCGGTGACG
Source organism: Synoicihabitans lomoniglobus (assembly GCF_029023725.1). Lineage (GTDB taxonomy): Bacteria > Verrucomicrobiota > Verrucomicrobiia > Opitutales > Opitutaceae > Actomonas > Actomonas lomonigloba. The sequence continues at coordinate 1,316,329 of NZ_CP119075.1, forward strand.
ATCAGCATCTCGCCGCCAATTTGGAGGAGCCGTTTGCGGCTCAACCGCCACCACACACCGCCGATGGGACGACGAGTCTGGGCGGCGATCCATGCATGGTAGGAGTCCAACGCGCGGCGCAGCCAACGAGGCTCGAGTCGGAAACTCCACGCGATCAACGGATCGGCATGCCGGTTCAACCAAGGCGATACCAACACGGTGAACAATGATACTCCGACGGCGATGGGATAAAACCGGGCGTCGAGCACCCCGGCGGAGATGCCGAGTTGAGCGATCACAAATGAGAACTCACCGATGGGAGTGAGCAGCAACCCTGCTCGGCGCGCCGCGGCGGACGGCGTGCCAAAAACCGACAACGCCACCGTCAGACTCAGGCTCCGCACGATCAGCGTGAACACGCCCAAACCCAGAATCATGGGCCATACTTCGGCCACGAGGCGCACCTCGATCATCATGCCGATGGAAACAAAGAACACACTGCTGAACAAATCGCGCATCCCCGCGAAAGCTTTGTCCACCGCACTTTTCTGCGGCATGTCGGCGACCATGGCCCCTAGCAGGAAGGCTCCGAGGGCGAGGGAATAGCCGGCCCGGACCGAAATGATCGCCATGAGAAACAACAACCCGGCGACCAGAATGGTGAGCAACTCCTCGTCGACCGTTGCTTGCAGTTTTTCCAGTAACTTGGGCACGAGGAACAACCCCGCGCTGACGAGCAGCACCACAAAAATCATCAACCCGCCCAACAGTTGCAACACGCCGGGGCCGGCGACATCGGCGCTCGCGGCAACCTCGGCGCCCAACAACGCGAGCATGACGACCGCCACCACGTCCTCGAGCACGGTGACGGTCAGCGCGATCTGACCGGCGCGATCATGGTTGAGTTTGAGCCCGGAAATGACTTTCGCGATCACCGCCGAACTGGAAACGGTGAGCATCGCCGCGATGAAAAACACTTGCGACCCGGTCCAGCCGACGAGTCCTCCGGCGGCGCGAGTGAGATGAAGCACCAACATCGCGCCCAGCGCCGTGGCGAGCAGCACGGGCAATCCCATGCGTTTGAAGCGGGAAAGGCTCAGCCCCAACCCGATCGAGAACATGAGGAACACCAACCCCACATGCGACAGTGTTTGGATGCGCGAAACATCCTCCACGTAGGCGAAGGGAGGGGTGTAGGGCCCGATGATGACGCCGGCCAACAAGTAGCCGACGATGACCGAAAGTCCCAACCGCCGACAAATGGCTCCGCTCACGCCCGCCGCCAAAGCGACGATGGCCAGGTCTTGGATGAAATCGATGCCGTTCATGGAGGGGGAAGCCTGTCCGACATTTGAACAATGCCCGAGCGAAGCAAGTGAACCCGATCGATTAGCGTTACATGCGGGCGGGCGGACATGAAACGGACCCAAAAAAACCGTTCCGGAGTTCGGAACGGTGGTCGAATAAGTGGTGGCGAGACCCGGATTCGAACCGGGGACACGCGCATTTTCAGTGCGCTGCTCTACCAACTGAGCTATCTCGCCGTCAGAGGAGGGAGCAGAGGAAGCGTTCGCCGGGATGTCGTCAATAGGTTTTTATGATCCCGGATCACGTTGTTTCCTACGACCGAAACGATCGCCAGATGCTCAGATTGCGGTTTGGCTACTCAATCATGAGGCTGCTTTGCGCGTTTTTCCTGTTCGTCGCCGGATATGGGGTGGGATTGGCGCAAGATCCGATCGTGCGCCTGACCTTGGAAAACGATCCGGATTTTGAGGTAGTGGAGAAACCCACGCTCGTCGTTTACCCTCTGAGTGATCGCGTGAAGCGGATTATGAGTGAATCCGCCCAACGGCAGCTGGTGGCTGCCGACTACGCCTCCGACACGATGATTCGGACCGAAAGTCCCCGGCTGGCGCTTCAATAAATCCTGCATCAAATCAGCGAAAAATCGGATCGGCGCTTGGCCGCGATCATGAACTCACAGGTGGTGGATATCGAACCGGTCGCCCTGCTGATGGCAGTGGATCAAACATCGGTGTGGAATCTCCTGCTTACGCCAGCGGATGACGTAGGAACTTACGTTCTCACCGTTTCGGTGGTGATGGAGTAGCGACCGCGTTCGGAGAGGGGAGCGCGAGCGAGCTCGCGGCCTACGGAGGAGCGGGGAGACGCGGTCGTCGTCCGCCGTCTGACTCCGTGGGATGGGATCGAGGACGTGCGGAGGTTATTTGAGCAGGTCGCGGAGGTCGCCGAGTTCGAGTTGGGACGAGGCGGCGTCGCTGGCTTCGAAGACGTCGGCGAGCAGGGCGCGTTTGGTTTCCTGGAGGCCGAGCACCTTTTCTTCCACCGTGTTGGAGCAGATGAGTTTGTAGCTGGTGACGACGCGGTCCTGGCCGATGCGGTGGGCGCGGTCCGTCGCCTGAGCTTCCACGGCGGGGTTCCACCACGGGTCCATGTGGATGACGGTGTCGGCGCCGGTGAGATTGAGTCCGGTGCCGCCGGCTTTGAGCGAGAGGAAGAAGACGGGCACGCTGTCGTCGTTCTGGAAGCGGTCGACGGCGGCTTGGCGAGCTTTGGGCGACATGGCGCCGTCGAGGTAGGCGTAGGGCGTTTCGTTGGCGTCGAGTTCGGCGCGCATGAGGGCGAGCAACGACGTGAACTGGGAGAAGACCAATACGCGGTGACCCTCATCGACGATTTCGTCGAGGAGCTCACGAAAGGCGGCGAGTTTGGCCGACCATTCGGGCGCGGCCTCGGGTTGCACCAGGCGCGGGTCACAGCAGGTTTGGCGCAGGCGCAGCAACTGCGTGAGCGTGGCAAAACGCATCTTGTTCTCCGAGGCGCCGCTGGCTTGCAGATCGAACAGGGCGCGTTCGCTTTCTTCCTGCGTGCGGCGGTAAAGGGCGGACTGCTGCGAGGTGAGATCGCAGTAGATGACCTGCTCGATTTTGGGTGGGAGTTCAGGCGCAACGGCGGTCTTGGTGCGACGCAGGATGTAGGGCGCGGTCTGCGTGCGCAGCAGATCGTCGTGCCATCGTCGCTCGTCGCCGCGGGTGCCGGTGGGCACGGGTTTGACGAAGCCGGGCAGCAGGAATTCGAAGAGCGAACGCAGATCCTCGAGCGAGTTTTCCAGCGGGGTGCCGGTGAGGAGAAAACGGCTTTCGGCATCGAGGGCGCGCAGGGCCTTGGCGTTGCGCGTGCGGCGGTTTTTGATGTGCTGCGCTTCGTCGGCGATGACGGTGCGAAAACGATTGGCGGCGAAGATGGCGCGGTCGTTGGCGAGGGTGGCGTAGGACGTGAGGATGAGATCGTGGCGGGGGACGTCGGTGCCGGTATTGAGCCGCGAGGCACCGTGATGAACGAAGACGCGGAGTTGCGGCGTGAAACGCACGGCCTCACGGCGCCAGTTTTCCACGAGGGAAGCGGGGGCGATGACCAACACGGGGGCGGGGCCTTCGCTGGCGTGCAACGCGGCAATGAGCGAGAGGGCCTGGAGGGTTTTACCGAGACCCATTTCGTCGGCGAGAATGCCGCCGAGTTCGTTGCGGTGGAGATGCTGCAGCCAGGCGACGCCGAGCTTCTGGTAGGGACGCAGGAGCGCGGCGAGATCGGCGGGCAGCGGGGCCGGTTGCAACGTGGAGAGATCGCGCAAGGCGTTGCTGCGGGTGCGCCACGTCTGGGGGGGCTGGAAGCCGGGGGCGAGTTCTTCGAGGAGGTCGTCGATCTCGGCGACGCGGGCGGCGGAAACGCGATGGGTCTGGCGGGCTCCGCCGAGGGCGGTTTGTTCGCCGGCGAGCGCGCTCTGGGCGGCGCCGACCTGGGCGATGACCTCCTGGTCGATGAGGAAGATCTGTTTCCCGGACTCGATGTAGCCGCGGTTGGTGGTGATCGCGGAGGTGAGCTCGGAGGAGGCGGCATCACCGGCGGCGAGGCCGAGCGTCACATCGTAACCGTCGCGGGCTTCGGTGACCTTGGCCTCGATGTCGGCGATGGTGATGTGATCGGTATTGCGCTCGAAGTTGGCGGTGAACTCGGCGTGAAATTCCTCATGGAGGGCGGACATGTGCCGGGCGAGGAAGTTGAGCGTCTTGTGGCGGTCGCGCAGCCACCACTTGCGGTTGGAAGGTTCGAGGCGAAAGCCGTTGTCCTTGAGCAGGTCGAGCGCGGGGCCGTAGGCCTGCGAGTCGCGCGACGGCAGGGAGATGGCGAGGAAGTTTTCGGAACCGTCGACGCGCATCGGCGTGAGATCCTGATCGATTTGGGATTTTCGATGCTGGATTTTCGATTGCCGGGAGGACGCGGAACCGCCGGCGTCATGCCTCTTGGAAGGTGATCCTTGAGGTTTGGAAATTTCCGCCGGAGGCGGATTCACGTGTTCGGAGACGCCGCGCAGGATGGGGCCGACCCAGAGGAGGGTTTTGGCGGGGGCGTTAACGAAGGCGAAAACCGATTGGCCGCGCAGCAGGGTGAGTAGTTCGTGCAGTTGGGCGCGCGTGGTTTGCAGGAAAAGCACCGGCGCGGGCACGGCACCGAAGCGTTGCAGGGCGGCGAGAGCGGGCAGGATTTCGGAGGCGGGCGGACGGCTCAGGTCGACCTCGACCTTGAGCGCGATGGAGTCGCGCGGAGCGGTGGTGGCAAGATTGGGCGGAAGCAGGATGCGCAGCATGGACGGCGGACGTTGGCAGGACCGAGGGGCGGGCGTAAAGACCGCGCTCATCCGCCGAGGCCGTCGTCCCCATCTTTCTCGTTCTTCGTTCCGCTTTATCTTTCTCCCAGATCGCCGTTCTCGTTCTCGGTTCGATTTCGGTCGGTGGGGATAAAGAGAAAGATAACGAATAAAGAGAATGAGTTGGTGGAAGAACGATTTTTGGCGGGATTTGGGGATTGGGAATAGAATGATGGGCCCCATGCTCCCAAGAGCCGATGAGTCACGATGTCTTTAACCAGCTGGTGGATGCGCATTATACGCCGCTTTATCGTTTCGCGCTAAGTTTGGCGCGGCGGGAGGCCGATGCGTGTGATCTCGTGCAGCAGACGTTCTTCATCTGGGCGAAGAGCGGGCATCAACTACGCGAGACGGCGAAGGCCAAAACGTGGCTGTTTACCACGCTCTACCGCGAGTTCCTGCGGGGGCGGCGTCGGGACCAGCGTTCGCAGTCGATCGAGGATTTACCGCCGTCAGCCCAGGATGTGCCGAGCGAGGATGTCGATCACGCCCGGCGGTTGGACGGACAACAGATCGTCGCCGCGCTGCAGGATGTCGACGAAGTGTTTCGGGCGCCGCTGACGCTGTTTTACCTCGAAGACCTGAGTTATCAGGAGATCGCGGAGACGCTGGATGTGCCGATTGGCACGGTGATGTCGCGGCTGTCGCGAGGTAAGGCGCAGTTGCGTAAACTGGTCGCGCGCCTCGAGGCGGGTCGGTCGACCGAAGGCGGCATAGTGGAATTTCCCAAAATCAATAAAGGAGGGGTCAACCGATGACCAACGACGAAGCTAAATTCATGTTACAAGGGTATCGTCCCAATGGGGAGGATGCCGACAACGAGGCGTTTGCCGCGGCGCTGGCTCAGGCCGAGCGCGATCCCACGCTGCGCGAGTGGTTTGAGCGCGAGCAGGCGTTCGATACGGTGATCGCCGGCAAACTGCGCGAAGTCGCCGTGCCGGAAGGGTTGCGCGAGTCCGTCCTGGCGGGAACCAAGTTGAGCTCGGGCACCACGAAATCGAGCCGCCCGCGAGCGTGGTGGGCCCGGTCGTGGACGATCGGTCTGGCGGCGGCCGCCGCGGTGGTGATGGCCTTGACGATCAATTTCAACCGCGCGGGTCAACCGATCGCGTCGTTGCCGCGCGTGGATGCGATGTTGCAACTGGCCCTCGACGAATATCGCGGGGTGCACCCGATGGGGCCCCACGCCGATGCGTTGGGCACGTTCGGGGCGTGGCTGGAGAGTCCCGCCACGGCATTGAGCGCGAGCACGATGCCGGCGGATCTGGCGGCGCTCAAACTCGACGGCTGCCGCTCGGTCAGTGTGGCCGGTCATGACGTATTTGAAATCTGTTTCCGGCGGGGCGATGCGTGGTTTCATGTCTACCTCGCTCCGCGGACGGAGTTTGATCCGCAGTCCATCCACGCGGAGCCGATGTTTCACGAACAAGGTCAGTTTGTGGCGGCGTCGTGGGCGGATGATAAGTTCGTCTATCTGGTGTCGAGCACGGCGGGCCTCGCGACGTTGCGTGGTATTCTCTGACGCATGAGCGTGCTGCGACGCTACCTGCATTGGTTGCATCTGCGTTGGCCGGCGGGGCGCGTGGAGAAGCTGCCCGAAGTCAACAGCGACGGGACCACGGTCGTGCCCGGGGTGCGCGTGGTGGGCGACCTGACGGGCGTGCCGTTGTTGAAGTTTGCGGCCGATACCGGAGCCAAAGCGGCGAACGCGGTGGCGGATGAACTGGGCGCGGACGTCGGCGGCGACAGCGGCCCGATGGATCTGGCAATCGTGGGCGGCGGCGTGGCGGGATTGGCGGCGGCATTGGAGGCAAAACGGCGGGGGCTGCGGTTTGCGGTGTTCGAGGCGAGCGCGCCGTTCGCGACCATTGTCAATTTTCCCAAAGGCAAGCCGATCTATACGTATCCGACCGACATGGCACCGGCGGGCGACCTCGCGTTGCGGGCGGACGTGAAGGAAGACCTGCTGGCCGAACTGGAAGCCCAGCGGGTGGCGGCGGGCATCGAACCCAAGCGGGTGCGGATCGAAAAACTGGAGCGGAAAGGCGACCTGATCCGGCTGCATCATCCGGGCGGCGAACCCTTCGCGGCGCGGCGCGTGATCGTGGCGATCGGGCGGAGTGGCAATCATCGCAAATTGGGCGTGCCGGGCGAGGCGTTGGGAAAAGTGTTCAACCGTCTCCACGACCCGGCGGAGTTTGCCGGTCACAATGTCATGGTGGTCGGCGGGGGCGACTCCGCGCTGGAAGCGGCGGTGGCGTTGCAGCACGCCGGAGCGGCGGTGACGCTGAGTTATCGCGGGGAGGCGTTCACGCGGGCCAAGCCGGAAAATGTCGCGGCGGTGGCGGAGAGCGGTGTGAGCATCGTGCTGCGATCGACGGTGGTGGCGATTGAAGACGACACGGTGAAACTCCAGACGGCCGATGCCGAAACCAGCGTGCCGAACGATGCGGTGTTCGCGTTGATCGGGCGGGAAGCGCCGTTGGATTTTTTCCGTCGCAGTGGGATTCCGATTCAAGGCGAGACGAGTTTGGCGGGATGGCTGGGCGTGGTGGCGCTGCTGTTGTTTTGCACCTTTATCTACACGTGGAAAAGCGGCGGGCCGACCGAGAGCTGGATTGATCCGGCGGGTTTGGCGGCGTCGTGGCAGGAGCAAGCGGAGGACCGTTCGACGCTGATTGGCACGATCGCGGTGTCGATGAACTCGCGGTCGTTTTATTACACGCTGCTCTACAGCTCACTGATCCTGGGATTCGGAATCGACCGTATCCGCCGGAGACGCACGCCGTATGTGCGACGACAGACGATCGCGCTGATGTTGGTGCAGTGGTTGCCGCTGTTTGTCCTGCCGGAAGTGGTGCTGCCGTGGGCGGGTTATAACGAAGTTTTTTCGGGCGGAGGCGTGGGGGAGTCGGTCGGCGACGCGTTGTTCGAAAAGTATGTATCGCCCGACGCCTATGCAGTGGAGCTGTGGCCGGAGAACGGGCATCCCCGGGCTTATTGGCGCGCCTATGGTTTCATTTTGGCGTGGCCTCTGAACGTCTACAACGTGTTCAACGGCTCGCCGCATTGGTGGTGGATCGGGATCGGATTTTTTCAAACCTGTGTGCTGATCCCATGGATGGTTTACCGCTGGGGGAAAGGCGCCTACTGCGGCTGGATCTGCTCGTGCGGCGCGCTGGCGGAAACGATGGGGGATCGGCACCGTCACAAGATGCCGCACGGTCCGGGCTGGAATAAGGTCAACGTGATTGGCCAGGTGTTCCTGGCGGCGGCGGTCGCGTTGCTGGCCCTGCGGGTGGTCGGCTGGGTGTTGCCCGGCTCGTGGGTGGATACACATTTCAACCTCCTGCTCGAAGGCAAGGCGGCGGACGGCGGGAAAGCGGTTGGGTGGTTTTTTAGCTACAAGTGGTTCGTTGACGTGCTGTTTGGCGGGGTGATCGGCGTGGGGTTTTATTTCAAATACTCGGGCCGGGTGTGGTGTCGATTTGCGTGTCCGTTGGCGGCGTTGATGCACATCTACGCCCGTTTCACGCGGTTTCGGATTTTTGCCGACAAGAAGAAGTGTATTTCCTGCAACGTGTGCACGAGCGTTTGCCACCAAGGCATCGACGTCATGGCGTTTGCCAATCGGGGCGCACCGATGGAGGACCCGCAATGCGTGCGTTGCTCGGCCTGCGTGCAGAGCTGTCCGACGGGGGTATTAAGCTTTGGGCGATTGCTCGCCGACGGGAAACCGCTCTTCGACGAACTGCCCGCGTCGCCCGTGCAGATGAACGAGGCCAGGCGATAATCCGGGAATAGCAGGCGGGGGGCGCGGCTCCCATGCGAAACCCTGAATGACGCGCATGCCCCTTGTTCGATTTTCTAAATTCGCAATCGCAGTGACCGCGGTGCTGTTCCTCGCCGGTTGTGGGGCGGTGCCGCTCGCCCAACAACGTTTGGTTTCCAAAACCGAGATGACGTTTGAGCGTTCGGCAGCGGGTCATCCGTCGTCCAATCTCGTTTCCCAAATCGAACCCGGTCTCGCATCGAGCGGCGGAGCCCAAGCTGCCGGATGCACCTCATGTCGTTGATGCGGGCAGTATGGGCCGGAGTGGCATTGGGGCTGGCCGGAAACGTAGTCCGAGCTGAGCCCACGACGCTCGACGCCCTCCAGTGGGTGGACCGTAACACGGGCGATAAGGTGACGCTGGCCGATTTTAAAGGTCAGGTCGTGGTGCTGGATTTCTTCGCCTACTGGTGCGCGCCGTGTGCGCCCGCCTCCCGAGTGATCGAGCAAGACATTGCCCGCTACTATGCAAGCGAATCGGGCGGAGCGGGCGCGCCGATCACCGTGCTGGCTCTCAATGTTGAGTCCGCCCATACCGGGCGCACCGACGCCTTCATCAAGCGGGCGGGTATCAGCCGGGCATTGGACGACATCGCAGGCGCCACGCTGGAACAACTGGGCGCGCGCAGTCTGCCGTTTTTGGTCGTGCTCGATGGCACGGGCGAGTCGTGGCGGATCGCGTATCAACATAATGGATTCGAGGGAGTCGTCGCCTTGCGCGAAGTGATCGACCGGGTGCGGACGGAGGCAAAGCGATGAATTGGAGGCGATGGGTTGTGGTCGGCATGATGGCCAGCGTGGCCGGGCGAGCCGTGCCTCGTCTGGATCTCGGCGTCGAAGCCGTGGTGTCGGACGATGTGCAACTGTGGCAGGCAGCGGGCAACTGGCGGTGGGAGCAACCGGTGAAGGGACTGACGGGAGACGTGAGCGTGGCGAGCAACCATTTCGTGTTGGACTACACTCCGGTGAGTTTCGATTTCCGGGGCGAGGCGTTGACGCGGCGAGAACACAGCGAAGCGCTGCAGACGAATCTGCGATGGCGCACCAGCGAAAGTTGGGAGTGGTTGGTTTCGGCGGGCGCTTCGCAGGGCTTTACCAACTACCGGTCGTTGTGGTTGGCGGAGTATTTTCGGCAACAGTTCGAGCCGCTCGGGCAAACGACGATGGACCGTTATGAGGATCCCGATCCGCGGAGCCTGAGTGCCGGGGCCGGGGCGCGGTGGGAGTATGTGCGGGCGAGTGGGTTTTTACAGGCCGTCGTGACGGCGTTGCGCGATCAAGTGGCTCCTGGTTACGAGATTGATTTCGACGGACTGCGGCGCGGGCGAGACCGGCTCAACGGCGTGACGCTGAGCGTTTCCACGGAAAACGTGCTGAGCCCGCGCTTGCGCAGCAAAGTGGAACTGCGCGCGTCCCGGGTGAGTGATCGCGAATGGCGGTTGGGAGGAGAAGCGGCGTTGAATGTGGCGGCGGGAGAGAATCTGGTGGTGCGCCTCGCGGTGGGCGGCGCGACGGAGGACCCGCAGTTTCACGCCACCTATGCGACGGCGCTGGTCGACTGGTCGTTGACGGAGCGATGGGGCGGGTTTGTGCAGGGACGTTACTACCAGGACACGGGGAAAATTGAAGACGCGTTGTTGTTCACCAGTGCGGCGCCGGGATTGCACAGCCGACAAGTTGGTGGAGGCCTGCGGTGGCGGGGTGAGCGCTCGTCGGTGCGGATACAACTGGCATCGCTGAGCAGTGACCACGACCCGACCAATCCTCGTTTGGATTTCTTTCAGCACCTTTACCGCGACCGCCATTGGAACGTGTTCCAAGTGTCGTTTACCCGAGACCTTTGACCTCCTTTATTGTCGTGAAACGATTCCGCCTTTTACTCCTCTTCGTCTTCAGTCTGACCGTGGCATCAGGCCAGGGGCTTTACCAAGTGGGCGATACGATTGAGGACTTTGAACTTATTGATCGGGCGACGGGCGAGCCGGTGCGGCTCTACGAGCTGGAAGGCAATGTGATCTTTCTGGAGTGGTTTGCGCACTGGTGTCCATTTTGTCAGGCGGCGGCGGGAGAGATCGGGCCCGGAGTGGTCGACTACTACACCGATCGAGGCGGCAATGTGGATGGCATTCCCGTAAAGCACGTGGCGTTGAATCTGCAGGGCAACGAAGAGGCGGCGACGCAGGCGTTTGTGAATTTTTACGGCCTGGGATTGGTGTTGAATGACTTCAACCGGGCGGTGGCGGGGCGGTTTCAGAACGGCGGTCAGCCGATCTTTGCCATCATCAACGGGGTGACGAATTCCGCGAGTCACGAGCCCTGGGAGCTCATGTATTCGCAACTTGGTTACGGCATGTTGAATTTCCCCATCGCGACGTTTCGCGGGGTGATCGATGGCGTGCGCATGGAGAGTGGCGAACCCGAACCCGAGCCGGAACCGGAGCCCGAACCCGAACCGGTGGAGATCGAGACGCCGGCGGTGGCTTTTCCTCCCCGTGCCCAAACCGTGCGGGTCGGGCAGGCGGCGGAGTTCGTCGTCGCGGTGACGGGGGGAGGGGTGATGACGTATCAGTGGGAGCATGATGGCGTGGCGATTCCGAACGCGGTCATGCCGTATCTGAAGTTGGCAAATGTGAGTGCCGGTGACGCGGGGGAATATCGCGTGACGGCAACGAATGCGGCGGGGACGGTGACGAGCGCAGCGGCGCGGCTGACGTTGGACGCGACGGCGGAAGGTCGGTTGGTGAATCTCTCGTCGTTGTCGTATTCCGGCGCGGGGGCGGACCAGCTCGTGCCCGGATTTGTCGCGGAAGGCGCGGTGCGCCTGCTGGTGCGGGCGGCGGGGCCGGCGCTGGTGGAGTTTGGTGTCGAAGGTCGTCTCGCGAACCCGTTTTTGCAGTTGGCGGAAGGCAGCATGATCTTGTCGGACAATGACGATTGGAGCTCAACGGTGGGGGCTGAAATCGCGACCGCAGCCAATGCCGTGGGGGCGTTTGCGTTGCCGGAGGGAAGTCAGGACTCGGCGCTGATCTACGACTATGACGGTGGTCCCCGATCGGCCCCGGTGCGCGGAAGCGGCGGGGGCACGGGAATCTCGCTGGTGGAGGTTTATCAAGTGCCCACGGCAGGCCGACCGGGGCATTTGGTCAATTTGGCGACCCGGGGTTTGGTGCGCAGCAACGAGACGTTGGTGGCGGGATTTGTCATTGGGGGCACAGGGGCGCGCACGGTGTTGATCCGGGGAGTCGGGCCGGAGCTGGGGGCGTTCGGCGTGCCGGGGGTGTTGGCTGATCCCCAGCTGAATGTGGCGAGTGGCGGCACGGTGATGATTGGCAATGATGATTGGGCGAGTGGTCCGACGAACATGACGGCGGTGGCGAGTGCTGGGGCGGCGGCGGGGGCCTTTGTATTGGCGCCGGGCAGCGCGGATGCGGCGATGGCCATTACCTTGGCACCCGGCCAGTATACGGTGCAGATATCCGGCAAGGACGGGGCCTCCGGGGTGGTGTTGGCCGAAATTTATGATGTGACGGACAGGTAGGGCGGGCGAACGGACGACGCTGAAATTATTTTGCGATTTCACTTCTGCCCGAGGATGGGAGTGCTAGCGTGCGGGCTCTATTTTAATGGAAACAGCTGCGCGCAAGGCATCAGAGCCCATCAAGTTTGGCACGTTTGGCGGGGTGTTCGTGCCCAACGTTCTGACGATTTTGGGCGTCATCATGTTCCTGCGCACCGGCTGGGTGGTGGGGCAGGCCGGGTTGAAGGATGCGTTGATCATCCTGCTGATCGCCAACGCCATCACGTTGCTGACGAGTTTGTCGCTTTCGGCCATCTCGACCAACATCCGGGTAAAGGGCGGCGGCGCGTATTATCTGATCTCGCGGAATCTGGGGCTGGAGATCGGTGGCTCGGTGGGCTTGCCGCTGTTTCTGGCGCAGGCGGTATCGGTGGCGTTTTACATCATCGGTTTCGCCGAGTCGTTGGAGTTTTTGTTTCCGGAACTGCCGACGCGGATTGTCACCATCGTCACGTTGCTGGTGATTTTTGCGGTGGCGTGGGGCGGGGCCGATATTGCCGTGAAGGCCCAGTATTTCATTTTGGGTGCGTTGGGTTTGGCGGTGGTCTCGTTCTTTTTGGGGTGGACCCCGATTCCCGCTTGGTCGGCTAATTTCGCGCCGGGTTACACCGAAGGACTCGGTTTTTGGGCGGTGTTTGCGATCTTCTTCCCGGCGGTGACCGGCATCATGTCGGGGGTGAGTATGTCGGGGGATTTGAAGGATCCGTCGAAGAGTGTGCCCAAGGGCACGATCCTGGCGGTGATCGTGTGTTTTGTGGTCTATGCGGCGCAGATGATTTGGTTGTCCGTGCATGCGAGCCGCGAGGAACTCGTGACGAACACGCTGGTGATGCAGCGGATCGCGGTGGTGGGGCCGTTGATTTTTGTCGGGTTGTGGGCGGCGACGCTGTCGTCGGCGCTGGCCAGTTTGCTGGCGGCACCGCGGACGTTGCAGGCGCTGGCTCAGGACCACGTGGTGCCCTTTGCGTTGGGCAAGGGCCATGGCGCGGCCAACGAGCCGCGGATGGCTTTGGTGGTATCGGCGCTGTTGGCGGGACTGTGTTTGATGGCCGGTAAGCTCGACGTGATTGCGCCGGTGATCTCGATGTTTTTTCTGACCACCTACGGCACGGTGAACCTGGTGGCGGGCTTGAGTGCCCTGGCGGCGAACCCGAGCTACCGTCCGACGTTTCGGGTGCACTGGCTGCCGTGTTTGGCCGGCGCGGCGGGTTGTTTGTTTGCGATGTTTTTGCTGAGTCCGTTGGCGACGATCGTGGCGGTGGGCTGTATCGTGGGCCTGTATTTGCTGTTGAAGAGTCGCCAGTATCAGACGGCGTGGGGCGATGAGCGCAGTGGGATTTGGTTTTCACTGGCGCGGTTTGGTTTGCTGAAACTGGCAGCATCGCGTCAGCACGTGCGCAACTGGCGACCGGTGATTTTGGTGTTGGTGGGAAATCCGACCAACCGGCTCGCGTTGGTCGAATTGGCGAATCGCTTGGAGGCGCGCCGCGGATTTCTGTTTCTGGCGCAGATCGTGACGGGGGACTGGCAAAAACTGTTGCCGCGCCAACGCAAACTGCAGCGCCAGCTCGAAGATTTCATCCGGGAGAGCCGCTTGTCGGCGGTGGGCAAAACGGTGCTGGCGGATACGTTTGAGCACGGGGTTTCGACACTCCTGCAAGTGGCCGGGGTGGGGGCGCTGGAGCCCAATACGGTGTTGATGGGGTGGAGTGAGGACAACCTGCGCGAGGAGGCGTTTATCGGCTCGGTGCGCCGGATCCTGGAGCTCGAGCGCAACTTGTTGATTTTTGCCGAAGCCGAATTGCCGGACTACAAACTCGAACGGGTGATCGACGTGTGGTGGCGGGCGCGGGCCAACGGCAGCTTCATGCTCACGCTGGCGCATCTCTGGCAGCAAGGGGTGGCGGGTAAACCGTTTCGTTTGCGCGTGCGGCGAATCATCGAATCCGAGGGGGGGCGCGCGGAAATCGAAGCGGCGATGAAGGAATTGGTCCGGGCGACCCGCTTTGAAGCGGAGATCGATATCATCGTGGATACGGGTTTGCCGTATGACGTGATTGCACGGGAGTCGGAAATGTCGGCCCTGTGTTTTGTGGGGGTGGCACTCGATCATGCGGGGCATGTGGAGAATCCGCTCGAAGGATTAAAGCCCCTGGTGAACAGCTTGAAAGGTGGCATCGTTTTGGCAAAAAGCTGGGAGGATCTTCATGCGCACGAAACGTCCGACGACTAGGAGGGGTTGGGGAAATGACGAAGACGGGAAGATAATGGGAGCTCAATTGTCACACGAACGATGCGATTTTTAATCACCGCAGGTCCCACGCGAGAGCACATCGATCCAGTGCGTTATTTGAGCAACGGTTCGAGCGGTAAAATGGGCTACGCACTCGCGGCGGCGGCGGTGGCGCGCGGTGGGTCGGTGGAACTCGTCAGCGGGCCGGTGGCGCTGCCGCCGCCTCCGGGCGTGAACGTGACTCGGGTGATCTCGGCGGCTGAAATGCACGCGGCTTGTGCAGCGCGCATGACCGCCTGCGACGTGTTCATCGCGGTGGCGGCGGTGGCGGACTATCGACCCAAGCATCGATCGACCGACAAAGCGGCGAAACTGCCGGGCGATGTGACGCTGGAACTGGAGCCCACGGTGGATATTTTGAAGGCGATGGGCCGCTTGCGAACCGCGGATCAAGTGCTGGTGGGCTTTGCGGCGGAGACCTCGGACCTGGAGGTCAAGGCTCCGGCCAAACTTGCGGCCAAAGGCTGTGATTGGATCGTGGCCAACGACGTGAGTGCAACCGGATTGGGCATGGAATCCGATGATAACGCGGTGAGTATTTGGAATACGACCGGGCGCGTGGGGATGCTCGGTCCCGCGCCAAAAACCCGCTTGGCGGAACAGATTTTGGCTTTGGTCCTGGGCGACGGCGGAGGGTGAGCGGCGGACTCACCGGGCGGGAAGTCGGACGGAATTCTCCCTTGGCAATGGCGACGGGGGGCGCAGCGTGAGCGTCGTGCGATGAAGTTACGTGCCCCTGCAGTCCAAGACTTGGTATTCGTCGCGCCGCTACTGTGCTTCGGGTTCGCTTGGCTCATGGCGCAGTTTGCGTTCTTCGATGGACTGGAGTGGCGCACGCTCGACTGGCGCACCCGGGTTCGAGCGGAAGCGGGACAGCCGGCCCCGAACGATAAGATTCTGGTGGTGGGCATCGGTGATCGTTCCACCAACAACATCGAGCCGTGGCCGTTTCGGCGCGCGTATCACGCCCAGTTGCAAATGATGGCGTTGCACGAAAAGCCCCGTGTCTGGGTTTGGGATGTGATTTTTGCCAACCGCGTGGACCGCACCGGGGTGTCGTTGGACCTCGAATCGGATCTGGATTTCACGGATGCGACGGTCGCGGCCCGGGAAGCGAATGTGCCGGTGGTGTTTGCGGCGGTGTCGAGTGCGGATCCGACGGGTGATGATTTGAGCGCTCCGGGACTAACGCAGGCGTTCGATCGAATTGAGGGTCCGCGGGAAGCACTGGCGACGGAGCCCGAGGCGACCTTACCGTTTCCCGGACTGCGGGAGAACGGCTACTTTGGGACGGTCGATGCGCCGCGGGGAGCCGGTGGTATCGTGCGGGAAATGCCCATGTTGGTGCGGTTGGGTGATCGAGTGTATCCGTCGCTCACCCTGCAAACGGCGATGTGCTACTGGAAAGTGGACGTCGACGAAGTTCGGATTGTTTTGGGAGACGGAATCTATTTGGGGCCGAAAGCGGATAACCGCCGGATTCCGATCAACGCCCGGGGGCAGTTGTTGGTGAATTACCGCTACGAAAAAATGGAGCCCGACGATCCGATCGGGATCGAGATGCCGACCATCGAATATTTCGACCAGATGGTCGCTTTGTTTCAAACCTATGTGGCGAAGGAAGCCGACGTGCGTCCGCCCGTTTCAATGGACGGAAAAATTGTCATGGTCGGTGAATTTTCGACCGACGCGGGTCCATCGCCGCGGGCGGATTTGAGTCCGCTGGTTTTGCTTCACGCGAACGTGCTCAACAACATTTTGGAGAGCGATTATGTGCAGCCCACTGATCCTTTTCACGTTTGGGGAGGAGCATTGATCGTGGGGTATGCGGGTATTTTGCTGCTGCGCCGACGTTCCATTTTCCTGATGTCGTTGTTCACCGTTGCGGCGCTATTGGCCTACACGTGGTTCACGTTCGATGCCTGGATCGAGCACAACCGATGGATCCCATTGGCGGCTCCCTTGCTCGGCTTTGTGATCCTGCAATTCGTGCTGATCGTGCATCGGGTGTTGGTCGAACAGTCATCCAAAGCGCAACTGCGTTCCATGTTTGGCAGTTATCTGTCGCCGGTGGTGATCCAGCAAATGGTGGACTCCGGGAAAAATCCCGAACTGGGAGGGATGGAGGCGGAAATCACGGCCTATTTTTCGGACATCCAAAGTTTTTCCGCGTTCTCGGAGGTATTGCCCCCGCGTCAATTGGTGGCGCTGCTCAACGAGTATCTGACCGCCTGCACCGACATCATTCGAGAGCAGGGCGGCACGCTCGATAAATACATCGGCGATGCGGTGGTGGCCATGTTTGGCGCTCCGGTGCCGTTGGAAGACCACGCCTATCGCGCGTGTCTCACGAGTATTCTGGTGCAGGAAAAATTGGAGGAACTGCGCGCGGAGTGGATCGAAGCTGGGGACAAATGGCCGGCGATCGTGCGGCAGATGCGCACTCGAATCGGTCTCAACACGGGCGAATGCATGATCGGGAACATGGGGAGTCGGACGCGGTTTGATTACACCATGATGGGCGACAACGTGAACCTGGCCGCGCGCATGGAGAGCGGGGCAAAAAGTTGGGGAGTGTTCAACATGGTCACGGAGGAAACGCGACGAGCTTGCGAGCAGCACGGCGGCGACAGCATTGTTTTCCGGTCGTTGGGTAAAATCGTGGTGAAGGGGCGCACACAGGCGGTTCCGATTCACGAAGTGATCGGGCGGCGTGAAAAGCTGACCGCTGAAACCCTGCGTGGAGTGGCGCTGTTCGAGCGCGGTTTAGCCCGCTATCTGGCGCGCGACTGGATGGGCGCGTCGGCTTTGTTTGAGCAAAGTGCAAAGCTCGAGCGCTTGCTGCCGGGGGACGCCGCCGGGGTAAAATCATCTCCGTCGTTGGTCTACCTCGATATTGTGGCAGAAATGGCGGAGCATCCCCCGGGCCCGAACTGGGATGGCGTCTACACCATGACCGATAAGTAGAAATTCCATTAATAAAATGCTGGTAATGATTTACAACTCTATCGATGCCGTCGGACCGTTGAAGGCAGGTTGAAAAAGGTCTCTTTTGTGAACTCTTCTCGCAATTCGATAACATTTATTACAATTTCACCGCACGTCTTCTCACCAGAACTTAAGTTACCCGCCTGCCAATAGTATGAAAACCAAGCGTATTTTAACCGTTTTAGTCGCCTTGTTTTGGGTCGCGACGATTTCGGCGCAGACCGCGAAAGTAATTCGCATGACCGGAGCAAAGTCGGCGACCGTGCTCTTGCCCGATCAAGTCGAGGAAACCGTGCTGGAGGAAGGTCAGGAGGTGCCGGTCGGGTCACTCATTCTCGTAGGCGAAGGCACCAAACTCTTTTTGCGCACCTTCACGGGCACGATTACCGTGGCCGAAGCGGAGTCCATTTTTGAAATCGAGACAGTCGAAATCACGGCGGACAATAAGGAGAAGACCGTCTTGGATCTGCGCAGCGGCAATTTGGTCGCCAATCTCGATCCCAAAAAGCGGGCCACGAATGATTACGGAGTGCGCACCCCCAAAGGAGTCGCCGCTGCTCGAGGCACCAATTTCACGATCAGTGTGGACGGTCTCGACGTTTTGGTGACGGTCTCGGCGGGGGTGGTGACGGTCGAGATTCCGGAGTTTCCTTTGCCCGTCTCCCTTTCTCCCGGCCAAGCTTCGAGTGGCGGTGCGGCCACCACACTTTCCGCCGTGATGAACAACCCGGCGACAGCCGCTGTTGCGCGTGCCGTGGTGCAAGCCACCGCCTCCGCCGTGTCGAGTCTGGCGGCGGATCCGGACTCGGGCGTGACGTCGGAAACCGTATCTCAGGTCGTGACCACCGCCGGTCAGGCCGCAGCCGAAACAGGCGATTCGGCACTGGTTTCGTCCGTCGCCGCGGCGGCCACCGAGGCGAATCCAGCCATGGCCGAAACCGCGGTGACCGCGGCGGTCGCCACGAATCCTGCGGCCGCTGCTGAGATTGCCGGGGCGGCCACCGCCGCCTTTCCTGCATCGGCTCAAGCAGTGGTGCAAGCAGCTGTGGCCTCCAACCCGTCCTCCGCCGCCGCTGTAACCACCGCCGCGACGACCGCAGCCCCCACTCAAGCCCAAGCGGTGGTGCAAGGCGCCGTGAATTCCAACCCCGGAGCCGCGGCTGAAATTGCCACGGCCGCGACCGCGGTGGCCCCGGAATCCGCTGATGCCGTGGTGCAAACCGCAGTGACGGCCAATCCGGCAGCTGCATCCCAAGTGGTGACCGGCGTGGTGCAATCGGTCTCTCGCTCGACTGGAGCAAATGTCCAGACCACAGCGCAAGCTCTCGCCACGACGGCCAACACCGCGTCGGCGGCGGCCGGTAGCACGGAGACGGTGGATGCTAACACGGTGGCGCAAGACGTTGAAACGGCTGCGGCCGCAGAAACAGCGGCCACGGAAGAAACGGCGACGGACGAGGAAGAGGCCGAGGAAGACGCGGAAGAGGCGGAAGAAGAAGCCGCCGAAGAAGAAGCCGAAGAGTCTGCGGAGGAAGAGGCGGAGGAAACTCCCGCCGAGGACGAAAACGCCACGGAAGAGGAAGCTCCCGTGGAGGAAGAAGCCCCCGCGGAAGAAGAAGCGTCGGCCGAGGATGAAGCTCCGATTGAGGAAGAGGCTCCGAGCGAAGAAGAATCGCCAGCCGAGGAAACTCCGGCCGAGGAGACTCCGGTCGAAACGCCCGAGGTGCCGGAAGATGTTCCGGAGATCCCCGACCTTGACGAAGTGGGGAACGTCAGCACCTCCAGTTGATGGTGCCGTCGTCCGCCTGAGAAAAACTTAACGCCCGGTCACCGCCGGGCGTTTTTTTTGAGGGAGCAAAGCGGCCAGATCGCTTAGGTGTCCGGGTTTTCGCCGTCCAGGAAGTCGGACTGCTTCAAGCTGGGAGCGGCACCTTTGGATTTTTTGCGATCATCGTCTTCGCCGGACAAATGACGAGGCGGGCGTGACACACGTTGCGCGACGGCAGCTTCGCGATCTGCGACGATGCGGTCGCACATCCCATGAATCTGGAGTCGCAACCATTTCGCCGTGGGGCTGCTGGCGCGATAATCGGCTTCACCGTAGTGATCGATGCGGCCGACTTGGCGCAGACGATCGTTCTGTTCGAACTCACCCGTGGAGTCGGGATTGTAGACGGCATACGCCTTGCCGCCGCCCTTTTTGACCACGGAAAAACTGGGGATGTCACTGGGACCATCCGCGATGTAAATCATGTTCTGCAGGGGGATGCGGCGGTCCTCGGGCTTGATGTTGGAATTCACATCGATCGCGGCGTTGCGATTGGTGCCTTTGTTGATCTCGAAAATGGCCTTCGTCTTGGTCGTGTTGTCGATGACCATGCCGATTTGCGCGATCTCAGCCTCGGCCGAAAGTGACATCTCGTCCTGCTTCAGGAACCCTGGTTGCAGCGGATTTTCCACAAATTCGCAGGCCCACACACCATCGATTTTGTCCGCGATTGAGCTGCCCCGGATCATCTCCGCCAAACCGGTGCTGACCACGTAGTGTTCCAAGGCGATGTCGTGTTTTTGGTATTCCGGCTTGTCGCGCACGAAGGTGCGACTGCGATCGAGAAAGTCGGCCACCCCCGGGTAAAACTGAATATCGCCGCCACACTCGCGAAGGATGCGATTGTTCAGACCCGCCATTTCACCGGACAGCACGTAGGTGAGCAGGTGGTTGAGGTAGGCGATTTCACCCGAGATGTGATAACCGCGCTTCTTGTAGTGCGGCACCAGACTGTTGGTCTCGGCCCAAAAATTATCCTCGTCGACACCGAAGCGTTTGAAGAGAGGGGCCTGCATGTAGTCGGGGATGAGCGTTTTGTCGAAGTCCCAGATGCAAGCGATGATGTTTTGCGTGAAAAGCGTGGTAGCCATGGTCAGGTGTCGGTCGGATTCGTGGTGCCGCGACGAATCTCCGGGGGCACGATGGAGCGTGGCTCGAAGAGCGCAAAGCGCAAAATCCCCGGTTCGTTCTTCCTTTTAGCGCCGCTTTGCGCCTTATGGACCCTTCCCGAACTGCATGTCCGATCTTCCCGATATCACTCCATTCCGCCGTCGTCTCGATGAACTGGACGCTCAAATGAGCGATCCCAATCTTTTCGCGGACCCACGTCGGGCCGCCACGGTGTCTCGCGACCAGCAGCGCATGGCCCGGCTGGTGGCGGACTACGACAAGATCACCGTGCTCGATCGCCAGATTGAAGAAGCCCGGGGCATGTTGAAGGACGACCAAGCCGATCCGGATCTGCGGGAGCTGGCCGAGATGGAATTGCCGGAGAACGAAGCCGCGCGAGAACAGCTGCAGCGAGACGTGTTGGTGGCGATGATCCCGCCGGAGCCGACCGACTCGCGTAACACGGTGCTGGAAATCCGGGCCGGCACGGGTGGGGACGAAGCCGCGTTGTTCGGCGGCGAGCTCTATCGGGCGTATTCACGATTTGCGGACACGCAGGGTTGGAAGGTCCAACCGATGTCGTCCAGCGAAGCCGAACGCGGCGGCTACAAGGAAGTGATCGCGCTAATCACGGGCGACGAAGTCTACCGTCAGTTGAAATTTGAAAGCGGCGTGCACCGGGTGCAACGCGTGCCCGTGACCGAAGCCAACGGACGCATCCACACGTCGACGGTCACGGTGGCGGTGATGCCCGAGGCGCAGGAAGTGGACATCGAGATCGATCCCCAGGATTTGGAAATCAGCGTCACCCGGGCGAGTGGTCCGGGGGGGCAGGGCGTGAATACCACGGACTCGGCGGTGCAGATTTTGCACAAGCCGACCGGGGCCATCGTTTACTGCGCGGACGAACGTTCGCAGATCAAGAACAAGGCCAAGGCCATGACCGTGCTGCGGGCGCGTTTGCTGAAGATCAAGGAAGACGAGGAGCGCGCGAAATACGCCGCCCAGCGCAAGGGGCAGATCGGCACGGGCGATCGCAGCGAGCGCATTCGCACCTACAATTTTCCGCAAAGCCGGGTCACGGATCACCGCATCGGACTTACGTTGCACAGTTTGCCGCAAGTGATGGAAGGCGAGTTTGAGCCGCTGGTGACGGCACTCATGCAGGAAGACATGGCCATGAAACTGGCGGCGCTGAGTGAGGGGCAGGCGGCGATGCCGGCGTGGGCGACAACGGGTTCAGCACGGCAGGCATGATCAGTTTGCTCGAAGTTTTGCAAAAATCGGCCGGCTTCCTCGAAAGCAAGGGAGTCGAGCATGCGCGGCTGAACGCCGAATTGCTGATCGGTCACGCGCTGGGATTGAAGCGCATGCAGCTCTACATGGAATTCGAGCGCTTGTTGCCGGAAGCCGAGTTGGAACTGATTCGACCGATGGTGAGGCGACGAGCGCAGCGGGAGCCGCTGCAGCATATCATCGGCTCGGTGGAATTTGGCGACGTCGAACTGAAGGTGGATTCCCGCGCCCTGATTCCGCGGCCGGAAACCGAGTATTTGGTGGAGCTCTTGCGCACGGAATATGCGACCACGCCGCCGGACTATTTTGCCGATTTGGGCACCGGCAGCGGCGCGTTGGCGTTGGCGTTGGCGCATGCTTGGCCGGACGCCAAAGCGGTCGCGCTCGACGTATCGGCCGAGGCTTTGGCGCTGGCGACGGAGAATCGGGAGGCGCTCGGCCTTACCGAACGCGTCGAAATGCTCGAATCCGATTGGTTCTCCGCGATGCCGGACGATTCCCGATTCGGATTGATTGTTGCTAACCCGCCTTATCTCACCACCGCGGAGGTGGCGGCCACGGCGCCCGAGGTAAAGGATCACGAACCGGCGGTGGCGCTTTCCACGGCGAGTGATGGCATGGATGCCTTCGAGGTGATCATCAGTCACGCCGCGACCTATTTGCTGCCCGACGGGCTGCTCGCGATGGAGGCGGGAATTGCCCAGCACGCGATGCTGGTGGCCAAGTTGGAGCAGGCGGGTTTTGACCGCGTGGAATCCCGGCAGGATCTGACCGGCCGGGATCGCTTCGTTTTTGCGCGGATGCCGTCTGCTTAGGGACGGCAGCTGACTCAACCGCCCGACGAAGGGCGGGCGGTCAACGGAGCATGATCGGCGTAGACGGGATTGTTGCCGATCTCGACGGCATCGACGATGACTCGCAGCGCTTCGCGCAGGTGCACGTCGAGACGGGCGTAGCCTTCGGGTTCGGGTTCTTCGTCGGTGCTGAGAACCTCCCCATCCATGTCGTCTGCATCTGCGCTGGTCTCGGCGTCGGCCAATGCGGTGGTGGCAGGCGCGGGAAGCTCGGTCGCGGTCTCGATTTTTTCGTCCGCGACTTCGACCGGGTCGGGGGACTGGTCTTCCGGAGGCGTTAGCAGGAACTCGGTGAAGGCAAAATTCTCTTCGCGGAGGCGTTTGCGGCGCTCGTCCATTTGCTCGCGAAAGGCCTTGTCGGCATCGCGGCGTTCAATCCGTTGATCCAGATTGAGCGAGATGAATTTTTCCTCTTGGCGGGCGGTGAACCAATCGATGTTGGCCTGGAGAAACTTGAACTCCTCCAGCGACTCGCGCCGGGCGAGGCTGGCTTCGCGCAACGGGGAGAGGATGTGGGCGTCGAGCGGGGCACCGTTGAACTCGGTGGTTTGAATCTCGTCCCAGACCAAGGCTTGGGGCAGGAAGCGCTCGCCGGACTCCATCACGTCTTCAATCGACGGCAGCACGATGTCGGGCACGACGCCGTTGAGCTGGGTGGAGGAACCGCTGGGCAGGTAGAACTTCTGAATGGTGAATTTGGCGGCACCACTTTTTTCACCGGTCATGAGCATACGGCGGTCGAGGTTGCGCATTTCGTAGACGGTTTGGACGGTGCCTTTACCGTGGGTGGAACTGTCGCCGAGCACGACCGCACGGCCGTAGTTTTGCAGGGCGCCGGCGACGATTTCGGAGGCGGAGGCGCTGAACTTGGACACGAGCACGGCGAGGGGGCCGGCGTAGCGCACGGAGCTGTCCTGATCTTCGTCGACCTTGATGTCGCCGTAGTAGGAGCGGACTTGAACGACCGGACCTTGTTCGATGAACAGTCCGGTGAGGTCGATGGCTTCACTGAGCAGGCCGCCACCGTTGTCGCGCAGATCAAGCACGAGTCCGTCGATGCCGGTTTCCTGCATCTGGGAAATCAGTTCCGCGATGTCGGCGGTGGCGCTGTTTTGCGCTCCGTCGGTGTTGGAGGGGTCCGGACCGTAGAACGTGGGCAGGGAGATCACGCCGACGGACTTGGTATGGCCCTTGGTGTCGGGCACTTCAAAGATCGCGCCGCGAGCCCGGGCGGAGTCGAGGTTCACCACATCACGAGTGAGGATAATTTCCTTCCGTTCGGACGCGTCGACGGCATCGGCGGGTTGGATGGTGAGGTGGACGGGTGTGCCGCGTTCGCCGCGAATCTTGTCGACGATTTTGCGGAGCTTCATGCCGATCAATTCGATCGGTTCGCTGCCGTCCTGGGAAACGGCGATGATCTTGTCGTTGGGCTTGAGGCGCTTGTCCAAATCGGCCGGGCCGCCGGCGATGATTTCTTTGATGACGCACTCATCTTCCTCCATGCCCAGCAACGCGCCGATGCCGACGAGCTGGAGACGCATTTGAATGGAGAAGTCCTCGAAGGTCTCGGCGGAAAAGTAGGTGGAGTGGGGATCGTAGAGCTGGGCGATGTTCGTGAGAAACAGCTCTGTGATTTCGTGCGTCTCGATGTCGGCCAGATTCTTCAAGCGGCGCTCGTAGCGTTTGCGCACGCGTTCCTTGGCTTCGTCGATGTCGCGATCGTTGAGCAGCTCCTGTTCGATCTCGAAGAGCAGTCGTTTCTCCCAGACGGCGTCGGCTTCGGATTCATTGGCGAGCCAGTTGACCTCACTGCGATCGACTTTGAATTGTTCGCTGGTGCCGGTATCGAACTCTCCCTGCAGCCGACGGAACACCCAAGCGGTGCGCGCCTCGACGCGGTCCTCGTAGCGTTGGAACATTTGAAACGCCGGGTCGATATTCCCCAGTGTGCGCACGTTCCAATACAGTTCTTCGCCGAACTGGGTGTTGAAGCTGTCGGCGTCGGACTTGAGGAAGAAAAGGTGTTGGGCATCCCAGTCCTCCATGAACGTCGTCACAATGGGCGGGTAGGAGGCCGCCGTGACTGCTTCGCGATTGTAATGCGCTTCTTCAAGCAGGCGGATGAAATTACTGATCTCCTTGGACTCGGAACGCGTGAGCGTGAAAGTCCGATCCGGGCGGGCTTCCAGCATCCCGGAGGATAGGGCGATCAGCGAGGCGGTGAGGAGTGCGACGAAACGACGGGGCAACACGATCATGTAGGCTTTGGGAAAAGGTTTGAGTGAAAAGGTTTCAGAAAAACAACGAACGAGTCCGCTGGGACGAGGGCGATTAACCGCGTTTGAGCAGATCCTTAGCCTCGTCGAGGCGTTGTTTTTCGCGGTCGGTCAACGCGCCAAAACCCTGGCTGTTGATTTTATCGAGAATGCGGTCGACCTCCGCGCGCAAGTCTTCGCGTGAGACGGTTTGGGTATCCGTGGCGGAGGCAGAGGTCGTATCGCCCGAAAGATTGACTTTGTAGGCGGTGGGTTTGGCTGCACGTCGGGAGGAGCGGCGCAACCACGCGGGCAGTTCCATGGACGGTGCCCGGTCCGGGGTGGCCCACTCCCGTTGGTGCACGAATCGGAAAAACAACCAACCGGCGGCGAGACCGCCCAAGTGAGCGGAGTGGGCGACGTCGCCCATGCCCTGAGTGCCGGGAATCTCGGTGAACAAGAATCCCATCAGGTCGATGCCGCCCAGAATGATCACGAGCCACTTGGGTTTGATCGTCACCGGGATGATGAAAAAGAGCAGGAAGGTGATCGGCCGGTTCGGGTTGAGCGCGGCAAACATCATGAGCAGCGCGAAAACACCGGCCGAGGCGCCAATCAACACGCCCCCGTGGGTCCAGTTGGTCACGAGCCAAAAGACACCGCCCACGAGCACGCCGCCAAAGTAGAGGATGGTGAACCGCCGCGCGCCGAGTAGCGGCAGCAACTCCCGACCGAGCAGAAACACGAACAGCATGTTAAACACGATGTGCAGGAAGCTCATCATGCTGTGCAGCAGGCTGTAGGTGAACAGGGTCCAGATGAATCCGGACTTCACTCCATCCACGGAAAGGGCGAGCAGCTGGTCAAAACTGCGCCCGGCCGATCCGCCCAGCCACTTCCAGAACACGTTTTGCAGAATAAATCCCGCAATCGTCGCGCAAATGATCCATGTGATGATCGACGTTGTCGGCCGCGCGTAGTCGTTGCGCATGTAGGACCGGTCTGAGAGCATCGGAAGAACTTAGGTGGTTCCGGGCGACCTGACAAGTTTGCTCCGGTAATTATCGATAACTGTTTTCAGCATCGGGCGGATTGCAGTCTGCTAATATTTGAATCTCGGCCGGGCCGCCCGCTTGACACCCTAGTCGGATTCTCTTTTGTGCGTCCCAACTTATGGCAGACAAAGACGACAAATGGGAAGAGAACGTAGCTGGCAAATTCTATGTCGATCAGCAATGTATCGACTGTGACCTTTGCCGTGAAACCGCCCCGGATTTTTTCACCCGTCACGATGATGGGGGATATTCCTACGTGCATAAGCAACCGACCAATGAAGAAGAGGTTGCGCTTTGCATGGAAGCACTCGAGGGCTGTCCCGTCGAGGCCATCGGGGAAGACGGCGCCTGAGCGTCGCCTGACCGTCCCCGCGAGCTTCGCTCGCCTCAATTTCACCCCGGTCGATTCGGCCGGGGTTTTTCATGCCCTCGATGGGTTGTTAAGAAAAATAGAAATTATACTAACAAGCGCTTGATTCAGCCGCTCGGACCGCTAGGCCCGATAGCGTGCTAAAGCGTTCGAGTCTAATTTTGAGTTTGGTGGGGGCCGCAGTTTCGATCTCCGCCCAAGTCGTGCATGATGCCTCCGTTGCGGAGCTATCGCCTTTCACCGTGCTTTCGCCGCGGGTGGCCAATCAGGAACCGGTGGCCACCATCGTCACGCCGGTGTCGGCGCTGCGTTACGCGCCGGCGGTTGACTTGCAGGCCCGGAATTTTGCCGAAGGTCAGGCCGACGTCGCCATCCGGGGCGGCACGTTTGCCAATACCGGTTTCGTGCTCGACGGGGTGCCGTTATACGATCCGCAGACCGGACACTACACGAGCGAGTTGCCGATCGTCCCGGGCATGATGTCGCCGCCGACGATCGCGGTGGGGGCCGACTTGGCCGTGGGGGGCGGTTGGAACGCGACCGCCGGCGGGGTGGCTTATGATTGGCAACCGGTGCGAGTCGGCGGCGAGCTCAGCGTCGGGATTGGTGATTGGCACACCTATCGCGCCGACGTTTTGGCGGGCGTGGCGTTGGGCGGTGGCTGGGCGGCGGACGTGGGGGCGGGATTTTCCCACTCGGACGGACCTTTCGCCGACGCCGATCATCAGATTTCGCGCTACGCGGGGCGCGTGCAACGCGTGACCGAACGCAGTGCGACCAACGTCGTGGTGGGTTATCAGGACAAATTCTTCGGCTGGCCCAACCTCTACACGCCATTCAATTCGCCCGAGACCGAAGACATCCAGACGTTGCTCATCCTCGGCACCCACGCGCAGCAGATCGGCGACGACGGCAGCAAGGTGGAGATCGGCGCGTATTACCGCCGCAACGACGACAACTACGCCTACAACCGCTACGCGCCCGTCGGCCCGGTGCCGCCCTTTCAGCATACCGCGCAGGTCACGGCGGCGGGCGGGCAACTCCATTGGGTGCTCACGGAAGGCAGTTCCATCGACGCACGGTTGTGGCTGTTGGCCGATGAACTCGAATCGACGTCGCTGACTTTTGGTAGTTTCTACAGCCGCACTCATCTCACGACCGGCGCTTACTACAACGGCTCATCATGGCTGGAAACGGGGGACTCACTTCACTTGCGCGCCGGGCTCGGTTACGACACCACCAACCGCGGCGCCGATGCCATGACACCGGTGATCGAAGTGGCCCTGGAGCGCCCTTCGGGGACTTGGCGCCGATGGTCCGCAGGCTACAGCACGGCGTCGCAAGCCCCCAGCTACACGGCCGTGGCGGGTAATCCCAATGGCGGCTTGTTTCGGGCCAATCCCGTGCTCGACCGGGCCACGAGTCGCACCCTCGACCTCACGGGGGAATTTGCCGCCGGGGCATGGACGGGCTCGATCGGCGCGTTTTATCGCTGGGATGACGAGCTGATTGATTGGACGTTTCGCTCCGATTTCTGGGCCCGCTCGGCAGCGGCGGTTGATCTCGAAACTGCGGGAGTCGAGGTTTTCGCGCGGCGGGGCGGCGAAAAGTTTGATCTGATTCTGGGCTATAGCTGGCTGGAAAAATCCGCCGACTACGGCCGTGCCCCGGTGGACGGCAGTTTCTACGCACTTAATTTCCCGAATCATCGATTTACCGCGGCCGTCGTGTGGCGGGTCGATGAGAACCTTGAGGTTCGTTTCGATAACGAGCTGCGGTGGCAGGAAGCGAATCCCTTGCGGTTGAATGACACCGAACGGACTCTGCTCAGTTCGCTGGGCGTTTATTGGCGCACGCCCTGGGTGCGACAACTTCAGCTCTCGCTCCAGGTCGACAACCTGTGGGATTCCGATTTCGAGGAAATTCCCGCCGTGCCGGCCGCGCCGCGTTTGATCGCCGTGGGCGCCCGTTGGCGGTGGTAGCGATTGCCCGCAGTCGGCTTCGGCTGGCTTGCGATCAGTGGGGGAGTGGATTGTGTGAGTTCACTTCATGGCAGATTCATCGTTCCTTTCACCCGATTTTGAAATTCGTTGGTCCACGCTCACGGCCGATCAAGTCGAGCCCGGCGTGCGTCAAGCGCTCACTGATGCGCAAGCGGCCCTCGACGCCCTTGCCACGCTGCCGCTCGACGCGGTGACCTACGACAATACCTTCCTGGCGCTGGAACGCGCCACGGAGTCGCTCACGTTGGTGTGGGGCAAAGTCACTCACCTGAAATCCGTCGCGGATTCACCCGCGCTGCGCGAGGCGCACAACAAAGTGCTGCCGGAAGTTTCGACGTTCTTCGCCCGGATCGCACTCAATCCGGATTTGTGGGCGCGGCTGCGCGCGTATGCGGAGTCGCCCGCCGGTCAGGCTCACGAAGGCATTCATCGCCGTTTCATTGACGAGACGGTTGCCGATTTTCGCCAGGCCGGGGCCGATTTACCTGACGCACAACGGGCGCGATTGGAAGCGATTCAAACCGAGCTGGCCCAGATCACCCAGCGCTATTCCGAACACGTGCTCGATGCGACCAATGCCTGGCAAATCGTGATCGAGGACGAAACCCGCCTTGCCGGAATCCCAGCGCATGCGCGCGAATCGGCGCGTCGGTCCGCGGCATCCAAGGGACTCGGCACGGCGGACAAACCGGCATGGCGTTTCACCCTGCAAATGCCGTCGCTCGAACCCGTGATGGTTTACGCCGAGGACGAAGCGTTGCGTCGCGCCATGTGGTCGGCGTCGACTGCGGTGGGCGCAACGACGGAGCACGACAACCGTCCGCTCGTGCCCCGCATTCTGGCGCTGCGGGATGAAGAGGCGAAGCTCCTGGGCCAACCGCATTTCGCGGATCACGTGCTGGCGCGCCGGATGGCCGGAAGCGGGCAACGCGCGTTGGATTTCGTTGTCGACCTGCAAACCAAAGCCGCCGCTGCGTTTGCGCGGGAGAATGCCGAACTCGAAGCTTTCAAAGCCGATCAGACCGGCGAACCGGTGGGGCCGCTCAAGGCGTGGGAAGTGATGTTCTGGGCGGAGAAACTGCGCCGGCAGCAGTTCGATTTTGATGATGAAATTCTGCGGCCCTATTTGCCGATGAATCGCGTCATTGGCGGGCTGTTTACCTTGGCGGAGCGTGTCTTTGGTTTGCGTATCACAGAGCGTCCGGCGGGCGAGGTCGAGGTCTGGCACGAGGAAGTGAAGTTCTATGAGATCCGCGACCGCGATGATCGACACGTGGGATCGTTCTACGCCGACTGGCATCCGCGGGAGTCCAAGCAAGGCGGAGCCTGGATGGGATATCTCATCACGGGTGGCCCGCAGTCCGACGGGTCGCGCTTGCCCCACCTGGGCTACATCCTCGGCAACATGACGCCACCGGCCGACGGCAAACCCGCGCTGCTGACCCATCGCGAAGTGGAGACGATCTTTCACGAGTTTGGCCATCTGTTGCATCACCTCTTGGGCGAGGTGGAAATCAAGTCGCTCAACGGCGTCAATGTGGCGTGGGACTTCGTCGAACTGCCCTCGCAGATCATGGAAAACTGGTGCTGGGAGCGCGAGAGTCTCGACCTGTTTGCCCGCCATCACGAGACCGGTGAAACCATCCCGGACGAGGTGTTCGCGAAGATGATCGCCGCGCGGAACTTTCGTTCCGCGTGCGCCACGATTCGCCAGGTGCAGTTCGCCAAAATGGACCTGCTGTTGCACATGCAGACCGACGCGTTCATCGGCGAGCCGACAGAACTCGACGCCAAGATCAGTGCGGCGATCGCCGACACGATGGTGCCGACGGAACCGCCGGGACGTCCCATGGTTTACCGTTTTGGGCATTTGTTCAGCGGCCCGACGGGCTACGCGGCGGGTTACTATTCCTACAAGTGGGCGGAGGTGCTGGATGCCGATGCCTTTGGCCGCTTCAAGGACGAAGGTATTTTCAATGCGGATACGGGCGCGGATTTCGTGCGTCACATTCTCAGCCGGGGCAACTCAGCGGACCCGGCGGAACTCTTTCGCGCTTTCCGTGGTCGGGACCCTGAGGTCAACGCCTTGTTGGAGCGTTCGGGACTGCTCGTGGCGGACTGATCTCGGCGCTCGGCGTCTCTTATTTTGCGAAGGAAAATTCTCATCATCTGCGGTAGCGCGCTCGGGCTGATCGGTCTGGGTGTTTTAACGCTGCCCTGGTGGCTCGGCGCGGCGGCACGTCCCGTCGCCGAGCAATATGGGGTGACCTTTGGCGAGTATGCGACGGCGGGCTACGGGCGGTGGACGGCGACCGACGTGCGGTATGAGCGCGACGGTGTAACGGTGGAGGTGGACCACGTGGCGGCGCCGCATCCGCTGGCCTGGTGGTGGTCGAAGCACGACGCCAGTCCGATCGCCGTTTCGGGGCTCAAGGTGGCGGTCGATCCCGACACCAACGCTGACCGGACTCCGTCGCCCAAACCGCCTTCCGAGGATTGGGCGGTCTCATTCCAACCCCTGCTCAAGATGCATCATCAGCTGGCACGGCTCCTCCCACCGGTGACTTTGGACGGCGGTGAAGTGCAATGGGGCGCGGGGCAAAAAATTACGGTCGCGGAAGCATCCGCCGATAGCCGGATGCTTGAGGCCAAGAACGTTCAGTATCGCGGCTTGGCCGCCGATGTCGCGCTGGAGCGAATCGCGGGAGACTTGAATGGGCACACCACCAGCGACGAACATTGGTCAATCAGGGCCCGTGATCCGGCTGGCACGTGGAGTATCACGGGAACCGCGCAGCAGGAGAACGCCCAGCTGGAGCTTGTCGGCGAGTGGCACGAGCAACCCTTGCACGTGGTCGCAGGTTTCGCTTCCGGTCGCTGGATTCCCGACTTCGCGCGGGCCGAGACCGACAACTCGTGGGAGCTTTCAGGCGAACGGGTGGGGTTGGCGGAATATGTCCGGGTTTTGCGTGGGGATGCCTTCATCGCGTGGAATGCAGGTCGCTTCACCGAAATCACCGTGACGGCCCATGGCGAGCCGCTGGAGGGACTTGATCTGCCGGCGATTCATGGAAACCTGCGGGCGAGCGGTTCCATCAACGAAGCCGAGATCTCCGAGTTGCATCTGGCGATGCCCGGTTTGGCGGCGGAGCTCGATCAGCCATTTCGCATCAGTCGTGCCGCCGGAGCGGAGCAAGATCCCTCGCATTTTAAAGTGGAGGCGAATCTCGAGGAACTGCCGTGGGGCGATGGGCGAGGCACGGTGGAAGGCGAGGTTACGGTGACTCCGCTCGCCAACGATTGGCCAAGCGTGGAGGGGGAACTCAAAGCGAAGGAGGTGACGGTGCGCGAGTGGTCGGTGGCGTCGGCGAATATCGAAGGACGTTTGGAGTGGCCGCACTGGAATCTCAGTAAAGTGGACATTCGCGACGAGGCGGGCAGTCGAGTGGACTTGGTCGCGAGCGGAGACCTGGAGGCTCAGCGGCTGGAATCATCGGAATTCAAAGCGTCCATTGAGGCGGATTCGGCCACGCCGTGGTTGCCCGCTGGGATCACGTTTAAAGCGTTTGACGCGGAAGGATCCGCCCGCGGCGCGTGGGATGCGTTGTCGTTCGAGGGGGAGGCCGAAGTAACGGCGGTGCAGATCCCGGGAATGCCGCCGATGAAGCTCGAGCTGAATTCGACGCGTGACGACAGCGGCACCCACGTCGGGCTCATCGCCACACCGGACGATCGGGATGCGGTGCTAAAAGCTCAGGCAACATTGATGGACGACGGCTTCGACGTGCGCACCCTTACGTTGCATAGTGACGATGAGGTGGCCCTGCAATTGGATCAACCGGCTCGCGTGCGCTGGTCGCCGGAATGGATGATCGCAGATCTGCATTTGTCCGGCCGGGCCGGAGCGTTGCAGGTGAGCCACGCGACTCCAACCGAGGGAGAATTAACCTATGAGGCGCGCACGCCGGACTTCGCGTGGTTGGAAGCGTGGTGGAACAACATGCCGGCGGAGTGGCCGCGCATTGAGAATTCGTTGATCACCGTGCGCTGGTCGAATGATCAGCTACAGTTTTCCTCGCAAATGAAAGGGGAGGTCACGTTGCCCGAAGTGGGCGCGGTGGTCGTCGATGTGCAGACGTCGAGTGATGGGCACACCTTGCTGATCGATCGTTTGGTGGTCGGGCAGGGGGGGCGTCAGTTCGCGAATGTCAGTGGCTCATTGCCGATGGAATTGCGCCTGAATCGGGAGAAACCGGTGATCATCGATGAGTCAGGCGCGTTGCAACTGCATGCCGTGCTATTGCCCAATCCGGAATTTTGGATGGCGGTGGGCGAGCTGACGGGAGTCACCCTGCGCCGGCCCGACGTCGCGGTGAACCTCTCCGGCACGTGGGAGGATCCGCAAGGCGACGGCACGATCTCGATCGAGCAGTTGAGAATTTCCGAAAAAATCGGAGGCGTGACATGGCCGCATATTCAAAATCTGCAAGCCACGTTGACGGCCGACGGCGTGGGCCTGGCGGTGGAAAACCTGACCGCGGAAGTCGACTCGTTCCCGGTGCGCATGAGCGGACGTTTGCCGCTGACCTCTGAGGATTGGTCGGACCTGCGCGACGATCCCATCGCGTATTTGCGGGCGCAGGGTCAGGGTCGCTTTGAACTGCCGGAAGCCGATCTTGCCTCGATCGCCCGGCTCGTGCCGGACTATCTCGTGCCGACGGGACGCATTAGCATGGAACTCTCGTTTTCCGCCGGCGAGCAAGTCGACGGGGCATTGCGGTTGCGCGGCGCGGTGTCGCGGCCGTTGGGCCCGTTGGGCGTTTTGCAGGACATCGAGGCGGATCTTTCCTTCCATGATCGCACCGTCACCATTACGCGGATACGCGCGCTGATGGGCGGACAGCCGGTGACGTTGACCGGGTCGGCCGATTGGCCGGTGGACGGACCGTTGGCGTTGGAAGTGGCGCTGAAGGGCACCAACCTGCCGCTGGTGCGGCGCACGGGACTGTTGTTGCGGGGGGACTTGGACTTGATGGTGGAAACCGAGGCCAACGGGGCGTCGGCGGTGACGGGAGAAGTGCACTTGCGCGACGGTTTGATGTTGGCCGACGTGCGTTCGCTGGTGCCCACGGGCGGCGGTGATCGTCGCTCCGCGCGACCGCCGTATTTTAGCGTGGATATCGCGCCGTTTGCCGATTGGTCGCTGGATGTGAAGTTGCACGGGGAGGAATTCATGCGCCTGCGCACGCCGGTGCTGGCGGGCGTGGCGTCGATCGACGCTCACCTCGATGGCACGTTGGGCACGCCGCGGGCGATTGGAGAGGTGACGGTGGATTCCGGGGTGGTGAAGCTGCCGTTTGCCACCTTCAACATTGAGGAAGGTTCGGCGCGACTGACGGCGGCCAACCCCTACGAGCCTCAGGTCAGCCTGCGCGGTTCGGGCAAGCGGCTGGGGTATGATTTGCTGATGGAATTGTCGGGGTCGGCGAGCGATCCCCGGTTGGAGTTGTCCTCCGACCCGGCGTTGCCGGCGTCGGATGTGTTGTTGTTCGTGATGGCGGGGGTCGCGCCGCAGGATGAGGTGTCATACACGCAAAGCCGCCGGGCGTTGCAGTTGGGCATGTATCTGGGGCGCGAACTGGTCGGCGATATTCTGGGTCTGGAAGCGGGCGATCGCCTCACGGTCACGAGCGGCGAAAAGCTGTCGCGCCGGGGCAAGGAGACCTACCGGTTCGGCTACGCGTTGGATGACCGCTGGACCGTCACGGGTGAATACGATGAGTTCGATTACTACAACGCGGGTATCAAATGGAAATGGTATCCCCGTCCCCCGAAAGACGCGGCAGCGTCGACTGATAAGGAGGTCGCCGATGCACCGCGTTAAGTTGGTTTCAATGCGTTCCGCCCGGCGGTGCCTGGCGGTCGGGCTGCTGGCCACGGGGCTCGCGACGGCGGTGGCGGCGCAGCCGGAAATCACCGTTGATGGAACGGGCTGGCTGAAGGACGGCCGCATCGAGCGGGCGGTGCGAAGTTTGAACTCCACCAGCGATGCTACCGTCATCAACGCCAATGCGGTCGAAGACGCGGTGTTCTTCGCGATTTCCGCCGTGGCGGA
This sequence comes from Synoicihabitans lomoniglobus, assembly GCF_029023725.1. Taxonomy (GTDB): domain Bacteria; phylum Verrucomicrobiota; class Verrucomicrobiia; order Opitutales; family Opitutaceae; genus Actomonas; species Actomonas lomonigloba. The sequence goes on from NZ_CP119075.1 coordinate 1,350,616, forward strand.
GGACGGTTATCTGAAGCCCACGGTCGAAGCGCAGATTGAACGCGAGAACGGGGAGTCGTTCACCCACGAGTTTGATGAGTCCTTCGCGAATCTGTTACCGCGTCCCTTGCGGGCCGTGCGCGTGGATCTGCAGGTGAAGCGCGGGGTGCGATATTATTTTGACGCAGTGATTGTTGAGGGCGTCGAGCCCTTGCTGGCCGCCGAGGACGCGGGCAAGCTTGTGGTGCCGCAAGCGGGTATTCTCGCCTTGGCCCGAGAGCGGGTCTTCACCCCGGATCGACTGCGCACCGGTCTCGACCAAATCGAGTTGGCCTTGCACGAAAAAGGATATGCGGAATCACGCACCGAGGTCGTGAGGGAACAGCAGAACGACGAAACCGGAGCGGTGAATGTGTCGATTCGGGTTACGCCCGGTCCGCGCTGGGAAGTCGGTGAGGTGACGATGAGTGAGGCCGCGGAAGGCGTGGTGCTCCCGAGCGGAACGGTGGCTCCCGGCACGGTGTGGACGATTGGCTGGGAGCAGGACTTGGTGGAGTCGGTGCGCCGCGCCCATTTTGTCGCCGGATATCCGGATGTGCGAATCACTACGCATCGCAGTCCCCGGGCTCCGACGGACGCGTCCCCAGAGGAAACCGACCGACGCATCGTCGCGGTTGCCGTGACCGCGGTCTCGGGGCCGCAGGTCACGTTATTGCGGCCGGAATTTGAAGGGGCGGAAGACCTCTCCCGCGGAATCCTCAATCGCCGCGTGGTCCTCGGTGCGGGCGAACCGCTCAACCCGCTTCTCATCGATGAATCACGGCGGCGGCTGGGTCGTTTGCGTTCCCTGGCGGGAGTGCGGGTTGATTTTGAACCATCGCAGGGCGACGAGCGGGCACCGGTGTTTCACTTGGAATCGCGCGAGCCGTGGGAATCGAGTTTGATGTTTGGTTACGGCAGCTATGAACAAGTCCGGGCGGGGTTTGAAGTGCGCGGTTACAATCTCATGCGGCGCTCGCATCAGCTGCGGTTGGAGGCGGTGGGCTCCCTGAAGAGTCTGCGTAGTGACATGGTGTATACGGTGCCCGATTTGTTTGGGGAAACGATCGACGCGAATTTTCGACTCTTCGGTCTCGATCGCGAGGAGCTGTCCTTTCAACGCCAGGAATACGGCGCGACGATTGGGCTGACGCGTCGGGATATCCCGTGGTTTAGCGCGGATACGACCGTGAGTTACACCTATCAGGACTTGTTGAACCGCGAGAATAACCTGGCGACCCGAGATACCGATCTCACTGAAACCACCACGGCCAGTTTGACGGTGACGATGGCCCGGGATCGACGGGACAACCCGTTGAATCCGCGCAAGGGCTATCGCTGGTTCGCCCAAGTCGAGGCGGCCGACCGCGCGCTGGGCGGCGAGGTGGGCTTTCAACGCGTCGAGCTCGGCTACGCCTGGCACCGTCCGTGGGGCGACACGCGTTGGCTGCATGTGGGGCTGAGCCATGGTTCGGTGTTTACGTTCGGCGAAACCAACGATCTCGCGTTGCCGGTGAACAAACGGTTTTTCCCGGGCGGCGAAAATAGTCTGCGCGGCATGCAGAGCGGCGAGGCGTCGCCGCGGAATGCCGGGGGCGAATTCATCGGGGCCAAGAGTTTCACGTTGGTCAATGTGGAGCTCGAACAAGCGCTGACGCGGCGCATCAGTGCCGTGGTATTTTGGGATTTCCTCGGCGCCACGGCGGAACTCGAGGATCTGCCGTGGAGTTACGACCTCCACACCGTCGGCGCCGGGCTGCGTTACCAAACCATTATTGGTCCGGTGCGGATTGAGTATGGGCACAACCTGAACCCCCGTCCGCTCGATCCGAAGGGCACCCTGCATTTCTCGTTGGGGTTTCCGTTCTGAGTCTGGCGCTGCGACGTCGTGTCCCAGGGCGGGAGGCGAGGGTGAGCAAGTCGGACGCATTACAAATCCGGCGTAAGTTTGGAGGCGCGACCGGAACGATTTGCAAATCGGCCATCATTAATATCTTCCTGACTTTGATCTCAATCGATGCCCCCGACGAAAATCGTGGCGTGAAGATTGCACACTGCCATTCACTTTAATTCCCTTCTTACCATGCTTATTTGGCTCCTTCTTCTCATCGGTCCGATGCTCTTCGGTATGTATGCGCAATCGAAAATTCGTCGCGCCTACGAAAAGAACGTTCGGGTGCAGTCTCGCGGACGCATTTCGGGCGCCGAAGCCGCGCAGGCCGTCATGAACTCCGCTGGTATTTCGGATGTGGAAATCGTGCGCGTGCCCGGTCAGCTCACCGATCACTACGATCCGATCCGCCGCCGTCTCGCGTTGTCCGAGCACAACTATAACGGCACCAGCCTGGCCGCATTGGGCGTCGCCGCGCACGAAGCGGGCCACGCCATCCAGCACAAGGTCGGTTACTCCATGATGAAAGTGCGTCAGACGATGGTGCCGGCCACGCAGATCGCTTCGACCGTCTCCAGTTACGTGATGATGGGCGGCATTTTCCTGCTCATGTTCGCGGGATCGGCGCTGGGCTACAACCTGCTCACCGTCGGTGCGATCGCCATGGGCGTGATCGTGCTCTTTCAACTGGTGACTCTGCCGGTCGAGTTCGACGCCAGCCGCCGAGCCAAGGTGCAACTGGTCGAACTCGGTATTCTCGACCGCGATGAAATGGGAGGCGTGAACGAGACGCTCGATGCCGCCGCCCTCACTTACGTGGCTGCTTTCGTGGCCGCACTGGGATCATTGCTGCACATTCTCATGATTCTGAATGGTCGGCGCGACTGACGCGTGCTTCCGCTCTCGAACTTTGTCAACCGGCTCCTCCGTGGAGCCGGTTTTTTTGGGCCCCGAATCGAGAACGGGGGTGGATTTGCTTGACGGAGATGATTTCAAAGTGATATCACTCTGAAATCATTATAACCCATGACAACTAACGAATCCCTCAATTCCGCCAACCACGAGAAGCGCGTTTCCGCCGCGAGTGGTTGGGCGCTGCTGTTCATCAACCTGCTCATGTATGCCGGCGTCGTGACGCTGGTCATCGGAGCATTCGCCGCCAAAGTTCCATTGTTTGGCCTGCTCGCCGTAATCCTATTGATCGGCGCAATTCTGACCTCCTGCGGTTTCATGCCGCTGCAGCCCAATGAGTCCGCCGTCTTGATTCTCTTTGGCACCTACAAGGGAACCGTGCGCGACAGCGGCTTTTTCTGGGTCAATCCCTTCATGTCCAAAAAGAAAGTCTCGTTGCGTTCCCGCAATCTCAATGGCGACAAGCTCAAGGTGAATGACAAGCGGGGCAACCCGATCGAGATCGCGGCGGTCGTGGTCTGGCGCGTGCGTGACACCGCTCAGGCGATCTTTGATGTGGACGCCTACGAGCATTACGTGGCCGTGCAGAGCGAATCGGCCGTGCGCCACCTCGCCAGCGGTTACGCTTACGACGACAGTGGGGACGCGGAAGAGATGACCCTGCGGGCCTCCGGCGATGCGGTTTCCGAGGCGCTCACCATCGAGCTGCAGGAGCGGCTGGGCAAGGCCGGTATCGAGGTGCAGGAGTCGCGTTTGTCGCACCTCGCCTATGCGCCCGAGATCGCCCAGGCGATGCTGCGTCGCCAGCAGGCGGAGGCAGTGATCGCGGCCCGCACCAAGATCGTGCAAGGAGCGGTGGGCATGGTCGAAATGGCGCTGACGGAACTCGAGTCCAAGGGCGTCGTGGAACTCGATGCCGAGCGCAAGGCCTCCATGGTCAGCAATCTCCTCGTCGTATTGTGCGGCGAGTCCGAAGTTCACCCGGTCGTCAATACCGGCACCCTCTACAGCTAACCTTTGACGCATTCGTAATATGGATACCTACCAAATCATCACGGTCTCGTTCGGTTTCACCCAAAAGAAGGCGCTGGACGAACTCGCCAGCAGAGTGAACGAAGCCATGCGCCAGGGGTGGAAACCCACCGGCGGTCTTTCGACCTCCGGCACGTTGCTGGCCCAGGCCATGTATAAGAGTCGCTGAGCCGTGCTGCCCGTATTGCGATTTATGTTACAACCGATGCATCCCGCCTGCTGGGGGGCGCGTCGGATGATGGCGGCCCTGGTGGCGTCGGTGCTGCTGGCTTCGTGGAGCCTGGCGGCTGCGCCGGCAACCGGACCGACCCGACTGGTGCCGCTAATGATGACCGGTGGCGTCGCCACGTCCGTGAACATCTGTCTCGCTCTCTGATATGGCGAGTCCGGGTAAAAAGTCATTTCTCATGCGGGTCGACCCGAAGCTTTGGGCGGAGATCCAAAGCTGGGCCGATCAGGAAATGCGCAGCGTGAACGGGCAGATCGAATACCTGCTGCGTGAAGCGGTGCGCAAACGACGCGGCCGCGCTGCGGACAATGATCCGACCTCGACCGATGAATCCTCTAATCCTTAAGCCGGCGTCCGACCGGAAGAAATGGTGAACCATGTGGTGGAAATGCTTTGATAAAAATCACGGGGAGGCGAAATACGCGACGGTCATCGCCTCGGCCGTGGCCGCGCTGAGCGGTCTGTTCGTGACCTTCCATTCCCGCAATGACGACGCGCCCTCACGTGGATCGGGGGCGACCATGTGGCGGGAAACCGGGCATGGGTTTTTCAAGGACCGGGGGAGCGAACAGTTGGTGGATTTGTCCGGTGCCTGGTCCTTTGCGGTCGGTGACGACACCTCGCGCGCGGCGGTTGATTTCAATGATGACGATTGGGCGCAAATCGACGTCGGCTCGCCCTGGGAGAATGAAGGGTTCGAAGACCACGATGGTTTTGCGTGGTATCGACGGTCCTTCGACCTGCCGGCCCGCAATCTGCGAGGGCAGGTTTACCTGCGATTGGGCCGCATCGACGACGTGGATGAAGTGTATTTCAATGGCGTTAAAATCGGGGCGACCGGGCGCATGCCACCGCACTACGATTCCGCGTGGGACGCGCTGCGCGCCTATCTGGTGCCGCGCGAACTGCTGCGGTTCGACGCGCCCAATGTGGTGGCGGTGCGGGTGTTTGACGGCGAGCTCGGCGGCGGATTGGTGGGGGAAGCGGTCGGCCTCTTCACCACGCCGTTACCGGCCCCGTTGCTCGATCTCTCCGGCCACTGGGAGTTGAGCACCGTGGACGATCCTCGTTTCGTGGGAACAGGTAATTTCGAAGATGCGTTTCGGCCCGCGGTGGTGCCGGGAGTGTGGGACCGGCAAGGCTTGGCCGATTTCGATGGTTACGCCTGGTATCGGAAAACGTTTGATCTGAGCGCTCCGGCGGGTGCGGAAGAATGGGTTCTCCGGCTGGGGAAGATCGATGACACGGATGAGGTTTATCTCAATGGCGTCCTCATCGGCCACACCGGCTCCACGTCGGCGGCGGAGACCGATTTTTGGAATCAAACGCGCGCTTATCCGTTTGCCGCCGATTTATTGAAAAGTGACGGCAATGTGCTCGCGGTGCGCGTGCACGATTTAAAGGGATATGGCGGAATCACGCGCGGACCCCTTGGCATCATGACGGCAGCCGACCACGCACGATACGTCGAACTCACCGTGGATCGGCGCAGTGCGTGGCAGCGCTCCTGGGACTGGCTGCTGGGACGCGACTGATCACGTCGACTTACGGTTCGTGTGCTCGGCCACGATGGCGGCGTAATCTGCGATCTTGGGTTCGAGGCCCCGGATGGCTTCAGCCCAGAAGGCCGGGTCGCGCAAGTCGCGCCCGAGCGATTGTTGCACGACCTCTTCACACGTCGCCCGGCCGGTGAGTCCGAGGAAGGTTTCGTAGCGTGGAAGAAAGGCGGCGCCTTCGCGTTGAAATTCCTGATACAGCGCCTGGCTGAGGAGAAAACCGAACGTGTAGGGGAAGTTGTAGAACGATAGATCGGAGATGAAGAAGTGCAGTTTGGAAGCCCAGAACCACGGGTCTTCTTCCCCCTCAGCGAGGGTGTCGCCAAACACCTCGCGTTGAGCCTCAACCATCAGCTGCTTGATCCGGCTCACCGGGACCGTGCCGGAACGGCGTTCTTCGTAGAAGCGGCTCTCGAAGAGAAAACGCACGGGGATATTGAGCAAGTAGGAGGGCGTGTGTGACACGCTCTGTTCGATCAAGTAGGCGCGTTGATCGGGCGCGAGATCGGGCTGGGCGAGCAGGCCGCCGGACAGGATGTTCTCGGCAAATGTGGAAGCGGTTTCGGCCAGGGTCATCGGATAATCGCGAGCGCAGGGCCGTTGGTTTGTCAGCAGATGCGAATGCCAGGTATGACCCGCCTCGTGGGCCAGGGTGGTGACATCCGACATGGTGTTGCCGAAGGTCATGTAGATGCGTTCTTCGCAGGTCAGCGGCGAGCCGGTCGCGAAGGCGCCCGCGCGTTTGTGCGGCCGTTTTTCGGACTCGATCCAACGCCGCTCGATCATGGTGTTGAAGTAGTCGTGAAGTTTTGGATACGCGGAGCCGAAGGAAGAGCGCACCAGCTCAACCGCGCGCGGCCAGTCGAGGGCCGGCAGGGTGTTGCGCAGCTGCGGGGCGTCCTGATCATACCACGCGAGGGCGGAGGTGCCTTGGAGCTGCGCGTTCAGACGCAGGATGCGCCGTGGGGTTTCGTAGTTGGCCGCGATCGCGTTGAACATGGCATCCAGGGTCTCGCGGGAGACCGCGGAGTCATGCAGAGGAGCGTTGAGAAAGTGATCCTGTCCCCGCCGGGCATAAAGCGTGTGGCGGGTGCCAGCCAGCGCATTGAGGGTCGCGGCCATGGTGTCTTCGGTCGCGGCCCAAACTTTGTTGCCCTCGTGAAAAGCGGCGGCGCGAACCCGGCGATCGGCGTCGGTGAGCAGCGAGCGGCGTTGTGACATGGGCACTTCGTCGGCGCGACCGTCGGGCCATGTCATGGTGAAGCTCATCTTGCCGGTGACCGTGTCGTAGAGACGGCCCCAGGCGCTGATGCCGTCGACGCCGAGATCGGAGGCGAGTGCTTCGGCGGTGGCGTCCATTTGAAACTGTGCGGTCTCGCGCAGGCGGGTGGCGGTATGGGTGGCGTCGACCATACGATCGTCAGCGAGGAAAGCGCTCCAGGTCGCGTCGCTGGCGTCACGGAATCCGCGCAGGAGCTGAGTCTCCAATTTGTCGAACTCGGCGGACTGGGCGTCGAGGGCGGCTTCGGCGGATTGGTAAGCTTCGCTGGCGGTATCGGCGGACCCGAGGCACTCCAGATAGGAAGTGAGATGTTCCAAGCGGGCGCCGAGATCCTCCCACACCAGAAAGCGCTCCACCCAAGCGGACGCGTTGTCGGCATCGAGCGGTGCCAGCTCGGTGGTGGTCGCGAGTTCGGCGGCCAGGTCCTGTTTCAGCGCGACGAGAAAGGCGCGATGCTCGGGGCCGTCAAATTCCGGGAAGTAACTTTCAAGCGTCCAGGTGGTGGGAATCGTCATGCGATCCACGCTTGGTGATTCCCAATCTGAAATCAATTCGCGTCATTGAGCCGCAGCACGGCGTAGTTGCGTTTGCCTTTGCGGAAGAGGATGTAGCGGCCGAAGAGGGTGTCGCTAAGGGTGAGCGCTCGGTTCAGATCCTGCGGATTGCAGCGCACGTTGTTCACGTTGATGCCGCCGCCTTGGAGGTCTTTGCGTGCCTGGCCTTTGGATGGGCAGAGCCCGGCGGTGACGAGCAGGTCGAGCAGGCCCGTGCCTTCGCCGGTGAGAAGGTCGGACGAGATATCGGTGGTAGGCACTTCGCCGACCACGTCTTCGAACACGGATTCACTGATGCCATCGAGGCCGCCGCCAAACATGATCGTGCTGGCACGCATGGCGTCGGCGCAAACGGACTCGCCGTGGACGAGCGTGGTGACGGCCTGAGCCAGCGCTTTTTGGGCGGCGCGGGCTCCGGGGGCGGAAACGAGTTCGGCTTCGAGAGCATCGATTTCCTCTTGGGAGAGGAAGGTCAGGACTTTGAGCAATTTAATCACGTCGGCGTCCTCGGCCTGCATGAAGAACTGATAGAAGCGGTAGGGCGTCGTGCGTTTGGGGTCGAGCCAGACGGCGCCACTCGCGCTTTTGCCGTATTTGGTGCCGTCGGACTTGGTGAGCAACGGGAACGTGAGTCCCCATGCGGTCGCGCCGGATTTGCGGCGGATGAGTTCGGTGCCGGCGGTGATGTTGCCCCATTGATCGGTCGCGCCGACCTGGACTTCGCAGTCGGCTTCCGTGCGCAGGTGGTAGAAGTCGTGCGCCTGCAGGAGCATGTAGCTGAACTCCGTGTAGCTGATCCCGCCTTCCTCGAGGCGGGTGCGCACACTGTCTTTGGCCAACATGAGGTTGACGGGGAAATGTTTGCCGACGTCGCGGAGGAATTCGAGGAACGTGAAGGGCGCCGTCCACGAAGCGTTGTCGACGAGGCGGGCGGGGTTGGCGGTGGCCTCGAAGTCGAGAAACTTGGCGAGTTGGAGGCGAATCGCCGCAATGTTGGCCTCGACCTGAGCGGGCGTCTGGAGATTGCGTTCGGAGGATTTGCCCGAGGGATCGCCGATCATGCCGGTGGCGCCGCCGGCGAGGGCAATGGGGTGGTGGCCGTAGTCCTGGAAGCGTCGCAAGGCGAGCAACGGCACGAGGTTGCCGACGTGGAGACTGTCAGCCGTGGGATCGAAACCGGCGTAGAGCGTGGTCGGGCCGGAAGCGAGTCGGGCCGTGAGGGCATCGAGGTCGGTGCAGTCGGCGTAGAGGCCGCGCCATTGGAGCTCTTCGAGAATCGTCATAATGAGCGGATAAGCAAAGCGTTCGCGACTCGCACGGGGCAAGGGGGAAGTGTGAGGTGGGGGCGGGCGGTGGCAGCTCTGCTAATGTTAAATCAATTTTCCAAAATAGAGGCGCTTCTATGTGTAAAAACGAATTGCGACCGATTCGGAGCGGGACGTAAGTTGGCGTTCCTTTTCGTCACAACGTTGGCGAAGTCCTTGTTCACCGACCTATTCCATTTCTCATGCCCATCGCCGTAGGATCCACCGCCCCCACTTTTACGCTCAAGAGCAAGACCGCTGACGGTCTCGTTGATGTCAGCCTCGCCGCCGGCAAGCCGACGGTGTTGCTGTTCTTCCCGTTGGCCTTCACGGGCGTCTGCACGGACGAATTTTGTGACGTAACGGCCGGCTTGGCCGCTTACGCCGACCTCGGAGCCGAAGTTATCGGTATCAGTGTGGACAGTCCTTTCGCGCAGGAAGCGTGGGCCAAGGCCAACAACATCGGCATCACGCTGGCCAGCGACCTCAACAAAGAAGTCATCAAAGCCTACGATGTGGTATTCCCGATGCTGGCCGGGGTGGGCGACACCGCCGCCCGCGCCGCGTTCGTGATCGGATCCGACGGTGTGGTGAAATACGCCGAACAAACCGCCACGCCGAAGGACCTGCCCGATTTTGAAGCCGTCAAAGCGGCGCTCGCCAGCTAAGGCGCTTTCCCCCTGCGGCGGGTCGGGCTGACCGTCTTCCCGCCGCCGCCCCTCCATTCTCCCGATACGACTGACCAAAACTATGAGCCTCCCGAATCCGTTTAACACCCGGGGCACGTTCGAAGCGAACGGCGCCACGCACTCCCTCTACTCGCTGCCCGCCCTCAAGGCGGCTGGTTACGCGATCGACCGCCTGCCGGTTTCGATCCGTCTGGTGTTGGAGTCGCTGCTGCGCAATTGCGACGGCAAGCGGGTGACGGAAGACGCCGTGGCGACGCTCGCGGGTTGGCAGGCCAAGGCCGAACGCACCGCCGAGGTGCCGTTTGTGGTGGCTCGCATCGTGTTGCAGGATTTCACGGGAGTGCCGTTGCTCGTCGACCTCGCCGCCATGCGTTCAGCGGTCGACAAGGTGGGCAAGGATCCGAAAATCATCGAGCCGCTCGTGCCGGTTGACCTCGTGGTCGATCACTCCGTGCAGGTCGACTTCGCGGGTTCCGCCGAAGCGCTGGCCAAGAATCTCGATCTCGAGTTCACCCGCAACCGCGAGCGCTATCAGTTCGTGAAGTGGGGTATGCAGGCGTTTGATACGTTCAAGGTCGTGCCTCCGGGCATCGGTATCGTTCACCAGGTCAATCTCGAGTATCTCGCCCAAGGCGTGCTGAAGGACGGCAATGACACGTATTATCCCGACACGCTCGTCGGCACCGATTCGCACACCACCATGATCAACGGCCTCGGCGTCGTGGGCTGGGGCGTGGGTGGCATCGAAGCCGAAGCCGGCATGCTGGGTCAGCCGGTCTACTTCCTCACACCCGACGTCGTCGGCGTGCATCTCACCGGTGCGTTGCAGGAAGGCGTCACGGCCACCGACCTCGCGTTGACCATCACCGAGTTGCTTCGCGCCAAAAAGGTGGTGGGCAAGTTTGTCGAGTTTTACGGGCCGGGCGCGAAGGCGCTGCCGTTGGTCGACCGCGCCACCATCGCCAACATGGCCCCGGAATACGGCGCGACGATGGGCTTTTTCCCGATCGACGAAGAGACCTCGATTTACCTGCGCGGCACCGGTCGCGCCGAGAAGCACGTGGCGCTCTATGAGTCCTACTACAAGGCGCAGGAGCTGTGGGGCATCCCCGAGAAGGGCCAGATCGATTACTCGGTCGACGTCGAACTCGACCTTTCGACAGTCGTGCCGAGTGTGGCCGGACCGAAGCGTCCGCAGGACCGCATTGTGCTGCCGCAGCTCAAGGATGCGTTCAAATCACTCTACACGGCTCCCGCATCCGACGGCGGTTTCGGTCGGGCCGCGGACGACTACGGCACCACGGTGGAGGTCTGCCACACGGGCATTGTCAGCGAGTCGGGCGGAGGCAGCCAAGAGACCGCGGAGGCAGGTTCAACCCTCGCTTCGGAACAAGAAATGGGCGACCATCCGACGCCCGAGCCGGTGATGGCCAGCCACGACCACGGCGGCAAAGTGACCAATGGCAGCGTGCTCATCGCCGCGATCACCAGCTGCACCAACACGTCCAATCCGAGCGTGATGCTCGCCGCCGGTTTGCTCGCCAAAAAGGCCGTCGCGCGCGGCATGACCGTCAACCCACTGGTCAAGTCTTCCCTCGCTCCCGGTTCCCG